>CAXTVQ010000087.1:12089-18929 GCA_964247705.1 uncultured Acetobacteraceae bacterium | reverse complement strand
TCCGGCGAAGAATGTTCCGGCATCCATTCCTCCAAGACGGTTAGTGAGATGAAAAGCGTGCAACAGGGACTCGATCCATTGGAAGGTTCGGGTTCGCGGTATCCATCAAGTAAAGAATATGACCGACCGCGCGACTTCCATATCGCTCCAAGCTGATAGGTTCACGAACCTCATCAACTTGCGTTTCCGGTCCGAAGAGACGCTGGTCGCCTGCCCACTGCTGACCTCTGGCAATCAAAACTCGGTAGCGCCCGGCAGGCAGGTCCTCGGTCACGACGGTATTCGTCTCGAGGTAGATCGTCGCGACTGGCTGATCGTTGTACCAATTGCGGACCGACACCACGAAGCGACTGCCCGGTGATGTCGCAGATGTTTGCAGCGTAAGAGGAGCAGACGTCGCGAGATCGACTGGAACGAACATCGACGTCGCACCGTTGACGGGAAACGCCACTGCCGGAGGTGCAGCGCCGCTGCCTGCTAGTCGCCCGCCTGCCAGGTCGTAACGGCGATGTAGCCACGGTTATGGGGTCACCTGACCGTCTGCTTGAAAGTGCACACTAACGTGCTTGCTAAACGGGCCTCGACCGCGCCAGCCCCGCTCGGCCAGCCGTGCACCTGCGCGTTCGCTCACGCGTCGTCCTTCCTCCGACGAAGACGCGGCTGAAGCCTGGACGTCCGCAAGGAGAGCAGGGGACGCGTTGTGCACCGAGACTTCGAAGGGCGGCTGGGGATCATATTCCAGCCAAAGCTGAAGCCGGCGCGCGACGTCTTCCCCGCAAAGCTCGGCCGCGAGCTTGAAGCCGAAGTCGATCCCCGCCGTTACCCCGCCACCCGAGACCCGGTTGCGGTCGATCACGATCCGGGCGTCAACCGGGATCGCTCCCATAAGGGAGAGCTGGTCGCGCGACATCCAATGGCAGGTAGAGCGGTAACCATTCAGGAGACCGGCTGCCGCCAGAATGAGCGAGCCTGAGCAAACCGACGTAACATAGCGCGCCGTCGCACCGATCCGGGCGATGGATTCCAGCATCCCGGCATCATCCATGACGGCGTTCCGGCCCGGGCCACCGCCGATGCAGAGGACATCCAGGGCTGGGCAAGTATCGAACGTCGCCGTCGGGACGAGCGTCAAGCCGACGTCGCTCGTAATCGGCTCGACCCGCTTCCAGAGCAAATGCATGCGGGCGCCGGGAAGACGGGCCAGTACCTCGAACGGGCCCGTCACGTCCAGCTGGGTCATGCCAGGAAAGAACACGATCCCTATGTCGATGGGCTTGTCTGCCATGAGTTCACCTCGTTGTTCACCAACGATGATCGAACGCACGGATGTCTGAAAGGCCAGTCATCCCGCATTTCCTGCCAGCCGGACCGCTCAGCAGAAACGTTTGCGGTAGTCCTGAGGGCTCACCCCAAGGCGCCGACGGAAGCATCTCAGCATCCGGTCTTCCTCGAGGAAGCCGCACTGGACCGCGATGTCTTTGATGGACAGGCGCGTCTCCTGCAACGCGCGCCGGGCTGCCTCCAACCTGAGCGCTTCCACGGTCTTCGCGGGCGTGCGTCCTGTCCGCTCGACGTAGAGGCGCGCGAAGGTCCGCGGACTCATGCCGGCCCTCGCCGCGAGAGCGTCAATCCTCAGATCGTCGCCGAGGTGAGCTTGAATCCAGTCGTGGAGCACGTTGAATGCGCCGTCACCGGCCGCTTGGAGTTGAAGCGGCACGCTGTATTGCATCTGCCCGCCTGAGCGCTTCAGAAACACGACCAGCTCGCGGGCGATGCGCATCGCCTCGCGGTGGCCGCAATCCTCCTCGACCAGTGCCAGGGCGAGGTCGATGCCGGCCGTCGCGCCTGCGGATGTCCAGACCTGACCATCGCGCACGTAGATCGCATCCGGCAGCACCGTTGTCGACGGAAACTGCTCCTGCAGAAGTGAGCACCATGCCCAGTGGGTGGCCGCGCGCCGCTGCTCCAGCAGACCGGACGCCGCGAGCACGAAGGCCCCCGTGCACACGGAGCAGATGCGCGCCGCGGATGCGGTCTGGCCGGCCAGCCAGCGGTTCAGGGCAGGGTTCCGTGCGGAAGCCCGGGCGCCCGGGCCGCCGACCACCACGATCGTGTCGCTCGGCGGTAGGGAGTCCAACGCCACCGTCATCACCTCCACGCCGGACGATGTGCGCACGAGCCCGCCCGCTTCGGATGCGACGGTGATGCGGTAACTCGTGCCCCTGGCTGTGCTGGTCTCGTTGGCGATCTCAAACACCTGCAAAGGGCCTGCTAGGTCCAGCAGCAAGGCATTCGGGTAGATGACGAAGGTGACCCTTCGCTCGTCGAGTGCCCGCACAGCGTCACCCGGGGATTTATGCGGTAGTTGGTCGCCGTTTAAGGAACAGGTTGGGTGGGCAGCCCCAAGCTGCGTTGCCCCACGTGGAATTCCTTGCGCGTCAGCGTCTGCAACACTGTGAGACGTGGGGCACTCACTTGGCAGGAAATGCGGGTTCGCTGTCATTGTGCCATCGTACTTCTGCTCCGATGCTCCGTGCCATGGCAAACCTTGATGTCGAACAAAGGCCCAGCATGTCCCGGGCGAGGGCACCGCGGGCCGGCAGGCGCAACGGCCAGCGCCTCCATCCGTGGCCGGTCAGGGTCATGCACTGGGTGAACGCGGTCGCGATGGTCGTCATGATCACCTCGGGCTGGGGCATCTACAACGACGACGTCATCGTCAGGGGGCTACACTTCAGCCACGGGCTGCGGCTGGGGGACTGGGCCGCTTGGAGCCTGAACTGGCACTTCGCCGGCATGTGGCTGCTTGTGATCAATGGCCTGTGCTACCTGGCCTACAGCGTCGTCACCGGCCGGCTTCGCGAGCGTATGCTGCCGATCCGGCTCGCGGACGTCATCCTGACCGTGCGCGACACCCTGCACCTGAAAATCAGGCATGAGGACCTGACCACCTACAACGGCGTGCAGAAGATACTCTACATCGCGGCCATCCTGGCCGGCATCTCCCAGGTCGTGACCGGCTTGGCGATCTGGAAGCCTGTGCAGGTCTCAGGGCTGGTCTCGCTGCTGGGCGGCTTTCAATCGGCACGCTTCATCCACTTCGCGGGCATGTCAATCCTAGTCGCCTTCCTGCTCGTCCACGTGCTGCTGACCTTGCTGGTGCCGCAGACGCTCTGGGCCATGCTGGCCGGCGGCCCGCGAGTGGGGCCGTCCGGGCACGGCAAGCCGGTGGTCAGATCATGAGATCACTGTTCCGCCCCAGGGTGCTTCCGGATCCCGCGATTCTGGACGACCACCGCTCCCTGCTGCGGTCGCTCGAACGCCGCGGCTTGATCCGTGGCGGCCTGTCGCTGGGCGCCCTGTCGATGCTGACGGGATGCGACGTGACCCGGCCCCGGTCGGTCGATACCGCCTTGCTGGCGATCTCCCGCCTGAACGACGACGTGCAGGCCCTGCTGTTCGATCCTGCCAGGCTCGCGCCGACCTACCCGGTTTCGATGGTGCTCAAGCCGCCCAAGTTCAACGCCTACTACGACGTAGCGGACGTCAAGCCAGTGAACGGCAAAGAGTGGCGCCTTGAGCTTGGGGGACTGGTCGCTGAGAAGCGGTCTTGGACCCTGGACGAGGTGAAAGACTTACCCCGGCGCAGCATGGTCATCAAGCACATCTGCGTCGAAGGCTGGGAGTACATCGGCCAGTGGTCCGGCGTGCCCCTGCGCACGTTCCTTGAACGGGTCGGGGCGGACCTGCGCGCGAAATACGTGGCGTTCCGGACGGCCGACGACTTCCCGAGCAGCATCGACATGGCGACCGCCCTCCACCCGCAGACCCTGCTTGCGACCGACTACGCGGATGAGACGCTGGCCGACCCGTTCGGCTACCCCCTGCGGCTGCGGACGTCGACCAAGCTCGGCTACAAGAACCCGAAGTGGATCACCGCCATCGAGGTCACCAACACCTACACGGGCGGCTACTGGGAGAACCTCGGCTTTCCCTGGTTCGCGGGCATCTGAGCCGTGATACCCATGCCTTTCCCACGCGCCGGCCTCCTGTTGCTCGCCCTGGCGGCCGCCGTGGCTCCCGGTTGCGGCGCACATGCCCAAAGCCCGGCACCCGGAGGAATGCCGCCGCCCGCTGGCATGACCCTGGCGGAGTCCGCCGCGATGCGCTTCCCGCAGCCCGTCCGCGTGGGCGACCTGCTGCATCGGGATGTCCTGGAACCGACGGAAAGCCAGGAGCTGCTGGGAACCGTGCAGCAGGTCGTCCGAAGCAGTGACGGCACGCTGGAGGTGGTGGTCGCCTTCGGTGGCTTCCTGGGCTTCGGGACGCGGCCGATCGCGGTTCCGGTGGATGCCATGGTCCTGCTGGGCCAGGTGATGGAAGTCGTCGCCTACACGCCGGACCAGTTGCGGCACTTCCCGACGTTCTCGCCCGCCGGGACGTCGGCCGTTCCCGCGGACAGCACCATCAAGGTCGGCCTTGCCAAGCCTTCCCACTGAGGGCCGGCGCGCCTGGGCAGGTCGAGCGCCCGGCAAGGGACACGGCGGCGGCGCACGCAGGCCTGCAACTTCCCTGCCCGCCATCCGACTTCGGAGGAACATATTGCCAGCTCCCGGCGGCTTCCCGGCCGACGGCCGGCCCGTTTCCGTGATGCCGATGCTCCTGCTCGGCATCACGCTCGTCCTGGCGTGCGCTCCACCCGCGCTGGGGCAGGCGGTGGCGCCGCAGGAACCGTCCGCGTCGTTGGAAGCGGCGAACGGCGACTTGAAGGCGTGTCTCCAGCGCCATTACCGGGCTGACATCGACAGCACCGCCGATGGCCGCAGCGGAGCCGGCCTGATCGCCGCGTGCAGGGCTCAGTGGGACCAGGTCACTGCGGTGTGCGTCGGGCCGGCCCGACGCACACCGCAGTACTGCGACGCGCAGACTAGGATGATGCTGCTTGGGTTCGTCCCGATGCGGTAGAGACCTGCCGAATGCCGGGCGGCAGATCATCCCGTGCTGCGTCACCCGCCGTGCCGGGGAGCCATCACGGGGCACCGGCCAGGGTCGCCTGTCGGGCAAGGCATTCCTGGCCCACGGCCTGTCCGCGGCGCAGCTCCCGTGCCATGTGGGCCACGAAGCCGCGGGCGGACGGCTTGGCCGCCCGGCCCGCCGCCAGCACGACGTGAAGTCCCACGGTGCCGAGCGACCAGGCGGGCAGCAGCCGGAGCAGCATGCCTTGCGCGAGCTCGGTGCGGCAGCTCCACAGCCCGGTGGACATCACGCCCAGCCCGGCGGCGGCGGCCGTCATCGCGCTTTCCGTATCCGAGAAGGTCAGGCGGTTCCGGATGGTGACTGCAACCGTGCCTCCGTCCCTCTCGAACGCCCACGCGCCCTGGCCCCGGCTGGCGGGGCTGCCGATAGCCATGTGGTCGGCGAGTGCTTCCGGCCGGTCCGGGGTGCCGTGCCGTTGCAGGTAGGAGGGCGCCGCCACCAGCACCCTTGGCAGTTCCGCCAGCTTGCGGCCCACCGCACCGCCGTCCGGCGGCGGACCGAAGCGGAATGCCACGTCCACCCCGGTGCGCACCAGTTCCAGCCGGTGGTCGGCCGCTACCAGTTCGACTTGCAGCGCCGGGTGCTGCTCAAGGAAGCAGCCCAGCCGCGGCACCAGTTCCCGGGCGATGAACGTCGGAGGTGCGGCGACGCGCACCAGGCCGCGCAGCTCCGTGCCGCCCCGCGCCGCATGGTCCGCCTCCTCCAGCGCCGCGAGGATCGGGGCCACCCGCGACAGGTAGTCGCCGCCGGCCTCCGTCAGGGTCAGGCCGTGGGTGGTGCGCGTCAGCAAGGACGCCCCCACGGTCCGCTCCAGGTCAGCGACGATGCGCGAGGCCGAGGGCTGCGAGATGCCCAGCTCTCGCGCCGCCGCGGAGAACGAGCCGGACCGCGCGACGCGGAGGAACAAGCCCAGTGCGAACAGGCGGTCGGTCATCCGTGGGGTGAATATACGCCAGTTGCCCGGGCCGGCTACCACGGTTGCGCGTCCACCCGAGAATGAAGGCCATCCGTTAAGGCTCGGACGGACAGGACCCGGGCCGCCCACAGCAACCGAGGACAGAAGCCATGGACAAGCCGTTCAAGCCCGTCGCAGGCGCACCCATGCCAGTGATTACCGTCGAAAAGGTCGGGGGAGGCCAACTGGTCACGGGTTCGGCCGACGGGTGGCAAGTGGTGTTCATCTACCGCGGCACGCACTGCCCTCTGTGCCGCAAGTACCTCGGCGAACTGAACACATGCCTGGACGACTTCGCCGCGCTCGGCGTGCAGATCGTCGCCATCTCCGCCGATACGCGGGAAAAGGCGGAGGCTCAGGTGCAGCAGGAAGGATGGCAGTTTGCTGTCGGTTACGGTCTGACCATCGAGCAGATGCGGGAGCTGGGCGTATACATTTCAGAGCCGCGTTCCGCGCAGGAAACCGACCGTCCGTTCGCCGAACCTGGCCTGTTTGTCGTCAATCCCGAACACCGCATGCAGGTCATCAACCTGTCGAACGCGCCGGCAGCGCGACCAGCCCTTCCGATCTTGCTGCTGGGACTCGGCTTCATCATGAAGAATGGATTGCCGGTCCGCGGCACCCTTGCCTAGATCTACGTTCCCGCAAAGGTCAGGGCGACGACATCTGCCCCCTATGTGCCGCGACGACGCGAGAGACGGTAGGTTGGCGCGCCATCAAGCGGTCGTGGCGCGCGGCTTGGATCTCGCGGATTTGCCGCGCGAGCATGCGGGCCTCGGCTTCGGCCGCCACCATGGGCGCGAACAGCCGGGCTTTTTCGTGATCCAGATCGAGGTGCCACGGCACGC
>CAXTVQ010000087.1:0-11989 GCA_964247705.1 uncultured Acetobacteraceae bacterium | reverse complement strand
CCGCCCGGCTATTTCGAGCGGGTGCAGGAGATCCTCCGGCGCTACGACATTCTGATGATCGCCGACGAGGTAATCTGCGGCTTCGGCCGGACGGGCGAGATGTTCGGCTGCGACACGTTCGCCATCAAGCCGGATATCATGACGGTCGCGAAGGCGCTGTCCTCCGCGTACATGCCGATCTCCGCCACCGTCATCAGTGGCGCCATCGTGGAGGCGATGCGGGCGCAGAGCCGCAAGCTCGGCAATTTCAGCCATGGCGTGACCTATGCCGGCCACCCGGTGGCCGCTGCCGTCGCCGTGGAGACGCTGCGCATCTACGAGGAGCGCAACATCGTGGGCATGGTCAAGGCGGTCGCCCCGCACTTCCAGGCCCGCCTGCGCGCGCTGGCCGATCACCCCCTGGTGGGCGAAGCAAGCGGCGTGGGGCTGATCGGGGCCGTGCAACTGGTGGCGGACAAGGCGAGCAAGACCCCGCTGCCCGCGGCTTCCGGCATCGGACCGCTGATCCAGGCATACGCGCTGGAGCACGGGATCATCGTGCGCGCGACGCCGGAGGCCGTCTATTTGTGCCCGCCGCTGATCATCAGCCGCGCCGAGACCGACCAACTGCTGGACGGCCTGCACGCGGCCCTCGACGCCGGGTTGGCGGAGGCCGGGAAGCGCGGCCTGCTCGCACCCGAACGTGTGGCGGCCGAATGACGGCGCTACGCCGCCGCACGGTGCTGGGTGGTGGCGCCGCCCTGCTTGCTGCGCCGCGGATCGCACGCGCGGACCCGGCCGCCGTGCTGCGCTTCATTCCACAGAGCGACCTGGCCGTGCTGGATCCTGTCTGGACCCAGGCCTACGTCACCCGGAACCACGGGCTGATGGTGTTCGACACGCTGTACGGCACGGACGGGCACTACCAACCGCAGCCGCAGATGGTGGCGGGGCACACCGTGGACCCGGGCGGCCTCCGGTGGACCATGACCCTGCGTGAGGGTCTGCGCTTCCACGACGGCGCGCCCGTCCTGGCGCGGGACTGCGTGGCCAGCATCCGCCGCTGGGGCGTACGGGACAGCTTCGGACAAACCGTGCTGGCGGTGACGGACGAGCTATCGGCGCCCGACGACCGCACCATCCAGTTCCGGCTGAAACAGCCTTTCCCGCTCCTGACGGCGGCACTGGGCAAGGCCGGGTCCAACATCTGCGCCATCATGCCGCAACGCCTGGCGGAGACCGATCCGTTCAAGCAGGTGACGGAGATGGTCGGCAGCGGCCCATTCCGCTTCGTCCCCGCCGAGCGTGTCGCCGGGTCGCTGACGGTCTATCGCCGCTTCGAAGGATACGTGCCGCGGCCGGACGGCGTAACCGACTTCACCGCCGGACCGAAAATCGTGCATTTCGACCGGGTCGAGTGGCATGTCCTGCCGGACGCCGCGACCGCCGCAGCCGCGATGCAGCGCGGCGAGATGGATTGGTGGGAGAATCCGTCTTTTGACCTGCTGCCGCTGCTGCGCAAGGACCCGAAGCTGGCGGTCAGCCTGCAGGAGCCGTCCGGCTATATCGGGGTGATGCGCTTCAACCAGCTCCAACCGCCGTTCGACAACCCGGCGCTGCGCCGTGCCCTGTTGGGCGCCGTCAGCCAGCCGGACTTCATGCAAGCCGCCGCCGGTGAGGACCGGGCGTTCTGGCGGGACGGCGTCGGCATGTTCTGCCCCGAGACGCCGATGGCGAGCGATGCCGGCATGGCGGTTCTCAACGGCAAACGCGACATGGACGCGGTTCGGCGCGCCGTCGCCGCCTCGGGTTACAAGGGTGAGCGCGTCGTGCTGCCAGTGCCGAGCGACTTCCCCATCCTGCAGGTGCTGGGCGACGTCGGTGCCGACATGCTCAAGCAGGCCGGACTGAACGTGGACGTGCAAGCGACGGACTGGGGCACCTTGCTCCAACGCCTCGCCAAGACGGACGGCGTGGACGCGGGTGGTTGGAGCGTGTTCCACACTTACTGGTCTGGTCTGGATATGCTGAACCCGGCGGTCAATTCCTCTCTGCGGGGCAACGGCAAGGCGGCCGGCCGCGGCTGGCCCACGGCCCCCAAGCTCGAGGCACTCCGCACCCAATGGCTGGACTCGACCACCGAGGCGGACCAGAAAGCAATCGCGTCCGCCATGCAGGTTCAGGCATTCGAGGATGTGCCGTACATTCCTCTCGGCCAAGTCCTCGCGCCGGTCGCTCGTTTGGCAACTTTGCACGGCATGTTGAACGGGTTCTCGTTGTTCTGGAACGTGAGTTCGACGCCGTAGATCACCCTGGTATGTCACGCGAGCGAGCTGCCGATCAGGATCGAATGCTTGCTCTGACCGTCACGCAGCGACGTCACATTGGCAGGCGGTAGCGTTCGATCTTCCGGTAGAGCGTACTGCGGGAGACGCCGAGCGCCTTCGCGGCCGAGGTGAGGTTACCGTGATGCAGCCGGACCGCTTGGGCGATCGTGGCCCGTTCG
This sequence comes from uncultured Acetobacteraceae bacterium, assembly GCA_964247705.1. Lineage (GTDB taxonomy): Bacteria > Pseudomonadota > Alphaproteobacteria > Acetobacterales > Acetobacteraceae > LMUY01. Next base: position 9,504 of record CAXTVQ010000087.1, on the reverse strand, counting down.
GCCATTTCCAAGCTTGCGGGTGTGGCGTGCCCCGGCAGGTCCGTGGCGGGGAGGGTCGGGATTAGGCCGGCCGCTAACTCGTCCACCCGCACCTCCGGCGTGCTCGCCATCAGGAGCAAGCTCTCGACGGTGTTGCGCAGTTCGCGCACGTTGCCAGGCCATTGGTAGGCGGAGAGCAAGCGCATCACGTCCGGCCCGAAATGCCGCATGGGCAATTCGTGGCGCTCTGCCAACCGCTCGTTGAAATGCGCGAGCAGCAATTCGATGTCACCCTCACGTTCACGCAGGGGTGGCGGGCGGATGCGCGTGACGCTGATGCGGTGGTACAGATCCCGCCGGAACCGCCCGGCCGCCACCTCGTCCAGCAAAACGCGATTGGTGAGCGCCAGCAGCCGCACCTCCACCCGGCGTGGCTGTCCGTCACCCAGCCGGTAAATCACGCCCTCCTCGAGCGCACGAAGCAAATAGGGCTGCAGGTCGAGCGACAGCTCGCCGATTTCGTCCAGGCAGAGCGTGCCGCCATGGGCCAACTCGAACCGGCCAGGCCGCCCCTCGCTGGTGGCGCCGGTGAACGCGCCGCGGGCGTGGCCGAACAACTCGCTCGCCAGCAGGTCCTTTGCGACGGCGCCGCAGTTGAGCACGATAAAGGGGCGGCTGCGGTCCTCGCCGCCGTGGATGGCGCGGGCGAACAGTTCCTTGCCGACGCCGGTCTCGCCCTCGATCAGCACGGGGACCTGCTTGCCCACCAGGTGCTTGGCGCGTGCTATCGCTTCGGCGAGCGCCGGGCTGCGGCCGACGATGAGATCGAACGCCGAACCGCTGGAGCCGGGCTTCGCCTCCCCGTTGCGGGGCCGCGCCGGCACCACCAGCACCGCGCCGATCGCACGGCCATCGACCTTCACCGGGTTGAACCATTCGGGGCGCAACCCCTCGGGCAGGCGCTCCGCCCAGGCCTCCACCGCCGACCCGCCATCCAGACCGGGCACCCGTTGACCGAGCGCCACCAGGCTCGGCACCCGGCCGGTACGGTGGACCAGCCGCCCGCTGCGGTCGATTGCGATCATGCCGGCAACGTCGGCCTCCGTGATCCGCGCGAGGCACAACTCAAGCAGCCGCATCCGCTCCTCGGAGACCCGCTCGGCCAAGGCCATCTCGATCTGCCGTGCGGCGGAGACGGCGAGCGTGAGGTTGTTGCGTTGGTAGGTGGAGGGCGGGCCCGAGATATCGATCACGCCCAGCATCGCCCCCGTCCCCGGCTCGAACACGGGGGCGGCAGCGCAGGTCCAGGCCTTGATGCCCTCGCAGAAATGCTCGGCCGCGTGCACCTGCGCCGGGCGCCCGGTTGCCAGCGCCGTTCCGATGCCGTTGGTGCCGACGGTGTCCTCGCGCCAGTCGCCGCCGGGTGTGAGGTGGATGCTCTCCCCCTGCTCCAACGTTTGCCGGTCGCCGACCGCGTCCAGCACCACGCCGTCCGGATTGGTCAGCAGCATGATCGAGCGCGACCCGCTGAACATGTCCGCCAGCAACGCGAATACCGGCGTCGAGGCCGAGAGCAGATCGGCGTGGCGGCCGCGCAGTTCGGCGACGGCATCGCCGACCGCAGCCAGGGGCGCCGCACGGCCGGTCGGGTTGATGCCCAGTTCCTGGCTGCGCAGCCAGGACGCGACGACGAAGTGGCGCTTGGGCACGGCCGCCAGCGGGTCGCCGCTCAGGAACCGCTCCCAGGCGGCCATCGTGTCGGTGTCCTCGGCGCGCCCCGACAGATGCGGCGCAGGCAGACCCTTGGCCATGGCGGACCAGCGCCGCCCTAAGCGCGCCCGAGCAGCTCGGCACCTCCCCCCATCGCCGGTCCGGCAGTGGCGTCCATTCCGTCCGGCTTGGTTGCGATCAGCGTCTGTGTCGTCAGGATCAGGCCCGCGACGGAAGCGGCGTTGCGTATTGCGGTCGCGCAGACCCGCACCGGGTCGATCACGCCGGCCTCGACCAGGTCCACGAACGTGTTGGTGCGGGCGTCAAAACCCACACCCGCTGGCGATTGCGCCACGCGCGCAACGATTGCTTCGGCGTCCAGCCCGCAATTGCTTGCAATCGTGGTCAACGGCTGCCCCAGGGCATTCTGCAGCAGCAAGGCACCCTCGCGCGCACTGCCGTTCAGGCGCCGGATCACGCTGGACAGTTCGGGACTGATCTGCAGCAGCGCTGTGCCGCCGCCGGGCACGATGCCTTCCTCGACGGCGGCCCGGGTCGCGTTGATCGCGTCCTCGATCAACTGCAGCCGGCGCTTCTGCTCGACCGGGGTCGCGCCGCCGGCCAGGATGATCGCCGTCCCGCCCGACAGCTTGGCCAGCCGCTCCTGATACTTGTCGCGCTCGATGTTGGGCGGGGCGGCGTCGAACTGGCGCGACACCTGCTCGCGCCGCGCCGTCACGGCCGCCGGGTCACCGCCACCGGCGCTGATCACCGTCTGGTTGGCGGTGATGCGGATCTGGCGCGCGCGGCCGAGATCCCGCAGTTCGGCCCCCGCGATGGTGCCGCCCAGTTCGCGCGCGATCACCCGGCCGCCGGTGGCGATCGCGATATCCTCCAGCATCGCCTTGCGCCAATGGCCGTATTCCGGCGGATGGATGGCCGCGACCTGCGGCAGCCCGCGCTCCCGGCGCTTCAGCAGGGCCATCACGCAAACGGGGGCCACCTCCTCGGCCACGATCAGCAGCGGATGGGTGTGGCCCTCCATCAAGCGCTCGATCGCAGCGCTGTCCTCGGCCGTCTGCAGCTTGCAGTCCGTCATCAGGATCAGGGCGTCGTCCAGCACGACCTGCATGCGTTCGACGTCGGTCACCATGTGGTGGCTGAGATAGCCGCGGTCGAACGCCATGCCGTCCACGATCTCGAGCAGCGTCTCGACCGTGGTGCCGAACTCGACGGTGACGATGCCGTCCGGGCCGACGCGGTCGAGCGCCTCGGCGACCATGCCGCCGGTGCGGTCGTCATTGGCCGCGATCACGGCGACGGCGCGGCTCTGGCCGTTGACCACCGGCCGCGCGCTGCGTTTCAACGCGGCGAGCGTTTCCGCAACCGCCTCCTCGAGGCCGTGCACCAGGTCGACCGGGTTGGCGCCCTTGGCCAGGCAGGCCAGCCCCTGCTGCACCATCGCGTCCGCGAGCACGGTGGCCGTGGTCGTGCCGTCGCCGGCGACCTCGTTGGTCTGCTTGGAGACCTCGCGCACAACCTGGGCGCCCATGTTCTCGAATGGGCACGGGAGTTCGACCTCGTGCGCGATGCTGACGCCATCGCGGGAGATCATCGGCGTGCCGGTCGGCCGGTCGATGATCGCATTCATCCCTTTCGGGCCGAGCGTCCCGCGGACCGCCTTGGCCAGCTTGGCCACGCCGCGCCCCAACGCCATGCGGGCGGCATCATCGTGAAGCATCATCTTCGTCATCGTTTCCCCCGCCTTCGTTTCCTCTGGGCCGTTTGCCGGCCTCCTTACGATCAAGCTGGCGCGTTACACCCGGGCCGGCACCGTACCGCGCACGAAATCGAGCAGCGTCGGCTCGCCGTCCGGGATCGCCGGATCCTCGCCGAAGCGGGCCGCCAACAGCCCCCGGCACAAGGCGCCGTTGAACTCCACGTTCACCGCCACGCGGCGAAGCGTTCGCCGGTGGGCGGCAAAGGCCTCCTCCGTGACGCTGCATCCATTTGCATCAACGAATGCCGGGTCCGCATCGCCGGCCGGGCCGACCACGACCCGGCGTTCGAGGTAGCGTCGCAGCAACCTCGCGCCCTCCGGGTTCAGTCGCAGCACGCGCAACGGGCCGATCGCAAGTGCGAGCAAGTCGCCCACGGCGTGCTGCTCGCCGAGCAGATGATCCAGCAGCGCCATCTGACGCCGCTGGAACGACTTGACGAGGAACACCCGGCGCACAGCATCCAAGTCGCCATCGGCTTCCGCGCCGAACGCTTCCTGGAACGGCGTGCCGAGCGTCATCGCCCGGTTAATCGTGTCGGCATACATGTGCTCGCCGAGTTCGACGCCGACACTGCGAACCCAGGGCAGGTGCAGCACCTCGCGGCGCATGTCGTCGGCCATCAGGAACGCGAAGTTGGCCGCGCACCAGTAGGTCGGCAACCGGAACCCGATGGTCACACGGTCGCCCGGGTCCACCCGCACGCCGGTGACGAAGCCGAGCTCCGTCACCGGTTCGTCGAGCTCCGGATCCGTCACCAGCGCGAGCCGGGCCAGCACCTCGCTGGCCCGGTCGTCCACAGTCGCGCTCACTCTGCCGCCACGAGCTCGCCAAGGCGGAGCTTGCGCTTTTGCGCCTCGATGTCGATGTCGTAGAGCCGCGCTGCGTTCAGGCCGAGGATCTTCTTCTTCGCCTGCAGCGTCAGCGCCATGCCCGTCTCACGGCCGACGTCCTCCGGCAGTTCGAAATCCATGAACTTGCTGACCAGCCATTGCGGCGTCCAGATCGCGTAGTCGCTGCCATACAGGATCTTGTCCTCGCCGACCCAGAACAGCAGCTCCGAGATGATGCGCGCGAAGTAGGCTGGCCGCGAGTGGATGAACGGGAGCGCCACGGCGAGCCCGGCATAGACGTTGGTTTCCTGCGTGGCGATCCAGCAGAAGTCATCGAGCCGGGGCAGCCCGCAATGCTCGACGATGAAGTTCAGGCCCTGGAAGCTGGTCGCGACGTCGTCCACGTCCGCCACGTCGAACGCATCGCGGTTCAACGGCAGGATCGTCGGGCCCTTGTGCACATGGATGTTCTTGATGCCGAGCTTCTGCGCCACCTCGAGATAGCGGTACGTCTCCTTGTCGGACAGTTTATAGCCCTTGGACTCGCCCCGCCACTCGGCGGTGTACAGCTTCACGCCCTTGATGTGGTATTTCTCCACGAGCTCGTGCAGGTACTCGATCCCTTTCTCGCCATCCCGCGGATCGAAAGCGCCGTTCAGAATGAAGCGGTCGGGATGCTTCTTGACCATCGCCGAGTTACGCTCGGTGGTGTTGAAGCCGTTGTTGTAGAAGTCACCGAGATAAGTCGGCTGACAGATCGCCATGTCATCCGGGCCGTTGACGAACAGGTCATCGTACATCGTCTGCGCGTCATACTTCTCGAACTTCGATTTCTCCCACAGCTCCGATTTCGGGCTCAGCGCGGTGTGGTAGCCGTAGAAGCAGTCGATGAACTGCTTGCCGTGCTCGTTCTTCTGGTTGGCCGGGCTGGCATCCCAGAAATGCACGTGCCCATCAATGATGAAAATGTCCTCGCCGTCCTTGGTGCGATACATGCTGCGTCTCCCGTTGCGTTCAGATGAATTCTTTGACGGCGTCCATGTCGCCGAACACCGCCACCGTATTATCGTCGGTCATCACCATCCGGCCGTAATGGGTGGAGGTAGAGATCTCGAAAAGATGCGGGTTCATCTCCCGCCCGAGACGCTCGCCGATCTCGTCCATCTTGAACTCGATCTTGCCCTCGCCATCGATGCGGATCATGGCCGGCATGTAGGTGACGGTGATGCCGTCCTTCTCGCCCATCACCTCGGCGATGGCGCGTGCCTCGACGCTATCGTTCATTGTTATCCCGCATTGGTGCGAGACCGTGGTCTCGAACGTCATTTCCTTCATGCTGCGGAAGATGTTGTCGGTGTGCGACATGCTCGTGTTTCCCCTGCCTTCGTTATGCTCAGCCGATCACCGGACGCACGTCGATCCCAATCTCCGCACCGATCGCCTGCAGCCGGTTGCGGGCCTGCTGGAAGGCGTCGGTGAACTGGGCGACCTTCACGCGTGGTTGCGACCAGATCGGCTGCAGCATGTTGGCCGCGTTGATCGCCTCGGCGCCGTGCTTGGCCAGCCAGGTCGAGAACAGCGCGTGGTTGGCCGGCCCGTGGTTCTCATCGAGCGTCAGCAGGCGGAACAGCTCGATCGTATTGGCCAGGTTGCGCTCGTAGTCGCCTTCCGCCGCCGAGACGACCGCCGGCGTCATGAAATCGTTCTGCGAGGCGGCGACCTGCATGACGAACCCGCTGCGGAACAGCTCGGCGACCAACGGCTCGAACACGACGTTCACCGCGAAATACTGTTCGAGGTAGTCGGTGGCGCCGCCAATCGTCTCCACTGCACGGCGCACGCCTTGCCAAACCGGATCATCCATCCAGTGCAGCTTGCCGGCATCCTGATCGAAGCCGTCGAGGTCGAGGCCGATCTCGCCGAGATAGAGCGTGAGGTCCTGGGCGAAGCGCAGCTTGTAGGACGAGTTGGTCAGGATCGCATTATTGACCATCTGCGTGTAGCCGTAACGCTGCGCCTGCATCGTTGCCATGCCCAGCCCAAACTCGGCGTGCTTGTAGGCGCCGAGGTGGTTCTGCAGCACCTTCACCCACGCCCGGTCGAAACGCGCGACCGCACCGGACCGGCGGCCGTTCTCGACCACGTTGGCGATCATGCCGACGATGGTGGATTGACGCTGGTAATGTGTGCGCTCCCATTCCTGGTCCACGGCGCGGAATTTGTGCCAGTCGGAGCTGCGTGCGGCCGTCCAGGTCTCGGAATAGGTCGGCGTGCCGTCGGCGAAGGAGATAATCCAATCCTGCAACAGGTGCCGCTTGGGATCCGGCTGAACGTCGACCGTCATATCCTCGTAATGCGTCGCCTTGCGGCCTTTCGGCTCGAAGTAATTGTATTTACGGCTGTCGGAGCCGGCGAACTTCGCCGCCCCTGCAGCGGCCGACCTGACCGGAGGCGTCGGATCCTGCGTCACACTCATTGCTGCTTCCTCTCGTTCTTGATTTTGCTGGCTAGCGGGTGGCGGGCGTGAACTTGTCGAAATAGATCCGCTCGGGCTCCACCCCGGCCGTCTGCAATACCGGCAGCACCGCGTCGATCATCGGCGGTGGACCGCAGGAATAGGCGTCGATCTCGCCCGAGAGCGCCTCCTCACGCAGCCTGCGTGCGACTACGGCGTGGATGAACCCGGTTTCGCCGGCCCACGCCTCGTCCGGTTCCGCGTGGGACAGCGCGGGGATGAAGCGGAAATCGGGCAGCTTGGCCGCGAGCGCCGCGAACTCATCCAGCATGAACAGGTCCTTGGTGGTGCGCGCACCGTAGAAGAAGCGCACCGGCCGGCTCTCGCCGCTGCCGACATGGTCACGCAGGATGGACCACAGCGGCGACATGCCGGATCCGCCGCCGATCAGCACAAGTGGGCCGGAACGCGCTTCTCGCCGGAAGCAGGTGCCGTACGGGCCGCGCGCAATGACCGTATCGCCGGGAGACAAAGCGCCGTCGAGCAGGGCCGAGAACGCACCCTCCGGATACAGCTTGATGATGAATTCGAGCATCGTGCCGCCATTGGGCGGGCTCGCCATCGAGTAGGCGCGGGTGACGCCACGGCCCGGGATGGTGAGATCCACATACTGTCCGGCCCAGAACCGCAGCGGGGCGGCCAACTCCACCGTCAGCAGCCGGATGTCGTGGGTGAGGCTCTTGACCGAGACGACCGTCCCGGCAAAATCCTTCACCGCGATCGACCGGCTCATCAGGTCCTCGTCGAAGTTCAGCAACTCGACGGTGATGTCGCTGAAGGCAAGGGTGCGGCAGAGCAGGATGTGATCGGTCTCGCGATCACCATCCGGCAGGGCGAAGGTCGAATATTTCAGCAGTTCGACGTCGCCCTCGATCAGGCGGGACTTGCAGCTCGAGCACTGGCCTTCCTTGCAGCCGTGCATCACGGAGATGCCCTGGCGGAAGGCGGCGTCCAGCACCGTCTCGTTCTCGTGGACGTCCATCTCCACACCCACGGGCTCGAAGCGGACGGTATGGGTCAGCATGTCGGCCATGGCTTTGGTTCTTCCCGACGTTCTCCCGGCAGTCCAGGAGCGGCCGCCTGACGCGGCCACTCCCTTCGTCACGGCAAGGCTAGTTGATCGGATTGATCGTGAAGCCCTTGCGGTATTCGGCCGCAGCCGCTTCACGGCCCTCCGGCGTCAAGGCGCGGAACGCGTTCAGCGGGCTGCCGAGCGTGTGGCCGCGCACGTCGTCCAGCTTCCACATCTTGCTGTCGTCGAAGTGCAGATGCGGTTGCGGGGTCAGTGTCTGGCCGTCGTTGCGGACGAATCCCAGGTCGGCGATTGCGTCTGCCAGGTCCCATCCGTCGTAGCAGGTCTCCCACTCGCGGCGCCCGCTGAAGCGCCCCATGGCGGGAGTGGGACGCCCCTCGTACTCGGCCGCGAAGGCGACCTTGTGCGTCCAGCGGCAGATCTCGGAGCAGTAGGTGTAGATCTTGCCGTCGACTTCGTCGTAGCAGAAATCCTCGCGGATCAGCGCTGGCACCATGCAGCTCCAGCAGCGGTGCGGGTAGGCGTAACCGACGTCCTGGTTGAACAGGATGTTGGTCTCACCGGGCGTGCTGAGCTTGGCGTACCACTTCCAGTAGTTGCCGAACTCGGCATACCAGCCGGGGTACTTATGCTCGAACCACTCGAAGTCCTTTTCGGTTTGGGCCTCCTGCCGCCAGAACGCGACCGGCCACCCAACCGAGAAGAATTGCGCCGTCTTGTGGACGTAATTCTTCTTGACCATGCGATCCCACGCGGCATTGACGTCGTCGTGGTGGATCTTGATGCCGTATTTCTCGAGCGGCAGCATGTAGGTGCGGTAATAGTCCTCGTAGATCCAGCGGTGCCACAGCTCGGCGTAGGACTCCTTGTTCTTGTCGCGGTTGGCCGTGCCGTATTCGATGATTGTGCCGATCGCCGCGTCCACGATCGCGTGGTTCTGCCAGAACGCATACTTGAGGTCGCGTTCGATCAGCAGGTGGTTGTCCGGGTCGTTCAACGTGGACATCAGCAGCGAGTGACCGTTGCCGACATGGCGGCTCTCGTCGGATTGCACCGACAGGAACACGGTGGGCAGGGCGTAGTCGCCGTTTCGGGCCGCCTCGGACGGCATGGCGACGAACAGCGTGTTGGTGAACGCCGTCTCCGCCACGACGGTGAGGTAAATGTTGGCCGAGGTGATCGCGTCACCGGTGACAAAGCCCTCGGCGAACTGGCGGCCGATCGTCGTCGCGTAGCACTTCCCGAACGCGGCCTCGGTGATGTCGAAGCCCGCCGGGTCGATGTAGTTCTCCATGTACCACTTCTTCAGGTTCATCTGAATCGTGGAGTGGCGGAACTCGTCCACCATCTGCATGGTGAAGCCGGTGCGCAGTTCCTCGCCCGGCGCCAGGCGGCCGACCATGGCCATCGAGCGTGCGGCCGAAATCTCCGGGAACGGGATGATTGCCAGGAACAGCTTCATCCACTCGACCCAGCGGGGCTCGACGTTGCGGAACATGTCGCCGCGCAACGCCGCATCCAGCGCGCCGTAGACCCGGTTGTCTTTCTCTTCCTGCATCGGGAAGTAGGACCGCAGGACCTGCTTCATCGGGTCGCGCGGGGCCTTCTTGATCTTGTAGTCGGTCGGGAAGGTCATCGCTTCCTGGACGTAGCTCG
>CAXTVQ010000086.1:0-19026 GCA_964247705.1 uncultured Acetobacteraceae bacterium | reverse complement strand
TTACACCTCGGACAGCTTGCGAAGCTTGGCCAGTCCCGTGCGCAAGAACGGATCGGAGTGGACGTAGAAAAACTGCACACCCGCCTTCGCCCAGCGTTCCATCTCGTGCTCGAACACGAGTGTACCGACGACCTTACCAGCCGCACGGATTTTCGCCACGGCGGACGCCATCGCATCCTGCACCGCTTGGGGGCGCTCCTCGCCCAGGGGCACGCTCGGCAGGTAGCCCATTGACTGCGACAGGTCGCCGGGTCCGATGAACAGGACGTCTACACCGTCCACGGCAAGGATCGAGTCCAGGTTGGCGATCGCCTCCAGCGTTTCGATCATGCAGATCACCAGGCGCTTCTCGTAGTCGGCCGGGCAGGCATAGCGGACGGTCTCCACGATGGCCTGAGCCTGCGCGGCCGTCTCCACCATCGGCACCATCAGTCCGTCCGCGCCGTTGTTCAGGCAGCGGATCATGGTCGGCCGCACGTGGCTGTCCGGACGCACGATGGCGCTGCCGCCCGCGCCGCGCGCCGAAGCCGCCATAGCACGGACGTCCTCGTAGCTGGCGCTGCCATGCTCGCAATCCAGGAATACGGCGTCGGCGCCCAGTTCGCACAGCCGTGCAACCAGGCCCGACGAGACGTGGTGGGCGTTGACCATCAGCAGCCGCTCGCCCGCCAGCAGTCGGCGGCGCAGGACATGTCCGTTCATCGATCCATTCTCCTCAATGGCTTTGGGTCAGGCCGCGGCAGAACGCCTGTATCCGAGCGCAACCCTCCCGCAGCGACGCCTCGTCGGTGGCGTAGGAAACTCGTACATACGGGCTCATGCCGTAGGCGGCGCCTTGCACCGTTGCGACGTGGTGCTCCTCCAGCAGGGCGGTCACGAAATCGGTGTCGGTCTCGATCAGCCGTCCGCCGGCACTTGTCTTGCCAAGGCAGCCGGCAACGTCGGGGAATACGTAGAACGCGCCCTCGGGCTTGTGGCAGTTGATCCCCGGCGCGTCATTCAGCAGGGCGACAACCAAGTCCCGGCGCGCCCGGTAGCTAGCGGCCCACTCCGCTAGCAAATCCTGCGGACCGTCCAGGGCTGCGACTGCTGCCGCTTGGCCGACGGTGGAGATGCCGTTGGTAGACTGGCCCTGCACGTTCTCCATCGCCGCGATCAGCCGCCGGGGGCCACCGCAGAAGCCGACGCGCCACCCGGTCATGGCGTAACCCTTGGAGGCGCCGTTGACCGTCAGCGTGCGGTCCTTCAACGCGGGTTCGACCTGCGCCACCGTGCAGAACTCGCCGTCGTACAGCAGGTGCTCGTACATGTCGTCGGTCATGATCCACACATGCGGATGCCGCAGCATGACGTCGGTGAGGGCCTTCATGTCCGCCCAGGAACAGGTGGCACCAGAGGGATTGCTCGGAAAGTTCAGCAGCAGCCACTTGGTGCGGGGCGTGATGGCCGCGTCCAGCACCTCGGGCTGCAAGCGGAAGCCATTGTTCTGCGGGCAGGGCACGAATACGGGCGTGGCACCGGCGAACTTGGCCATGTCGGTGTAGCTGATCCAGGCCGGGGTCGGGATGATCACCTCGTCACCCGGGTTGCAGGTCGCCATCAACGCGTCGAAGATGGCCTGCTTGCCGCCGTTGGTGACCAGGATCTCGTCCAGCGCGTAGTCCAGCCCGTTGTCGCGGCGGAACTTGCGCTGCACCGCTGCCCGCAACGCCGGAGTGCCTGCCACCGGCGGATACTTGGTGTCGCCGCCCTCCGCCGCCTTCGTCGCGGCGGCGATGACGTGCGGCGGGGTCGGGAAGTCCGGCTCCCCCATCGACAGGCCGATCACCTTGATGCCCTGAGCACGCAGTTTGCGGGCCTTCTCGGCCATGGCGGTCGCGGCGGATTCCTCGACGCCTTCGAGGCGGTCCGCCAGTCCTGGCTGTGTCATGTCGTGTCCTTGCATCATGCGGGGCGGCCGAGGTCGCGGCTGATGGCGATGTCGCCGCTCTGGTCCCGCTGGAAGGTCGGCGAGACCGCGATATCCTCGACCAGTGCCCGCGGCGGCAGGGTGCAGACCAGCAGCACCAGCTGCGCCACGTCGTCCGGGTCCAGCATGCGGGCACGCTCCGCCTCCGTGGGAGGGCGGGCGCGGGTGTTCATGATCGGCGTGTTGATCTCGCCGGGCAGGATTGTGGTCGCGCGCAGCCCCTCGTTGCGGTAGGTGGCGCGCAAATAGCCCATGAAGTTCTGCACCGCCGCCTTGGCCGCACCGTACGGGGCGCCGCCCAGCAGGTTGGGCCGGATCGCCGCGAGCGAGGACACCGTCACCACCGTGCCGCTGCCCCGCGCCAGCATGTCCGGCAGCACCGCCTTCACCGCGGCGTAGACCGCCGTCAGGTTCACGGCGACCGTCTCGGTCCACTGCTCGTCCGGCATCCACTGCATGTTCTTGATCGGTGGCGCCGACCCGGCGTTGTTCACCAGGATGTCCACCGGACCCAACCCCACCCGGATTGCCGCCATCACCGCTGCAACTCCTGCCGGGTCGGACAGATCCGCCGGGAATGCGGCGGCCGCCTCGCCACCAGCCTGCCGGATCTCATCCGCCGTGTCCTCCAGCACACCGGCCCGGCGCCCGATCAGCGCCAGGCGCGCGCCGGACGCCGCCAACAGCAGTGCCGTAGCCCGGCCCAAACCGCCGCCCGCCCCGGTGACGATCGCGACCTTGCCCGCGAGTACACGCTCACTCATGGCCATAATCCTTCAATGCGGCGCCGGCCGTTACCAGGCCCTCGCGCAGATCGTCCTCCACCAGGGCGCGGGACCGCTTCGCCGGTTCGCCCCAGCCGCCACCGCCGGGCGTCTCGATCACCAGCACCTGGCGGTCGGCCAGCACCACGCGGCCCTTGGTCGGGACGGGGGCGTTGCCCAACTCGACGCGTCCCGGCGCGCCGGCCCTGCCGCCCAGCAAGCCGAAGCAAGGGTGCCGCACGTGTTCGGTGTTCAGGTAGATGTTCATCGGCGCGCCCGAGATGTTGCGGATGGTGCCGCGCTGGCCCAAGCCGCCGCGGAACTGCCCGGCGCCGCCGGAATCGGCCACCAGTTCCTTGCGCTCGATCACCACTGGGACCGAGCGTTCGTAGATCTCGACCGCCGTCACCTTGCAGTTGGACGGGAAGGATAAGGTGTCGTTGCCGTCGAAGCCCTCGCGGCCGCCCTGTCCGCCATGGAAGTTCTGGATCGAGCTGTAGGGTGTGCCGTCGCCCCGAGTTCCGGTGCAGTTGATGCCCCAGATCGGCGCGCCGCCGCTATCGGCCTGCACGCGGTCCGGCAGCACTTCGGCCAGGGCGCGGAAGATCAGCGACGGGATGGTGTGGCCCACCAGGTTGCGGGCGGCGCCGGCGGCCGTGGCGCGCGGGTTCAGGATGCTGCCCTCGGGCGCCGCGTCGGTGCACGGGATGGCGCAGCCCTCGTTATTGGGCGAGCCCGGGTCCAGCAGGCATTTCAGCGCGTACAGGCTGTGCGCGATGCGGTAATGCGGCGCGACGTTGATGCCGTACTCCACCTGTGGCGACGTGCCCGCGTAATCCACGTGGATGCTGTCGTCATGCACGTGGACCGCCGCCTTCAGCGTAATATCGGCGTCGATCCCGTCCAGCACCATCTCCGCCCGGTAGACGCCGTTCGGCACCGCGCGGATGGCCTTGCGCATGTACGCCTCGGACCGCTCGTAGATGGCGTGCGCCAATTCGCCCAGGCCAGCCAGCTTGTACTCGGCCAGGAACGCCACCACCTCGCGCCGCATCACCTCGTTGGCGGCGACCATCGAATTGATGTCGCCGAGCACCTCCTCCGGCAGGCGGGAGGAGGACGCGATGATGTCGAACACATCCTGGTTCGCCACGCCTTCGCGGAAGAACTTGAGGATCGGCAGGCGGATGCCCTCCTCGAACACGTCCACCGAGTCCGGCGATTGCGGCCGGCCGCCAACGTCCGGCAGGTGGGCGATGCAGCCGGCATAGGCGACGATGGCGCCACCGTGGAACACCGGCGTCACCATCACCAGGTCGGGCGGGTGTCCGGTGCCGATGCGGGCGTTGTTGGTGGCCAGCACGTCGCCGGGCTTCAGCGTGTGCGGCGGGTGCGCCTTCAGGAAGTGTTCCTTCACCGCCATCGGCAGCGTGCTGATGAACACCGGGATCGCCAGCGTACATTGGGCCAGCGCGTTCCCGTCCGCGTCCATCAGCACGGTGACGAAGTCATGGTTCTCCCGCACGATCGGCGAGAACGCGGTGCGGCCCAGCGCCAGGTCCGCCTGGTCGGTGATGAACACCAGCCGGTTCCACAGCACTTGCAGGGTGATAGGGTCGTTGAAATCCATGGTGGTTCAGCCCAGGGTGATGACGAGGTTGTGGCGCGCATCCAGCGTGGCACGGCCGGATGGCCCCATCACGGCGGTCGATTCTTTCTGCTCGACGATGGCTGGCCCCGCGATCTCCACGCCGGGCTCCAGCGAGTAGTGGTCATAGACCGGGGTGGACACGTACCCGCCCGCCTCCTCAAAGTAGACCGGCCGATGGCCACGCAGGGCCTCGCCGGCGCTACCGCCGCGGCGTTCGGTGCGGATCGAGCCCACGGCGCCGTTCGGCCCGCTCGCACGCAGGCGCCAGGTGATGATCTCGATCCCCGTGCCCTCTACCTGGCGGCCGTAGAGTTGCAGGTAGGTGGCGCGGAACGCATCCCGCACCGCGGCCTTGAAGGCGTCGATCGACACATCGGCCGCTGGCAGCTTGATGTTGATCTCGTAGCCCTGGCCTACGTGCCGCATGTCGGCGGAGAAGCCGTGGGTGACGTCTTCCGGCGACAAGCCGGCTGCCGCGATGGCCGGCCCGGCATCGCCGACCAGGCCGGCCCGGATGCGGTCCAGCGTGGCCATGTCCAAGTCGTTCAGCGCCAATGGGGCGCTGGCGGCCACATCGACCGCAACCGGTGCCGCCAGCAATCCCAGGGCCGAGTTCACGCCCGCGCCCAGCGGCAGCACGACCCGCTTGACGCCGATCTTGCGCGCCACACCGTACGCGTGCACTGGCCCGGCACCGCCGAACGCGATCATGGTCAACCGGGATGGGTCCACGCCGCCATCCATGGCGTGCATCGCGGCGGCGCGGGCCATCGCCTCGTTGACCAGGTCGTGTACCCCGAATGCGCAGCGCTCCGGGGTGAGGCCCAACTCGGCCGCCAGCCGGTCGACCGCCGCCTGTGCTGCGTCGCGATGCAGCTTGAACGTGCCGCCCAGGAAGGAGTCCTGGTCGAGGTAGCCCAGCACCAAGTCGATATCCGTCACCGTCGGCTCGGTGCCGCCTAGCCCGTAACAGGCCGGGCCGGGCGCCGCGGCGGCCGAGCGTGGCCCCACCGCCAACAAGCCCAACGCGCCGACATGGGCGATGGAGCCGCCGCCGGAGCCGATCTCGATCATCTGCACGGACTGGATCTTCAACGGCAGCCCGCTGCCGCGGCGGAACTTCGCGGCGTGCGCCACTTCCAACTCCGCGGCGATGCGCGGCTGACCGCCCAGCAACATGCATAGCTTGGCCGTGGTGCCGCCCATGTCGAACGACATCAGGTCGCCGTCGTCGCTCTGCCGCGCGTATTCACCCGCCGCAACCACGCCTGCCGCCGGGCCGGATTCGATCATGCGGACCGGCATGGCGCTGGCGGTCATGCCGGGGACGATGCCGCCGGACGACGTCATCCACAGCAGCTGCCCGGTGCCGCGCCGGGCCAGTTCACCTTCTAACTGGGCCACGTGGCCGGACATCAGCGGGCGCGTGTAGGCGTTCACCGCCGTGGTGGAGGCGCGGTCGTATTCCCGTATCTCCGGGCAGACGGCGGAGGACAGCGAGATGCTGACGCCGGGCAGGTGCTCGCGCAGCAACGCGCCGATCCGCTCCTCATGCCCGGCATAGCGGTAGCCATGCAGCAGGCACACCGCAACCGACTGGATGCCGCGCGCCTTGATCTCGGCCGCGATGGTTGCCACCCCCGCCTCGTCCAGCGGCACCAGCACGTCACCATCCACCGTGACGCGCTCCACGGCGCCGAAGCAGTTGCCGCGGCTCACCAGCGGCTCGGAGAATTGCAGCTTCAGGTCGTACAGGTCGTAACGGCCTTCGGTACGGATGCGCAGGATGTCCTGGAAGCCGTCGGTGGTGACCAACGCCGTCTCGGCGCCGCGCCGCTCCAACACCGCGTTGGTGACGACCGTGGTGGCTCCGAAGATCGCGGCGACGTCCCGACCCTGGCTGCTGCGCATTTCCAGCAGCTCGTCGATGCCGCGCAGCACGGCGCGGGACGGGTCGTCCGGCGTGCTCAATACCTTGTGCGGATGCACCACGCCGGCGTCGTCGAGCAACGCCAGGTCGGTGAAGGTGCCACCAGTGTCGAAGGCGAGTTTCATTGTTGTCCTCTGGACAGGTCCATGGGTCTGGTTCGTCGTAGGCGGCGGGCGAGCGGGTTAGGGACCGCCGGGCAGCTTTCCGGTCATGAATATCTCGCCCAACTCCTCGAACGAGATGCCCGCGGGCGGCCCGGTCCAGATCACCTCGCCTAGCCGCAGCACGGCGGCACGGCTGGCGACCTGCATAGCCTTGCGGGTGTTCTGCTCCACCAGCAGCACGGTGCAGCCGGCCCGGTTAATGCGGATCATCTCGTCGAAGCATTTCTGGATGGATTGTGGCGACAGCCCGACCGAGGGTTCGTCGATCAGCAGCAGCCGCGGCTTCATCAGCATCGCCATGCCCATCTCGAGCATCTGCTGCTCGCCGCCGGACATGTAGCCGGCCGGCTGGCGGCGCCGCTCCCGCAGGATCGGGAACAGGTCGTAGACGTAGTCCCGGTCCGCCTGGCCGGTGCCGCGGGGCGCGGAGTAGGACGCCATGTCCAGGTTCTCGTCCACCGTCATCATCGGGAAGTTGCAGCGCCCCTGCGGACAGAACGCGATGCCGGCGCGCAGGATGTCGCCCGGCTTCAGCCCGCGCAGGTCGCGCCCTTCCCAGCTGATCGCACCGCCGGTGATGGTCGTCATGCCGAACAGCGTCTTCAGCAGGGTGGACTTGCCGGCGCCGTTCGGTCCCATCAGGGCCACGAACTCGCCCGGCTCCACCCGCATGTTCAGCCCGCGGATGATCTCCAGCGGGCCATAGCCGGCGCGCAGCCCGGCGATGTCCAACGTGCTCGCGTCAGCCGGCAAGATAGGCCTCCACCACGGCGGGGTTCTGGACGACGTCGTGCGGCGTGCCGTCGGCGATGATTGCGCCACGGCTGAGCACCACCAGCCTGTGGCACAGCGCCTTCATGGCATCGAGGTTATGCTCCACCACCACGAAGGTGATGCCGTCCTCCCGGTTGGCGCGGTTGACGTTCTCCATCATCCGCTCGATCAGCACCGGGTTCACCCCAGCCATCGGCTCGTCCAGCAGGATGACGCGTGGCTCCGGCATCAGCATGGAGGCGAATTGCAGCAGCTTCTGCTGCCCGAAGGAGATGCGGCCCGCCTGGGCGTAACGCATGTGGGAGATGCCGACCAGGTCCAGCAGGTGGGCGGCGCGTTCCCGCAGGCGGCGCACGCGGCCCCAGGTACCGGGCCCGACGCCGAACGTCCCGGCGATCGAAGGGAAGCCGAGCATCTGGCCCGCCAGCACCAGGTTCTCCTCCACCGTCATGGCGCGGAACACCACCGCCTTCTGGAACGAGCGGATCACCCGCGCCTCCCGCACGATGCGGTGCATGTCCCAGCCGGTGATCTCCATCCCGCCGGCGAACACGCGCCCGGCGGTCGGCTTCTGCAGCCCGGTGGAGCAGTCGAACAGCGTGGATTTGCCCGACCCGTTCGGTCCGGTCAGGCCGCAGATCTCGCCCTTGGGGATGGACAGGTTCACCCCCGCCACGGCGACGATCGGGCCGAAGCGCTTCTCCACGCCCTGGATCGACAGGGCGGCGTTCACATCGGAGGAATTGATGTCAGAGGACATGGGCGGGCTCCTCCACCGGCGCGCGCCGTTTCGCCTTGCGCAGCAGCAGCGGCAGGATGCCTTCGGGGCAGGCGAACACGATCACCACCAGCAGCACGCCGTAGGCGATCATGCGGATGTCCGGCGAGACCCGCAGCAGTTCGGACAGCGCCACGAACAGGAAGGACCCGGCGACCACTCCCCCCACCGTGCCCACGCCGCCGCCGAGCACGATCACCAGCAGCGTGTTGCCGTAGAACGGGTCGAAGATGGTCGGGCTGATGACCGTGAAGTAGTGCACGTAGAAGCTGCCCCCCGCCCCGGCGAACGCCGCCGACAGCGCGAAGGCGACCATGCGGTAGGTCCAGGTCGGCGCACCGACGGACGAGGCCAGCGTCTCGTCCTCGCGGATGGCGGTCAGGTAGCGGCCCGCCGGCGACGTGACCAACAGCAGGAACAGTATCACCGCGATCACGGCGACGGCCATCGCCAGGTAATAGTAGGAGACGATGCCCGACACCTCGTAGCCGCCGGACCACAGCGCCAGGCGGGGACGGGGCACGCCCGACAGGCCGAGGTCGCCGCGGGTCAGGCCGACCCAGTTCTTGGCCACGGTCTGCGCGATGACCGCGAAGCCCAGCGTGCACATGACAAAGGAGTAGCGGCGCAACCGCAGGGCGGGGATGCCGAGCGGCACGGCGACGGCGCCCGCCACCACGGCACCCGCGATGATGTTCAGCCAGAACGGCGTGCCCCAGCGCATCGCGACCAAGGCGGAGGTGTAGGCGCCGACGCCGAAGAACGCCATCTGCGCGAAGGACAGCATGCCCGCATAGCCCAGGATAAGGTTCAGCCCGAGCGCCGGCAGCAAGAACGTCATCGACACGATCAACGCGTGCAGGCCGTATTCCCCGGTCACCAGGGGTGCCAGCAGCAGGGCGACCAGCAGCACCGCGAACCCGGCCGCACGCAGGCGCGTCTGCTGGTCCTGGGTGGTGAAGCTTTGCAGGACGGGAGCTTGTGCCATCAGAAGCGCTCCCGCCGGCTGAACAGGCCGTGTGGCATGAAGGTCAGCACCAGGATCAGCGCCGCGAAGGCCACGCCGTCGCGGTATTGCAGGCCCAGGTAGCCGGCCACGAAGCTTTCGACCAAGCCCAGCAACCAGGCGGCGAACAGCGTGCCGCTGACGTTGCCCACGCCGCCCATGACGATAATGGCGAACGTCTTGACGGTGACCGACGTGCCCATGCTGCCATACAGGCTGACGATCACGGGGGCCGTTAGCACGCCGGAGAAGGCGGCCAACGCGCAGCCCAGCACGAAGGTGCCGATGACCACGCGCGGTACGTCCACGCCGACGATCTTGCAGGCTTCCAGGTTCTGCGCCACCGCCCGCATCGTCTTGCCGAACCGCGTGCGCCGCACCGCCAGCTCCAGCCCGCCGAACACCACCAGGCAAGCCACCACGATGATGATGCGCTGCTCGGACACGAAGCTGTCGCCAATCTCCACCGGCTCGATCCAGCCTCCGTCGAACATCTTGTAGGAGCCGCCGAACACCAGGATCACTAGGTTCTGCAACACCAGCGACACGCCCAGCGTGGCGATGACGCCGATCTGGAACGGTGCGTCGATCAGCCGTTTCATCACCACCAGGCCGATACCGAGGGCGATCACCGAGACCACGATCACCGCGGCGGGGATGGAGACGATGTAGGGGAGGTCCAGCGTATCCATCCCCCACCAAGCGGCGAAGGAGCCGAGCATGTAGTATTCGCCATGGGCGAAGTTGATCGCCCGCAGCACGCCGAAGATGATGGTCATGCCGACCGCCACCAAGGCGTATACCGACCCGGCGGTGAAGCCGTTTACCAAACTATCGGACAGCATCGGCTTTCTCCTCCGCGTCCGCTTCAGCCGTTCGGGTATTGGACCTTGGCCGTGAAGGCGCCCTTCTCGACACCGACGCCGTTCACCACCTGGTAGATGAACATCGGCAGTTCGGCCTGGTTATGCGCGTCGAAGCGGATGTGCCCGGTGGCGCCGTCGTAGTCGATGCCGGCCAGCGCATCCCGCAGCGCCTCGTTGCTGGGCCCCGAAGCGGCCTTAGCCGCCGCCGCCAGCAGGTGCACCGCTTCCCAATGGGTGTAGGAATGCACGTTCGGCACCTCCGTCCCGTAGGCGGTCTTGTAGTCGGCGACGAACTGCTTGGACCGCGGGCTGTCCAGGTCGGGCGCCCACGCCTGCGCCTCGACAGCGCCCTCGAACACGCGGGGCGCCACCTTGATAGTGTCGGGGTAGGTGAACTCCGCGCTACCCATTAGGAATACCTTGCCGGCCAGGCCCGTCTCCAGCATCTGGCGGCCGATCAGACGGGTCGCGTCCGGCAGGCCGTACATCAGGATCGCCTGCACGTTCAGCGAGCGGATGCGGGACAGCACGGGGCGGAAATCCGTCTCGTCGTCCTTGTAGTAGTCCTCGCTCACCAACTCGGCCTTGTATTCGGCCAGGTACTTCTTCGAGAACGCTATGGCGCCGCGGCCGTAATCGCTATCCACCGACAGGGCGGCGTAGCGGGTGAAGCCGCGCTTCTCGGCGCCGTACTGCATGATGACCTTGGCCCGCAGCTCGTCGGTCGGGTAGGACCGGAACGTCCACTTGTAGCCGCCTGTGCCTGCCTTGTAGGTGATGTCCGGGTTGGAGGAGGCGGCGTTCAGCAGGATGACCTTCGCGTCTTCCACGACCGGCTGCAGCGCGATGGTTGCCGACGAGGCGATGTCGCCAAGGATCGCCTGGTAGCCGCCTTCGGACAGCATGCGCCGGGCCGCTGAAACGCTCTCCACTGGGGTACCCTGGCTGTCGCCGCGGGTCAGCGTGATGGGCGCACCGTTCACCCCGCCCTCGGCGTTGATCTGCTTGACGGCGAGTTCCGCGCCGTGGGTCGCGAAGCCGCCGAACCGGGCGGAGGGGCCGCTGAGCGGCACGACCATGCCCAGCTTGAGGCCGGGCTTGCCAGCGGCCCGGCCCGGACGAGCCAATGCCGTGGCAGCAAAGGCGGACGCGAGGCCGAAATGGACTTGGCGGCGGGTCAGGACAGGCATGGCATATCTCCGCGTCTGGTGCGGACCGCTTAGCCCAGCCGGAATGGCGAGCGCCAAGACCATTACCGTCTCGTGCTATAGTACTGTACTATCCCATCCTGATAGGCTGCTTGCTGCCCGGGCAATCGCCCAAACGTTGCCAATGCAGGAGGCATTTTGGACCTTCGCCGCCTCCAGTTCCTGGTCAGAGTCATCGACACGGGCAGCATAACCCGGGCCGCCGCGGTGCTCCGCATCGCCCAACCTGCGTTGAGCCAGCACATACGCGAACTGGAGCGCAGCGCCGGCACCAAGCTGCTGATCCGCAACAAGGACGGTGTGACGGCGACCGAGGCGGGCATGGTCGCCTACCGCAACGCCAAGCTGCTCGCCCGGCAGTTGGACCGGGCACGGATGGAGGTTCGCACCCTGGCCGCCGTCCCGGCCGGCCGCGTCACCGTCGGCATGGCGCCGCACAGCCACGCCCGGCGGCTGATCCTGCCGCTGCTCCAGGCGACCGCGCGGGCGTATCCGGAGATCCTGCTGCACATCAGCGAGAACTTCGAGGGCTTGCTGGCCGACGACCTGCGCATGGGCCGGATGGACATGGCGCTGCTCTACGAGATCGTTCCCCGTCCCGGCTTCCAGTCGGAGCCTATCTCGACGGAACCGCTCTTCCTGGTTGGACAGAAGCACCTGCTCGGCCCCGCCTCCACCGGTTTGACAGGGGCGGTGCCCATGCTTCTGCCAAGCGGCGCCCATGCCATCCGACAATTGGTGGAAGCCGTGTACAGCCGCCGCCGCCTACGGCCGGCCATCGCTGCCGAGATTGAATCGTTCGAAACCCTCGGCAGCGCTGTCGCCGAGGGCCTGGGCGCCACGGTGTTGCCGCGGCCCGTCGCCCTTGGCCTGGCGGAAGGCCACGGGCTGGCTTGCCGGCAGTTCGGCTCCCCGCCGACGACGATCAGCCTGGTTCTCTCGACCGTGGAGGGCAGTTTGTTTTCCGATGCCGCCCGCGTCGTCCGCAAATTGGTCGCGGACCTCGCCTCCGGAACTGCCTAGCCCCGCCCCGCTCAGGCTGTGAACCGGCGGACCCCCGGCCATTCCTCGTTCACGAGCCCCTGTTCCACCAGGGCCATGACGAGAGCACCTACCGACGTTATGGACGCGGTGATGGGTAAATGGGCCGAGGTGCAGAGTGAAACCGTTGCCTCGATCGGGTCAGGCCCGATCCGGCGCACCGACAAATTGGCAGTATTTAGCCCGATGGCCGCGCGTGGCAGGATCGTCATGCCGAACCCGGCGGACACCGTTGCCAGCAAGGCCGCACGTGAGTCGATCTCGGCGACGACGCACGGCTCGAAACCGGCCCGGGCGCAAGCCCTGTCGATCACGGCGCGCAAGAAGTGGATCGGGCTCAAAAACACCATGGCGGCCTCGTGAAGGGCCGAGAGTGGAATCGTGCCGCTTCGCTCCTGGGGAAACTTGGTGCCGGGAGCGGCCACCACGAACAACTCCTCGATGAAAAGCTCCCGGCAGGTTACGCCGGCCATGGGCGGGGCGGTGTAGGCCAGCGCTACGTCGATCCGCCCCGTCATGATGAACTCGCTGAGCGTGCCGACGAAGTTGTCGTTCAAGTGCAGGCGGATGGCTGGGTAATCCGCCTGCATGCGCCGGAGCAACGGCAACGCGAGGGTGGCGGCCGCCCCGCATGTGGCCAATCCCAGGGAGACCTGTCCGGACCCGCTTTCCCTGACCGAGCTGGTTTCGGCTTGTGCTTGCTCGATCTGCCCGGCCAGCGAGCGGGCATGGCGGTAGAATGTCCGTCCTGCCTCTGTGACCATGACCCCGGTCTTGGTGCGGAGGAGCAATCTTTGCTTGAGATGGCCTTCCAGCGCGGCGAGTTGCTGGCTTAACGTGGGCTGGCTGATGCCGAGTTGCGCCGCTGCGGCGGACAAGGAGCCGCTATCGACCGCGGCTAAGAAGTAGCGGAGCTTCGGGAGAGTGATCAGCGGCTGCGTACCTCGTTCGCACGCTCCATGGTGGCGAAGAATAGCCGGAAAAGCCACGACAATCATGAGTCTGAAGTGCAGACGGATAGGGTGAGGCGCTCTTGCGGATCGTGCCGACTGATAGCGTTTAACGGAATTGGCGCAAAGCGGATCTGCAGGCACGCTACTTGGGCTTTAATCTAACTGGCACGGATCGACTAACAACCTTCACAATGGATATATGGCGAACGTCTTTTTGTCGCCTGACAGTTTCTCCTCCAACGCGTCTCGAGGCGCGGCGGCTTTCTCGTCAAACGGCGCGGACTCCTTAAAGACCACTCCGGGCGGGTCGGCGTCGCTCGGGTCGGCTGCTTTCTTTCGTCCAGATGGCCGACCACGCCGGACGGTCTGCGGTTGAGGCAGAGGAACAACCGGAGCCGTCTTTGATGCGGCGGCGGCCTCGAGTTGCCTGACCTGTGCTTCCAGTCCAGCGATACGACGGGTTGCGATCTTGGCTGCACGGTTTGCCTCGCGGCTCTTCGCCTTCAGAGCGGCATTCCCCGCCTCAAGCCTCGAGCTTTTCGATGTGCGACCGCAGCTCGTCCTTGCTGGGAGGCGGAACCCAGCTCGGGCAATGGCCGCCACGGAGGCGCGGCGACGCTACCGCGACCTGAGGCGGTCTTCGGGACGGCCTGGACGTTCAAGGCTCGTGCAGCCCTGGTCTTGGCGGCGGGGGAGACTACGAGAGTTGGTGCCGCGGTCCAACCTTCGCGCGACGCATGACCGCGCCAGGCGGCCACGGCGGTGGATCCGCCTGATGCAGTATCGTCCGCGCATCAGGCGATACCGGCCATCGCGGAGGACGCCATGGCCGCCACGCGCTCGACGATTTCGTCGACTTGCACGGCGGTCACGTTGTACGGCGGCGCCACGATGACGTGGTCCCCAGCGACGCCGTCGACGGTGCCGGAAGATGGGTAGACCGCGATGCCGTTGGCCAGGCCTGCCGCCTTCAGCCGCGCGCTGGCGCCCTGGGCCGGCTGGAACGGTTGCCTTGTGTCGCGGTCAGCCACGAACTCGATGGCGCGGAACAGCCCGCGGCCGCGGATGTCGCCGACATGCGAGTGCTGGCCTAGCGTTGCCTCCAGCCCGGCCTGCAGGCGCTCGCCCATGGCTTGCACGTTGGCGAGCAGACCGTCCTCGCGGATGATGCGCTGCACCTCCAGCGCGGCGGCGCAGGCGATCGGGTGAGCCTGGTAGGTGTGCCCGTGCACGAAAGCGCCCGACCCGGCGGACAGGGCCGCGACCACGCGGCGCCCGACCAGCAGCGCGCCGACGGGGGCGTAGCCTCCGCCCAGGCCCTTGGCGACTGCCTGCAGGTCCGGCGTGACACCCTCCTGCTCCCACGCGTGGGTGGTTCCGGTGCGTCCCATGCCGCACATCACCTCGTCCAGGATCAGCAGCGCGCCGTGACGGTCGCAGATCTCACGGATGGCCGGGAAGTAGCCTGGCACGGGGGCGACACAGCCGGCCGTGGCGCCCACCACCGTCTCCGCCACGAAGGCGATGACGCGGTTCGGGCCAGCGCGCTGGAACTCGGCCTCCAGTTCGGCCGCCAGGCGGGCGACGTAGACGGCGTCGCTCTCCGCCTCGCCCTGGAAGTGATATGGAAAGCAGGGCGAGACGTGGCTGAACCCCTTGGGCAGGATCGCCTCGTACGGCGCACGCCGGGCCATGTGGCCGCTGACCGCCATCGTGCCGAAATTGTTGCCATGGTAGCTTTGCCGGCGGGAGATGAAGTGCACCCGTTCCGGCTCGCCGCGCTCGACATAGTATTGCCGGGCCATCTTCAGCGCCGATTCCATCGCCTCGGACCCCGACGACGTGAAGAAGGCGTGGCTCAGCCCGCCGGGTTCGTGGCCCAGGATCTCGTCGGCCAACTGTTCCGCCGGGTCGGAGGTCACGAACATTGTGTGCACGTAGTCGAGCTTCTTGGCTTGCGCCGTGATGGCGGCGATGACGCGCGGGTTGCCGTGGCCCAGGCAAGCCACGGCGGCGCCGCCGGCCGCGTCGATCACGCGGCGGCCATCGGCCAAGGTCAGCATCAGGCCCTCGCCGCTGGCGGCGAACTCCGGGTCGATGCGTAGGCTGCGATGCAGGACGTGTGTCACGGTGGATCTCCTTGGTTCAGGCTGTGCGCGGCTCGGAGAACCGGCGAACGACGTTTTCCAGCAATTGCGATACCGGCCCTTCGAACCCGTTCCGCCAGAGGCTGCCGCAGAAGGTGATGGAGCCGACGGAGAACACCTCTCCGCCAGCCGGTGTGGTGAAGTACACGATCTCGGCCCGCACCAGATCCTCCCGCGTCTCGCCGGTGACGGTGGCCATGGGGGAGAGCAGCTCCTCCAGCACCACTTCGGCCGAGAGCGGCAGGTCCTCCGAGCGGGCCAGGATCACGGTGTTGTCGGGCGTGCCCAAATCGCGGTCGGCGCGGTCGAACTCGAACCCCGCCGCGCCGCCGCCCGACAGCCCGTAATCACCCAGCACATCGGTATCGATGCCCGCGAACATCCAGGCGAACTCCGCGTCGTGGGAGGCCGGCAGGCGGCGGAAATGCGTGCCCTCGTAGAGGCCCTGGGCGGAGAACCCGACCCCGGCCAATTGCTGTGGCGGCCGGCGGCTGCGGCGCCACATGCCGCCCAACTGGCCGTCGAGCTGGTGGAAATACTCGCCCGGCTCCGCCTGCCAGGCGCGCACGCCGCCTTCGGCCCGGCGGATCTCGATGGCATGCGGGCGGGCCGGGTCACGGGCGATGCGCCAGTAGAAGCCGTTGCCGCCGAGATAGGCCAGGCGTCCTCCGCCCCGTGTGTAGGCCAGCAGCGCGTCCAGCATCCGCTCGGTGTAGTATTCCGGGTGGCTGCCGGTCAGCACCGCGGCGTAGGGCCGCACCAAGTCCAACCCCTCGTCGTCCAAATCTTCGTCGGTGACGATGTCGTAGGCGAAGCCTTTGTCCTCCAGCCAGCCGAGGATGTGGGAGTCGGCGATGAAGTGCCGTGTGCCGGAACCGCGCGGGTCGTTGAAGGTGGGAAAGCCCGGCCGCATCGTCAGGATCGGCCGCAGGCGGGAGGATAGCGAAATGCCTGTGCCATCCGGATGCCGGTTGTAGGTGGACTTCCCGTAGGTCGGGTAGTCGTCGGCGTTGTAAGGATAGGCGTCCCACTCGGCGACGCGAGCCTTGTAGGCCGCATCGGCGTTGCCGCGGGCATAGTTCGCGTAGGCGATGTAGGTGAAGGTGGACGCCAGGAACGCGATCGGCGCGCGTGCTGCGCCGTGTGCCGCCAGCACGTAGAACGGCAGCCAGTCCTCGCCCGCGTCGCACGACAGATGCAGCATGTAGCAACTGCTGGGCAGCCCGGCGGGGACGGTGAAGGTGAAACTGGGGGTCCAGCCGCAATCCTCGATGTCGTCGCTGTGGAAGTGGATCGCGGCGTAATCCTGCGGGGCGTGCCGCCAGCATGTTTCCTGCCCCGTCCAGCGCGCGCCGACCATGCCGCGCGCCGGCAGGTTGACCGCAACGCCATGGCAGCCTTGCGGCCCGGCGTCGGTGATGGTGCTGCCACCGATGCCTTGCGAAAAATCCCACGCAGCCAGGACCAGGCCCAGCGTGCCGGGGCGGGCGAGCGGGTCGGCGAAGCCGTCTAACCAGCCGGCCAGGATCGCCGGGTCCTCGATACGTCCGTCCAGGTGCGTCGCCTGCTCGGCCGCGTCACGCGCGGCGATCAGCACCGGGCCGCCGGAGGGGAGGCGCAGGCCAGGATGCGTGCCGCGTGCCGTGGCGGCCGCACCCGGGCTCAGCGCATGACCGCCGCCATGAAGCGCCTGCTGCCCGACGATCACGGTACCGGTCGCGGGATCGGCCGACATCCACACCCGGTGCCACCGCCGCAGTGCGAGCGGCAGGGTGGTGGCGACGGTCGTGCCGTCGATTTCGGCCACTGCGCCATGCGGGCCGATGGACAGGGTCGCCGCCCCATCGGCGATCACCGCTTGCACGTGCCCGACCAGGCCCGGCCAAACCAGCGCGGTCCAGGTGCAGGCCGCCCCGGGGTCGCGCTGCGGGCCAGCCGGGATGGTGACGTGGGAGCCGAGATGGATCGGCTGGCGGGTGCCCTCGAACGACTGGTCGAACAGATCGGCCCTATACTCGTAGCGCCGGCCCGGCCCCTGCGGGTGCGGGTCGGCGGAGATCACGCGCAGCAGCCGGGCGCGGTAGGTGCCCCCGTCCCGCATGCCGACATGCGCCAGGATGGGCTCGCCGGGCCGTGCGGACAGGCGGGACAGGTAGCCGGTGATCGGTAGTTCCGCAGTCGCCATGGTGCCTCTCCCTTGTCCCGCCGGTTCAGCGCAGGCCGTAGCGGCGGGCGCCGAATAGGGCCAGCAGGCTGGCTACCGCGCCGAACGCGACATAGTAGCTGGGGGCGAGCGGAGTGCCGGTCTGCGCGATCAGCCAGGCAATGATGAACGGGGCGAAGCCGCCGAAGATGGTGACGCCGAAGCTGTAGCTGATCGACAGGCCGGTGCCGCGGGTGCGGGCAGGAAACAGCTCCGACATCGCGGCGGCGAACGGGCCGAGATAGGCCGCGGTGATCAGCGCGATGCCGCCTTGCACGGCGAGCAGCGTCACCGGGCTGGGGGCGGACGTCAGCAGCATGAAGCCGGGCACGATGGCGACCAGCATCAGCACGGCGGCCGTGGTCATCACCGGAAGGCGGCCGACCCGGTCCGACAGGCTGCCGAACACCGGCACAAAGGCAAACTGGATGGCGCCCACCAGCAGCGTGGCAGTGAAGCCCCAGGGTGCCGGAATGCCCAACTGCCGGACGGCGAAGGTCGGCATGAACAGCGTGGTATAGGAGGCGATGGTGCCCAGCACGACCAGGCCCAGCGCCGTGAGCATCTGCCCTTTCTGCGCGCCGAAGGCGTTGGCCAGCGGGGAAGACGGCGCCTCGGTGGCCACGTGCTCGAAGTCGCCTGATTCCTCCAGCGAGCGGCGGATGTAGATCGCGATGGGACCGATCAGCAGGCCGAAGAAGAACGGGATGCGCCAGCCCCAGCCGATCAACTGGTCCGCCGTCAGCGCGGAGGACAGCAGCACGCCGAAGCCGGAGGCCAGGATGATGGTGGCACCCTGGCTGGCCATCTGCCAACTGGTATACATGCCGCGCCGGGTCGGGTCTTGCTCGGCCAGGAAGGCCGTGGCGCTGCCGAACTCACCGCCGGCCGAGAAACCCTGGATGAGCCGGGCGACCACCAGAAGCACGGGCGCGCCCAGGCCGATGGTGGCATAGGTCGGCGCCACCCCGATGACGAACGTGCCCAGCATCATCAGGGCGATGGACAGGGTCAGCGCTTGGCGGCGGCCGGCGCGGTCGGCGTAGGCGCCCAGCACGACGGAGCCGAGCGGGCGCATGAAGAACGACACGCCGAACGTGGCCAGCGTCAGCAGCAGCGAGACGGTGTCGTTGCCGGCCGGAAAAAACAGCTTGGCGATGGTGGCGGCCAAGAAGCCGTAAACGACGATGTCGAACCACTCGAGCGCATTGCCGATGGAGACAGCGATAATGGTGCGTGCCGTTCCGATGCGAGGCCGTTGCAACCCGAAGGCGTCCGCCGTCGTCGAGAAGGATGTCTGCATCACCGTATCGCTCCGATCAAATCATAAACACTGTTAAGCAAATTCCTTAACAGTGTTCAAGGCTAATTTGCCGGCAGAAAATCGCCGCTGGACCTAGAAAGGCTACGAAACGAGCCGCTTGCTTCTTTCGCGTGCAGTTTTGCGGGCAGCGCGGGCAGTAACCTCGACGCCGGCGATGAAAATGTCCAAGTAGCAGTCGAAGCCTGCGTCCAATGGCACCGATACGCCACTGCGCCATCGCAGCATGAACGCCTGGTCGGCCAGCAGCG
>CAXTVQ010000085.1:0-19187 GCA_964247705.1 uncultured Acetobacteraceae bacterium | reverse complement strand
GGCTCACCCGGCACCAGCACCTCCGTCCCCGCCACCGCCGGCCGCGACGCCTTCACGTAAAGCGCATACTCCCGCGCCACCTCGGCGAAATGCGCCGCGCCGAAATGCCCCGGGTCGAGGTAGATCGACAGCATCCCATTGCCGATCCGCCCGCGCTTGCCCCCCGGGATCGGCCCGCTCGTCGGCCCCCCCGTCAGGCACCCGGCCAGGATCTCGCACATGAACGCGATGCCCGACCCCTTATGGTCCCCGAACGCCCGCAACGCCCCCTTGCCCATGGACGAATCCCGCGTCGAACTCTCCGGCGTGATCGGCCCGTACAGCGTTTGCGGATCGGTGGACAGCGTGCCGTCCGGATCGATCAGCGCCCCCGCCGGCAACGGCTTGCCCCCGTTGGACGCGACCAGCACCTTGCCCTCCGCCACCGTGGACGTCGCGAAGTCCAGGATCAGCGGGTCCGCATCCGGCTGCGGCGCACCGACGCAGAACGGGTTGGTCGAAAACCGCCGGTCCACCCCGCCGAACGGCGCCACCAACTCGCCCATCGCCACGTTCACGAAGTGGATCGACACCAGCCCCTGCGCCGCCGCCCGCTCCGCCCAGTCGCCGATGCGGCCGATATGCCCGGAGTTGCGCAGCGCGATCACCGCCATGCCGGCCTCGCGCGCCTTCGCAATCCCCATGTCCACCGCCAGCGGCCCGATCGTCTGGCCGAACCCGAACCCGCCATCCACCACGGCATGCGACGGGCTCTGCGTCACCACCGTCAGGCTCTGTCCGGCGACCACGCTGCCGTTCTCCAGCCACAGCACGTAGCGGGGCACCCGGATCACGCCGTGGCTGTCATGCCCGGCCAAATTGGCGCCGATCAGGTGGTGGGCGATGCGCTCGCCCTCCTCCCGGCTGGTCCCGGCCTTGGCGAAGATATCGGCAATGAACCCGCGCAGGACGGGGACGGGAACGGTGGTTGTCGGCAGGTCGGCCATGATGCGGCGTTATCCCTTCTTGGCGCTCAATGCTTGCGCGAACGGCCGCCAGAATTGGTTGTCCGTCGGCAGGATCGTCATATCAGCCACGGTCGCCCGTGCAGGCAACCCGGCGCAGAACACGGCCGCGGCAGCGATATCCTCCGCCTGCAGCATCAGCGCCCGGTCGGCGGCCGAAGGCGGGTTCGGCCGGCGGTCCAAAATGTCGGTCGCGACCTCGCCCGGGTTGATGCAGATCGAGCGGATGCCGTGCACGCCCTCCTCCGCATTGATGTGCGCGCTCATCATGTTCACCCCGGCCTTGGTGGCGCCGTAGACCGCCCCGGATGCAGGGAACAGCCCCACGCCGGACACCGACCCGATATGGATCAGCGTGCCGGCCCCTTTCGCCCGCATGCCGGGCAACACCGCCATCGAGCACAGGAACGGCGCCGCCAGGTTGACGGCCAGCATCGCGGCAAGCCCGTCGCCCGCCAACTCGTGCAGGTGCCGTTGCTTCACGTTGGCGCCGGCGTTGTTGAACAGCACGTCCACCGGCCCCAGCCCCGCCACCACCGCCGCATGCGCCCGCGCCACCGCGTCCGGATCGGCCAGGTCCGCCGCCACCACCAGCGCGCCGGCCCCGATGGCCGCCGCCGTTGCCTCCAAAGCGTCCACCCGGCGCCCCGTCAACGCCACCCGGGCCCCGGCCCGCGCGAAAGCCATGGCCGTCGCCCGCCCGATCCCGCTGCCGGCCCCGGTGACCCAAACGACTTGGCTGGACATGAACGCGCTCCCCCGACATTGCGCCGGAGCGTCTCACGCGACCTGCCCATACGGCAATCGCCCCTTTCTCCCCATCCCGCGA
Source organism: uncultured Acetobacteraceae bacterium (assembly GCA_964247705.1). Lineage (GTDB taxonomy): Bacteria > Pseudomonadota > Alphaproteobacteria > Acetobacterales > Acetobacteraceae > LMUY01. Next base: position 17,354 of record CAXTVQ010000085.1, on the reverse strand, counting down.
GGGTGTACGGATCGAGCGGCGACGCGACATGGGCTTTGAACAATGACTCTGCACCTCGCGCGGATGGGCAGCTTCTTCGCAGGCGGACGCCAGGTCAAAGTCGAGGGCGAACCCCCGCGTCCGATCCGCTTCTCCTCCCAAGCGTCGATCGAGCACGACCCGAACGGCACGTTCCACATCGAGCAGGCCTACGTGCAGAGCTTCGTGCCGGAAAACGCCGGGTCCCGCCCACCCTTGGTGCTCATCCACGGCGGCTGCCTGACCGGGTCGATGTGGGAGACGACGCCCGACAACCGCCCCGGCTGGCTCGAACTCTTCCTGCGCGCCGGCTTCCCGGTGCACGTCATGGACGGGGTCGAGCGCGGGCGCGCCGGCTGGTGCGCGCTGCCGGGCATATGGCCCGAAGCGCCGGTCGCCCGGAGCGCGGAGGAAATGTGGTCGCTATACCGCATCGGCGCGGCCGGGAGCACGACACCGTTCCCGGGACAGCGGTTTCCGGTCGATGCGTTCCCGGCGCTCCTCATGCAGCACGTGCCACGCTGGTTCTCCACCATCCCGGCTGCGTCCAGAACGCTGCTGGCCGTGCTCGAACGAACCGGGCCGGCGGTGCTGGTGTCGCACAGCAATGGCGGGTTGATCGCACTCGAGGCCGCCTGGCAACGGCCGGACCTGGTCGCCGGCCTGGTCTGCATCGAGCCCTCGGGCTTTCCCGAACGGCCTCCGCCGCCGCTCACCGGGATCCCGGTGCTCACCGTGCTGGGCGACTACCTCGATGCAACACCGTTATGGCGTACCCTGTCAGCCGCGATGGACGATCTGGACCGTCGGCTCAGGCAAGCCGGCGCACGCACAGAGCTCTGGCGATTGCCGGACCGCGGCGTACGCGGGAACAGCCACATGCCGATGATGGACAACAACAGCGCCGAGATCGCCGCCGAGATCGCCGTCGAGATCGCCGCCTGGCTTGATCCTGGCGGGGAGGGGAATGCCCGCCAAAGCCGGACCTCCTAAGCCACCTCCCCAACCAACCCGGTATGCACCGCCCCCGTCCGGAACGCCCCGTCCCCGATCACCCGCTGCAAGAACGGCAAATTGGTCTTCACCCCCGCCACCTCGAACCCGGCCAGCGCCTCCGCCAACCCATCCAGCGCCGCATCCCGCGTCGGCGCGTGCACGATCACCTTGGCCAGCAGCGGGTCGTAGAACGGCGTCACCACCGCCCCCTCCGCGTACCCCGTCTCCACCCGCAACCCGGCGCGCTCGCCCGGCGGCCGGAACCGCGTGAGCGGCCCGGTGGAGGGGAAGAACGTCTTAGGATCCTCCGCATACACCCGCGCCTCGACCGCGTGTCCATCGAGCGCAACCACCTCAGGCAGGATCGCCCCCAGCCGCTCCCCCGCCGCCGACCGGATCATCGCGGCGACCAGATCCACCCCCGTCACCATCTCCGTCACCGCGTGCTCCACCTGCAGCCGCGTGTTCACCTCGAGGAAGCTGAACGTGCCGTCCGCCGCGCGCAGCATCTCCACCGTGCCGATATTGTCGTAACCGAGATCCTGCAGCACGCCCGCCACCTTCGCCGCCATTGCGTCCAGCTCGGCGCGCGGCACCCCCGGCGCGGGCGACTCCTCCAGCACCTTCTGATGCCGCCGCTGCACCGAGCAGTCCCGCTCGAACAGCGCCCGCACCGCGCCGTGCCGGTCCCCCAGCACCTGGAACTCGATGTGCCGCGGCCGCTCCAGCAACCGCTCCAGATAGATCGCCGCGTTGCCGAAACTTCGCGCTGCCGCCGACCGGGCCCGCTCCACCGCACGCTGCAGCGCCGCCGGGTCCGCCGCCGCCAGCATCCCGATCCCGCCGCCGCCGCCGGCCGGCTTCACCAGCACGGGATACCCGATCGCCTCCGCCGCCGCCGCCGCCGTCGCCGGGTCATCCCCCAGCACCGCGGACCCGGCCGCCACCGGCAAGCCCCGCCCCGCCATCAGCGCCCGGGCGCGCGTCTTCTCCCCCATCTGCCCGATCAGCGCCGCACCCGGCCCGATGAACACCATCCCCGCCGCCGCCACACGCGCCGCGAACCCGGCGTTCTCCGACAGGAACCCGTAGCCCGGGTGCACCGCATCCACGCCCCGCTCCGCCGCCAAGCGCAGCAACCGGTCCGGGTCCAGATAGCTCTCCCGCGGCGGCGCCGGCCCCACCAGATGCGCCTCGTCCGCCTCCGCCAAGTAGGGCAGCCCGGCATCCGCCTCGGAATACACTGCCACCGACCGCACCCCGAGCGCCCGGCACGCCCGGATCACCCGCCGCGCCACCGCCCCCCGGTTCGCGACCAGCACCGTGCCGAACACGGCTTAGGCCAGCACCGCCAGCACCTGCCCCTCCGTCACCGCCTCCCCCTCCGCGACCGCCAACGACGCCACCGTCCCATCCCGCGGCGCCGCCACCGGGATCTCCATCTTCATCGACTCCAGGATCAGCAGCACGTCGCCTTCCTCCACCTGCGTGCCGGGCGGCGCCTCGATCTTCCAGACCGTCGCATTCAGCTCGGACTGCACCTTGGTCTCGGCCATAAGCGGTTCCCCTAGGGTCGGATCGCGAGCGCGGACGGACCCGGCGTCAGCAACGGCCAAGCCAGCCGCGCGAACTCGCACAGCAGCGAGCGGGTGCCGCGCGGATCGATGATCTCCTCCACCCAGAACGATTCCGCGGTGCGGAACGGCGAGCGCAGCTTCTGCAGCCGCCGCTCGATCTCCTGCAATTTGGCCGCAGGGTCGGGTGCGGACTCGATATCGGCGCGGTAAGCCGCCTCGATCCCGCCCTCCAGCGGCAGCGACCCCCAGTAAGCGGACAACCACGCATACCGCAGCGCAAGCCGCCCGGACGGCTGGTGCACCGCCCCCGCGACCCCGAAGCAGTTGCGGATGATCACCGAGCACCACGGGATCGTCGTCTGGTTCACCGCCGCCATCGCCCGCACGCCGTGCCGGATAGTCGCCGCCTTTTCCGCGTCCAGCCCGATGTGGAACCCGGGGCAGTCCACCAGGTAGACCACCGGCAGGTGGAACGTTTGCGCCAGGTCCACGAAGCGCACGATCTTCTGGCAGGTATCCGCCGTCCAGGCCCCGCCGTAGTAGAACGGATCGCTCGCCATCACCGCCACCGGCCGGCCCCCCAGCCGCGCCAGCCCCGTGATCATCGAGCGCCCGTAGCCCCGCCCCATCTCGAAGAAGCTGCCGCGGTCGACCAGGCTCTCCACGATCGGCCGCATCTTGTAGATCTTGCGCCGCTCCCGCGGGATGACGGTGAACAGGCTCTCGTCCCGCCGCTCCTCGTCATCCTCGCACGCGATCACGGGCGGCAACTCGTAGACCGATTGCGGCAGGTAGGAGAGGAACCGCCGCGCGCAGGCGAACGCTTCCTCCTCCGTATCCACCGCATGGTCCACGGCGCCGCTGCGGGTCTGGATCTCCCACCCGCCCAGTTCGTATTTGTCGAGCTTTTCCCCAAGCCGCGCCACCAGCGGCGGCCCCGCCACGAACATCGCCGACGTCTTGGTCATCACGCTGTAATGGCTGGCCGCCAGCCGCGCCGCCCCCAGCCCCGCGACCGAGCCCAGCCCCAGGCCCACCACCGGCACCACGGACATGTTGGTCGTCGCCAGGTGATACGCCATCGCCGTGCCGATCCCGCCCGGCAGGTTGGCGCGTCCCTTGGTCTCGATCGTCTTCACCGACCCGCCGCCGCCCGATCCCTCGATCACGCGCAGGATCGGCAGCCGGAACTCGTTGGCCATCTGCTCGGCCATCAGCGGCTTGGCCCCGATCGTGGCGTCCGCCGACCCGCCGCGCACGGTGAAGTCGTCGCCCAGCACCACCACCGTCCGCCCGCCGATGGTGGCGCGGCCGAAGATGCCGTTGGCCGGCACCACCCCCTCGATGTCGCCCTCCGGCCCATACGTACCCACGCCCGAGAGCGCGCCAACCTCGTGGAAGCTGCGTGGGTCCACCAGCCGGTCGATCCGCTCCCGGATCGTCAGCCGCCCGGCGTCGTGCTGCCGCTTGATCTTGTCCGGCCCGCCCATCCCGTGGGCCATGACCGTGCGCGCGTTCAGTTCGTCCAGTTCCGGCTGCCAGCTCATGGCGCGGGGCACTCCTTCACCGGCGTTTTCCTCGGCGACACGATCGCCATTGCGCGGATTGAATTTCCACTTGGCGGTAACGCTAGCTGCGTCCATGCTCCCCCGCAAGCGAGCAGAACTGCCGCACGGTCTTAGGGAGGACCAACGTGACCCAAGGGGCGCCGCTGTCGCACCTTCGCGTTCTGGAGATCGGCACGTTGCCGGCCGCCGCCTATTGCGCGCGCCTGCTCGCCGACCTGGGCGCCGATGTGATCAAGCTCGAACCGCCCGAAGGCGACCCGGCACGCCGCACCGGCCCCGCGATCGGCGAGGACAGCGCCTGGTTCGGTTTCCTCAACTACGGCAAGCGCACTGCCACCGGCGACGAAGCAGCCCTGATGGCAGCCGCCGACATCTGCATCGACTCCCGCCCCGGACCGCAGCCGGCGCCCCCTCCCGGCCTCGTCCATATCGACGTCAGTTGGTTCGGCCGCACCGGCCCCTATGCCAGCCACGCAGGCACCGACGCCGTCTGCCGCGCGCTCGCCGGCCTGGTGCAGCTCGTGGGCCCGGAGGAAGGCCCGCCCGTCGCCGCGCCCGACCACCAGGCCGCCATCATCGGCGGCCTCTCCGCGTGCATCGCCGCCCTTGGCGCCATCCTTGCGCGCGCCTCCGGCGACGGCGGCCGAACGCTTGAACTCAGCGTCCACGAAGCCTGCATCGCGCTTGCCGAATACCAGGCGGCCGAGGCCACCATCGCCGGGTGGACCGACGCCCGGCTCGGCATCAACCGCTTCCAGCCCACCTTCCCGCTGGGCATCTACCCGGCGAAGGACGACTGGGTCGGCATCACCCTCATCACCCCGGCGCAATGGCGCGACTTCTGCCTCCTGGTCGGCCTGCCGGACCTGGCCGAGGCGCCCGGCCTCATCCTCGGCATGGAACGCCTGCCCCGCGCGGCCGAGCTGGAAGCCGCCTTCATGCCCCGTCTGCTGGAACGCACCGCCGCCGAGTGGTTCGCCCTCGGACTGCAGCACCGCCTGCCGATCGTCCCCGTCCCCAGCATGGCGGAGCTGGTCGCGCACGAACCGTTCCGCACCCGCCGCGCCGTCGTGCCCATCGCGTTCGGCAGCACCGTCGCCCACGGACCCGGCGCCCCGCTCGGCTTGTCCCACACCCCCACCACCGGCGGCGGCACGGTGCCACCCATCGCGACCGGCCCCGCCGAGTTTCGCCCCCGCGCGCAGCAACCCGCCGCACGGCGCCGCGCACCCGGCCTGCCGCTGCGGGGCATGCGCGTGATCGACCTCACCATGGGCTGGGCCGGCCCGCTCGCCACCCGCACCCTGGCCGACCTCGGCGCGGACGTCGTGAAGATCGAAGCCTGCCAATACACCGATTGGTGGCGCGGCGTGGACACCCGCCCCGAAGCCCTCGCCACCCGCAAGCACGAGCGCACCGGGCGCTTCGTGGTGATGAACCGCAACAAGCGCGGCATCACGCTCGACCTCACCGCACCCGAGGGCGTCGCCATCGTCCGCCGCCTGGTCGCGGATGCGGACGCCGTGGTAGAGAACTACTCGACCGGCGTGCTGCCGAAATTGGGCCTGTCCTACGCCCATCTGCGCGCGGTGAACCCGGGCCTGGTCATGGCCTCCATGTCCGCCTACGGCGCCACCGGCCCCTGGCGCGAATGCCGCGCCTACGGCTCCACGCTCGAGCACGGCTCCGGCCTGCCCCGCCTGGTGGGTGAGCCGGACGCACCGCCCACCATGGGCCACCTCGCGTTCGGCGACGCGATCGGCGGCCTGAACGCGACCGTCGCCCTCATGGCCGCCCTGCTGCACCGCAAGCGTACGGGGGAGGGCCAGCATATCGACCTGTCGCAGATCGAGTGCATGCTGCCCTTCACCGCCGTGCCGATGCTGCTGCAATCCACCGGCACACCCCCCGCACGCACCGGCAACCGCCACCCGGGTCAAGCCCCGCACGGCGTGTTCCCCTGCGCCGGCGCCGACCGCTGGGTGCTCGTGGCCGTGGCCGAGGACGCGCACTGGCCCGGCCTCTGCCGCGCCATCGGCCGCCCCGACCTGCTGGCGGACCCGGCGCTCCGGACCCTCCCCGGCCGCCAGGCCCATGCCGCCCAAATCGAGCAAGCCATCGCCGCCTGGACCCGGCAGCAAAGCCCCGCGGAAGCCATGGCCGCACTGCAAGCCCAGGGCGTCCCCGCCGGCGCCGTCATCTCCCCGGGCGCGCTGCACGAGGACCGCCACCTCATCGAACGCGGCTTCTGGCAGTGGCGCACCCGCGCCGAAGTCGGCCGCCACCCGCAAGCCTCCCTCCCGTTCCGCGAGGCCGCCGTGCCGTACCCGGTGCGCTGGCCCGCCCCCACCCTCGGCCAGCACACCGAGGCCGTGCTCGCCGGCCTGCTCGGCATGACCCCGGCCGAGATCGCCGCCCTCGCCGCCGCCGGCATCATCGGCACCGAGCCGCAGCCGCAGCGCCGCCGGGTCGCACAACCCGCGTGAGCGACCCGCTGCTCTCGGTGGAAGGCTTAGGCGTCGCCTTCGGGCCCATCTCCGTGACGCAGGATGTCAGCTTCGCCATCGCACCCGGCGAGCGCGTCGGCATGGTGGGGGAGAGCGGCTGCGGCAAGACCGTCACCGGCCTTGCTTTGCTGCGCCTGCTGCCTGCCGCCCGCCTCGCCGGCCGCGTGATGTTCGAGGGGCAGGACGTGCTGCGCCTGCCCAAGCGCCAACTGCGCCGGGTGCGCGGCGGGCGTATCGGCATGATCTTCCAGGAACCGATGAGCGCGCTGGACCCCGTGTTCACCGTGGGCGAGCAGATCGCGGAGACCCTGCGCACGCATCGCGGCCTGTCGCGCGCCGCCGCCGCCGAACGTGCCGTCGAGATACTGGACTCCGTCGGCATCCCCCTGCCGCGCCGCCGTGCGGAGAACTACCCGCACCAGCTCTCCGGCGGCATGCGCCAGCGCGCCATGATCGCCATCGCCATCGCCTGCGAACCCGCCCTCCTGATCGCCGACGAACCCACCACGGCGCTGGACGTGACGGTGCAGGCGCAGATCGTGGACCTGCTGATCTCGCTCGGCGAACGCCTGGGCATGGCGCTGCTGTTCATCACCCACGACCTCGGCGTGATCGCGGAGGCCTGCACCCGCGTGCTCACCCTCTACGCCGGGCAGGTCGTGGAGGACGCGCCGGCCGAGGCGTTGCTGACCCGGCCGCGCCACCCGTATTCCTCCGGCCTGCTGCGCTCGATCCCGCGCCTCAGCCCGCGCAAGACCCGGCTGCCCTCCATTCCCGGCCGCGTGCCCCCGCCCACCGCCATGCCCGACGGCTGCCGCTTCGCCCCGCGCTGCCCGCACGCGCAGCCGCCCTGCGCCCGGCCGCAGATCATGGGCCTGGTCGCCGGCGGCGCCGTCCGCTGCTGCCGCTCGCCGGACCTGCATCTGCTGGGCGCCGCCGCATGACGAAGCTGCTCGCCACCGAGGCGCTCTGCGTCCACTTCCCTACCAAGCGCCGCGGCGAGAGCGTGCGCGCCGTGGACGGCGTGGACATCGCCGTGCACCGCGGCGAGACCTTCGGCGTGATCGGCGAGTCCGGTTCCGGCAAGTCGACCCTGGCCCGCGCCCTGGTCTGCCTCACCCCCCCGACCACCGGCCGCGTGCTGCACCGCGGCCAGGACCCGTTCGCCCTCACCCGTGCCGCCCTGCGCCAACACCGCCGCCAGTTCCAGATCGTGTTCCAGGACCCGAACGCCGCCCTCGACCCCCGCATGACCATCGGCCAGAGCGTGCGCGAACCGCTGGACGTGGCGGGGCAGGGGACAAGGCCCGACCGCGACGCCCGCATGCGCAAGCTGCTGGACCAGGTCGGTCTCGCCGCCACCACGGCGGACCGCTACCCGCACGAACTCTCCGGCGGCCAGAAGCAGCGCGCCAACATCGCCCGCGCGCTCACCACCCAGCCCGAGGTGATCGTGTGCGACGAAGTCGTGGCGGCCCTGGACGCCTCGATCCAGGCGGACGTGCTGAACCTGTTCGCCGACCTGCAGGCGCAACTCGGCCTGACCTACGTGTTCATCACCCACGACCTCGGCGTCGTCTCCCACGTGAGCGACCGGGTCGCCGTGATGTATCTCGGCCGCATCATGGAGCAGGGCCCGGCCGGCGCCGTGTGCGACCGCCCGCTGCACCCCTACACCCAGGCCCTGCTCGCCGCCGAGCCCATGCCGCTGCCGCCCTCGCTCCGCCGGCCGCGCGCGCCGCCTCTGCAAGGCGAGATCCCGAGCCCGGTGCACCCGCCCTCCGGCTGCCGCTTCCGCACCCGCTGCCCGGTCGCGACCGGCCTCTGCGCCGAGCAGGTTCCGCCCTGGCGCGAGGACGCTACCGGCCACGGCGCCGCCTGCCACTACGCCGAGTTCGCCTTGCCGATCAGGCACCAAGCCCCGGCGGAGATCGGGGCGCGTTAGGGAGAGAGAGTATGGAACGCCGGGTCTTCTTGGGCAGCGCCGCCAGCGCATTGGCCGTCAGCCGGCTGGCCCGCGCCGAAAGCGCAACGGGCACGCTGCACGTCTCCTGCTCCTTCGACATCACCTCGTTCGACCCGATGACGGGGCGCTCCGGCGACGACCACATCCAGCTCTACACATTGTATGACACCCTGGTCGGCTACGACTTCAAGACGATGCAGGCGACACCGAACCTGGCCACCGCCTGGCGCTTCCCCGACCCGCTGACGCTGGTGATGGATTTGCGCGAGGACGTGCATTTCCACGACGGCACGCCGTTCGACGCCGCCGCCGTGAAATCCAACCTCGACCGCATCCGCAGCAGCCCCCGCTCCAACGTGAAGGCGGACGTGGCCTCCATCGACACGGTGGACGTCAGCGGGCCGCACCAGGTCACCATGCACCTCAAGCAGCCGGACACCGCCCTGCCGCTGATCCTGGCCGACCGCGCCGGCATGATGGTCTCCCCCGCGGCGGTGGCGAAGAACGACAACATCGACCGCGCCCCCGTCGGCACCGGCATGATGAAGTTCGTCGAGTGGCGGGACAAGGAGGGCACCACCGTCACCCGCAACGACACATACTGGAAACAGGGCCTGCCTAAGCTCGCCGGTATCCGCTTCAACGTGATCAACGACCTGCAAACCGGGTTGCGCTCGGTTACCACGGGCGAGAACGACCTCGTCTACGCGCTCGCCCCGCAACAGCTCGCGGTGGCAAGGCGCTCCCGCGGGATCCAGACGGTCAGCACGCCCACGCTCTACTGCCAATTGCTGTTCTTCAGCTACAAGCAGGGCCCGATGGCGGACGCCCGGGTGCGCCAGGCGATCAACGCCGCGATCGACCGCGACGAGTACAACAAAGGCTCGGCACTTGGCCTGTTCGAAACCGCGGACGCGCTGCTGCCCAAGGAGCACTGGGCCTACAGCGCCGAGGGCGGCCCGCTCAAGCGCGACGTGGACAAGGCCCGCCAGCTCCTCGCCGCCGCCGGGTTCGCGGGCGGCGTGGACCTCAGCATGATCGGCTACTCGGACCAGACCAGCCAACAGCGCGCCGAGATCCTGATCGAGCAGTTCCGCCCCGCCGGCATCCGCATCCGCCTGACCGGCCTCGCGCTGCCCGAAGCCACCGCGCAGTATTTCCAGGGCGGGCAGGGCGACATGCTGCTCTCCGCCTGGACCGGCCGCCCGGACCCGACGCTGAGCTACGCGCTGATGTTCGGCACCGGCGCCTTCTACAACGCCGGCCGCACCGGCACGCCGGAGCTGGACGCCGCCATCACCAAGACCCGCGCCAGCAGCGACCAGGCCGAGCGCGCGCGCGCCTTCGCCACCGTGCAGTCCATGGTGCGGGAGCAGGCGCTGTTCGCCCCCCTCGCGTTCCAGTCGCAGATCGTGGCCGACACCGACAAGGTGCACGGCTACGAACCCACCCTGCTCGGCAAGCCGCGCTTCGACGGCGTCTCGCTAGCCACCTGATGCGGGACCGCCTGGGCTTCCTCGGCCGCCGCCTGGCGCAGATCGTGCCCGTGGTGCTGCTCGCGACCTTCCTCGTCTTCGGCCTGCTGCAGCTCGTCCCCGGCGACCCGGCGGTCACCCTCGCCGGCGACAACGCGACCCCCGCCCGCATCCTCGAGATCCGCCAGCAATACGGCCTGGACCGTCCGTTCCTGGTGCAATACGCCTCCTGGCTCGGCCGCGCCGTCGAGGGCGATCTCTCGCACTCGCTGCTGACCGGCGTCCCGGTCCGCCAGGCGATCATCGAGAAATTCCCCAACACGATCGAGATCGTGGTCGGCGCCGTGCTGATCGCCATGCTGTTCGGCATCCCGCTCGGCATCGCCGCCGCCACCAGCGCCGGCTCCTGGGCGGACGGGCTGATCTCGGCGCTGAGCTCGCTCGGTGTCGCCGTGCCCTCGTTCTGGCTCGCGATGATCCTGGTCTCGATCTTCGCGCTGGACATGCGCCTGCTCCCCGCCACCGGCGCCGTCTCGCTCGCCACCGACCCGGCGCAATCCATCCGCCACGCCCTGCTCCCCGCTTTGGCGCTCGGCGCCAGCGGCGTGGCCGAGGTCGCGCGCCAACTCCGCAGCGCACTGATCGAAGTCCTCGGCAGCCAATTCGTCCGCACCCTGCGCGCGAAGGGTCTCTCCCCCGCCGCGATCGTCTGGAAGCACGGGCTGAAGAACGTGAGCGTCACCTTGCTCACCGTGCTCGGCCTCCTGCTGAACCGCATGCTGGGCGCCACCGTCGTGATCGAGGCCGTCTTCGCCATCCCCGGCATCGGCAGCACGGTCGTGCAGGCGGCGCTGGCCAAGGATTTCCCTGTCGTGCAGGGCGTCGTGCTGGCCATGGTGGTGATCGTGGTCGCAGTGAACCTCGCCGTCGACACGCTCTACACCCTGCTCGACCCGCGGGTGACACGGTGAGCCGCCTGTGGCGCGACAAGCGGGCCGCCCTGAGCCTGCTCTGGCTGCTCGGCATCCTGCTGCTCGGCCTACTGGCCCCGTCGATCGCGCCCTACTCGCCCACCGCGCAAGCCCTCTCGGATACGCTGCTGCCGCCGGACGGCACGCACTGGCTGGGCACCGACGACCTCGGCCGCGACGTGTTCACCCGCCTGATCTACGGCGCGCCGCTGGCCCTGTACGCAAGTGTGCTCGCGACAGCCGTTGCCGTGGCGATCGGCGTGCCCCTCGGCTTGCTCGCCGGGTTCATCGGCGGCTGGGTGGACGAGGTCGCCAGCCGGTTGATCGACACCGTGCTGTCCTTCCCCGCCATCATCCTGGCGGTCGCGATCACCGGCGCGATGGGCATCGGCCTGGTGCACAGCATGGTCGCGGTCGGGGTCGTATTCTCCCCCGTGATCGCCCGCCTGGTGCGCGCGCAGACGCTCGTGCTGCGAAACGAGCTGTTCGTGGACGCCGCCCGCTGCTTCGGCGCCACCACCCGCCACATCCTTGTCCGCCACGTGCTGCCGAACGTCGTGCAGCCGGTGGTGGTGCAGATCACCCTGCTGCTCGCCGCCTCGCTCCTGGCGGAGGCAAGCCTCTCCTTCCTCGGCCTCGGCGTGCAGCCCCCCGAGCCAAGCTGGGGCGCCATGCTCGCCCGCGCGTACGGCTACCTGGAAATCGCCCCGGAGCAGATGTGGGCGCCAGGCCTGGCTATCCTGTTCAGCGCGCTCGCGTTCAACGCGCTTGGCGAATCGTTACGAACGGCCCTGGACCCAGCGGCAAGGCGGCGGTAGGCCGAACAGTCCTCCCCTTCCCCCATCCTTTTGTGGGCGGGGGCCGGGGGAGGGGTCGAGCCGCACGAGTGCCAAGCCTCCACACCCACGCCCGACCCCTTCCCACAAGGGGAGCGAGCTTAGAACGCAGATCATCGGCCAGATGCGTCCGCACGGTCCAAACCGAACAGCGACCAGGCATTCGTCCGCCCGATCTTTACCCGGTCCCGCTCCGATATCGTGCACGCGTCGAACCACTCCGCCGCGTGGTCGATGTTCTCGAACGGCCAGTCCGCCGAGAACAGGATCCGGTCCGCCCCGATCTCCAGCATCGCGTCGATCAGCGTCTGCGTCCGGAAATTGCCAGACGTCGTGATGTAGAAGTTCTCGCGGAAATACTCGCCCAGCGGCCGCTTCGCCGGATACGTCTTCGGCGTCTTCACCCAGGCATTGCGGTTGTCCACCCGCCACATGGAATAGGGCAGGCCTTCCCCCATGTGCCCGATGATCACCTGCAGCCGCGGATGCGCGTCGAACAGCCCGGACGCCATGAGCCGCAGCGCGTGCACCGCCGTCTCCTGCCCGAACGCCCAGGTCGGGCCCATCAGCCAGGGGTGGCCGTCATAGATATGCGCGTGCTGCGGCAGCGGGTTGCGGGGGTGCAGGTAGAAGGGCACGCCTAACCGCTCCACCTCCGCCCAGAACGGCCGGTATTGCGGCAGGTCGTAGTACGTCGCGTTCGCCGGGTCCTCGACCTGGCTGAACCCGTTCACCAGGCAGCCAACGAAACCCAACTCCTCCACGCAGCGCGCCAGTTCGCGTGCGGCTTCCTCCGGGTCCTGCATCGGCAACGCCGCCAGGCCGCGGAACCGGTCCGGACGCTTGGCCACTTCCTCGGCCAGGACGTCGTTGGCCTGCCGCGCGATCTGGATGGCACGGGCGCGGTCCGGGATGGCTTGCACGGCGGGCGCGTTCAACGAGGGCAGCATCATCTCGATGCCGTGCGCGTCCATCTCGCGCAGCCGCCGGTCCTGCATGTCCAGCAGGCGCGCCTTCAGCTCGGTCCAGTAATCGCCCGGCACGAACCCGGCGCTGTCCTGCACCGTCTCTGGCAACGCGAAATGCTCCTCGAGTGCCACTTTGCCCTGCATGGTCGTTCTCCCGTCGTCGATTTTGCCCTCGGCGCTGCTAAGCTGCAAACCTGCCGAGCCCGAACGTCTCCCCGACCGCGGTCCCCGCCAGGATCTCTCCCACCGCCGCCGAATGCTTGAACCCGTGCCCGGAGCACGCCGACGCCACCAGCACCGCAGGCCGGCCAGGCAGCGTGTCCACCACGAACCCACGGTCCGGCGTCACCGTATACAGGCACGTGGCGGACCGTGCGCAGCCGGCCGTCACCCCGCGCAACCGCCCCGCGATGTGGTCTGCGAACATCGCGGCCGCCTCCGCCGGGTGCACCGTCCGGTCCACCGCGTCCGGGTTCACCGCCCCGGCATACTGCTCGGTCGCCAGCTTTACCGTCGCCGCACCCGGCAGCGCGGGAAAGCCGTAGAAATAGTCGTGTTCACCCGCCCCATGGATCCAGATGAACACGGGGAAGCGCCCGGGCGCATAGGCCGCCGGGTCCTCCACCTCGAACCAATGCAAGACCTGCCGATACACGGACGTAACCTCCGCCAGGCGCCCCCCGGCCAACTGCGGCAGCCATGGCCCTGCTGTCAGGATGGCGCGGCCGGCGTGGATCACCCGCTGCCCCGTCGTTACCGCGACGCCCCCCGGGATGTCCGTCACCGCGCTCACAATCTCCCCGCAATGCACCACCGCCCCGTGCGCCTGCGCCAGGCGGAGCTGCACCGCCACGCACCGCTCCGGATACACCAACCCGGCGCTCGGCTCGAAGCACGCGACTTCATCCCCCGTCAGCCCAAACTGTGGAAACCGCCGCCCGATCTCCGCCGCGTCCAGCACCTCGTGCGCAATGCCGTACTCGCGCGCCACCGCAACGGTGCGCTTGACGAAATCGTCCTTGCCATGGTGCACCGCGACACCCGCGCCCGAGCCCATGATCAGCCCGCCCGTTTGCAGGAACAGGCTCTCCCCGCTCTCCGCCTCCAACTCGCGCCAGATCTCGTGCGAGCGGCGCACCAGCGGTGCATATTCCGGCCCTTCGCCGACGGCGAGCCGCGTGATGCGGCTCTCGCCGTGGGTGGACCCGCGGTCGTGCGGCGGGTGGAACCGGTCGATGCCCACCGCCCGCACGCCGGACAGCGCCAGGCGGTGCAGCGCAGCACTGCCCATCGCACCCAGCCCGACCACGACCACGTCCGCCGTCTCCACCATCTTGCCCGCTCCCTCACAGCCACGCACGATGCTGGCCCGCCACACGCACCACCACAAGGGAGCATCCCCGCCTTGCCAAACGAACAGCTCGACGGCATCGACCCGGCGACCTACGCGCCCTATGCCGACCCGCGCGACTACATCACCAGTTGGACCGACCGGATCTGGATCACGCGCGGGCTCGGCCACCTGCGGGACCATTACGCGCCGGACGTGAAGGTGCACACCGCCTATGGCGAAACCTACGGCTTCGACCACGTGATGACCAACTCGATCCAGCGCATGTCCGCCTTCCACAACCGCGGCGGCGGACATGACGACGTCGTGTGGGAGCAGCGCGGCACGGACGGCTTCATCAGCAGCCACCGGGTGCTGAACAACGCGACGCATAACGGCTACTGGACCTACGGCCCGCCCACCGGGAAGCAGTGGGTGAACCGCGGCACGGCGCACTGCCTGGTGCGCGGCGGCAAGGTCGTCGAGGAATGGGTGATGCGCGACGAGTTCGCCGTCCTGCAGGACCTCGGCCTGGACCCGTTCGCCGTCGCCGCGCAACTCGCCCGCTCCTCCCCCGTGCTCGGCCAGGCGGTGGAATCGCAAGCCAGCGGCGCCTTCGCCGGCCGCTTCGCGAACCCGGTGCGCGTGGGCATGTCCGGCGAGCGCCCCCGCCGGCACGACGCCGAGTGCCAGATGGTGGCCGAGTTGTTCGAGCGCGCCTGGAACGGCCGCTACATGGACGAGGTCACCCGCTTCTGCGCCGACACGATCGCGATCCAATCCGTCCGCCTGCGCCGCGCCATGGGGATCGCGCCCTACCAGAACGAACTGATCGACCTTCTCGCGGCCTTCCCGGACGGCCAGGTGGAGATCCGCGACTTCAGCACCCACGCCTCGCCCGACCTCGGGTTGCGGGTGGCCGCGATCTGGCTGCTGCGCGGCACCTATAGCGGCGTCCCCGCCTACGGCCCGGTGAACCGCGCCCCCGTCGCCGTGCTCGGCTCGTCCCATTTCGAGTTCCGCCGCGGCAAGATCATCCGCGAATGGCGCATGTACGACGAGATCGCCGTGATCGCGCAGATCCTCAAGGCCGACATGGGCTAAGTTCTCCTCTTGCTACCGCATGGCAGGGCTGCGTAGACTTCCATGCATTCGAATGCACGGCGAGGGGGAAACAATGACAAGTCCCGGCCAAACCGGTGGTGCCGTGCTGGAGGCGCGCGCCATCACCAAACGCTTCGGCCATGTCGAAGCGCTCCGCGGGGCGGACTTCGCGGCCTATCCCGGCGAAGTCACCGCGCTCATCGGGGACAACGGCGCCGGCAAGAGCACGCTCGTCAAAATCCTCTCCGGCGTGAACAAGCCGACCTCCGGCGAGATCTTCGTCGGCGGCAAGCCCGTCACGTTCGGCTCCCCCGCCGACGCCCATGCCGTGGGGATCGAAACGGTCTACCAGGACCTGTCCGTGGCGCCCGACCTCTCGCCGTCCGCCAATATGTTCATGGGCCGCGAACGCCTGCGCCCTGGCCTGCTGGGCCGCCTCGGCTTCCTGGACAACCCGGCGATGCGGCAGGAAAGCCAGCGCGCCTTCAAGCGCCTCAGCGTCACGCTCAAGGACATGGACGCCCCGATCGCCAGCCTCTCCGGCGGCCAGCGCCAAAGTGTCGCCATCTGCCGCTCCATCATGTGGGCCAAAAGCGTCGTCTTCATGGACGAACCCACCGCCGCCCTCGGCGTGCTGCAAACCGGCCGCACGCTGGACCTGATCCGCCGCATCCGCGACTCCGGCGTCGCCATCGTGCTCATCAGCCACAACATGCGCGACGTGCTGCAGGTCGCCGACAGCGTCGAGGTGCTGCGCCTCGGCCGCCGCATCACCCGGCTTCGCAACGAGAACCTGAGCGTGCAGGATCTGGTGGGCGCCATGACCGGCGCACTCGACCCGGCGGAGGAGGCAGCCGCATGACCCAGGACGTGATCGGACACACATCCGGCCCCGATTTCATCGCCGAAGCGCCGTTGCTGCCGCCGCCGGGCCTGACCAAGCGCATGCGCACGGTGGCCAGCTCGTCGCCGTTCTACATGCTCGTCATCTTGATCCTGATGTGCGCGTTCTTCGCCATCGCACGGCCCAGCACCTTCGCCAGCGTGTTCAACATCCGCAACATCTTCCTAGACGCATCCACGCTGCTGATCCTCTCGATCGGCATGACCTACGTGATGATCGCGGGCGGCTTCGACCTATCGATCGGTTCGGTGCTGGTGTTCGCCGGCGTGGCCGCAGCGAAAACGATGGAGGCGATGGGCACGGACGGGGCAGGCACCGTGTTCGTCGGCACCGTGGTCGCCTTGCTGGCCGGGGCCGCCTGGGGCCTGTTCAACGGCTTCTGCATCTCCCGCCTGCGGGTCTCGGCGCTGATCACCACGCTGGGCACCATGGGCTCCGCACTCGGCCTGTCCTACCTCATCACCGACGGCAACGACATCCGTACCGTCCCCGACACGCTGATCGCGATCGGCACCGGGAGCCTGTTCGGCGTACCCTATCTCGTCCTGATCACGGCCGTCTTCACCGCACTCGGCATGGTCTGGCTGCACATGACGCGCTACGGCCGCCACACCTACCTGGTCGGCTCCAACCCGGAGGCGTCCCGCCGCGCCGGGATCAACGTCGGCAACCACCTGCTCTCGCTCTACGTGCTGAGCGGGCTGCTGGCCGGCGTCGCCGCGATGCTCTCGCTCGGCCGCTTCTCCACCACCACGCTCGAGGGCCACGGCACCGACCCGCTGGAGGCGATCACCGCCGTCGTGCTGGGCGGCACCAGCCTGTCCGGCGGCAGCGGCACCGTGATCGGCACCGTGATCGGCGTGTTCATTCCCGCCGTGCTCGCCAACGGCTTCATCATCATGGGCGTGCAGCCGTTCTGGCAGATGGTCGTGATCGGCTTCGTCGTCATCGCCGCCGTCTACGCCGACCAACTCAAGCGGCGCGGCCGCGACCGCACATAACGGGGGAAACAATGCGTCTGATACTGACCACAGCGCTGTCGCTGTTCACCACGGCAGCCATCGCGGCGCCACATCGCATCACCTACATCATGGGGCTGACGGGCAACCCGTTCTACACCACCGTCGGTTGCGG
>CAXTVQ010000084.1:18186-19631 GCA_964247705.1 uncultured Acetobacteraceae bacterium | reverse complement strand
AAGGTCAAAGACGACCGATCGCTAACAGGAACCGCCTTAGTGAGTGGTTCCAGCCAGACGCAGGTGCAGCGCCCGCTCCACCGCTGCCTCAGCATGTATGGACGTCGTATCGAACAACGGCACCGAACTGTCCGCGTCCGTCACCAGCAGCATGATTTCCGTGCAGCCCAGAATAATCGCCTCCGCACCCCGCTCGACCAAACGGGCGATGATCGCGCGGTAGGCGTCGCGTGAGGCTGGTTCGGCGCGGCCCTGCACCAGTTCATCGTAGATCACACGGTGCACGGTCGCACGGTCCATCTCACCGGGCACCAGGACATCCAACCCATGATCGCGGGTCAGGCGGCCACGGTAGAAATCCTGTTCCATGGTGAACGCGGTGCCGAGCAGGCCGACGCGGGTGAACCCGGCGGCCTTGATGCGCTCGGCGGTCGGGTCGGCAATGTGCAGCAGCGGAATGCCGGTCGCGGCCTGCACCGCGTCGGCCATGCGGTGCATCGTGTTGGTGCAGATCACGAGGAAATCCGCACCGCCGCGCTCGAGCCGCCGTGCCGCGTCGATCAGCAGGGCCGTCGCGTCGTCCCAGCGTCCGGCGTGCTGCAAGGCCTCCACCTCGGCGAAGTCGAACGACCACATCAGGCAGCGGGCGGAATGCAGGCCGCCGAGGCGGCTGCGGACGCCCTCGTTGATGAGGCGGTAATACTGCGCGGAGCTTTCCCAGCTCATGCCGCCGAGCAGGCCGATGACCTGGGTGCTCATTCCGGCGCGTAGGGGTAGAAATGGGCCGGGTCGATGGCGGTGTAGGGCAGTGCGTCCAGGCGGACGGTGCCGAGGAAGGGCTCGTCCGGTTCGACCAGCAGGATGGTGGGGGCGAACCCGGTGTCGTCGAAGCCGCGGCGGAAGTGCACGCGGGATTTGAGGGCGATCACGTCGTAGGAGGCCGGGTCGAGGCCGAGGGCTTCGAGGGTGGACACCTCGATGATCTGCGCCAGGAAGGGGCTGAGCACGAGCATGCAGCCGTCGCCGAACGCAACCAGGAGCCAGGCGCCGCCCGGGCGGTCCACCACGGCGTGTACCCGGCCGGTGATGCGGACGGGATCGCCGGCGCTCTCGTCGGCACGGCCGCCGACCGCATGGTCGAAGGCGTCGCCGGGTTTGGCGTCGCGCAAGGTGGCGAGGAGGGGGCCGTCGGCGACCGTCGCGATCAGGGCGCGCGGGACGGATTGGGCCAGCAACGCGCGCAACAGCCAGGTGGCGTAGCCGGAGCGGTCGCTGTGGTCGGCGAGCACGACGGGGCGCTTGCCGCTTGCGATGGCCTCCCGGGCGAGGCTGACGCCCTGGGCGATGCGGTGCACCGTGGCGGCGCCGGCGAGGGCGCTGCGGTGGCGCCAGATCCACTCGGCCATGTCGGCGGCGATGCGTTCGGCGAGCGCCGGGTCGGCATT
>CAXTVQ010000084.1:0-18086 GCA_964247705.1 uncultured Acetobacteraceae bacterium | reverse complement strand
AACGCCATGTCGGCGTGCTGGAGGAAGGCTTCGTCCTCGTTGCCGTGCGGGTCGAAGGTGCCGGCGATCGGCTTGCCCGGCCCGATCGCGGCGCGCACCCGGCGGGCCAGCTCCGCCTCCGGCCGGGGCACCCCGCGCACGCCGGCGGCGCCGTGCAGGCAGAGATAGGCGCCGTCGAACGGGCCTTGAGTAGCGAGTTGCTCGACCATGCGGCTGGCGAAGGTTTCGAACGCCTCCCCGGTGATCCAGCCGGAGCCGGTGCCGGTCTTGGGCCAGAGCGGGGATTCGATGCCGACCAGCTCGACGCCGTCGAACTCGCGCGCGACCTGCACGAAGCCGCCCATGTAGCCGCGCGGGTCGGTGGCGAGCAGCGCCTCGCCGCTGGCGGGAGAGCCGGGATAGGTGAAGTCGGCCAGCGTTGTGTCGTTGGGCAGGAAGGTGACCGTCTCGTGGCAGAACATCAGGACGGCGATGCGGATGCTGGGCATGGCGGCGAGTTAAGGTCGGCGGCAGGCTCACGCGCAAGGCGTCCGTGCCCTAGTGTGCGGCGAGCCAGCGGGTCAGGTCGGCGATGTCGGCGTTGCGGGCGGGGTTGGACGCGGGGCCGATTAGGCGCAGGCCGAGTGCGGGGGCGCCGTCCAGTTCAGGGTGAAGGGCGAGGGCGAGGTCCATCGTGCCGCCGGGCAGATCCACATCGCCGGCCGCGGTGATCGCGCCGGACGGGGCGGCGAGCGTGGCCTGGGTCAGCGTCAGCAAGCCGCTCGCCAGGGTGCCCGCGGCGTCGAGTTTGCTGAACGGGGTGGCGCCGTGATTCAGCGCCGCCACCACCCCGGCCCGCAGCGTGGCGGCGTCGGGGTCGCTCGCGGCGCTGGCCGGCACACTTTGCAGCACCGTCAGGACTTGGCCGGCGTCCAAACCGGACAGCGCGCCATTGTGGACGGTGAGGCGCATTGACCCCTGCAGCGCGGCGAGCAGGGCGGATGGGCTGAAGCCGGAGGTCGTCAGGTCGAGCGAACCGTCCAGGCGGCCGGCGGCCAGGTCCAGCGCCGTGCCGAATACGGGTCCGTCCAGCGTCGCGCCGGTCAGCGTGGCGGCCGCGTGCAAATGGGGGATCTCGGCGGCGTCGACGAAGAACTGGCCCGCGAGCGCGCCGCCGGCCAGGTGGGCGGTCACATCCTGCAGCCGCAACGCGCCGCCGGACAGGGTCAAGCGCGCAGACGCCGGGTCACCCGGGGCGGCGCCGCCCCATAGCAGGTGGGGGGTCACGATCCGGAGTGACGCGTCCACGGCGTGCAGACGGCCGAAATCGATCGGGTTGGTGGAGCGCAGATACGGCAATGGCAGCGGCAGGGTGTCGACCGCGAGCGAGCCGGTCAGCGCCGGCGGACCCGTCTGTGGCCAGCCGAGGACGAGGTCCCCCGTGCCGCGCAGCCCGCCGGCCGACATTTCGAGCCCGGTCAGCGCCACCCGGTCCGCCGCGGCGTTCAGCCCGGTCTGCAGCGAGAACGATCCCTCGCCGAGCCAATCGATCAAGCCGGGCATCCCGAGCGCCGCCAGCAACCGGGGCGCGCCCGGGTGACGGACCTGCAACGACCCGGTCCAGCGGTGCCCCGGCAGGTCCCATTCCCCGTTGGCTTGCAGCCTTGCGTCGGCCAGGTCCAGGCGGGCGAGGGTGGACCAGGCATTGGCCGGGCCGGTCGCCGATGCCTCCAGCCGGAGCGGGCCGCGGAACAGCGCGCGCGTGAATTGCCACGGTGGAGGGAGGCGGTCGGCGATCGTGTCTGCTTGGTCGAGTTGCAGCGCGAGCTTCCCGTCGGCGACGCGCAGAGCGCCGTCCAGGCTGCCGGACAACGCGACCGACAGACCGGGCCCGGTGACGGCGAACTGGCGTAGGTCGAGGGTGCCGGCCCGGGCGCTGCCCTCGAGCGCCACCTGATCGAGTACGGTCCCTTGCCAGACCGGGTGCTGGGCATGGATCGTGACGTCCGCGTCGAACACGCCGGCCCATTTGGCGGCGGCGGCGAGTTGCGCCTGCGCTTGCGGCAGGGTCGCGGGTGCGGCGGGCAGCCAGTGGTCGAGCGCCGGGCCGGTGAGCTGCAGATCCGCGGCCACCGCTGGGCGGGCGCCACCTTTCAGGGCCAGGTTGCCCTGCAGCGGGACGCCGTCCACGGCGCCGAGCAGGCCGGCGAACGCCACGCCATCGCCATCCGCCTGCACCCCCGCGGCGAGCTTGGCCGTATGCAGGGTGGCCAGCGGCAAAGCGTCCAGCAGGGCGGGGGCACGAGGCCGCAGCCAGGCCAGGGTTTGCGGCACATTCGGCGCTTCGAGCCGGGCGCTACCCTGGAAGCGTTCGTCGTTGAACGTGCCCGACAGCGTGAGCGTGGCATCGCCGGGCAGGATCACGTCCGTCTCGCGCAGGGTCACGCTGTGCCCCGTCAGTTCGAACCCGGCGCGCAGCCGGCGAAGCGTGCCGCCGGCGAAGGGGGCGGCCTCGGCCGAAAGATCGATCCCCGTGGGCAATGCCACCGTGCCGCCCCGCAGCAACGGGGGGAGCCAGGCATCCAGGTCCAGCCGGTTGGTGGCCAGGGCCGCATCCAGGCGCAGCACGGGCAGCAGGCGGAGTGCCACGGCGCCGCGCGCGGGAATGCCGCCAATCGCGAGTTCGAGGTTGTCGGCCACCAGCAAGCCGCTGCCGGCGACCAGTTGGCCGTCCGCACTCCAAGGCTGGGAGGGTGCGGGTAGCAACAGCGAGAGGTCGGGGCCGCGCCCGCTGATGCGGCCGGATACGCTGCCGTCGGCCGCGACTTGCCCGGCGAGCATGCCGCCGGTGCCAACGCCGGCGTCCTGCCCGTCCAGGCTCATCGCGAGGGTGGCGGACCCGTCCGAGCCCGGGCGTCCGAGCCGGCCCGTCATGCGCCAAGGGCGGCCCAGCACGGTTGCCAGGCCCGAGGCGGAGAGCGCCGTGTCGGGGCCGCCGGCGAGGAGTTCGCCGGAGATGGCCGTGATGGGCAGGCCGCCGAGCATGATCGTGCCGTCCTCCACGCGGGCGTGAAGGCCGCCGGGTGGCGGGGTGCCGCGCAAGGTGAACCCGGCGAGCGGCCAGGGGAGGCGCATACGGGCGCCGTGCAGCACCAGGTCCTGTGCTTCGACGCGGCCGGTGAGCAGCGCCTGCAGGGCCACCCGCATCCGCAACTCGGCAACCGAGGCGCCGGCGCCGTCCCCCGTGTCGGCGATCGTCACGTTCCCGGCGCGGAGCACGGCTTCGGGCAGGAGGGAGAGCCCGATCGGCCCGGCGATCTGTACCGGGCGGCCGAGCCCGGCGGAGGCGACACGCTCGATCGTGGTCCGGTAGCGGTCCCAGTCGAGGAAGCGGGGCACCTGCCAGAGTGCGACCAACGCCAACGCGGCCAGGCCGCCGAGGACGAGGGTGATAGTCCGGAGCAGGCGCATGCGTCAGGTGGTTCGGGGGGTGGGAGAGCCGACAGTCGATCGCTGTCGCGTATCCAAGGGGCCCTCACCCCTGCCCTCTCCCGTGAGAGACGGGAGAGGGAGAAGCGATCGTATGCAGTTACCCTGCTTCATGCGGGCGGTGGCGTGCCCCAGCCGCCGCCGCCCGGGGTGGCGATGGTGAACACGTCGCCGGCCGCCATGTCTGCGCTGTCGGTCCCGGTCAGCGGCGTGCGGGTGCCATCCGCGCGGTCCACCCATTGCTCGCCGGGCAGGCCGGGTGCGCCGCCGGCCATGCCGAACGGTCCCTCGCTACGGCGGGAGGCCACGATCACGGCCTGCATCGGTTCGAGGAAGCGGATGCGGCGCAGCGAGCCGTCGCCGCCCCGCCACTCGCCCGCGCCGCCGGAGCCCCGGCGGATGCTGAACTCCTCGAGCCGCACGGGGTACCGCAGTTCGAGCACTTCGGGGTCCGTCATGCGGGTGTTGGTCATGTGCGTCTGGATCGCGGAGGCGCCGGGGAAGCCCGGGCCGGCGCCGCCGCCGCCGCAGATGGTCTCGTAATATTGGTAGGTGTCGTTGCCGAACAGGAAGTTGTTCATGGTGGCCTGGCTGCAGGCCATCGCGCGCAATGCCCCCATCAGCGCGTTGGTGACGGCCTGGCTGACCTCGGTGTTGCCGGCGACC
This sequence comes from uncultured Acetobacteraceae bacterium, assembly GCA_964247705.1. Classification (GTDB taxonomy): domain Bacteria; phylum Pseudomonadota; class Alphaproteobacteria; order Acetobacterales; family Acetobacteraceae; genus LMUY01. Next base: position 13,952 of record CAXTVQ010000084.1, on the reverse strand, counting down.
ACGGCGGCGCCGGGTTCGGGCGAGAGGAAGGTGCCGGGCGGGATCACCAGGTGCAGCGGCACCAGGCAGCCGTCGTTCAGCGGGATATCGGCGCCCACCAGGCAGCGGAAGCAGTACAGCACGGCGGCGCGGGTGACGGCCGGGGGTGCGTTGAAGTTGTCGGAGCGCTGCGGGCCGGTGCCGGTGAAATCCACCGTGGCGCTGCGGTTGGCCGCATCGACCGTTACGGCTACGCGCAACGGCGAGCCGTCGTCCATGGTGTAGGCGAACGCGCCGTCCGGCAGGCGGGCCAGCACCCGGCGGACGCTCTCCTCCGCGTTGTCCATCACGTGGCGCATGTAGGCGGCGACGGTGTCCCAGCCGTAGCGGTCCACCACGCGGGTGAGCTCCTGCACGCCGCGCTCGTTGGCCGCGACCTGCGCCTTGACGTCGGCCACGTTCACGTCCGGCGAGCGGGCGGGGTAGCGGGCGCCGGCCAGCAGGGCGCGGAACTCCGGCTCCCGGAAGTGCCCGGCATCCACCAGCAGGAAGTCGTCGATCACCACGCCCTCTTCCTCGAGCGTGTGGGAGGCTGGCGGCGTCGAACCCGGCGTGATGCCGCCGATGTCGGCGTGGTGGCCGCGGGAGCCGACGAAGAAGCGGATGTGCTGGCCGCCCGCGTCGAACACGGGGGTGATCACGGTCACGTCCGGCAGGTGGGTGCCGCCGTTGTAGGGGTTGTTGAGCGCCACCACGTCGCCGGGCCGCAGCGTCGTGGCGCGGTGGGCGAGGACGGTGCGCACGCTCTCCCCCATGGCGCCGAGATGGACGGGGACGTGGGGGGCGTTGGCGACCAAGCGGCCCTGCGCGTCGAAGATGGCGCAGGAGAAATCCCACCGCTCCTTGATGTTGACGGAGAGCGAGGTGTTGGCGAGCACGACGCCCGTTTGCTCGGCGACGTTGGTGAACAGGTTGTTGAACAGCTCGAGCAGCACGGGATCGGGCCGCTCGCTTCCTTCTCCCGCCTGCGGGTGGGGGCGGGCGGATACCCGGCGCAGCAGCAGGTGGTTCTGCGCCGTCACCTCCGCTGCCCAGCCGGGTTCCACGACGGTGGTTGCGTTCGCCTCGCGGATCAGCGCCGGGCCGGCCAACCGGTCGCCCGCCAGCAGCGCCGTGCGCTCGAACACCGGCGTGTCGTGCTCGGCCCCGCCGGTCCAGATCGTGACCGTGTCCACCGGGTCCGGTCCGCTGCCGGTCCGCGCGGCCAAGTGCGGCTCGCTTACCCGCTCACCCGGCGCCGTCGCCTCGACCGCGACCGCTTCCACGACCAGCCCGCGCTCCGGCGTGGCGAAGCCGAACCGCGCCCGGTGCGCCGCCGTGAACGCCTCCCGCACCTCCGGGCCGAGCGGCACCTCGAGCGCCGCCTGGGTGCCGGCGTAGCGCACATGGACCCGGCGTTCGGCGTGGATCGCCGCAGGGTCGGCGCCTTGCGCCGCCAGCGCTGCCTCCGCATCGGCGGCCAGCCGGTCGGCCACCGCGTCGAGCGCCGAGAGGTCCTCCTCCAGCGCGCTCTCTACCGCCTGCTCGCGCAGCACCGCCTGGTCCGCCAACCCCATGCCGTAGGCCGACAGCACGCCGGCGAACGGGTGGATGAACACCGTCTCCATGCCGAGCTCGTCGGCCACCAGGCAGGCGTGCTGTCCGCCGGCGCCGCCGAAGCATTGCAAGGCGAAGCGGGCGGCGTCGTGCCCCTTCTCCAGCGAGACCTGCTTGATCGCGTTGGCCATGTTGGCGACGGCGATGCGCAGGAACCCCTCCGCCACTTCGCGGGCGTCCTGGCCCGGCACCAGGTCGGCGAATTTGGCGCGAACCACGTCCGCATCGAGCGTCTGGTCGGCACCTGGGCCGAAGATGGCGGGGAAGTGCGCCGGCTGGATCTTGCCGACCATTACGTTCGCGTCCGTCACCGTCAGCGGGCCACCGCCGCGGTAGCAGGCTGGGCCGGGCGCCGCACCCGCGCTGTCCGGGCCCACCTGGTAGCGCGACCCATCGAAATGCAGGATTGAGCCGCCGCCCGCCGCCACCGTGTTGATCGCCATCATCGGCGCCCGGATGCGCACGCCGGCGACCGCCGTCTCGAACGCCCGCTCGAACGCGCCGTCATACAGTGCCACGTCGGTCGAGGTGCCGCCCATGTCGAAGCCGATGATGCGGTCGAGCCCTGCCGCTTCCGCCGTGCGCGCTGCCCCCACGATGCCGCCGGCCGGGCCCGAGAGGATCGCGTCCTTGCCGCCGAAGGAGGACGCCTCGGCCAGCCCGCCGTTGGACTGCATGAAATAGAGCTTCACGCCCGGCAGCTCGGCCGCGACCTGGTCCACGTAGCGGCGCAGGATGGGGGAGAGATAGGCGTCCACCACCGTCGTGTCGCCGCGTGGGATCAGCCGCAGCAGCGGCGAGGTGGCGTGGCTGGCCGAGACCTGGGTGAACCCGGCTTGCTGCGCCAGTTCGGCCAGCCGCTGCTCGTGCGCCGGGTATTTCCAGGCATGCATCAGGACGATGGCGCAGGCGCGGATGCCGTCCGCCACGGCGGCTTCGAAGGCGGCGCGGGCAGCCGCTTCGTCCAGTGGTTCGATCTCGCCGCCGCCCACGCCGACGCGGCCGCCCACTTCCACGACACGCTCGTGCAGCAAAGCGGGCAGGCGGACGTGCAGGTCGAACAGGCGGGGGCGGGCCTGGTTGCCGATGCGCAGAGCGTCCGCGAAGCCACGGTTCACCACCAGCAGCGTGCGCTCGCCGCGCCGCTCCAGGAGGGCGTTGGTGGCAACGGTGGTGCCCATCTTCACCGCATCGATCGTGCCCGGCGGAATCTTGGCATCGGCCGCGAGCCCGAGCACGCCGCGGATGCCGGCCACTGCCGCGTCACGGTAGCGGGCCGGGTTTTCGCTCAAAAGTTTGTGGGCGGTGAGTTCGCCGGAGGGGGCGCGGGCGACGACGTCCGTAAAAGTGCCGCCGCGATCGATCCAGAACTGCCAACCCGCCATCGGCGCAATCTCCTCCGTGCGGACATGGCACGGCTGGGAGTTGGATGCCAGGCGGGACACAAACCCTGTAGAAGCGCACCGGGCCATGGTATCCTCCGCATCATGGGATATTGGGGCAAGTTGCTCGGCGGCGCCGCCGGGCTGGTGATGGGCGGGCCGTTCGGCGCCGTGATGGGGGCGGCACTCGGCCACGCTGCCGATCAGGGCGCGCTGCCGCGCATGAAGATGGGTACCGGGTTCGGCCTCAACCCGGCGCGCGTCGCGGCCATGCTCGGCGGGCGGGACCAGTTGTTTGCGCTGGGTGTCGTCGTGCTGTCGGCCAAGCTCGCCAAGTGCGACGGCGCCGTCAGCCGCGAGGAGATCGACGCGTTCAAGCGCCAGTTCCGCATCCCGCCCGAGTCCGTGCGCGATGTGGGCCGCATGTTCGACCGCGCGCGGGACAGTTCGGAGGGGTTCGAGGCGTATGCCACCCAACTCGGGGACGCGTTCGCAGACACGCCTGGCGTGCTCGAGGACGTGCTGAACGCGCTGTTCGCCATCGCCCGCGCGGACGGGGAGATCAATGGGCGGGAGGCGGACTTCCTCCAGCGGGTGCATCGCCGGTTCAACCTCGGCCCGCTTGCATGGGACCGTGCGCGCGGTGCGGCGCCCCGTTTCCGCCCGGAGCCGACCGACGACGCCTACAGCGTGCTGGGCGTGCCGCGGTCGGCGACGGACGAGGACGTGCGGGCGGCGTGGAAGACGCTCGTGCGGGCGAACCATCCGGACAGCCTTGCCTCACGCGGGGTGCCGGCCGAGTTCATCGCCAGCGCGACGGACAAGGTGGCGGGGATCAACGCTGCTTGGGACAAGATCAAGCGAGAGCGCGGACTTTGAGCAAGGTGCTTTCTGCTGTGCGCTTTCGGCCGTTCTATTTGAACACGGCGGTCGAAATCCGCAGTGGCATTCCCAAGACCACGGTGCATGCGTGCCATTCGGAAAGCCGACCGCCTGGCTGATTGTTCGGTCGGGGCACTTCACTTTGTTAACGCCCGAAACGTCTCGCTGGACATTGTCGTTCCAAAAACAGTGGCGGCGTTGACTGAGCGGGAATGGTCTGCGCGGGATTGATTTGGACGTTGAGACTTTACCGTTACTGCAACGGCCTATGCCGCTGACATACGATACTGACACGGAACGTTCGTGATGTTCGGCCGATGGGTCGCCCATGATCGACCTGTTCCCAAGCCCCTGCCAACCTCGCTTGACGCCGCCGCTTCCCGCGTGCAAACCCGAAGCGTCAGGCGGCTGGACGGCCGCTGCTTCCGCCGGCGTTGTTGCCGGTGGGGGTGGAGGAAAGTCCGGGCTCCACGGGAACACGGTGCCGGCTAACGGCCGGCGGGGGCAACCCCAGGGACAGTGCCACAGAAAATAGACCGCCTGTATGGCTGAAAAAGCGAGATTGCTGGCTCGGCTCGACAGGTAAGGGTGAAACGGGGCGGTAAGAGCGCACCGCGTCCCTGGTGACAGGGGCGGCAGGGTAAACCCCACCGGGAGCAAGACCGAATAGGGGTGGCCGGCGGCATCACGTCCGAAAGGAGGTGATGGACGCGGGGGCGTTCCCGCCCTGTCACCCGGGTTGGTCGCGCGAGGCGTGCGGTAACGTACGTCCCAGAGGAATGGCCGTTCAGCATCGCAAGATGTGGACAGAACCCGGCTTATAGGCCGCCTGACACCTTTTTCGTCACAAGAACAAATGCAGAAATAGCCCCGAATCCAACTAGCTATGAGTCGACTCTGTGTCATCCCGGTAACCCGACCGTGAAAACGTAGTCGAAACATGCATTAACAAGTAATTCCGCCACGTTCCCTTTGACGGCCCATGACGGCCCATGTTATCCCATGCCCTCCCATAAACGGGGGCGGCAGGGGCTGCCCCATTGCAGGTCGAGGGGTTCGCCGGGCCGCAATGAGTCAGTTCCTGGGCACGCATCAAAACCGTCTGGACGCGAAAGGCCGGGTCTCCGTCCCGGCACCGTTCCGCACGGCCCTGCGCGCCGGAGTGGAGGGGGATGGCCCGATCGCCCTAATCCTACGCCCCTCGCACAAGCACGCCTGCATCGAGGGCTGGCCCAAGGCAAAATTCGACGAGCTCACCGCCGGGCTGAACCGTCACAACCAGTTCAGCGACACACGCGAGGATCTGGCCGCCGCCCTGTATGCCTCCGCGTATCAGGTGGAAGCCGACAAGGAGGGCCGCATCGTGCTCGAGGACGAGTTGGTCGAGCATGCCGGGCTGACCAACCAGGTGGCGTTCATGGGCATGGGCGAAACCTTTCAGATCTGGGAGCCGACCGCCGCCAAGAAGCGCCGCGACGAGGCCCGCAACGGCGCCCGTCTGAAGGATCTCAGCCTACCGGTTGGCACGGCATGAACCTCGCCGCCGCAAAGCATGTTCCGGTGATGCTGCCGGAGGTGTTGCGCACGCTCGCCCCACGGGATGGCGCGACCTACCTGGACGCCACGTTCGGCGGCGGTGGCTACGCCTCGGCCATTCTCGGGGCAGCGGACTGCACCTTGTGGGCAATCGACCGCGACCCGGATGCCATCACCCGCGGCGCCGCACTGGCCGAGCGCTTCCCCGGCAAGCTCCATCTGCTGCATGGCTCTTTCGCCGAGATGCTGGTCCTGCTCGCCAGCCACGGCGTGCATCGCCTGGACGGCGTGGTGATGGACCTCGGCCTGTCCTCGTTCCAGATCGACGACCCGGCGCGCGGGTTCTCCTTCCGCGCCGACGGCCCGCTGGACATGCGGATGGATCGCTCAGGCCCGACTGCGGCCGACCTGGTGGCCAGCTTGAGCGAGGCAGAGCTCGCCGACACGCTTTTTCGGCTTGGCGAGGAGCGCCTGTCCCGCCGTATCTCCCGCGCGATCGTTCAGGCCCGGGCTGAGGCCGCCGTCACGACAACGGGGCAGCTCGCCGGCATCATCCGCCGGGTGGTGCCCAAGGATGCATCGGGCATCGACCCAGCCACCCGCTCGTTCCAGGCGCTGCGCATCCGGGTGAACGACGAGTTGGGCCAGATCGAGCGCGCCCTCGGCCAAGCCGCGTCGCTGCTGGCGCCGGGTGCCCGGCTGGTGGTGGTGTCGTTCCATTCGGGCGAGGACCGGCTGGTCAAGCGCTTCATGACGGACGCTGCCGGCCGCCAGCCCGCCCCCTCGCGCCACGACCCGCGCGGGCTGTCCGGCCGCGCCCCCGCCGCACACCGCTTGTTGTCCGCCCGCGCCGTGCGCCCGACGGATGACGAAATTGCCAGCAACCCTCGTGCCCGCAGCGCCCGGCTGCGTGCGATCGAACGCCTTTCGGAGACTTCGCCATGATCCGGCCGATGACGTGCCTATCCCTGGTCGCCGCCCTCGGCGCCGGGATGTACCTATATCAGGTGAAGCACAACGCTCAGATGCTCGACCGCGACATCAACCGCACCATCAAGCAGGCGGGGGAGTCGCGTGACCGGATCGGGCTGCTGAAGGCCGAGTGGGCGTTGCTGAACGAGCCCGAGCGGCTGCAGACTTTGGCCACCCTGCACCTGCCACAACTGCAATCGTTGCAACCGACGCAATTCGCTCGACTCGAGGACCTGGCGTCCCGCCTGCCAGGGGTTTCGACCGCCCCGGTCGAGGCGGCGCCGGTGGAGGATACGCCGATCGCGGCGATCCAGCCGATGCCGCCTTTCGCGTCGAACCCTCCGGCTGCAATGACACCCCCGCGCGGTCCGGCGATGGCCCAGGCCGTTCCGGCGGCCCCGCTCGCCACGACGATCAAACCATTGCCGGCAACCCCGCCGCTGCTCATGGCCGCCGCCCACGTTGCGCCGAAGCCGCACCCGCTTCTTGCCAAGCCGCATGAGGCCGATGCGGCACCCGCCGCCTACACGCCTGTCCCGGCGCCGCGGCCGTATTACGCGCCCGTGATGCCCGCCTACGCGCCCACTCCCGTCGTGATCCATGCACCGACGGTGCAAGTCGCCAGCGCCGTCGCACCCACGCCGCCATCGGCGCCCTATGTCGGGTCGGCCCTCGGCATGGCGCGCACCATGCTTTCCGCCCCCGTTCCCGTCGCCTCCGCCGCGCCCATGGGATACGCCAGCGCCCGATGAACGCGCCGCCGCCCTCGGACGCGCCGCCACCGCCCGCGCATCGGCGGGGATCGCCCAGGCAAGGGGCGACCCCGCTGATGGAGACGGTGCGCGTCACTGCGCCCGACCTTCAACGCCGCGCCGCGCTCGAAAAAACACGCTCCCGCCTGCTAGTCGCAGCAGGCGGCTTCATGCTGTTGTTCGGCGCCGTGGTAGCCAAGCTCACCAGCGCCACGATCCTGTTCCCGATGATCCCCAAGCTGCCCGCCGAAGTGGCCCACGTGCCCGACCCGGCGATGCTGGCGCAGGCCGATGGCGACCCGGACGCGACCCCGCCCGCCCCCGGCACCATCCCGGCCGCGCACGGCCCGCGCGCCATGATCACCGACCGCAACGGCGAGATCCTGGCCATCTCGCTGCCGGTCAGCAGCCTGTATGCCAACCCCAAGGAGATGATCGACGCGGCGGATGTCGCCCATAAACTCAAGAGCGTGCTGCCCCGGCTGAACGAGGACGTGGTTCGCACCCGGCTGCTCGAGGCCAAGCAGTTCGTCTATCTGGCCCGCCAGATCAGCCCGCATGAGCAGATGGCCATCAACGCGCTTGGCATCCCCGGCGTCTATTTCCAGGCGGGCGAGCGCCGGCGCTACCCGGAGGGCCGGGTGGCGGCCCAGGTGCTGGGCGGCGTGGATGTGGACAGCCACGGCATCGCCGGCGTGGAACGGTATTTCGACGACCGTTTGAAGGACGATCCGGAGCCGCTGCACCTATCCATCGACGTGCGGATCCAGGGGGTGTTGCGCGACGAACTGGCCAAGTCCATCGAGGAGTTCACCGCCATTGGCGGCTGCGGCATCGTGATGGACGTGCGAACCGGCGAGGTGATCGCCATGGTCAGCCTGCCGGATTACGACGCGAACCTGGCGGCGCAGGCCACCCCCGAGCAGCGGTTCAACCGCGCCGTCACCGGCATGTACGAGCCTGGCAGCACGTTCAAGCTGCAGACCGCCGGCATGGCGCTGGACAGCGGCGTCGCGCAGCTCTGGAACGAGTACGACGCAGCGCACGACATCCATATCGGCCGCTTCACCATCACCGACTTCGAGGGCAAGCACCGCATGCTGGCCCTGCCGGAGGTGCTCGCCTACTCCTCCAATCTCGGCGCCGCCCATATCGCGCAATCCGTGGGCCCGACCCGGCAGCGCGCCTGGCTGCAGAACATGGGCATGTTCGAGCGCGTCGGCGTGGAACTGCCTGAGGCTGGGCGCCCGATCTATCCGAGCGTCGCCAATTGGGGCGAGGCCGCGAACCTGACCGTGGGCTTCGGCCACGGCATCGCCGTCAGCCCGCTGCACGTGGTGCGCGGCACAGCGGCGCTGGCCAATGGCGGCGTGTTCCTCCGCCCGACGCTGCTGGCGCAGGAGCCCGGCTCGCAGCCGCGCGTCGGCACCCGCATCATGCAGCAGCAGACCAGCGACACGATCCGCAAGCTGATGCGCCTGGTGGTGACGGACGGCTACGGCAAGCCCGCCGACATTCCCGGCTACTTCGTGGGCGGCAAGACCGGCACGGCCGAGAAGGTCGGCGCGCATGGCGGCTACAAGAAGCACACCAACGTCAGCGCCTTCATGAGCGTGTTCCCGATGAACGCGCCGCACTACGCCGTGTATTTCATGTTGGACGAGCCGCACGGCAACAAGAGCACGGGCGGCTACTCAACCGCCGGCGCCGTCAGCGCTCCCGCGGCGGGCCGGGTGATCGCCAAGATCGCGCCGATGCTGGGCCTGCTGCCCGACATGACCGAGATGGCGCAGCTCACCCAGGAGCTGTCGATTCCGATGCAGCCTGGGCGCGGCTACGTTTCGCACTGGACGGGGCCGCTCACCTTCGTGCCGCCCTCCACGCCGTTGCCGAGTGCCGCCCCGCCACCCGTGGCAGAGGCCGAGCCCTCCGGATCACCGACGGTGCGCCAAGCGACCCATAACGGCGCGCCGCTGCCGGCCTCCACACCCGGGCCACGGCAGCCACCCGCCATCCGCACGCCGGATGCCCTGCGCCACGAAGCCAGCCTGAACACGACGCAAGTTGCTGTTCACTGATATGCTGAGCACCGCGCGCATGCCGGGGGCCGGCGTTCCGCCTGTTGCGATCACGGGCATCACGGCCGATAGCCGCGCCGTGATGCCGGGTTACCTGTTCGCTGCCCTGCCAGGGGTCAAGGCCGATGGCCGCCGCTTTATCGCGGACGCGGTGGAGCGCGGTGCCGTTGCCGTGCTCGCCCCGCTCGGCACCGAGTGGCCCGCCGGCGTGCCGCCCCGCCCGCTGGTGACGGATGCCGAGCCGCGCCGCGCGCTCGCCCACCTGGCCGCGGCACAGGCGGGCACGCAGCCGGAAACGGTGGTCGCCGTGACCGGCACCAACGGTAAGACCAGCACGGCCGATTTTTTCCGCCAGCTCGCCCCGGCGCCGGCGGCCAGCCTCGGCACGCTGGGCGTGGTGGCGCCGGGCCACGCGCCGGGCGCTGGGCTCACCACACCGGACCCGGTGACCCTGGCGCAGACCCTGGCCGACCTGGCGAAGGGCGGCGTGCGGTTCGCCGCGATGGAAGCGTCCTCCCACGGGCTGGACCAGTTCCGGCTGGACGGCGTGCGGCTGGCAGCAGCCGGGTTCACCAATCTCACGCGCGACCATCTGGACTACCACGGCGGGATGCAGGCCTATCGCACCGCCAAGCTGCGGCTGTTCTCCGAACTGCTGCCACCGGGCGCCCCGGCCGTCGCGTCCACCGAGCTGGACGCGGAGACGGCCGCCGCCTTGCGCGCCATAGCGGACGACCGGGGATTGTGGCTGCAGACCGTTGGCGAGGACGGCGACGCTATCTGCCTGCTCCGCGCCGTGCCCCACCCCGGTGGCCAGCACCTCGACCTGATGGTCCACGGCACCCGCCGCACCGTGGAGCTGACGTTGCCCGGCCGCTTCCAGGCCGACAACGCGTTGGTTGCCGCCGCCCTGGCGCAAAGCGTCGGCGTGGCGGGCGCGCTCGACCGGATAGCGTCGCTCACCGGCGTGCGCGGCCGCATGGAGTTGGCGGCGCAGTTGCCGAACGGCGCCGCCGTCTACGTCGATTATGCCCACACGCCGGACGCGCTGGAGCGCCTGCTCGCCGCCTTGCGCCCCCACACGGCCGGCCGCCTGCACGTCGTGTTCGGCGCCGGCGGCGACCGGGACCGCGGCAAGCGCCCGTTGATGGGCGACGCCGCACACCGCCTGGCGGACGTCGCGATCGTCACCGACGACAATCCCCGGAGCGAGGACCCGGCCATCATACGCGCCGCCATCCTCGCCGCCTGTCCGGGCGCGCATGACATCGGCGACCGCGCCGCCGCCATCGCCGCAGGCCTGAACGCGCTCGCACCCGGCGACGTGCTGGTGGTCGCCGGCAAAGGGCATGAATCCGGCCAGACTGTCGGCGGGGTGACCCACCCGTTCGACGATGCCGCCATCGTGCGCCAACTCACGGGTGTTGCGTGAACGTCCTTCCCGTAATGGCCGGGTTCGACCCGGGCATTCACGCGGTGGGGGTTCCTCAGCCGTCTCCGCGTGAGCATCATGCCTCAGCAGGAAACGGCAGCGCGGGTCGGGCCGCGTGGGTGCCCGGATCGAATCCGGGCATGACGGGTGCGTGTTCCCCATGATCTGGACCGCCGACGACCTGGGCGCCGCCACCCGCGGGGCCGCGCGCATCCTGTTCGACGCCACCGGCGTGTCCATCGACACCCGCACGCTGCAGCCCGGCGACTTGTTCGTGGCGCTGCACGGCGAGAACGGCGACGGGCATGAGCATGTGGCCGAAGCGCTCGCCAAGGGCGCGGCCGGCGCCCTGGTGGACCGCGACCTGCCCGGCCCCACGATCCTGGTGCACGACACGCTGGACGCGCTGTGGTCGCTCGGCCGCTTCGCCCGGGCACGGTTCCACGGGAAAATGGTCGCCGTCACCGGCAGCGTCGGCAAGACCACGACCAAGGAAATGCTGCGCACCATCTTCGAGGCCGAGGGACCGACGCACGCCGCCCATGCCTCCTACAACAACCATTGGGGCGTGCCGCTGACGCTCGCGCGCATGCCGCTCACCGCCAAGTTCTGCGTTTGCGAGCTCGGCACTAACTGCCCTGGCGAGATCCGCCCGCTCTCCCTGCTGGTCAAGCCGGACGTGGCCGTGATCACCGCGGTCGAGGCGGCGCATATCGGCTATTTTGGCAGCATCGAGGCGATCGCCGACGAAAAGAGTGCAGTTGGCGACGGACTGCCGGCAGACGGCATCGCCATCCTGCCGGCGGACAGCCCGATGCTCGGCCGCCTCGCCCCGCGCGCCTCGCGGATCGACACGTTCGGGATCGCCCAGGTCATCGCCATGCATCCGGACCAGGATGGCACGGACGTGGAAGCGCAGTTCGAGGACCGGATGGTGCGGTTCCGCATCAACGCACCCGGCGCCCACATGGTCCGCAACGCACTGGCGGCGCTGACGGCGGCCAATGCGCTCGGCATCGACGGGTCCGCCGCCATCGCCAAGTTCCGCCCTGTCGCCGGCCGCGGCCTGCGGCGGGAGCTGACGGGCGGCATCCGCCTGCTGGACGAGAGCTACAACGCGAACGGCGCCTCGGTGCGGGCGGCGCTGTCGGTGTTACGGTCGATGCCTGGACGCCGGGTGGCCGTGCTCGGGGACATGCTGGAACTCGGCGCCGAAGGGGCGGCGGAGCACGCGGCCCTGGCTGGCCCGGTGAGGGACTCGGCCGACTTGGTGTTCGCCTGCGGCCCGTTGATGCGTGGCCTCTACAACGCGTTGCCGGCCCCCTTGCAAGGCGGGCACGCGGTTGACAGCGCGGCACTTGCCCCCGTCGTGGCCGCCGCCGTGCAGTCCGGGGACGCGGTGCTGGTCAAGGGCAGCCTTGGCAGCCGCATGGCCACCATCGTCCGCGCGCTCGATGGCGTTGGCTGATGCTGCTCTTCCTCACCCGGCCTTATGCCGAACAGTTCGCGCTGTTCAACCTGTTCCGCTACATCACCTTCCGCGCGGGCGCTGCCTGCCTGACCGCGCTGGTGATCGCCTTCGTGCTCGGCCCCGTGGTGATCCGCTGGCTGAGATCGGTGCAGCGCGGCGGCCAGCCGATCCGCCTCGACGGGCCGGAACGCCACCTGATCGAGAAGAAGGGCACGCCCACCATGGGCGGCATGCTCATGCTGCTGGCGCTGGGCTTCTCCACGCTGCTCTGGGGCAACCTCGGCAACGGCTTCGTGTGGGCGGTGCTGTTCGTGACCTTCGGCTACGGCGGCATCGGCTTCGTGGACGATTTCCTCAAGCTGTCCCGCCGCAACACCAAGGGCGTCTCGGCGCGTGGCAAGCTGTGGGTGCAACTCGCCATCGGGCTGATCGCTGCCGCCTGGATGGTGTGGCTGACGCCGGACCCGCAGAACCTCGGCCTGCCGACGTCGCTGACGGTGCCCGTGTTCAAGAACCTGCTGATCCCGTTCAGCTACGCCTTTCCGCTGGTGGGCATGGTGGTGATGATCGGCGCGTCCAACGCGGTGAACCTGACGGACGGGCTGGACGGGCTGGCGATCGTGCCGACCATCATCGCCTGCGCCGTGTTCGCGCTCATCGCCTACCTGGTCGGCAACCGCAATTTCGCCGACTACCTGCAGCTCCATCCGGTGGCCGGCACGGGCGAGTTGATGGTGTTCCTGGCCGCGTTGATCGGCGCCGGGCTGGGCTTCCTCTGGTTCAATGCGCCCCCTGCCGCCGTGTTCATGGGCGACACCGGCAGCCTCGCCTTGGGCGGCGCGCTCGGGGCGGTGGCGGTGGCGACCAAGCACGAGATCGTTCTCGCTATCGTGGGCGGGCTGTTCGTGGTCGAGACGGTGAGCGTGATCGTGCAGGTGTTCTGGTTCAAGCGCACTGGCCGGCGCGTGTTCCTGATGGCGCCGCTGCACCACCATTTCGAGAAGAAGGGCTGGGCCGAGCCCACCATCGTGATCCGGTTCTGGATCGTCTCCATGATCCTGGCCCTGGTCGGCCTTGCCACGTTGAAGATCCGATGAGCGCGTTCAGCAACGTCTTCCCGACCGACCTGTTCGCCGGGCGCCGCTTCGCCGTGCTCGGCCTGGGCCAGAACGGCCTGCCCGCCGCACAGGCGCTGGCCGCCATGGGGGCAGCCGTGACCGCCTGGGATGACCGGCAAGCCGCGCGCACAATCGAGAGCGACGTGTTCGAGTTGCGCGACCCGTTCGCCGACATCGCCCACTACGATGCCCTGATCCTCTCCCCCGGCATCCCGCATCTCCTCCCCGCACCGCACCCGACCGCGGCCGCCGCCCTCGCCGCCGGTATCCCTGTTTGGTCGGATGCCGAGCTGCTGTACCAGGCCGTGCGGGCTGCCGGATCGCGGGCGCGCTTCGTCGGCATCACCGGCACCAACGGCAAATCAACCACCACCGCGTTGGTCGCGCATATCCTCGCCACCGCCGGACGGGAGGTCGCGGCTGGGGGCAACCTCGGCCCGGCGGCGCTGGCGTTGCCACTCCTGGACCACAACGGATTGTACGTTTTGGAAATGTCGTCCTACATGTTGGAACGAACCGGCCGACTACGGTTCGATACGGCCGCGATGCTCAATCTCACCCCCGATCACCTTGACCGGCACGGCAGCATGGCTGGCTATGCGGCTGCCAAGCGGGCGATCTTCGACCGGCAGGTGCTGGGCGACCTCGCCGTGATCGGCACCGACGACGCGCCGAGCCGCGCGATGGCGACCGA
>CAXTVQ010000083.1:0-19891 GCA_964247705.1 uncultured Acetobacteraceae bacterium | reverse complement strand
CTACGACCACATCACCTCGGCGATCGGCGCGGCCATGATCGGCTGGTTCGGCACCTCCGTGCTCTGCTACGTGACGCCGAAGGAGCATCTGGGCCTGCCCAACCGGGACGACGTGAAGACGGGGGTGATCACCTACCGCATCGCCGCCCATGCCGCCGACCTCGCCAAGGGGCACCCGGCGGCCCGCCTGCGCGACGACGCGATCAGCCGGGCGCGGTTCGAGTTCCGCTGGCAGGACCAGTTCAACATCGGCCTCGACCCGGACACGGCCCGCCAGTTCCACGACGAGACACTGCCGAAGGAGGCGCACAAGGTCGCGCATTTCTGCTCCATGTGCGGGCCGAAATTCTGCTCCATGAAGATCAGCCAGGATATCCGCAAGGATGCCGAGCGGCTGGCCGGGCTGGAGCAGATGAGCGACGAGTTCCGCAATAGCGGCGCTTCGCTCTACGTGCCCGAGCCGGTCGCGCGCGAGCTGGCCGCTGGACTGGGTGGCGATCTGGGCGGCGAGTTGGCCGGTGGACCGGCCGAAGCTGAGGCGTTGCCCGCGGAGTGAGCAGCCCGAGTGAACAGCCCGAGTGACTAGCGGGGAGCAGCAGGCGCAGGCCCGGCTGGCGCTGGACGCGATCGGGCAGTTGCCGGATGGCGAGCTGGATCTGGCAGGGGCCGCGCTGCAACTTGCCCGGATCGATGCGCCGGATGCGGATTGGACGGCGGCGCGCGACCACCTGTCTGCCCTGGCGCGCGACGCGGTGGCGTTGGCGGCGGAGCGGCCGGGCGATGACCCGGCGATCCGGGCCGGGGCGCTCGCCGGGTTGATGTCGGGCCGCTGGCGTTACACGGGCGACCGCGACAGCTACGACGACCTGTCCAACGCCAACCTGATCCACGTCATCCGGCGCCGCTGCGGGCTGCCGGTGGCACTTGGCATCCTGTGGCTGCATTGTGCGCGCGCCGCCGGGTGGGACGCGTTCGGCATCGATTTCCCGGGCCATTTCATGATCGCGTTGCCGGGCCGCAAGGGCCAGTTGGTGATGGACGTGTTCGATGGCGGGCAGCCGGTCGATGCCCGCGTGCTGCGGGCGATGCTCAAGCAAGTGGAGGGGCCGCGCGCCGAATTGCGGCCCGGGTTGCTCGCCCCGATGGGCGCCCGTGCGGTGCTGCTCCGGCTGCAGAACAATATCAAGACGCGCCGGCTCGCCGCCGGGGATGTCACGGGCAGCCTGACCGTGCTGGAGGACATGCTGCGCATTGCGCCGGACTACGCCCAGTTGTGGCGCGAGGCGGCGTTGCTGAACCAGCGCCTGGACCATGTCGGCGCCGCCCTGCGTTGCTATGGCAAGTTCCTGGCCCTGGTGCCGGACGGCGATGAAGCCGCCCGTACGCGCAGCGCCATCGAGGAGTTGCGAGCCCGCTTGAATTGAGTGGTCCGGCTTGCGCCTGGCGACGGCTGCCGCGTTGGGTAGAGCGGACATCGTTCGCCGTACATGCGGGCAGAGTTGATGCTACAATCGGCGCAATGGCAGCGGACCCCCAACTCACGGCAGCCAGCTTCTATGCGACCGCCCAGGGCGCTGTCACCCTGCGCCTGGTGCGGGAACGGCTGGCCGAGTTGTGGCCGGACCTTGCAGGCCAGTCGATTCTCGGCCTCGGTCACGCCGGCCCTTACTTGCGTCTCTGGCGTGACAATGCGGCGCTCTGTATCGCCGCTACGCCCTCGCCGGCCCTGCCGTGCCTCTGGCCGGGGGATGGTCCTGGCCGGGCCTGCTGGGTGGAGGAGAATTCGCTGCCGTTCGCCGGCCAGTGCCTCGACCGGGTGCTTCTCGTCCACAGCCTGGAAAACGCCGAGAACGCCCGGCGTATGCTGCGCGAGGTTTGGCGGGTGCTGAAGGACGACGGCCGGCTGCTGGTGGTGGCCCCCAACCGGGTCGGGATGTGGGCGCATGTGGAGAGCACCCCGTTCGGCCAGGGCCAGCCCTACTCGACGGGGCAGATCGGCCGCTTGCTGGCGGCGAGCCTGTTCCGTGTCGAGCGCCGGGGCCGGGCGCTGTATATGCCGCCGTCCTCCCACCGGTTGGTGTTGCGAACGGCGCGGCTGTGGGAACGGGCGGGGCGCAAGCTGGCGCCGCAATTCGCCGGGCTCACCATCACGGAAGCGGTGAAGGACGTCTACGCGGCGCTTCCCCTGGCTGCCACGGCGCGGCGCCGCTTCGTCCTGTCGGAAGCTGCCTGACGCGGGCATCTGCGCCGTGCCGCCTTGCGCGGTTGCCGGGGCTCGCGGCATAGGGCGCGTAAGATGCTATTCAACTCGCAGGTTTTCGTCCTGCTGTTCCTGCCGGCGACCCTGGCCCTCTACTACGCCGCCGCCCCGCGCCGCTGGGTGCGCCAGGCCGTCATGGTCGCGGCCTCGCTCGTGTTCTACGGGTGGTGGGACGTGCGGTTCGTGCCGCTGCTGGCCGGGCTGACCCTGGTGAACTGGCTGTTCGTGCGCGCTTATGGGCGGTGGCGGCAGGACGGTTGGCTCGTGACGGGGGTCGTCACCAACCTGCTCGTGCTGGGCGTCTGCAAATACGCGGACTTCGCCGCCGGCACCCTGGCGGAGTTGCTGGGCACGGTGCACCACCCGTTCGGCATCGTGCTGCCGCTCGGCATCTCGTTCTTCACGTTCCAGAAGATCAGCTACCTGGTGGACCTCCGCCGGGGGGACCGCCACGTCTACGGCCTGCTCGAGTTCGCGGCCTTCGTGACGTTCTTCCCGCAACTGATTGCGGGCCCGCTGGTGCGCCACAACGAGATCATCCCCCAGTTCGCCCTGCCGCCGCGCCGGCCCGAGATGTGGGAGAATCTTGGCCGCGGCGCCGCCCTGTTCCTGATCGGCCTGGCCAAGAAGGCCGCCATCGCCGACACCGTGGCCCAGGTTTGCGACCCGATCTTCGCCCAGGCGGCCGGCGGCGCGCAGCCGGGCGCGGCCGAGGCCTGGGCAGCGGCCGGCACTTACACGCTGCAGATCTATTTCGACTTCTCGGGCTATTCGGATATGGCAATCGGGCTGGCGCTGATGTTCGGCTTCACCCTGCCGCTGAACTTCGCCGCACCTTACCGGGCCGCGTCCATCCGCGAGTTCTGGCGGCGCTGGCACATCACGCTGTCCCGGTTCCTGCGCGACTACGTGTACATCCCGCTCGGCGGCAATCGCGCCGGACCGCACCGCCAGGCCGTCAACGTGGTCGGCACCATGCTTCTGGGCGGGCTGTGGCACGGCGCTGCGTGGACCTTCGTCGCCTGGGGCGGGCTGCACGGCCTGGCGCTGGCGGCCAACAGCGCGTGGGACCGGGTTGGGCTGCGGCTGCCGCGACTGGCCGGCTGGCTGTGCACGATCCTGTTCGTGATCACGGGTTGGGTGTTGTTCCGCTCGCCCGATTTCGCGACCGCCGCCCGGATGCTTGCCGGCATGGCGGGCGTGGGTGGCCCCGGGCGGGTTCACATCGACAACGCGGCCATCGTGCTGGCCGCCGTGGGGATCGTCCTGCTCGCGCCGCCGAGCCAGGACCTCGCACTGGCCCGGTTGCGCCCCGCACGCTGGATGGCGGTGCCGGCCGGTGTGGCGCTGGTGGTGCTGCTGCTGCTGGTTGGCGGGCGCGTGCCCAACGAGTTCATCTATTTCCAGTTCTGACACCTGGCGGCGGCAACTCGCCTGGTTCGTGGCCACCGCCGCCGGCCTGCTTGCGGCCGTGTTCCTGTTCGTGGCCGTGATCGACCCGTGGGACGTGCTGCCGTTCTCGCCGCCGCTGCCGCGCGTGCCGGTGTCCAGCAATGCCCGGTTCACCATGCCGGCCCTGGCCCGTTCGCCCCGGTTCGATTCCGTGGTGGTCGGCTCCTCCTCCTCGCGGCTGCTCCGCCCGGCGGAACTCGACCGCTTGTTCGGCGGCCAGTTCGCCAATCTCGCGATGAACGCTGCGACCGCGTGGGAGCAGGCGCAGATGCTGGGCCTGTTCACCCGCACTCACCCGGCGGCCCGCACCGTGATCATCGGGCTGGACGGGGTCTGGTGCACGGAGGTGCCCGAGCGTACCACCGGCCGCCCGTTCCCCGAGTGGATGTATGCCGGACCACGCTGGCGCGGCTACCTTCACATCCTCAACCTCTACGCGGTGCAGGAGGCCGGCAGCGAGCTGTGGACCATGCTGGGCCTCAAGCCGCAGCGCTACGGCCTGGACGGCTACACCAGTTTCGTCCCGCCGGAGTCCGCCTACGACCCGGCGCGCGTCGCCGCCGCGTTCGCCCGCTGGGGCAAGCCGCCGGTGATCCCCGCCACCGCCACGCCGCACGTCCTGCCAACGCTGCCGATGCTCGCCGACGCCTTGCACGCGCTGCCGGACAGCACGCGCAAGATCGTGTTCTTCACCCCGAGCAACGTCATCTTCCAGGGCGCACCCGGCAGCGATTACGCCGCCATGTGGGATGCCTGCCGCAGCCAGGTCGCCACCCTGGCCGCCGCGATCCCGAATAGCTCGGTGCTGGACTTCGATTTCCCGAGCCCGATCACCCTGGAAACGGCAAACTATTGGGACCCGGTGCACTATCGCACGCCGATCGCGGACCGGATCGGCCGTGACCTCGCCGCCGCCCAGCACGGCCAATCGACGCCGGATGCGCGGGTGCTCCGCTAGGCGCTCGTGCTATCTTATTCCCCGTGCTATCTTACCGCTTTATTGGCGTGGGGTAACGCTCAAAGTCCGTTCTTCAGGTCATTCGCGCCGCGCGTGAGCGCGGCACCGGTCGCAGATACGTCCCGTCCAACGCCCTCGGCGGTGTTGCACCCGCTCAGCATCAGGGCACAGGCCATGGCCACCACGGCTCCAAGCAGCGCCACGCTGCGTTTACGTGCGGCATGGGTCTTAATAGTTACGGAGCGCGGCAAACGATGGGACATTTCCTGCGGCCTTGGAACCAGGACCTGAAAACGCACCCGTCATTTGCTGGTTGCTAAAGCGGTTAGACCCGGTTTGCCACCAGCTCCTCCACGACCGCCGGGTCCGCCAGGGTGGATGTGTCGCCCAGGCCCTCCGTTTCGTTGGCCGCGATCTTGCGCAGGATCCGGCGCATGATCTTGCCGGAGCGCGTCTTCGGCAGGCCCGGCGCCCACTGAATGGCGTCCGGCGAGGCGATCGGCCCGATTTCCCGCCGCACCCAGGCCACCAGTTCCTTGCGCAGCGCGTCGGTCGGTTCCTCGCCGGTCTTCAGCGTGACGTAGGCGTAGATGCCCTGGCCCTTGATGTCGTGCGGGAAGCCCACGACCGCCGCCTCCGCCACCTTCGGGTGCGACACCAGGGCCGACTCGACCTCCGCCGTGCCCATGCGGTGGCCCGAGACGTTGATCACGTCGTCCACCCGGCCGGTGATCCACCAGTAGCCGTCGGCATCGCGCCGCGCGCCGTCGCCGGTGAAATACTTGCCGGGGTAGGTGGAGAAATAGGTCTGGATGAAGCGCGCATGGTCGCCGAACACGGTGCGCATCTGGCCGGGCCAGCTATCGGTGATGCACAGGTTGCCCTCCGTCGCCCCCTCCAGCACCGTGCCCTCCGCGTCCACCAGCACCGGCATCACGCCTGGCAGCGGCAGGGTGGCGGAGCCGGGTTTCAGCGCGGTGGCGCCCGGGAACGGCGCGATCAGGATGCCGCCGGTCTCGGTCTGCCACCACGTGTCCACGATCGGGCAGCGGTCATCGCCCACGACCCGGTGATACCAGAGCCAGGCCTCCGGGTTGATCGGCTCGCCCACGCTGCCGAGGATGCGCAGGCTGGCGCGGCTGGTGGCCTTCACCGGGGCCTCGCCCTCGCGCATCAGCGCCCGGATCGCGGTGGGCGCGGTGTAGAAGATGTTGACCTGGTGCTTGTCCACCACCTGCCAGAAGCGCGAGCTGTCCGGGTAGTTGGGGATGCCCTCGAACATCAGCGTCGTGGCGCCGTTCGCCAGCGGGCCGTATACTATATAGGTGTGGCCGGTGACCCAGCCGACGTCGGCGGTGCACCAGTAGACCTCGCCGGGGTGGTAGTCGAACACCAGCTCGTGGGTGAAGCTGGCCCAGACCAGGTAGCCGCCCGTGGTGTGCAGCACACCCTTCGGCTTGCCGGTGCTGCCGGAGGTGTAGAGGATGAACAACGGGTCCTCCGCCCCCATCGGCTCCGGCGCGCAGTCGGGGGAGGCGGCGGCGAGCAGGGCGGCGTAGTCGTGGTCGCGCCCCTCCTGCATCGGCACGGTGCCGCCGGTGACGCGGACCACCAGCACGTCCTTGATCGTCGGGCAGGTTTTCAGCGCCTCGTCCGCGTTGGCCTTCAGCGCGACCTTGCGGCCGCCGCGCCGGCCTTCGTCGGCGGTGATCAGCAGGGTCGAGCCGCAATCCTGGATGCGGTTGGCGAGGCTGTCGGGCGAGAAGCCGCCGAACACCACGGAATGGATGGCGCCCACCCGCGCGCAGGCCAGCATGGCGGCGGCGGCCTCCACCACCATCGGCAGGTAGATCGTCACCCGGTCGCCTTTGCGGACGCCGCGGTCCTTCAGCACGTTGGCCAGGCGGCAGACCTGGTCGTGCAGCTCGCGGTATGTGACACTCTTCTGGGTGTCCGGGTCGTCGCCTTCCCAGATGATGGCGACCTGGTTGCCGCGTTGCTTCAGGTGCGCGTCCAGGCACACGGCGGAGGCGTTGAGCTTGCCGTCCTCGAACCACTTGATGCTGACGTCGCCTTCGAAGCTGGTGTTCTTGATCAGGGTCGGCGGCTTGATCCAGGCGATGCGCTTGGCTTCCTCGGCCCAGAAATGCTCGGGGTCGCGGGCGGCGTGGTTGACCATCAGGCGGTATTTCTCGCCGTTCACGTGGGCGGCCTCGGCGGTGGCCGGCTTCACGTGGAAGAGGGTGGTCTCGGACATTGCTGGCCTCCCGGACTTTGCTTTGGGCCCAAGCTAGCGCCGACTGCAACGCCTGCGAAGCGGGAGTTTGGGGCGTTGCGCCAACGCTTGCTAACCTTTGGGGCTTTGCGCCAACCCTCGCTAACCCTTGAAGCCGCCCAGCTTGCAGATGTGCCGCCACTCCGCCTCGGTCACGGGTCCTACGGACAACCGCGAGTACCGTGTCAGCGCCATGTCCGCGAGCGCCGGGTCCGCTTTCACGGTGACCAGGGTGACGGGCTTGGCCAGTGGCCCGACCGCCTTCATGTCCACGCACACCCATTTCTCGTCGGTCGGGTCGGGGTAGGCTTCGCGCACCACCTCCACCACGCCTACGATCTCCTTGCCGATGTTGGAGTGGTAGAAGAACGCCCGGTCGCCTTGCTTCATGGCTTTCAGGTTGTTCTTGGCCTGATGGCTGCGCACCCCGGTCCAGGGCTCGACGTCGTGCTCCACCTGCTGGTCCCAGCCGAACGAGTCCGGCTCGGATTTCACCAGCCAGTAGGCGGTCACGCGGGGGCCCCATCCCGGATCACAGTGCGGAAGCCGTGGATCGTGACCCGCTCGAACAAGCCGGCCTGGCCGTATGGGTCGGCGGCCACGAAGGCTTCGGCGGCAGCCCGGTCCGGCGCCTCGAACAGCAGCAACGACCCGCAAGGCTGTCCCTCCGCGTCCAGCAAGGGGCCGCCGATCACGACATGCTGGCCGGTGACGAAATCCAGGTGGGCGGGCCGGGTCGCCTGGCGGAGGGCGAGGCTGCCGGGTTTATCGAAGCAGGAAATCGCGAACAGCATGGCGGAAGTGTCCTCCTATTCGGATGAATCCTATGTCATGCGCGCCTGACAGGGAACCTTCCGTCTTCTCAGTCAACCGGCCCGTGCTATGTTGAGCTTGTGGAAGCGACCATACTCCCAGCCGTCCGCACAGGGCGCGGCCTGCATCGTTTCGCCAACCCGGGGCGGTTCCTCCGTTTGGCCGGGGCCGTGCAGCCCTGGCTGACGGTCAGCGCTTTGCTTCTGCTCGCCGTCGGCTTGTATTGGGGTTTGTTCGTCGCTCCCGCCGATTATCAACAGGGGGACGCCGTGCGCATCATGTATGTGCACGTTCCGGCGGCCTGGCTGGCGTCGATGGGTTACTTCACGCTCGCGCTGTGCTCGGCCGCGTCGATCATCTGGCGTCATCCGCTGGCGGATCTGGCGGCGGTCGAGATCGGCCCGGTCGGCGCCGGGTTCACCGCGATCTGCCTGGCGACCGGCAGCCTGTGGGGCAAGCCGATGTGGGGCGCCTGGTGGGTGTGGGATGCGCGGCTGACCTCGGTGCTGGTGCTGTTCTTCCTTTACCTCGGCCACATCGCGCTGGTGCGGGCGTTCGACGATCCGCAGCGCGGCTACCGGGCGGGCGCGATCCTGGCGCTGGTCGGCGTGGTTAACCTTCCGATCATCAAGTTCAGCGTAGATTGGTGGAACACGCTGCACCAACCCGCGACCATCACGCTGACGGGGGCGCCGACCATGTCGCTCGATATGCTTTGGCCGCTGATGGTCTGCGCGCTCGGCTACACGCTGGCGTTCTTCGCACTCGTGGTGGCCCGCACCCGGGCCGCGGTGATGGAGCGCCGTATCCGCGGCCTGCTGATGGCCCGTAGCGAGGCGGCTGCATGACCCATCTCGGCTTCATCGCCGCGTCCTACGCGCTGGCGATCGTCATTCCGGCGGCGTTCGCGCTCAGTGCCGCCAGCCGCTTGTCCACTGCCCGCCGCCGCCTGGCCGCGATCGACCCGAGGGCGCAGCGTTGACCCGCAAGAGCCGGCGACTGGCAATCGTGCTGGCCTGCGGCGTCGGGCTGGGGTCGGCCACGGCGCTGTCGCTCGCCGCCTTCAGCAACGACATCGTCTTCTTCGTCATGCCGTCCGACATCGCGGCCAAGGGGCTGCCCGGCCGGTCGCTGCGGCTGGGCGGCCTGGTGGAGACCGGCTCGGTCCGCCACGTGACGGAGGACGGCCAGCCCGGCGCCCATTTCCGCATCACCGACGGCAAGACGGCGGTGGACGTGGCTTACACCGGCATCCTCCCGGACCTGTTCCGCGAGGGCCAGGGTGTGGTGACGCTCGGCACGATGCAGCGGGACGGCACGTTCCGCGCCTCCGAGGTGCTTGCCAAGCATGATGAGACCTACATGCCCAAGGATGTCGCGGACGCCTTGAAGAAAGCCGGCGTATGGGATCCGAGCAAGGGCCCGCCGCCACCGGCCGCGACCTGGAACACGCTGGCGACCAAGGTTTCGGGATGATTCCGGAACTCGGACATTTCGCGCTGGCCCTGGCTTGCGCGCTCGCCCTCGCGCAGGCGGTGCTGCCGATCTACGGCGCCCATACGCGCAACCCGCAGTTGATCGCCGCCGCACCCGGGCTGGCGTTCGGCCAACTCCTTGCCCTCGGCACCGCGGCATTCTGCCTCGTGTGGTCCCACGTATCGGACGATTTCTCCGTGCTGAACGTGGCGGAGAACAGCAACAGCCTGAAGCCGCTGATCTACAAGATCACCGGCACCTGGGGGAACCACGAGGGCTCCATCCTGCTGTGGACGCTGATCCTGGCGCTCTGCGGCGGTGCGGTGGCCGGGTTCGGCCGCACGCTGCCAGGGGCGCTGCGGGCGCGGGTGATCGGCGTGCTGGGCCTGTCCTCGGTCGGCTTCCTGCTGTTCTCGCTGCTGACCTCCAACCCGTTCACCCGGCTGTGGCCCGCCCCGATCGATGGGCAGGACATGAACCCGTTGCTGCAGGACCCGGGCCTCGCCTTCCACCCGCCCATCCTCTACGCCGGCTATGTCGGGTTCGCCGTGCCGTTCGCCTTCGCGATCGCCGCACTGCTCGAGGGCAAGG
This sequence comes from uncultured Acetobacteraceae bacterium, assembly GCA_964247705.1. GTDB lineage: Bacteria > Pseudomonadota > Alphaproteobacteria > Acetobacterales > Acetobacteraceae > LMUY01. The sequence goes on along the minus strand of CAXTVQ010000083.1, from coordinate 10,066 downwards.
TGGACGCGTCCTGGGGCCGCTGGGTGCGGCCGTGGACCCTGGTGTCCTGGTGCCTGCTGACGGGCGGGATCTCGCTCGGCTCCTGGTGGGCGTATTACGAGCTGGGCTGGGGCGGCTTCTGGTTCTGGGACCCGGTGGAGAACGCCTCCCTGCTGCCGTGGCTGACCGGCACCGCCCTGCTGCACTCCGCCATCGTGGTGGAGAAGCGGGAGGCACTGAAGATCTGGACGGTGCTGCTGGCGATCGGCACGTTCTCGCTCAGCTTGTCCGGCACGTTCCTGGTCCGCTCCGGCATCCTGAACTCCGTGCACGCCTTCGCCAACGACCCGTCGCGCGGGGTGTTCATCCTCGGGCTGCTCGGCCTGGTGATCGGCGGCAGCCTGTTGCTGTTCGCCGTGCGTGCGCCGGTGTTGGCCGCGGGCGGCGTGTTCGCTCCGCTCTCGCGTGAGGGCGCTTTGGTGCTGAACAACGTGCTGCTGTGCTCGATCGCGGCGGTGGTGATCACGGGTACGATGTATCCGCTGTTCAGCGACCTGCTGCTGCACGACAAGCTCAGCGTCGGCGCGCCGTTCTTCAATGCGACGGTGCTGCCGCTGTCGATCCCGGTGTTCGTCGCCATGGGGATCGGGTCGGTGCTGCCTTGGAAGCGGGCGGCCTTGCGGCCGGCGCTGCTGAAAATCTGGTGGGCCGCCGCCTTCGCCACCGTGGTCGGCTTGCTGCTGGTGACCAAGCTGCCGGTCCTGCCCGCGCTCGCCTTTGCCGGAGCTGCCTGGTTGATCGTCGGGTCCTGGGCCGAGATCATCGAGCGTATCCGCCTGTTCCGCATTCCGTTTGCCGACAGCGTGCACCGCTTGATCCATTTGCCGACGGCGGCGTTCGGCGCGGCGTTGGCTCATGCCGGGATGGGTGTGACGGTCGCGGGGATCGCCGGCATGTCGCTGGCCACCCAGCAGGTCGTGCTGATCCATCCGGGCGAGACGGTGCAGGCGGCCGGGATGACCTGGAAGCTCGACTCGCTGACCGACGACGATGGCTCCAACTACACCGAGCGCATGGCCAATATCCGCGTCATCCGCCCGGGCGAGCCGGACCTGTTGATGCATCCCTCGCGCCGCAGCTTCCCGGTGCAGCGGGTGACCACGACCGAGGCGGCGATCCACACCAACGGGTTCGGCGACATCTACGCGGTGCTGGGCGAGGAGCGGGACGGCGCGGCGGTGATGCGGCTGCACTACAACCCGCTGGCGCCGTGGATCTGGCTCGGCGGGCTCACCATGGCGATCGGCGGCGGGCTCTCGCTGGCGGACCGCCGGTTGCGCGTGGGGGCTCCGGCCCGGCGGGCGGTCACGGCCGCAGCACGCGCGTGATGGACCGCCGCCGCTTGCTGCTGGCTGCGCCGCTGGGGATCGCGGCGCTGGGCGGCGTCGCGTTCTGGCAGATGCTGCAGGGCATGAGGACGGGTAATTTCGATCCGCGCGGCGTGCCCAGCCCCGTCACGGGGCAACCCGTTCCGCCGTTCGATCTGCCGGCCCAGGCGCCCGGCCAGGGCTTCGGCAGCGCCGATCTCGGCCACGGCAAGCCCGTGCTGCTGAACTTCTTCGCCTCGTGGTGCGTGCCCTGCGTGGAGGAGCATCCGGCGCTGCTCGCGTTGGCCCGTTCCGGCATGCCGATCTGGGCCATCGCCTACAAGGACGGCCAGGACAAGGCGGCGGCGTTCATCGACCAGCATGGCGACCCGTATCAGCGCATCGCGCGGGATACGCCGGGCCGGGTTGCGATCGATTTCGGCCTGTCCGGGGTGCCCGAGAGTTTTCTGGTGGACGGTTCCGGCGTGATCCGCTGGCACTGGGCCGGCCCGCTCGACGCCGACGTGATCGAACACAGGCTGCAGCCGGCGTGGCGCGCGCTCGCCTAGCCCGGCCGGCGTTGCTGGCGTTCGTGTTGGCCCTGGTCCTCGGCGGACCGGCCTACGCCATCAGCGATCCGGCGGAAATGCTGCCCAACCCGGCGCAGGAAACCCGCGCCGAGCAGATCGGCCGCCAGTTGCGCTGCCTGGTCTGCCAGAACGAGAGCATCGAAGACTCCGGCGCCGACCTGGCAAAGGACCTGCGCACCATCGTCCGCCAGCGCGTTGCGGCCGGGGATAGCGACCGGCAGGTGACCGCCTGGATGGTGGCGCGCTACGGGGACTTCGTCCGGCTCCGCCCGCCATTCAACGCCGTTACCGCGCTGCTCTGGTTGTCGCCGCTGGTGGCGCTTGCGATCGGGTTCGGCGCCGTCGTGGCCGGGCGGCGGCAGCGGGTGATTGTGCCAGCCCCCCTCTCACCGGCGGAGCGGGCGCGGCTCACGGACCTGACCCGGCCATGATCTGGCTGTGCGTGGCCGGGGCGGTGCTGCTGCTTTGCACGCTGGCGCCGGCGGGCTGGGCGCTGCGCCGCCGGGTGCAGTTCCGGGGCCGGCAGGATGCCACCATGGCGCTGTATCGCGCGCAAGCGACCGAGCTCGACCGTGACTTGGGCGAGGGACGCATCTCCGCCGCCGAGCACGCGACGGCGTTGCTCGAGGTGCAGCGCCGGCTGTTGGCCGCGGCGGAAGCGCGGGACACCCCGGCCGCCGCAGCCGACCGTGGTCCGCTGTTTCTCGGGTTGGCCTTGGTGCCGATGGCCGCCATTGCATTGTATCTGGTGGCGGGGCGGCCGGAGTTGCCGGCGCAACCGCTCGCGTCCCGCATCACCGCGGCGGAGAAGCGCTTGGCGGAGGAGGCCAGAATGGCCGATCAGCTCCGCGCCGCGCTCGCCACGGTCGATCCGGCTTCGGACAAGGCGCGCCAGGGCGAGGTGATGCTGGGCAACCTCGAGGCGGACCAGGGCGATTTCGGCGCGGCCGCCGATGCTTGGGGCAAGGCGCTGGCCGTCAAGTTCGAGCCGCTGCTGGCGGCGCAGGTGGCGGACGCGACGTCACGCGCGGAAGGGCGGGTCAGCGAGGCGTCCGCCGCGCTGTTTCGGCAGGCGCTCGCCAATGCACCGCCGGGTGCGCCGTGGCGCGGCGAGGTGGAGCAGCGTCTGGCGCAGGCGACGCACTGACTGCGTCCTCGGGATCGTTGCCTTGGGCGCTGCCCGGCTTACATGGGAGAGTATGGAAGACGAACCGAAGCTGCCGCCCGCCAACCCGCCACCGAAGCCGCCGGCCGAGAAGGAATACGGCGGCCCTGCTGGTCCCGAGCCGACGCGTTACGGCGATTGGGAGCAGAAGGGGCGCTGCACCGACTTCTAGCGTCGTTCACTGGGCCCTGGCGACGGTTTCCAGGGTCCTCGGGTTCCAGAACAGCGCGAACCGGGTCACGCTGCATAGGTCGAGGTTGCTCCACACCGCCCTTGTGTCGTCCCGGTATTTCACCAGCACGTTCCAGCGGCATGCCTGGGTGTTGCGGTCGAAGCCGATATCGACCTCTTCGCCGGGATACAGAGTGTCGCGGTTCATGACGTCGTTGCCCCATTCGGCGGCCCCGGCCTCGGCGACGTAGATGCTCTGGATGGGGTAGCCGGTGCGGTTGACCAGGGTGAAGTCCTGGCTGGCCCAGGCGACACCGGGGGCGGCGCAAGCCAGAATGGCAGCGGCCAGTTGCTTCAGACGCATCGCCGTCCCCCTCACAGGCCGCGCCTCGCCATGGCGGCGCAAACGGTGTTCTCCAGCAGGCAGGCGATGGTCATCGGCCCGACACCGCCCGGCACCGGCGTGATCGCCCCCGCCACGGTGGCGCACTCGGCGTAGGCCACGTCCCCCACGAGCGTGCCGGCGGAGGTACGGTTGATGCCGACATCGATCACCACGGCACCCGGCGCCACCCAATCCTGCCGCACCAGTTCGGCACGCCCGACTGCCGCCACCAGAATGTCCGCCCGCCGGCACTCGGCAGGTAGATCGCGGGTGCGGGAGTGGGCCAGCGTCACGGTTGCGTCCGCCGCGGTCAGCATCGCGGCGACCGGGCGTCCGACCAGGGCCGAGCGGCCGAGCACGACCGCCCGCTTGCCCCGTAATGCGGGCACGACGGCGGCTAGCAGCAGCATGACGCCCCGTGGCGTGCAGGGCGCCAACGCCGCGCCTTCCGGGTGGCCGAGCGAGAGCACCGCGCCGCCTTCTGCCAGGCGGCCCGTGTTGAGGGTGGTCAGGCCGTCCACATCCTTCGCCGGGTCGAGCGCTGCGATGACCACTTGCGCGCGCAAATGCGGCGGCAGCGGCAGTTGCACCAGGATGCCGTCCACCGCGTCGTCGGCGTTCAGGTCTGCGATGGCCGCCAGCAGGGTTGCTTCCGCCGTGTCGGCCGGCAGGCGGACGGTGCGGACGGCGAGCCCTGCCTCCTGGGCGGCGCGGTCCTTGTTGCGGACGTAGACGGCGCTTGCCGGGTCGTCGCCCACCAGCACCACCGCCAGGCCCGGCTGGTAGGTGAGATTGGCCACGCACGCCTTCACCCGGCTGCGGAGCAGGGCGGCGTGGGCTTTCCCGTCGATGATCTCCGCCGGCATGGCCGCCGTCAGTAGAACAGTGGCTGCAGGCCGCCGTAGACGATGGCCTGATACAACCGGGCCAGGAGGTTGCGCGCCACCCAGATCAGCAGCAGCAGCACGAGCGGGCTGAGGTCCAGGCCGCCGAAGCTCGGCAGATAGCGCCGGATGCGCCGCAGCGCCGGCTCCGTCAGGCGGTAGAGGAAGTCCGCGATCGTCCAGACCAGGCGGTTGCGCGTGTCGATGATGCCGAAGGCGATCAGGTTGCTGACCACGGCGGCGAGGATCACGGCCCACCAGTAGAGCCGGAGGACCGTATCGAGCAGTTCGAAGATGATGGTGACCAAGCGGCGTTCCTCTGGAGGGCGGCGGACCCTAGCCCTGCCGCCCCGCGCCCGCAACGTATGCCGTCCAGCTTGACTTGGCGGGGCTTGCTGGGCATATCCCGGCCCCTGCAAGGCGGGGCTGTAGCTCAGTTGGTAGAGCGCCTCGTTCGCAATGAGGAGGTCAGGGGTTCGATTCCCCTCAGCTCCACCATCGCCCGCCTGCAGCCCGGGCCAGTGCACACCTCGCCGAGGCAAGCGGATGAGCTACGTCGTGAAAGAACTGTTCGCCACGCTGCAGGGCGAGGGCGGCCGATCCGGGCGGGCCGCGGTGTTCTGCCGGTTCGCCGGGTGCAATCTGTGGTCGGGGCGGGAAGCCGACCGGGCAACGGCTGCGTGCCGGTTCTGCGACACCGATTTCGTGGGCGGCACCCGCTATGCCGACGCGGACGCGCTGGCGGCCGCGATCACGGCGGCTTGGCCCGCGGGCGGCGAGCGGCGGTACGTGGTGTTCACCGGCGGCGAACCGATGCTGCAGCTCGACCCGGCGCTGCTGGACGCGGTGCATGCCCGGCGGTTCGAGGCGGCGATCGAAACGAACGGCACGTTGGCCCTGGCGCCCGGGCTGGACTGGGTGTGCGTCAGCCCGAAGGCGGGGGCCGCCTTGCGGGTGCGGGCGGGGGACGAGATCAAGGTCGTGTTCCCGCAGCCGGACCTGGATCTGCCCGAGTTGGCCGCGTTAGCGTTCCAGCATCACTGGTTGTCGCCGATGGATGGTCCGAACCTCTCCGCCAACACCGAAGCGGCGGCCGCCTACTGCCTGCGGCACCCGGTTTGGCGGCTGAACATCCAGGCGCACAAGGTCTGGAACATCCCATGATCCTGCGTGCGTCCACGGTGCCGCTGGAAGTCGCCCATCTCGGCATGGACGGGGTGATGCACGGCCACAGCCTGACGATCGAGGCCTGGACCGACCAGCCGGTCGACCTCGATGCGTGGCGTGACCGCGTGCGGGACGCCACGGCGCCGTTCGAAGGCCAGTTGGAACGCACCATCGGCGCGCGCACGTTCGAGGACGTGGCCGAAGCGGTGCTGGCGGCGTTGCCGGAGTGCGTGCGGGTGGTGGTGCGGCTGCCGACCCGCGGGCATGTCGTGGAAGCCGTGCGAGGACCCAGGTAGCCGCGCGCCGTCCTACTCGTTGCGGAACCATTTGTCGTTGCGGGCGCGCCAGGCGTCCCTGACCATGCCGCGGAAGTAGTAGGCGAACGAGCCGCCCCAGATCACGAGGCTCAGCAAGCCAAGGATCCAGTTCAGCAAGGTCATGTCAGGCCGCGAACCGCTTCAGGAAGGCGGAGACCCGGTGGCGGCGCAGTTCGCTGCGCGCCCGGCCGTCATTGGCCATGTAGTTGAGCTGTATGGCGTGGCGCTGGCCCACGAATGTGCGGTGGCCGTGGAACGTTGCCGGGCCGTTCGGGAACACCAGCAGCGTGCCGTTCACGGGGGGCACCTCCACCGCGAAATCCTCGATGTCGGTGGCGCTGCGCAGGAGCCGCAGGCAGCCTTCCTGCTTGGCCCAGGCGTCGGTCTGCGGGTTGAGGTACAGCAGCACGGTGACGCGCTTGGCGACGGAATCGGTGTGGATGCGGCCGTCCTTCTCGCGCGTGCGGCCGCGGATGGTGAGCATGACGGGAGCGTCCGCCAGGTCCAGCCCGAACTTCGCGGCGATGGCGTCCCGCAGCGGCGGGGCCTGCATCTGCGCGACCAGCGAGGCCGCCGATGGTCCGAGCTTGACCGATTGGGGCGGGTAGGAGCCGCCGGTAGCCATCGCGGGCAGGTCACCCTGGATGCGGGCGAGGAACCCTGGCGGCACGAAATGCGGCACGACGACGTGGGGAAAGGGATCGCCCGCGACCGGCGTCGCGGTCAGCGCAGCGAGGTCCAGACTATCCTGGCGCGGAGGCATGGCGTTCATGCCCCTTGTCTAGTGCCGCGGCCTGATCCGGTTCAAGCGCGGCGTTCGTTGCGTCAGGTATGCTGGTCCTGCGCGGGGCGCACGACGACGGTCGTGGAGAGGAATTGCGAGCACTGCATGCGGCCCGAGCAGCAATCCTGGGGGTGCGCCACCGTCGCCGCGACGTGCTGGTACCCGTCGCCGACTGCAATGCAGCTATGTTGCAGCGCCGGCTCCGCTTGGGCTCGACCCAGGGTTGCGAGGCTTAGAAAGGCGCAAGCAGCAGTGGCGGCGACAACGGCGAGACGCATCGGCTTAGACCTCACGCTGGATAACTTACACAAACATTAATGGTTAACTCACGAGAAAGGTTACGTTGCTCGCGTTTGATTGAACTCATTTGCATGCCAGGCTATTCGCGGTTCCACGATGCAAGATCACACCCCGGCGATCAGCCCCCTCGAGGCGGTCGGCCCGCTTCCCGCCTACCGTCAGAAGCTCGCCGCCGGGCTGCTGTCCACCGACCCGGCGCAGGCGGTCGCGGCCGAGCGGCTGCAGGACCTGTGGACCAAGTTGCGCGGCTACGACCCGCCGCTGCGCCCGGAAAAGACCGCCGGGTTCGTCGGCCGGCTGCTGCGCAAGCGGGCGGTGGACGAGGCGCCGGGCGGGCCGAACGGGCTGTACCTCGTGGGGGAGGTCGGGCGCGGCAAATCCATGCTGATGGACCTGTTCTTCGCGCAGGCCCAGGTGGTGCGCAAGCAACGCATCCACTTCCACGCCTTCATGCAGGACGTGCACCGGAGCGTCCACGCCTGGAAGCAGTCCAACCCCGGCGTCGCGGACCCGGTGCCGCCATTGGCCGACAGTATCGCCGAGCGGGCGGCGCTGCTGTGCTTCGACGAGTTCCAGATCAACGATATCGCCGACGCGATGATACTGGGGCGGCTGTTCGCGGCATTGTTCGAGCGGGCCGTCGTGGTGGTCGCCACGTCCAACACCAACCCCGACGACCTGTTCCGCGGCAAGCCCGGGCGGGACGCGTTCCTGCCGTTCATCGAGCTGATCAAGCGCCATCTCGACGTGCTGGTGCTGGATGGCGGGCGGGATTTCCGGCGCGCCCGGCTGCGGGGCCAGCCGACCTGGCACGTGCCGCCGAACGGACGCGCGGACGCGGCCCTGGACCGGGCGTTCGACAGCCTGTCCGGCGGGGCCACGCCCAAGGCGGAGCGGCTGAGTGTCGCCGGGCGCACGCTGCGGGTGCCGATGGCGGCGCAGAAGGTGGCGCGGTTCGACTTCGCCGCGCTGTGCGGGCAGCCGCTCGGCCCGGGGGACTACCTGGCGCTGGCCACGCATTACGACGCGCTGGTGCTGGACGGCATCCCCCGCCTCGGGCCGAACAACTACGACGAGGCGCGCCGCTTCATCACGCTGGTGGACGCATTGTATGAGCACCGGGTGAAGCTGGTGGCCTCCGCGGAGGCGCAGCCGGACCTGCTGTATGAACGCGGCGAGGGGGCGAAGGCGTTCGAGCGCACGGCGTCCCGGCTGGAGGAGATGCAGGGCGAGGAGTGGCGGGGGCTGGAGCACCTCACCTGAACGGGGCGGCGGCCCGCTTGGCGACCGCGGGAGCAACGGCCCGGCGGCCCGGCGCGTTGCTGCGGCCATGGACATCAAACGCGTCGCCGTGGTGCTGAACGGCAAGGCCGGCGCCCTGCTGGACCAGAAGGAGGCGGGCGGCATGCTGGAGCGCGCGCTGGCCGAGGCCGGGCTGGAGGCGGAGTTCATCCCGCAGGATGCCGGCAGCCTGCCGGAGCGGATCGAGCGGGCGGCCGGGTCCGGGGCGGACGCGGTGGTGGTGGCCGGGGGGGACGGGACGGTGGCGTGCGCCGGGCAGGCGCTGGCGGGGCGGGACGTGCCGCTCGGCATCCTCCCGTTCGGCACGATGAACCTGCTGGCGAAGGACCTCGGCCTGCCGATCGGCGATGTGGCGGCGGCGCTGAAGGCGGTGGGCGCGGGGCACGTGCGGGCGATCGACGTGGGCGAGGTGAACGGGCACACCTTCCTGTGCGCCTCGATGCTCGGCACGCCGGCGCAGATCGGGCGCACGCGGGAAGAGACGCGGGGATCGAGCGTGCGGATCCTCTCGGAGATGATGCCGGCGGTGCTGCGCCATTTGCGGCGGGCGCGGCGGCTGCGGGTGCGGCTCAGCCTGGACGGCAAGCCGGCGAAGCTGCGGGCGTCCTCGCTGACGATCACGGTGAACGGGATCGACGAGACCTGCGGGCGCGCGTTCGGCCGCACTTGCCTCGATGGCGGCAAGCTCAACCTGTACGTGATCGAGCGGCTCGGTTTGACCGAGGCGATCCGGCTGGTGGTGCGCATGGCGCTCGGCCGCTGGCGGCAGGATGCGGCGGTGACCGAACGGACGGCGACCGAGCTGGACATCACGGCTGGCCGGCCGATGCAGGTGATGAACGATGGCGAGCTGAGCGCCATCGCGCCGCCGTTGCGCTACCGCATCCGGCCCGGCGCGTTGCGGGTGCTGGCGCCATGAGCGTGCGCATCGCCCATGTGACCGACCTGCATTTCGGCGCCGACGACCCGGCGGTGGTGGCGGCGCTGCTGGCCGAGCTGAACGCGGACCCGCCGGACCTGGTGGCGATCAGCGGCGACCTGACGCAAGGGGCGCGGCTCAGCGAGTTCCACCGGGCGCGGGCGTTCATGGACGCGCTGACGGCGCCGACGCTGGCGGTGCCGGGCAACCACGACATCTCGCCGTACAACCTGGTGGAGCGGTTCACCGACCCGTACCGGCGCTGGCGCAACACGATCTCGCCGGAGACGGCGCCGCAGTGGCGCAAGGCCAACGTGGCGGTGCTGGGCCTGAACTCCGCGCGGCGGATGGGGTTCACGTGGGACTGGTCCAAGGGCCGGGTGACGCACCACCGCCTGCGCCTGCTGCTGCGCGCGCTGGACGCGTTGCCGGCGGGGGTGACCCGGATCGTGGTGATGCACCACCCGCTGCTGCCGCCGGAGGGCGCGCCGCAGACGCCGGTGGCGGGCGGTGCGATCGCGGCGCTGCGGGCGCTGGCGGCGCATCACGTGAGCCTGGTGCTGGCCGGGCACCTGCACCGGGGGTATGCGCGGCTGGCGTCGCCGGACGGCAAGCCGCCGCTGATCCTGCAGGGGGCGACCGCGACCTCGTGGCGGCTGCGGGGGGAGCCGAATGCCTACAACCAGATCACGATCGACGAGGGCGGGCACGCGACGGTGCGGGTGCGGAGTTGGGA
>CAXTVQ010000082.1:0-20621 GCA_964247705.1 uncultured Acetobacteraceae bacterium | reverse complement strand
ATCGCGACATGGCGGCAGCCAAGGCCTTCTTCCGATTGGCAAAGGCGACCACGGGCTTTCGACCGCACCGAGTGACAACGGATGGGCACGGTTCCTATCCCAGGGCAATTCGCACCACGTTGGGACAGACGGTCCGGCACAGGACGAGCGCCTACCTGAATAACCGGCTTGAGCAGGACCACCGCGGCATCAAGGGGCGGATCCGATGTATGCGGGGCTTCAAGTCTGATGTTTCAGCCGGGCGCTTCTGCCGTGAGCACGGCGAATTACGTGATCTGCTCCGTTGCCGTCGTCGTCACAACCAGCCTGTTTCCGACAACGCCCGTCGCTCCCGCTTCACCAAAGCCGCCGGCATTGCGCTCGGCATTATGCAGGCCGCGTAAGCAGCTCGCCCAGCCCATAATCCAACTTGGTCAAGATGGCGCGAGAACTGACAGAACCGCAACAGCGACCTCGCCTGCGACGCCCGGGTGCGCGAGCACTACCCCGTCCTGACCCGCGCGCTGCTCTCGGGTGCCACGGGGCAGTTGCGCAACAAGGCCACCACGGCCGGAAACCTGCTGCAGCGGACGCGCTGCTACTACTTCACCGACACCGCCATGCCCTGCAACAAGCGCGTGCCCGGGTCCGGGTGCGACGCGATCGGCGGCTACAACCGCATCCACGCCATTGTCGGCGCCAGCGAGCACTGCATCGCGACCCACCCCTCGGACATGGCGGTCGCCATGCGAGCGCTGGATGCCGGGGTGGAGACGACACAAGCCGATGGCGGCACGCGGCAGATCCCGATGGCCGAGTTTCACCGCCTGCCCGGCGATACACCCCAGATCGAGACCGTGCTGCGTCCCGGCGAGCTCATCACCGCCGTCGTGCTGCCGCCGCCGCCGACCGGTGTGCAGCTGTACCGCAAGGTGCGGGACCGTGCGTCATACGCCTTTGCCCTGGTGTCGGTGGCGGCCATCGTGGCTATCCGGGACGGCACGATCCAGTCGGCAAGGCTGGCGTTCGGCGGCCTCGCCGCCAAGCCGTGGCGCGTGGTTCCAGCCGAGACGGCGCTCGCCGGGCGCACCCCGGACGAGGCGGCCAGCCGGGTAGCCGCCGACCTGTTGCTGGCCGACGCACGCGGACAGGGCAGCAACGACTTCAAGATCCCGCTCACCCGCCGGGTCATCCGCTCCGCTCTCGAACAGGCCGCGCAGGAGACGCACGCATGAAGCTGGACGGACCCATCGGGCATACGGTGCTCGACGACGATCCCGGCCTGGTTGGCGCGCCGATGAACCGCATCGATGGCCGCGCCAAGGTCACGGGCGCCGCCCGCTACGCCTATGAATGGCCGCATGACGCGCCGCTGTTTGGCTACGTCGTGCAAGCAACCGCGGCCAGCGGCACGATCAGGTCGCTGGAAACGGCGGCGGCCGAGAATGCTCCGGGCGTCCGCCTCGTGCTCACCTACCGGAACGCGCCGCCTCAGGCCGCCGGCGACCACCGTCGGTTTTCAGGGCAACTCACCGGGCCGGAGATCATGAGCTGGGGGCAGCCGATTGCCCTCGTCGTCGCCGACAGCTTCGAACAGGCTCGCGATGCCGCCTACCTTGTGCGCACGACCTACGATCAGGCGACCGCCGCACTCAGCCTGCACGATAGCGCCGATCGCGCCACTACCCCGCATGACGGGGAGGTGAAGGCGGATAGCGCGGTGGGCCAGCTCGAAAGCGCCTTCGCCGCGGCGCCGGTCAAGCTGGACGAAGTCTACACGACCCCTATGCAGTCGCACGCCGCCATGGAGCCGCATGCGACCATTGCGCGCTGGGATGGTGATATCCTCACGCTCGAGACGGCGAACCAGACACTGAACCTAGGCCGGGAGAACGTCGCCAACACGCTCAAGATCCCGCGGGAGAACGTGCGGCTAGTCGCCAAATACATCGGCGGTGGATTTGGCGGGAAGGGCTTTGTCATGAGCGACGCCATCCTCGCCGCGATTGCCGCGAAGCAGACTGGGCGGGTCGTCAAGCTAGCATTGACCCGGCCGCAGGTGTTCGGCGTGACCACGCATCGCAGCGCCACGCTGCAGCGCGTGCGGCTGGGCGCGCAGCTGGACGGCAAGCTGGTCGCCATCGGCCATGACAGCCTGTCCGGCAATCGCGACGGGCAGGACAAGTTTGAAACGGCGGCGGTTGCGACCCGCGCACTCTACGCCGGGGACAACCGGCTGACCCGGCACCGGCAGGCCGGGCTGAACACCCCGATCGCCTCCTCCATGCGCGCACCCGGCGAGGCCGTCGGACTGCTGGCGCTGGAGAGCGCCATGGACGAACTGGCGGAACGGTTGAACATCGACCCGATCGAGCTGCGCGTTCGCAACGAGCCGACGGAGGATCCGGAGCGCAAGGTGCCGTTCTCGTCGCGCAGCCTCGTCCCCTGTCTGCGGGCCGGAGCCGAGCGGTTCGGTTGGGAGCAGCGCGGCGGGCCGGCCACGCGGAGGGATGGACAGTGGCTGGTGGGCATGGGCGTCGCCGCCGCGATCCGCAGCAACAGCCTTCGCAAGTCGGAATGCCGCGTTCGGCTGGACCCCGATGGCGTTCTTACGGCTCAGACGGCAATGACGGATCTTGGCACCGGGACGTACACCATCCTGACGCAGGTTGCGGCCTCCATGCTCGGCTTGGCGCCTGACCAGGTGCGGATGGAGCTGGGAGACAGCGCGTTTCCGATGTCGTCGGGTTCGGGCGGTTCGGTGGGAGCTGGAAGCAACGGCTCTGCCTTGTACGACGCCTGTTTGAACCTGCGGCAGCAGGTGGCGCAGGCCGCCGGATTCGATCCCGAGCGGGCCGCCTTCGCGAACGGCCAGGTGTCGCTGGATGGACGCTCACGAAGCCTGGCAGGGCTGGCGCCGCCGGGCGGTCTGGTAGCCGATGGCGCGCTCGACCCGGGCGATCAAACCAAGCGCACCAGCCAGCACAGCTACGGAGCGCACTTCGCCGAGGTCGGCGTCGACCGGGACACCGGCGAGGTGCGCCTACGTCGGATGCTGGGGGTGTTCACCGCCGGGCGTATCCTGAACGCCAAGACGGCCCGAAGTCAGGCGATCGGCGGCATGATCTTCGGCGTTGGAGCGGCCTTGCACGAAGACCTCGTCATGGACGAGCGGACTGGCGCTTTCGTCAATAACAGCTTGGCCGAATACCACGTTCCGGTGCACGCCGACGTGCCGGCCATAGATGCCATTTTCCTCCCGGAGCTCGACCCGGACTCCAACCCGCTCAAGAGCAAGGGGATCGGCGAATTGGGTATCTGCGGGGCCGGCGCGGCAGTCGCGAACGCGATCTATAACGCAACGGGCGTTCGGATCCGGGAGTATCCATTGACGTTGGACAAAGTGTTGGCGGGCATGGAGCAACGAACTTAGGCACGAGCTTACTCGCACTCGATCGTGTCGGAGGCTCTTATTACATGGTTGTCATACCGTATTGAAGACTGCAGTGACCCGCGACGTCACGGTAGGGTCAAATTGTTCAGCGTCGGCTCGTTAATAACGCGGCAGATGGCATATTGTATGGTCGGGAGATGAGGTTTGGATCTTCAAAGTCGTCGTGACTTGTTCCGTGCCACCGGTGCAGTGGGCGTGGGCCTCATCGCTGGGCAGGCCATTGCCCCCCAACAAGCGGCGGCTCAGTCCGGCGAAGCAGCAACCGGGGTACGCCGGCAGCCAGACCCGGCAAGTTTCGTGGGCGACCGCACCACGGCCGACATCATCGTCGACACCCTGATCGCCTGGGGTGTGCCCGTGATCTTCGGCATCGTCGGCGACGGCATCGGCCCCTTGATCGAGGCGATCAGCGTGCGGCAGGACAAGCTGCGCTACGTCGGCGTGCGGCACGAGGAGGCGGCAGCCTTCATGGCCTGCGGCTACGCCAAGCACACCGGGCGGCTCGGCGCCTGCATCGCAACCACCGGGCCCGGCGCCATCCACCTGATGAACGGCCTGTATGACGCCAAGATGGACAGCGCCCCCGTGGTCGCGATTACCGGGCTGACCTTCCACGACCTGATCGACACCCGGTTCATGCAGGACGTGAACACAGTGGAGCTGATGAAGGGCGTGGCCCTCTACAACACCGCCGTGACCAGCCCGGGCCACGCGATCGCAGTGGCAGATATCGCCTGCCGGGCTGCGCTGGGCGGCCGCGGTGTGGCGCACATCACGGTTCCGAAGGACGTGCAGGCGATGAAGCTGTCGGCGGACAAGCCGTCGATGGAATATCATGGGTTGCGCACTTCCTCGTCCTGGCTGCCCGATTTGGCGGCGCCCGCCCCGGACCAGTTGCGCCAAGCTGCCGATTTGCTGAACAGCGGCCAGCGCGTGGCGATCCTCGTCGGGCAGGGGGCTCTAGCGGCGCGCGAGGAGGTGACGCAGGTGGCCGAGCGGCTCGGTGCGCCTGTGGCCAAGGCCCTGCTGGGCAAAGCTGTGCTGGCCGATGACAGTCCCTACACCACGGGCGGCATCGGCCATCTCGGCACCGTGCCGTCGGAGCAGGCGATGCACGAATGCGACACCGTGCTGATCCTGGGGTCCACCATGCCGTGGGTCGATTTCTATCCGAAGCCGGGTCAGGCCCGCGGTGTCCAGGTCGACGTTAACCCCGAGCGCATCGGCCTGCGCTACCCCGTCGAACTCGGCCTTGTCGGCGACGTTAAGGCGACGCTCGCGGCGCTGCTGCCCCTGTTGCAGCAGAAGCAGGACCGCAGTTTCCTGACGACGGCGCAGGCCCGTATGCGCGATTGGAATGCCCTGGTGCAGCGCGTGGTCACCACCGAGCGTTCGCCGATGCGGCCGCAGATGGCGATCGCGGCGCTGGGGGAGGCGCTCGCGCCGGACGCTGTGATCTCGCTGGATTGCGGCGCCAACACGCATTTTGCCGCCCGCTGCCTGATGCTGAAGGAAGGCCAACGGCTGACTGGTACCGGGTTGCTGGCGACGATGGCGCCGGGCCTGCCATATGCCATTGCCGCTGCCCTGGCCTTCCCCGGACGCCAGTCGGTAGCAATCGTAGGTGATGGCGGGTTCGCGATGTTGATGGCCGAGCTGTCGACGGCTGTGCGGCTAAACCTGCCTGTGAAGGTGATGATCCTGAAGAACAACAGCTTGGCCGAGGTGCGCTTCGAACAGAGCGATTTGGGCTACCAGCCCTTCGGCATCGAACTGGGGCCAATCGACTTCGTAGCTTTCGCGAAAGCATGTGGCGCTGCCGGCTTCCATGCGGAGACTTCGGCAGACCTCCGGACGGCGATCGATGCGGCCTTGCGTACGCCTGGCCCAGCCGTGATCGAGGTGGTGGTCGATCCGAATGAGCCCCCGGCGATGCCGGGCAAGCTGAAAGCGTGACAGTCATGGAGGAATCTGCCGCCTCTCTCCCGAGGCGAGCGTCGCTTCGCCTTCGCTCATCCCGCACAGCCCTGATGCTGCTGACCATCGTCGCGATGGCGGCGACGCCAGTTCTGGGGCAACCCGCGCCCCCACCGTCACAGCACCCGACAGGTCCGAACGACCCGACCCGGCCAGGATCGCCCGAGACAGGGTGGCGCAGGCTGTCCTCGCCGGCGGAGGCATTCTCGGCCGGTCCGGGCATGGGCGCCTGGTACACCAAGTCGGCGCTGCCCATCGCTCGCAGCGAGGTCAGCGTCGCCGAGACTGGCGGCAAGGTCTATGCCGTTGGCGGGTTCGCTAACGGTCGCACCGACCAACCGCTGCTGGAGGAATACGACCCGATCGCCGACAGCTGGCGCGAGCGCGCGCCGATGCTTCGGGGCGCCAACCACGTGGCCGTGATCGGCGACGCGGGCAAGCTGTATGCCTTTGGTGGCTTCATACACCAGAATTACGGCGCCATCGCGGATGCCGCCGTCTACGATCCTGCGGCGGACCGCTGGATCGCGCTCGCGCCACTGCCGCAGCCGCTGGGGGCGGCCGCGGCCGCCGTGCTGGACGGGCGCATTCACTTGGTCGGGGGCGCGATCGGCGCGAGCTTCAACGACCGTAGAACGGTGAACATCCACTATGTCTACGACCCGGCGTTCAACACGTGGCAGCAGGACGCCGTGCCACTGCCGTTCCCGCGTGAGCATCTAAACCTGATCGCCGATGACGGCCGACTCTATGCCATTGGCGGTCGGGTCGACAGCTACCTGCAGAATACGGCCACGGTGTACGTGTTGGGCCTTGGCGACAAGGCATGGCAGATGGTGTCCCTGATGCCTAAAGGCGCGCAGCGGGACTGAGGCGGCCCTGCTGGACGGCCGCATCTTCGTTTTCGGCGGTGAGAAGTTCGGTGGCGTGTTCAACGAGACGGAGATGTACGACCCGGCAACGAACCGCTGGTCCACCCTGACGCCGATGCCGGTCGGGCGGCACGGCACCGGGGCCGCCGTCGTCGGTCACATGATCTATATCCCTGCCGGCGGCCCGCTGAACGGCGGCTCAGCACAGACCAACGCGAACCAGGCGTTCTCCTATCCCTGAAGGTGGAACCTGCACTGATAGTTGTGGGCTTGCTGGCAGAATAGAGGGCGGGGTGACACGCTTATCCTTGATGACACGGCGCTGGTCACCGGCGCCGCTTCCCGCATCGGTCGGGGCGGCGCCGAGACGCCGTCGCACGGGCTGCCTCACGGACGTGCTGCCGGAGGTCGGGAGCTGATATCGACTTGGATTATTTCCGACAGTGACCCCCGCCCATACCACGAGGTTTTCCAGCATTTCACTCATGGCCTGCGCGTCGGTGCGTCCGGAACGAGCAAGCACGTGGAACGCGTGGTCAGCTCCTTCGATGATGCTCAGCGTGGCGAGCTGTTCTAAATCGGCGATGGTAGCCCTAATCAACGATAGCTCAGCCAATGCATCGCGGGTGCCCTGGAGGCAGAGCATGGGTATCGAGATGGCCGACAGATGCATGGCTCGCTCGATCGACGGTCTTCCAGCCGGATGGAGTGGAAATCCGACGAAAGCCAGCCCAAGAACGTTGGGTAAGGGTGCCAGGGCTTGCGCCTGTGACGTCATCCGGCCGCCGAACGACTTTCCCCAGCGATGAGCGGGACCGAGGGAAGCCGCCGCCCGGCCTCCCCACCGCCGCGCGCACCGTGGCATGAGCCACCTGGGCAGTGTCGGGCCGCTTGGAGCCGTTCTCGACGAAGGGAAACTGATATCGGAGCGTGACGAGCAGCGCGGTTGTCCTGCTGCACCCACGACCGGACATCGACCCCGACTTCATGCCGACGGAGGAGATCATGAGCGCCAGCCGGCGCCGTGACTTCGAGTCGGAGCGGGACACCATCGCCGCGCAATGGATCCGGGGAGCTACACGGCAGCTGGGGCAACTGGCGATCCAACGCGCCTTGGTGATCGTGCTGAACGCCATTTCGGCTTTATCATCAGTGGGTGTCAGCCCGGGGCAAGCATCGCCAGCAACGCATCTCCGGCATGGCTGCGGTAGCGCTCCCTGTGTCGCAGCACGTGGAAGTGGCGCTCTGGCAGGGGCAGATCCACCGCGTGCAGCAACCCAGCCTCGATGCTGGGCGCGGCGACCGAGGCGGAGATCGCCGTGGCGCCCATGCCTGCCTCCACCGCCGCGCGGACGCTCTCGTTGGACGGCAGCTCCAGCGCTACCCGGAGGCTGCCGGCAGCAACGCCGAACTTGGCCAGGGCCGTTTCGAACACCGACCGCGTGCCGGACCCGGCCTCCCGCATCACCCACTCGCTGTCCGCCAGGTGCTGTGGCGTGACCGCCTCGCCGGGCCGCGCCCAGTCGTGATCCGGACCGACCACGATCACGAGCTGGTCGCGCGCGACGACTTGGCTGTCGAGCGACGCATCGTCGACCTTGCCCTCCACGAAGCCCAGCTCTGCCGAACCTTGGCTGATCGCAGCCGCCACCTGGGTCGTGTTGCCGACCGTGAGGAAAATGGAGATGCCCGGATAGGCGCGCCGGAATGCGACGAGGTGCCGCGGCAACCAGTAGCTGGCAATCGTCTGGCTGGCTTGGACGGTCAACGTGCCGCGTTTTAGCCCGCCCAGTTCCGATAGGACCAGCTCAGCCGCTTCCGCCCGCGCCAGCACGGCTCGCGCCTCGACCAGGAATAAGGCGCCCGCCTCGGTAAGCGCGATCCCGCGGCCGACCCGGTGGAATAGCTTGGCCCCGTGCCGGCCTTCCAAGGCAGCGATCGAGGCGCTAACCGCAGACTGCGCGACGTGAAGCGCCTTTGCCGCACGGGTGACATGCTGCCGGTCGGCGACGGCCACGAAAATCCGCAATTGCTCCAGTGTCATGGCTTGCAGCATGCCGCCGGGATGGCTGGATCGCCAGCGCCATTCATCGCAAGATTGGATCGATCCGATCGCTACAATGCCTTAGAATGATCGATGGAGGAGGTTCAGTGTCCGACCATCAATAGGACACCCCGCCCATGGCCCTCGTCGCCCTCGCCCAGATACCAGTCCGCCCCGACCACGCCAGCCCGCGAGCTAACCCGGCACTCAGAGCTTTGCAGGCGGGCGGTGGGATCCTCCCCGGCGTCTTGCTATGCGTCGGTGTCACGGTGGCCTCGTTCGCGCTGGAACGGATTGAAGCGCGGGTGGCGGGCCGTTCCTGGCTGGAGGCGCTGGTGCTGGCAATCCTGGTCGGGACCGCTATCCGCACCGCCTGGACACCCGGCCGGCGCTGGGCCGGGGGCATCACGTTCAGTGCCAAGATGCTGCTGGAGATCGCCGTAGTGTTGCTCGGCGCGTCCGTCAGCGCACGCACCGTGTTAGCTGCCGGGCCGGGACTGCTGCTGGGAATTGCCGCAGCAGTGGTGGTCGCAATCGGTGCCAGCTATGGCATGGGCCGACTGCTCGGCCTACCGCACCGCATGGCGACGCTGATCGCCTGCGGCAATTCGATCTGCGGCAACTCCGCCATCGCCGCCGTCGCGCCCGTGATCGGCGCTGATGGGGAGGATGTCGCCGCATCCATCGCCTTCACGGCGGTGCTCGGCGTTGTGGTGGTGCTCGCGCTGCCCTTGGCGGTGCCGCTGCTGCATCTCAGTGGGCTGCAATACGGCGCCCTTGCCGGGCTGACCGTCTATGCCGTGCCGCAGGTGCTCGCCGCCACGGCGCCCGTGGGCGCGATCGCGGTGCAGCTGGGCACTCTCGTCAAGCTGGTGCGCGTGCTGATGCTGGGCCCGGTCGTGCTCGCCCTGTCGCTGCTGACCCGGCGTCTCCGCGACGAGACCGACGAGGCATTGCCGCACGTCACCGCTGGCGAACGCCCTGCGCCGGGCCGCTTGCCGCTGCACAAGCTGGTGCCGTGGTTCATCGTTGGTTTCCTGGTGCTTGCCGCGTTGCGCTCTGCCGGTGGGGTGCCCCAGGCTGCGCTGGCCTCGACGGCATGGGTCGCCAACCTGCTGACCGTGATCTCCATGGCCGCACTTGGCCTCGGCACCGACCTGCGGGTGGTTGCCCGCGCCGGGGGCCGGGTCACCGCCGCGGTAACCTTGTCGCTGCTGGTGCTCGGCGCGATCAGCCTGGGCCTGATCCGCCTGCTCGGCCTGGCCTGAGCGCGTACCAAGGCAGGCCAGGACCATGACCGTCGGCACGAGCGCCCCAACATCGCTACGGGAGGAACCAAGAATGACCAGCCATCAACAACCTAGCCCTGGCCGGCGTGCCATGCTCGGCGGATTTGCACTCGCCGGGCTCGCGATGGCCGGTGGCCGCCGGGCCTGGGCGGACCCCCAGACCACGCTGCCGCTGCCTGGCGGCCCGCAAGGCCGCGCGTTGACCACGGCCTTCCCGCAGAAGGGCGAGATGATCCTACAACGCACCCGGCCTCCGCTGCTGGAGACGCCGTTCGCCGTTTTCGACGAGGGTGTGTTTACTCCGAACGACCAGTTTTTCGTTCGCTGGCACTGGGCGGTGATCCCGACCGAGGTGGACGTCACCAGCTTCCGGCTCGCGGTCACCGGCCATGTCGGCACGCCGCAATCGATCAGCCTGAAAGACCTGCTGGCGATGCCCCGGGTGGAGCTCGCGGCGGTCAACCAGTGTTCGGGCAACTCCCGCGGCTATTTCGAGCCGAGGGTTGCCGGCGGCCAATGGGCGAACGGCGCCATGGGCAATGCGAAGTGGATGGGCGTGCGGCTGAAGGACGTGCTGGCTCGGGCCGGCGTGCGGCCCGGCGCGCAGCGCGTGCGCTTCGCCGGGCTGGACGATCCCGTTGTGGGTAACGCGCCGAAATTCATGAAGTCGCTGGACTTCGACCACGCCAACGATGGAGAGGTCATGCTGGCCTACGCCATGAACGGACAGCAACTGCCGCTGGTCAACGGCTTCCCGCTGCGCCTGGTCGTACCAGGCTGGTACTCGACTTACTGGGTCAAGATGCTGTCGAGCATCGAGGTGCTGGACGGGCCGGACGAGAACTTCTGGACCAAGGTCGCCTACACCATTCCCGACACACCTGAGGCGGACATGAAGCCGGGCGAGACTGGCGTAAAGATGGTCCCGATCAACCGCATGATCCCACGCTCGTTCGTAACCAATTTCGCGGATGGGGCTTCCGTGAAGGCAGCTCCCGCCACCGAACTACGCGGCATAGCCCTGGGTGGAGCGACCGGCGTCAAGGCGGTCGAGACGTCCACAGATGGTGGCACGACGTGGTCGCCGGCCGAACTCGGCCGCGACGAGGGAAAATACAGCTTCCGCCGCTGGCAGACCAAGCTGGACCTGAAATCCGGTGATACGGCGGTGATGGTGCGTTGCACGAACACGGATGGCTTGGTGCAGCCCGCGACGCCGAACTGGAACCCAAGCGGGTTCATGCGCAACAGCATCGAGATCACCCATCTGCACGCCGCGTAAGCGCCGAGAAGGACCGAACAATGGCCATTTCCATGAGCACCGCTGCCTACGGCGCCGTCATCCTGGGAGGGCTGACGCTGTTCGCGATCGGCCACCCGCCTGGCGAGCCACCAATCTCTCCGACGACGCCAGGATTGGCCAAAGTGCCTCCTGCCGCCGCCCCGATTGCCACCGCGGCGCCCAGCTCCGTCGCGGCCGCCGGGTTCACCCTGACTTCGACCGCCGTCGACCTGCCGAGCAGCGAGCGGATGTTTCCGCCTGGTCCGGGCATGGACGTGGCGCAGCAGAATTGCACGGCGTGCCACTCCGTTGGCATGGTGATGAACCAGCCCAGCCTGACTGCTGCAGCCTGGGACGGTGAGGTGCACAAGATGCTCGCGGTCTACAAAGCGCCGGTCAATCCGGCGGATGTACCAGCCATCGTGGCCTACCTCGCCAGCATCAAGGGCACTCGATAACGGCTATAGGCCAAGCCGAACCTGCGAAAGGACGAATGCCATGTTCGACGCCTTCCATTCGAAGTCCGACCTGATCGTGCACTCCGAGACGCCCTATAACGCCGAGCCGCCCTTGGACCGGCTGCTTGCTTTCGCGGTGACGGCCCAGGCGGACTTCTACGTCCGCAGCCATGGCAGCATTCCGAAGCTCAAGGAATCCAAGCACCGGCTCAGCGTCGACGGCAAGGTGCAAACCAAGCTCAATTTGTCGGTGGCAGATCTGCGCCAGCGGTTCCCCGAGCGCATCGTCACGGCGGCGATTCAGTGTGCGGGCAATCGCCGCGCCGACATGCAGGTGGTGCGGCCGACCTCGGGCGATCCCTGGGCGCCCGGCGCGATCGGCAACGCCACTTGGACCGGGGTCTCGCTGGCTGACGTGCTGAGCGCGGCGGACGCTGACACGGACCCGGCGCTGCATGTCGCATTCGAGGCCTGCGACGAGATCGATATGCCGGGCGAGGGGCGTTTCAGCTTCGGGGTCTCCATCCCGATGACGAAGGCCATGTCGCCGGAAGTGCTGCTTGCCTATGCCATGAACGGTGAAGCCCTGGCGCCGGAGCACGGCTTCCCGCTCCGCCTCGTCGTGCCGGGCTTCGCCGGTGTGCGCAGCCCGAAATGGCTGACCACCATTACCGTGCAGGACCAACCGTCCGACAACCACATGCAGCAGCGCGACTACAAGCTGCTGCCGCCCGACGTGACCGAGGAGACCGTGGATTGGGCGAAGGGCATGACGATCAACGACATGCCGCTCAATGCCGCGATCTGCGAACCGGCACCGCGGGCCGCGTTGAAGCCGGGTCGCACGGTGTTGCGCGGCTACGCCATCGCGACCGCGCGCGAGGTCATGCGCGTCGACGTTTCGATCGATGGCGGCCGAAGCTGGATTCAGGCCGAGTTGGAGCCGAGCCCCGGGGGCCCGTGGAGTTGGCGTTTCTGGAACGCCACGATCGATCTGCCAAAGGGCGAGCACGAACTGGTGGTGCGGGCCTGGGACTCCGCCGGGCAGACGCAGCCTGCGCTGCCGGACGACACCTGGAACTTCAAGGGTTACCTGAGTGCCGCCTGGCACCGGGTGCGGGTGTTCGCCAACTGACAGCGCAGCCGGCGTGATCGCCCCCATCCTGGCTCGGCGTGACGCCGCCGGGTTCTGGCTGGCCGTGGTGCTCACGGGTCTTGGCACCGGCCTGGGCGCCGCGGCCCTCACCGGATTGCTGGAGTTGGTGCAGCACACCGTTTGGTCCGGTGCGGGGATCGACCTGCTGGACGCTGCCTCGAAGGCGCCGTGGTGGTGGCACATCGTTGTGCTGCTTGGGGCGGGGTTACTGACGGGCGCTGGTCAATTGCTCCTGGTGCGAATGTCGAGCGCCAACGGGATCGATATCACCGCCGCGATCTGGTTCCACGCCGGCCGGCTGCCGGCGGTTCGTACGCTTGGCAGCGCCGTGCTGTCAGTGTTGATCGTCGGCATGGGAGCCTCCCTGGGACGGGAAGGCGCGCCCAAGCAAACGGGCGCTGTCGTCGCGAACGTCCTGTCCGATCGGATCAGGCTTCCGGATGAGAACCGCCGCCTCCTGGTCGCCTGCGGGGCAGGCGCTGGTATGGCGGCGGCCTACGGCGTGCCACTTGGGGGCGCGCTGTTTGCGTTGGAGGTGTTGCGCGGCGAGTTGGCGCTGCGCTTCGTGCTCCCCGCTCTGGTTACCTCGCTGATCGCCACCGGCGTGTCCTGGGCTTTCCTGCCTGATGCGCCGACCTACATCATCCCGCAGTATTCCGGGTCGATCTCCGTTGCCGTGTGGGCGCTGCTAGCGGGCCCAATCGCCGGTGTGGTGTCGGTCGGCTACGTCCGGCTGGTCGCCTTGGCCGATCATCACCGGCCCAAAAGGACTTGGCGCGTCGTCGTTCCCGTCCTGGCGTTAACGGCGCTCGGCATCGTTTCGATCTGGTTTCCGCAGCTACTCGGAAATGGCCGTGATGTCGCGCAACTGGCGTTCACCGGGCAAGTCGCCCCAGTTCTCCTGATGGCCTTGGTTGTTTTGAAACCTGCCGCCACGATGCTGTGCCTCGGCAGCGGTGCACCCGGTGGCCTCTTCACCCCTTCGCTTGCGTTGGGCGCTCTGCTGGGCGGTGTGCTCGGCTATGCCTGGGAATTGGTGTGGCCGGGCACCCCGCCGGGCCTGTTTGCCGTGCTCGGGGCAGGGGCAATCCTAGCGGCAACCACACAGGGGCCGATCTCGACCGTGGTGCTGATGATGGAGCTGACGGGACAGGCAAGGGCCGCCATCGTACCGATGTTGCTGGTCGTGGCGCTCGCGACGTTGGTGGCCCGGACCGTCGAGCCACGTTCGATCTATGACGCGCGGCTGAGCGACGCCGAAGTCGTCAAGCGTCAACAACAGCGGAACTCTGCTCCATCGGGTGCAGGCTAGAAACTCGCTCCCATCACTCGATGCGCCCACTCGCAGGTAGGGCCAAGGGCGGATGCGGATAAGGCCTTAGCCTCTGCACGGAGGAGTTAATACCCTGATGGTTACTGCCCGATGACCACTCCAGCCCACTTCACAAAGGCATCCAGCATTTCATCCATTGCTTGCGTGTCGGTGCGCCCAGAACGAGCAAGAACGTGAAACGCGTGGTCAGCTCCATCTATGACCTGCAGCGTCGTCATCTGTTTGAGGCCGGCGACGGTCGCCTCAATTAAAGGAAGGTCAGCCAACAAATCGCGGGTTCCCTGGAGGAACAGCATGGGTATTGAAATGGCCGACAGATGCAAAGCTCGCTCGACGGACGGCTTCCCGGCCGGATGCAACGGGAATCCGACGAAGCTCAACCCGAGGACGGCGGGCAAGGGGGTCAGAGCTTGGGCCTGAGACGTCATGCGGCCACCGAACGACTTACCGCCCGCGATGAGCGGAACTAAGGGAAGCTGCCGCGCAGCCTCAGCGACTGCCGCGCGCACGGTGGCATGGGCTAGCTCGACAGCGTCAGGGCGCCTGGAGCCGTTTTCGACGAAGGGGAACTGGTATCGGAGGGTTGCCACTTGTCGTTTGCCAAGGCCTTGAGCCAACCTAGCCATGAACGGGTGGGTCATTCCAGCGCCCGCACCGTGTGCGAGTACGTAACAAACCCTTGCTGAAGTCGGAACGGTTAGAAGCGCCGACACCTCCTGAGCTGCAGAAATCCTGACTTTCAGCGGGATCATGGCCGATCCCCCCGGGCTCGCATCCTCAATTTTGTTTGGTGCTTTGATCATCGGTCGCCTTTCACGGGAATGTATCAAGCGGACCGCGTGAACGAGGTGTCCACCAGCGCGAGAAAGCTGGCAACCTCGACCGTCTTGACGCCTTGTTGGTTGATGGCCGCAACGATCCTGACGCCCTACTCGTCCAAGCGGAACTTCGCCCGCACCTTGGAGCCGGCGCCTCGACCAACGGCGTTTGGATCTGTGCTCATGTTCGTGGTGCAGAAGCATGCCGCGCACCGCGCGGGCCTGCACTGGGATTTCCGCCTGGAGCACGGGGGTGCCCTATGGAGCTGGGCGGTCCCAAAAGGCCCCTCCCTCGATCCGGCAGACCGGCGGGTGGCCATCCACGTCGAAGACCACCCGATCGACTACGCCGACTTCCAGGGCGTCATTCCGGCCGGGGAGTACGGCGGCGGATCGGTGGAGACCTGGGATCGGGGCACTTGGGCGCCGCTCGAAGACCCAGAGAGGGGCATGCGGAAGGGCAATCTGCGCTTCGTTCTTCATGGCAGCCGGCTCACCGGCCGATTCACCTTGGCCCGGCTCAAGCAGCACGGCGAGGCGCGCAAACAGGAAGCGTGGTTCCTCATCAAGGGTCATGACGAGCATGCCCGGGATGGCGTCGGCGCGCTCGAGCTTGAGCAGGATGCGCCATTATTGGTGCCGTCAAGCACGCGAGCCAGGGCGCCGAGGACCAAGATCATTGCCACCGTCAGCCCGCCCGCCAAGCCGGCGACGGCGGACCCACCTCGGCGCCCGAGCATCGTGGTCGCGCGGCCGCCGGCAAAAGCCCGCTCAGTGATCGGCGACGTCGAGCTAACCCATCCCGACCGGCCGCTCTGGCCTGGCATCACCAAGCAGCACCTCGCGGCTTACTGGTTGGCCGTGGCATCACGCGCTCTGCCCGGATTGCGCCGGCGGCCGTTGTCGATTGTCCGCTGCCCGGACGGGGTGGGTGGCAAGCAACAGTTCTACCAGAAGAGCGGCCACGGCTACATGCCCTCGCAGATCAGGGAGGGCCACGCGGACGGCCAGCCCTACCTCGCCATCGACGACGAGAACGGCTTGGTCGCGTTGACCCAGATTTCGGCGATCGAGTTGCATCCCTGGGGGTCCACCGAAGCCGATCCAAGACAACCGGACCGGGTGGTGTTCGACCTCGACCCTGGTGAGGGTGTGGCGTTTGCCGAGGTGGTCGCTGCAGCCCATCAGGTGAAAGACCGCTTGAAGAAGCTTCGGCTTGCAAGCTTCTGCCGCACGACTGGGGGCAAAGGCCTCCACGTGGTCGTTCCGCTCCGTCCGGAGGCGGATTGGGGGATCGTCAAGCCGTTCTGCCGGGCGTTTGCCGAGACGATGGCGGCGGACGAGCCCACCCTTTTCCTCGCACACCTCAAGATCGCCGACCGCAGTGGTCGTATCCTGGTCGACTGGCTGCGAAACGGACTTGGCGCTACGGCAGTGTCGTCCTACTGCCCGCGGGCCCGTCCGGGCGCGGGCGTCGCAACACCACTCGCGTGGTCCGAGGTTAAGCCCGGTCTCGATCCGGCTGCCTTCACCGTGCTCACCGTTCCGAAACGTCTAGCCGGGCAGAAGCGCGATCCTTGGTTGGACTTTGACAGGGTCGACCAGGCATTGCCTGATCTCATCCCGAAGAAGCCCCGCGTGAGCAAGCCTGCCACCCCGCCCGCGATCAAGTCCGTCGTCCCGTCGGTCGAAGCCCTGCCGACTGGCACCCGTATCGTCGTCGCCCGACCGCCCAAGCCACTGACCCGAGACAGGAGATAATCGATGCCGCAGCGACCAATCTGGCGAGGCCACCTTCGTCTGGCCTTGGTTTCGTGCCCGATCGCGCTCTACAGCGCGAACCACGATCGCGGATCGCTGCACTTCAACCTGATCAACCCGGCGACGGGCAACCGTATCCGCATGATCACCCAGGATGCGGAGACCGGCGACACGCTTTCCCGCGGCGACTTGGTGAAGGGGTACGAGTTCAAGAAGGACCACTATCTCATTATCGACGACGAGGATTTCGAGAGCGCCCGCATCGAGAGCTCCTCGACGGTCAAAGTCGACAAGTTCGTGGATGCGGACTCGATCGACCCGATCTACTTCGACGGCAGCTACTATGTCGCCCCCGATGGGGATGCTGGCCAAGACGTCTACATCGTGCTGCGGGATGCAATCGCCAGCACGGGTAAGATCGCTCTCTCTCGATTGGTGATCGCGCGGCGGGAGCACCCAATCGCGATCATGCCGATGGGCAAGGGCTTGGTGATCCACACGCTGCACGAGGAGCGAGACCTCAACGACTATGCCGGGTTGTTCGATCATCTTCCGGCGGCAAAGCCCGATCCCGACATGATCCAGCTTGCGACCCAACTGATCGACCGTCAGACCGGCAAATACGATCCCGCGGATGTAGAGGATCGCTACGAGACGCGCCTGAGAGCGATGATCGAAGCCAAGCTGAAAGGCGAGGGGATCGAGCCGGAAGCCGAGGAGGAGCCCGACCGCAGCAATGTCGTCGACCTGATGGCGGCGCTTAAGAAGAGCCTGGGACAGTCGGCCGACGAACCTGCCATGCCGAAGAAATCGGCCGCGAAAGCCGCGGCAAAAACCAAGCCTACGCCGAAGTCCAGCGCCACCGAGAAGCCAGCTGCGAAGACAGCTTCAGCTGCTGCTAAGCCCACCCGGCGGAAGAGCGCCTGACTCGTGATCGACCTGCCAGCGTTTGAGCCTGACGTGCTGGTCGTCTTCCAGGCAGACCTCGCAGTAGATCATGTGGGTCTGGCCATGATACCCGGTCTCTTCGTCGCTGATGCCGCACTCGGGACAGTGATAGTGCCAGAGTGGCACGACGGTTTGCTTTGTGGTTGTGGACATGTGAGGCCTCTCCAGCTTACGGGCGCGGACTCGAGACATCGAAGCAGTCTAGCAGCCGGCCGCGGGCTTGCCAGGCCGGTCTGTTCACAACTCGATTCCCGATTGTAGATAGGACGCCGGAGCAAGCGTGGCGGGAACAACCGCATCGGTCGTGGGCCGCGCCTTGGCAAACCTGCTGCGCCTAGCGGATGCGGACCTGAAAGACGCAGAGCTGCTGAGCTCGGGCCGCCATCCGGGCAATGCTCCGGCGCTGCTGCAGCTCGTCACGGAACGGCTGGTTTCCGCTGTGCTTGCCACCGAGCATGGCTGGCCTCTTGCCGATCTCAGGATCGATTTTTCCCGAATCCCTAGCGAGAATCCGCTTAGAGCGGCGATAGCTAACCTCGCTGCCGCGGGCGGACATAGACTCCCTCCAACGATATCGGATGACGGCAGTCTCCCTACGCTTCCTGACGGGCAGGAACTCCGCGCCAATATCCTGACTGCTCGGACCGTGCTCAAGAATTTGGCAGCTACGTTTGAAGTGGACCTGTCCGGTGCCGGTCTCGCGGGCAAGATTTCTCCCGCGCGTCTCGCGGTCGTGCCGAAGGCAAATCCGGAGAAGAAGAAGGCCGCAGTGAGGCCCGCACCGACGTCGAAGCCCGAGCAGCCCACTCCGGTTTTGGTCCCTCTCAAGCCAACCCGGCAGAGGACAGCCCCTCAAGCGGCGCCGCCGGTCAAGCCACCAAGCAACGCAGGTGACGCTCTCTCTCGGCCAATCCGCTTCTCTGTGCCGAAGTCAGTTCCTGCGCCTGTGCCGGAAAGGCACGAAGTTGAGGGGCGTGCCTCTATCGAGGTGAGGGAGGGCGCGGCGAGTATGGCTTCGACGCCGTTCTGGACGCTGATGGACAAGTGGAACATCCCGGACCAGGCCGCACTCGACCTGATCGGCCACCCAGGAGGCCTGACGAAGAAGAACACGCGACCTCGATTTAAACTGGTCGGAGAAGAGGCCGTGCTTCTCAGGAGCTTTCAGGAGATCGACGCCGCCCTCAGGCCGCTCGGACTCGAGCCGAAGACCTGGCTGCATCAGCCGATCGCGGCCGCACCGTTCGACGGTGCCACGCCGGCTGCCTACTTGACGAGCCGGCGCAAGCAAGGCGTGCAGGATGTCCAACGGTTCATCCTGCAGCATGGCTTGCGATTGTCGATGTCGAACAGCCAAGGGAGGACGGGATGACGGGACTGCTGAATGGCGACACGGCCCTGATTACCGGTGCCGCTTCCGGCATCGGCCGAGGGATTGCCCGGGCTCTGGCCCAAGAGGGTGCGCGCCTCGTCCTTACTGACGTGCTGGAAAAACCAGGCGAGGCAATTGCAGTCGAGACGGGCGGCCTCTTCGTCGAGGCCGATCTCACGCAACCGACGGCGTTCCAGGGCCTGTTCGACGCCGCGCTTGCGACGCTCGGGTCCATCTCGGTTTTCGTGCACTGCGCCGCGCCGCCCCGGCGGGAGGAGCAGACGGCCCTGGCCGTCTCGGCCGAGCAGTGGGACGAAATGCTTTCCATCACGCTCCGCTCTGGCTTCCTGCTAGCGCAGGCTGTTGGCCGGCACATGCGCGATACTGGCGTGCGGGGCCGGATGGTTTTCCTCACGTCGCTTCACGCAGAGACGCCGCGCAACCTGCCCCATTACAGCGCAGCGAAGACCGGGCAGACCATGCTGGTGAAGGAACTTGCTCGGGCGCTCGGTCCGCATGGTATTCGCGTCAACGCTATCGCGCCGGGAGCCATTCCCGGCGGGGGATTTGCGGCTGACGTGGCAGCTTTGGAGGCGAAGATCGCAATGGGCCGCACCGGCACGCCGGAGGACGTTGCCTGCATGGCGGTGGCGCTGCTGTCGGACCGGTTCTCGGGCTACGTCACCGGCACGACAGTGGCGGTCGATGGCGGCTTGGCTCTGTACAATTGGATCGATCCGGCCTGATCAGCGGTTCTAGGATCCAGCGCGATTGACCTTCACAAACAGTAATTAGACCCGGTGACGAGGTCGCGCGCAGCCAAGGGGTCCGACCCTGCTTGAAACTGGCCCAGAAATTTACACTGGATTCAAATAGGAGCTGGTGTCGTCCGCCCAAATTTGACAAACCATCGTTCATGGTTCGTTCTGAGAACCGGTTAGGGTTTGAAGGAGGGACGATGGCACGCACCGGCAAGAGTGAGCATCCCCGCATCTTGCAGATGGTCGACAACGAGCATCGCAAGGTGGCCGAAGTCGCAGCCGAATACGGGTGCACCCCGGCCAACATCTACGCCCTGCTCGCCAAATTGCGGCGGGAGGTCTCTCGCGGCGCGGAGGCGGCCAGCGCCCTCGCAGACCCGGCGGAGACGTTGAGCCTTCCGGCCGCGGAAAAGCAGCCATCCTCAGAGGCAGTGATGCCCGAGGCGATGCAAGCTGTTCCGGATCTCTTTGCTTTCGGTTCCCAGCCCGAGGAAGCCCTCCCGCGCAAAGCGACAGGGGGCAAGCGGCGCGCGCCATCAGCCGTCGAAGTCGCGAGCACCGATAACGTTGAAACGTCGCATAAAGGGCAGACGCCTTCATTTCCCGCCGTGCCACGGAATGAGCCGGAGGCGGTGCATTCGCTTCCGACCCGCTCCGTCGTTACGGAGTTGCCAGCGCGGGGGACCACCAAGAGAGGTGGTGGTGTTGGCGCCACTTTATCCAAGCCGGGCATGGCGCTGGTGATGCGGACGGCGGATGGCGAGGAAAACTTAACGCCGTTCCGCTCCCTCGACGACCTGCTCTCTGCGGTTAAGCCGATCCTGCGGGCGACCGCACGTAGCCCCGACGCGGTGTGGTTTTCCATCCATTCGGTCGACTTGGCCTTGCTGGACAGCGATGCGACATGACTGCACGAACGGCGACTTCGGAACCACCACCGGTCAGTGGCGAGTCGTGCCAGGACCTTGTATGGCCACGGCAAACGACAGGAACCGGTCGAACAAGGGCGTCTTGCGATACAGGTGAGTCGCTTGCCACCGCGGACCTTCGGCGTTCTCCGGTCGTGTTTCCATCAGCCCGAACCACACGAGTGGCCGGAGAATACGCGCCTCCATCG
>CAXTVQ010000081.1:14998-20862 GCA_964247705.1 uncultured Acetobacteraceae bacterium | reverse complement strand
GTCCGGCGGTTTTAGGCGCGTGCGGGTTGCACCCCTCGCCTCCTTCCGGCGTCTTTCCTGGCTCGAGGCGGGCGACTACGTACGGCGGAACGTATGAGTTTCGTCGTGGCGGGACTTGATCCGGCCCATCCACGCCGTACGGTCCGCACCGCCATGCGCGTGGGAAGCCCTTCCGTCGGACTGGGTCTTCTCTCGGTGTTGCCCGGAGCGACACGGGCCGCGTGGATGGCCGGATCAAGTCCGGCCATGACTGTCTTCCTAGGCTTGCGGATGCATTGCCCTGCCCTCGAGGAGAGGAGACGTTGTGGGCCTGGGTCAGGCTTGTAGAGACATTTGATCGTAGGTGCCGGTCATCGCGATCGAGCTGTTCGAGGCCCGCTCCCCGACGCCGTCCGGTTCATTCCGCTAGAGCGTTCCCCCCTTGCGGCCGATCGACGCGCCGAGCCGCAGCCGTAGCGATTGCAGCTTGATGAAGCCTTGCGCGTCCACCTGGTTGTAGGCGCCTTCGTCGTCCTCGAACGTGACGACGCGGGAGGAATACAGGCTATGGGGGCTCTCACGGCCGATGACCGACACGTTGCCTTTGTAGAGCTTCAGCCGCACCAGGCCGGTGACGCTGCGCTGGCTCTCGTCGATGGCGGCTTGCAGCATGCGGCGTTCGGGGCTGAACCAGAAGCCGTTGTAGATCAGCGAGGCGTAGCGCGGCATCAGCTCGTCCTTGAGGTGGGCGGCCTCGCGGTCCAGGGTGATGCTCTCGATGCCGCGGTGCGCCTGCAGCAGGATCGTGCCGCCGGGGGTTTCGTACACGCCGCGGGATTTCATGCCGACGAAGCGGTTCTCCACCAGGTCGATGCGGCCGATGCCGTTCGCGTGGCCGAGCTCGTTCAGCCGGGTGAGCAGGGCGGCGGGGGAGAGGCGGAGGCCGTCGATGGCGACGGGGTCTCCGTGTTCGAACTCGACGGAGATGACGGTGGCCTGGTCCGGGGCGTCCTCGGGGCGGATCGTGCGCTGGTAGACGAACTCGGGGGCTTCCTCCGCCGGATCCTCGAGCACGCGGCCTTCGCTCGAGCTGTGCAGGAGGTTGGCGTCGACCGAGAACGGGGCCTCGCCGACCTTGTTCTTGGTGATGGGGATCTGGTTCTGCTCGGCGAACTCCAGCAGCTTGGTGCGGCTGGTGAGGTTCCACTCGCGCCAGGGGGCGATGACGGTGACGTCGGGCTTGAGGGCGTAGTAGGCGATTTCGAAGCGGACCTGGTCGTTGCCCTTGCCGGTAGCGCCGTGGGCGACGGCGTCGGCCCCGACTTCCTCGGCGATCTGGATCTGGCGCTGGGCGATCAGCGGGCGGGCGATGGAGGTGCCGAGCAGGTATTGGCCTTCGTACACCGTGTTGGCGCGGAACATCGGGAAGACGAAATCGCGCACGAACTCCTCGCGCAGGTCCTCGACGAAGATCTGCTTGACGCCGAGCATCTCGGCTTTCTTGCGGGCGGGCTCGAGTTCCTCGCCCTGGCCCAGATCGGCGGTGAAGGTGACGACCTCGCAGCCGTATTCGGTTTGCAGCCAGCGCAGGATGACGCTGGTGTCGAGGCCGCCGGAGTAGGCGAGCACAACCTTTTTCACATCGCGCACGGGCATGGCAGAATGGGTCTCCGGTCAGGGCGGACGCCCGCGCGTGGGCGCCTGGGCAGATGGTCGGGCGAATGGTCGCGAATAGACCCGAAGCGAGGGAGCGGCAAGCGAATGCGGCAATTGTTGGTTGGGGCGATGCTGCTGGCGGCGGTGTTGCTGAGCGCGGGTGCGGTGCGGGCGCAGCCGGTGCTGGATGCGGCTGTGGTGCCCGGGTTGGATGCGGCCGGGCGGGGACAGTATGCGGATTGGCTGCTGACCAATACGCCGAGGGTGTTCGCGCTGGGCAGCAACGGCAAGATGGGCTGGTATTCCGGCGGCAAGACGCTGGACGACGCCGTGCCGCGCGCCGTGCAGCTCTGCACCGAGCATGGCGGGACCGCTTGCCGGCCCTATGCCGAGGACCTTTCGATCGTCTGGCCCGGGCGCGAGTGGCACCCGGCGCCGGTGCCGCCGCCGCTGGTGGACCGGATCAACTACGGTTTCGTGCCGGACGAGCGGTTCCTGTGGCACGGCCCGGCGGCGGCGCGTGGTGTCGTGGTGTGGTCGATCGGGCTGTTCGGGAACGGGGCGGATGCGCGTGGGCTGCAGCCGCCGCCGTACCTGCGCGCGTTCAACGACGCCGGGTTCGACGTGATCCGGTTTGACCGCGCGCCGCTGGTGGACAACCCGGTGCGCGCGGCGGGCTGGCTGCGCGACGAGCTGCCGGTGCTGCGGCAATCCGGCTACCGGCTGATCGTGGCGGCGGGGGACTCGCGCGGCGCCTGGACGTCGCTGCAAATGCTGGACACGGCGGGGTTGGCGGACGTGGTGATCGCGGTCTCGCCCGCGGCGCATGGGTCGGGCGGCAGCCCCAACCTCATGGCGCAGGACGACGATCTGCGGGCGATGATGGGGGATGTGCAGCCCTCCCGCACGCGGGTCGCTGTGGTGCAGTTCGCGGCGGACCCGTTCATATCGGACGCGGACACCCGGGTGCAGCTACTGCAGCGTGCGCGGGCGAAGCTGGGTGCGCTGCTGCTGATCGACCGGCCGGCGGGGTTCAGCGGCCATGCGGGGGGGATCAACAGCGTTTTTGCGCGCCGGTATGGCCCTTGCCTGCTGCAGTTCGCGACGGCAGCGGCGCCGCCCTCGGCTTGCGTCGAGGAGTAGGGCGTCCGGCGCCATACCCTGGCCGTCTTTGCGAGGGCTTATCCCGCCCCCACCATCTTGCATCCGCCTTCGCTCAGCGGCCGCCACACCTCGTCTGGCTGGAGCGTCTGGACCAGCTTGTAGAGGTCCCACGGGCCGGTGCTCTCGGCCGGGTGCTTGGCTTCGAACAGGAAGGCCGGGTGGAGGTGCTGGCCGTCGGCGCGGACCTGGCCCGCGCCGAAGCAGTCGTCATCGGTGGGCAGGCGCTTCATCGCCTCCACGGCGGCGCGGCCGGAGGGTTTGCCGGGGGCGAGGGTCGCGCAGGCTTTCAGGAAGTGCAGGGTGGCCGCGTAGGTGCAGGCGTGCTCGGCATTCGGGTAGTTGGCCGGGCTCTTGGCCAGCAGGCGCTTGGTGAAGGCGCGGGTGCGGTCGTTCAGATCCCAGTAGAAGCCCTCGGTCAGGCGCAGGCCCTGGGCGGTCTGCAGGCCCAGGGCGTGGATGTCGGTGATGAACACGACCAGCCCGGCGAGGGTGATGCCGGCGGCGGTGAGGCCGAACTCGCCACTCTGCTTGACGCAGTTGACGAAGTCGCCGCCGGCGTTGGCGAAGGCGAGCACGTTGGCGCCCGAGGTCTGCGCCTGCAGCAGGTAGGAGGAGAAGTCGGTGGTCCCGGGGAACGGGTATTTCACGGCCCCGGCCACCGTGCCGCCGGTACGCTGAATGAACGTCGTCAGGTCGCGCTGCATGGCGGCGCCGAAGGCGTAGTCGGCCACCAGGATGAACCACTTGCTCTGTCCCGCGGCGGACAAGGCGGTCGCCATGGTTTTGGAGATCTGCCAGCTATCAGACCCCCAATGCACCAGGTTGGGGGAGCAGCGGGGGCCGGCGATGTCGGCGGAGAAGGCGCCGGTGTTGAGCTGCACCGTGTCCTTCGACTGCGCCAGTTCGGTCACGGCGAAGGCGATGGCGCTGTTGTTCACGTCCACGACCGCGTCCACCCCGCCACGGTCGAACCACTCGCGCACGATAGCCACGGCCACGTCCGGCTTCTGCTGGTGGTCGGCGGAGACGATCTCGACCGGCATGGCGTTCCCGGCGGCGGCGAAGTCCTCCATCGCCTGCCGGGCGGCGGCGACGGAGGTGGGGCCGCCGGTGTCGCGATAGGGACCGGACAGGTCCGTCAGCACGCCGACGCGGATCGGGCGGGACTGCGACCGGGCCGGGCGGGACCCGGCGAGCGCTGCGGCCGACGTGCCGGCAAGCAGCGACCGGCGGCCGATCCCCGATAATGACGTCATTCGCCCAGCTCCCCCGTTCGTTTTGCGCAACCATCGCAGGGCGAGGGGGCCATGTGTCAAGGCCGCGTGATCGACGTGCTCAGCGGTGGCCGCATCCGGACGAGGGTGATTGTCGCCGAGCGGGAACGGGCAGGTCGGGCTTGCCCTACGGCGCCTCGGCCGACGGTTCTTCGGCGGCAACGTCTTCAGCCGGCTCCGCCGCGACCTCTGCGACCTGTTCGTTCCCCGGCTGCGCGTCTTCCAGCTGCGCGTTTTCCGGCTGTGCGTTCTCCGGAGGTGCGTGTTCCGGGGGTGCTTCCTTGGCCCGGCCCCGGGCGGCGCCAAAGTGGTCGAACACCAGGGGGTCGTGGCCCTCGAAGATCAAGTGGTATTCGGCACCCACGGCGACGTGGGAGGCCTGGTCGATCTTGCCGATCTTGCGGATGATCCACCCCTCGCCGCGGTCAACCAGGCTGGGCGGCAGACTGACGATGTGGCTGGGCGGACGCTTGTCGTCACGACCGCGGCCCGGACCACCAGGGCCGCCCTTGCCACCTTTCCGCTCGCGGCTGTTCATGTCGAATTGCGCCGGGGCGGCCGTCTTGGGCTTTGGCGTGCCGGGTGATTTAGCCATAAGACATCTCCTAACTCGAGCCGAAGCGGGTAACCATCCCTTTAAAGAACTCCGGCGATGGCGGATATAGGTCTTGTCGGCGACGGTGACACGGGCGATCGATGCCTTGATATAGTTTCGATGCTGCATCGCACTGTTCGCTTACTTCCGCCCATTCGCGCGCGCGGTATTCTTGATTGCTCGCACGAGGTCGATTATTCGCTTTGCATGGTGTGGCTCAGCACCATCCAGCGAAAGCTGTCGGGCGTAGTCTGGATCGAGCTGCTGCGCGCGTCACGTTGCCTTCGCCAGCTTGCCTTGCTCGCCGTTGCCCGCCAGGGTTGGCGCATGCAAGGGTTTGCCGAACGACATTTCGCTAGAAACCCCGCCAACGACACAAATTCAGGCACGGCCAGTGGCGCCGAGCCTAGCCAGCCGGTCGCGCGTGCCCGCGTAGTCGGCGACCCGGTAGACGATCCAACCCCGGCCACCCTTAAACTTTATGCTGGCGACTGGGCATGCTTCGTCCACTGGTGCCGCGAGCACGGTCACGCGCCGCTGCCCGCGAGTGCCGCAACCCTGGCCGCCTACCTGCTCGCCATGGCCCCCGGGCTGCGGCGCGGCAGCCTCGGCCGGCGCCGGGCGGCGATCGGCACCATGCACCGGCAGGCCGGATTGCCAGTTCCGCTGCTGCATGCCGACACCCACGAAGCCCTGCGCCGGGCGGCCAAGCCGAACCTGGCTGCCCGCGTCCAGAAGCCCACCGCCGCCAGCCTGGTGCGGATAGCCAAGGCTTGCCCGCGTGACTTGCCTGGCCTGCGCGACCGTGCGCTTCTGCTGCTGGCCGCGGCCACGCTCGGCGCCAAGCATTCCCGCCCAGCCACGGCGGCGCCGCCGGACGACGACGCGGTCCATGGCGGGGCCGATGGCGTGAAGCGGCTCTTTCTGCTGGGGCTCGACGCCGAGCATGTGCGCTTCACGGCATCGGGCGTGGCGCTCGGCCTGCGCACCCGGAGCGACGCGGCGGAACCGAGCCGCATCGTGACGCTGACCCGCGCTGCCACCACCAGCGCCTGCCCGGTGCGCGCCCTGGAGGACTGGCTGCGCGCCTCCGACACGGCGTTCGGGCCCGTTTTCCGCAAGGTTGACCGCTGGGGCAACGTCGAGCACGGGCGGCTCGCCCCCGATGCCTGGCACCGCATCCTGGCGCGGCGCGG
>CAXTVQ010000081.1:0-14898 GCA_964247705.1 uncultured Acetobacteraceae bacterium | reverse complement strand
AGCGCTCGAGATGTTTCTGCGTCACCGGCCGGCTGCACGCAGCGGCACCGAGGCGGAGGCGCAAACGGGAGGACAGGGGGCTAATGCCGGCACCGCCGAACACCCCCTGGCCGGAAGGCCAAAGTCACAGCAGCTCCGAAACGACAGTCCGCGCCCATCCGGTCCCGGTTCGGATGCCGCCCTCCTGGGTGGTGGGAGGGCTCCGCTCCGGCTGCCCAACACCGACTGGCTGCTGCATCGGCTCGAGGTGGCGGGACCTGCCGCGACCGTCGCGGCGTTCCGCAGGGCTGCGTCGGGCGCGGGCACGATTCCGTGGCGGCTCGACCTCGATAACCTGGAAGAGGACTGGTTCCACCGTCTGGTCGATCCGGCGGATCGCACGTTGAGCCTGGCGGGCGCGCGCATGCTGGCGGGCCAAATTCGGGAGGCCGTCGAGCGCCGCCAGGCCATTGCCGTCTCGCGGGTCGGCCGCAGCCGCGCTTGCCCGTTCGATCTGCACGCCCTCGTGCCGGTCCCAGCCGACATCCTCCACCTCGGCCCCGATCATCCGGACGCCCTTGCCTGGCTGTGGCGGCACTGGGGCACCACGGAGGCGCTGCGTCATGTGGCGCCAGATACCGCCGGCAAACCATGGGCTGGACACGAAACGGAGGCCGGGCAGGCCGCGCTTCGGCTGGTGTTCTGGTCGGCGGACTGGACGCCGTGGCGGGCCATGGCGCGGATCCGGGCGGACTGGCCGAGCCTGCGCCTTGAGCTGAAGCCGGACTATACGACTGGCGCATGACCGATCTGGCGACCCGCGCCCCCGCTGAGGGTTTTCTGCCGTTGGACGGTTGGGAGCATCCGCCACGCCGACCACCTAGTCCCAATGCAGCGCCGGTGCTGACCGTCAATGGCTTCGAAGGACCGCTCGACTGGCTGGTCGACCTGGTCCGGACGCGCCAGATCGATCTCACCCGGCTCTCGATTACCGCCTTGATCGAGGCGTTCGAGCAGGCGCTGACTGCGGCGCTCGCCGTCTCTGACAGAGCGCCGACCGCGCTTGGCCGCTGGAGCGGCTGGCTGGTCATGGCCGCCGAGCTCACGTTGCTGCGGTCAAGATTGCTGGTCTCGGTCGATGCCACCGCGGCGCAGGAAGCCCAGGACGCTGCCGAACAGCTCCGCCAGCGCCTCCTGCACCGGGCGGAGCTCACGCGCGCCGCTGACTGGCTGCAAGCGCAAAGCCAATCCGGGCGTGACGTGTTCACCCGCGGCCGGACCGATGAGAACGGCCGGGTACGGGCAGGGCGAGTGGGAGACGTCACGGCCTTGCTGCGGGCCTGCCTGGTGGCCATCCGGCTGCCGCCGGACGCAGGCGAACTATTCCGGGTAGCGGGTCCGCCGTTTTGGAGCGTGTCCGACGCGGCCGAACGCATCCGGACGATGCTGACGTCGATCGGAGACGAAGGGGCTGCGTTGGAGGTTTTCCTGCCGAAGGTGCCGCCCGATACGCCGGAGCGGGATCTGCGGTGCCGGGTCGCAGTGGCGGGGACCTTCCTGGCAGGATTGGAGTTGGCTCGGGAGGGGTGCCTCGAGGTTCAGCAGCAGGCGCCGTGGCAGGCGATCCAGGTCAGGACACCGGGACCGGTGCATACCGTTGCAGCAGGTGTCTCTCCTTGAATGTTGCCTGCGACCGCGCTCGAGTCCCGAGAACTTCGATTGCCTGCTCGTATTTCACACGCGAGTCGTCCAAGCATTTGGGGACGAGAATGCGACAGGCCGGAAGAGCAGTCGCTGGGAGGAGCATAAGCTATGATTTACGTCTTCAACGCTCGTTCACTCGGCCGTATCTTGGCGGCTATCTCCACAGCGGCCACTGCGGGCGGCCTTCTTGCGATGGCGGATGGTGCGTGATGTCGAACACCGAAACGGACCTGGACCGCCGGACGTTGCTGCGCGTTGGCGTGGCGGCAGGGCTTGCGAGCGTTGGCGGACTGATGTCGCCGGACGCCTGGGCCATTCCAGCACCCGACCAGCCTCCTGTGGGGTGGGAGCGTGAGCCGATGCGTTGGTTCCAGCTCGCCTTTACCGAGGACGATCCCGGCAATTACTCGCCGCAGTTCTGGCTCGACTACTTCAAACAGATCAAGGCCGACGGTGCATGCCTCAGCGCGGGTGGCGGCATCGCGTTCTATCCGACCAAGGTAGCGTATCATGGCAAAGCGCGTGGTCTTGGCGACCGCGATCCGTTTGGCGAGATGGTCGCCGGTTGCAAAGCATTGGGTATGCGCGTGCTCGCCCGCGTCGATCCGCACGCGATGCCGGCCGAGGTGTTCCAGGCGCATCCCGAATGGGCAGCCTGCTCGGCCGACGGGAAGCCACGCCACCATCCGACGGCCTCCGACCTGTATCTCACCTGCCCGTATACTGGTTACACCTTCGATCTGATGCCGAAGGTGGTGCAAGAGATCGTCTCCAGCTATTCGGTCGACGGCCTTTTCGGCAACCGCGTCAACTCGCTCGGCGTGTGCTACTGCCAACAGTGCAAGGATCTTTACGGGGCTGCCACCGGCGGCACGGCTATTCCACTCGATACGGACCCGGGTAAGCCCGATGGGCGGCGGTATTGGGCATGGTCCGAAACGCGGATCATGGACCTGATCGATTTGTGGAATCGTACTTCCCGCAGCGCCCGGCCGAATACTTTTTTCGTGCCGGGATCGGAACGGCGTGCGCCGGTCGAGTATGACGGTAAGCGCTTCGGCGAGCGCACGCCGGCTGCCTTCAGCGACAGGCAAGCGCGCTCTACTGACGCAAGCCCGCTTTCGCCGGGCGAGCAGGTTTGGGGAAGCGGCCGTTTCGCCAAGGACTCGCGTGCTTGCCTGTTCGACAAGCCGGTCAGCACCATCATCAGCGTCGGCGTGGAGGAGCCGTATCGCTGGAAGGACTCCGTGCAGGCGGCGCCCGAGATCCGTATCTGGGCGGCATCGGCGATCGCGCAGGGCTCGCACCCTTGGATCACCAAGTTCAATGCCAAGCCGTTCGACAAGAGCTGGATGCCGGTGGTGTCGGATCTCTATAATTGGTGCCACCGCAACGAGCGATATTTGCGCAACATCGAAAACCTCGCCCGTGTCGGCATGGTGCTCGACCTGCGTGGCCCCGTGCTTCAGGGCGGCTATGCCGGGCAGGCTGCATTGCAGGCCTATCGTCTGGGCTTCTACGAGGCGCTGCTCGAGTCGAAACTGCCGTTCGACGAGGTGGATCTCGCCTACCTCGACGCGGAGCACCTTGCGCGTTTCCGCGTGATCGTCATGCCCAACGTCATGATGATGTCGCAGGCGCAGTGCGACGCGGTCCGCGCCTATGTGTTGGGCGGCGGCCGTATCGTGGCGACGCAGACAACGTCGTTGTACGATGAGAACGGCGCCATGCGTGCCGACTTCGGACTTGCCGATCTGTTCGGTTGCCGCTTTGGCGGCCGCATCGAGGAGCGCGTTACGAACGCCTACCTGACACTGCGGCACCCGAGCCCTATCCTTGCCGGGCTGGAGAGCAAGCCCCGTGTGATCGGCCCCACCAAACGCGTCATCGTCGAGCCGGCCGGCCCGTCCGAACCGCCGCCGCTCACGCTGGTGCCGTCGTACCAGGACCTTCCGATGGAGCGTGTGTTCACGACGACACCGCTGACGGATATCCCGATGGCGTTCTGCCGCAACGTCGGCAAAGGCCGTGTCGTTTACCTGCCGATGGATCTCGACCGCGCGTTCGGCGAACTGCGTCAGCAGGACCACCTCGACGTGCTCCGCGCCATGGTGACCTGGGCGGCCGACGAGGTTCCGCCGATGGTGGTGGAGGGTCCTGGACTTATCGATATGGCTTATTGGAAACAGCAGCGCTCAGTCGCGGCGCACCTGGTCAACTACAACAATCCGATGGCAATGGCGGGCGCCTTCCGCGAGGCAATCCCGACCGGGCCTTACCGTGTCAGCCTGCAATTGCCCCAGGGCGTCACACCCACCGGCGTCACGTTGCTGGAGAGCGGCCAACCGGCCCAGTTCAAGCTTGAAGGCGAGAGGCTCGTCGTGGAGGTGCCGCGGATCGTCTACCATGAGGTGATCGCGGTCGACTTGGCCTGATCGGGTTGGAGGAGCGTTTATCCTCGACCACGGCCATGTCGGCTGGTTCCGTGATTAGAGCCCTGAGAGGAAGTCAAGACATGCCGTTTTATGAAAAGGGTGACGTCAGGATCCGCTACGAGGAAGCCGGGTCTGGGTTTCCACTTCTCCTCATCCCCGGTGGAGGCTTGAATTCACGCGTGAGCAATTGGCCGACCGCCGTGTTCAACGCCATGGACATGTTCAGTGATGAGTTTCGCTGCATCACCATGGATCAGAGAAATGCCAATGGCGGTGAGTCGAGCGGTCCGATACCTGCCGACAATCCATGGGATGCTTTTGCGGATGATCAGCTCGGGCTGTTGGATCACCTCGGCGTTCGCGAGTTTCTCTTTGTGGGTTACTGCATCGGCGGATGTTTTGCGATGAAGCTGATGGAGCGCGCGCCGGAGCGGGTGGTGGCCGCAGTGTTCGTGCAGACAGTTGGACATCGGGACGACGATCCCGATGTGATGTATCGGTCGGGCCGGGATGTCTGGGCGCCTGAGTTGCTCGCACGGCGCCCGGACCTGACCATGGCGGCCGTGACGCAATACCTTCACGATCTTTATCGCGACCGACCGGATTTCGTGTACAGCGTGTCACGTGACTTTGCGCGCACGTGCCATACGCCGATGCTGGTCCTGCCCGACGACACCCCGGCGCATCCACATCAGGCATCGGTGGACGTTGCGTCACTGTGCCCGAACGCGGAGATAACCGTGTTTCCGTGGCGCGAGCCTCCAGAACTCAAGGCTCGAACGATCGACCGGGTTCGGACCTTCCTTCGGACACACGGGACTGCGTGCTGACTCGGTGTTGGCGACACGTAAGTGCATCCGGCGGTTTGGTGTAAAGCCACTGGCATAATGAAGAGAGGCGAGACGGCAATGACGTTGGCGGGAAAGCGCGTAGTGGTTCTTGGCGGCAGTTCAGGCATCGGCTTGGCCATCGCGCAGTCGGCTGCACGGGAGGGTGCGGCCGTAGTGATCGCCTCCAGCCAGCAGGCAAAGCTGGATGCGGCACTCGAGCAAATGCCCGGCGCCGACGGCCTCCTGGTGGATGCGA
Organism: uncultured Acetobacteraceae bacterium; assembly: GCA_964247705.1. Classification (GTDB taxonomy): domain Bacteria; phylum Pseudomonadota; class Alphaproteobacteria; order Acetobacterales; family Acetobacteraceae; genus LMUY01. Next base: position 9,694 of record CAXTVQ010000081.1, on the reverse strand, counting down.
GCAGGGCCGCGAGCGTCCAGGCGCTGTTCGGCCGGATCGGCGCGTTCGATCATCTGGCCTATACAGCGGGCGAGACGCTGGCCTTGGGCAGCCTGGCCGACACCGACCCGGAGACGGCGCAGCGGTTTTTCAGCGTTCGGTATTGGGGCGCGTTCTTCGCCGCCAAGTATGGCGCACTCGGCATTCGGCCGGGTGGCTCCATTGTGTTCACGTCCGGTACTGCCGGGCGACGGCCACGCTCGGGCTGGGCGCTCGGGGCCAGCATCTGCATGGCTATGGAGGGGCTGACCCGTGCGCTGGCTGTTGAATTGGCGCCCATCCGGGTCAACCTCGTGGTGCCCGGCTTCGTGAAGACGCCGCTCTGGGCGGGCATGGCGGAAGCCGACCGCGCAGCGATGTACCGGCGAGCGGCCGAGTCACTCCCTGTCGGCCATGTGGGTGAGCCGGAGGAGATCGCCGAAGCCTATTTGTATTTCATGCGCCAAAGCTACAGCACGGGGCAGTCGGTGGTGGTGGATGGCGGCGGCGTACTCGTGTGAGCGGAGCGGCCGTGAGCGTAACCACGCGCTGAGCGGAAATCTTATAGCGCGGCCGTTCAGGCTACACCGGTGATAGCGTCCCAATCGACTGCGGTCTGGTAAGCATAGGCGACCCGCAACAACAGGGGATCGTCCATGAACCGCCCGACCAATTGCAAACTGATCGGCAAGCCACCCACCTTGCCGCACGGCACCGCCAGCGCGGGATGACCGGTGTAGTTGGTCGGCTTGGTGTTGTGCGCGGTCGAGGTCAGCATCCAGTTGCGGCGCAGGCTGGCATCGATCGCCGCCGCTGGATCGACCGGGGTCTCCTCCGCAGGGGGTGCCACGGTGCGAACGGTGGGCAAGACAAGCACGTCCACCTCAGCCAGGGCACGGTCAAACGCGGCGATGTAGCCGGGCCGCACGTTGTGCGCCTTGGCATAGACACCGCCGTGGTAGTTGCGCCGCGACAGCTCGGCCACGAGGTGGTTCAGCTTGGTGCGCGGCTGCATCATGTCGCCGTGCAACCGCCACATGCGGTCGACCGCGGTGATGACGGAAGCCGGGTAGTAGGTCCGGGCGCCGACCCCGAAGAACCCGGTGTCATGGACCGCCCGCGCGCCTTCCAGCACCAGCGCGGCGTAGACCCGGTCTATTTGCCCGTGTTCCGGGACGGAGATGCGCGTCACCTCCGCACCCAGCCGTTGCAATACGTTCACCGCCTCCAGCACACCCGCGGCGACACCGGGTTCGATCGGCTCGGCAAAACCTTCCTCGAGGATGCCGATGCGCAGCCCCCTGATGCCGCCGTCAAGGCCGGACATCACGTCCATGCGCTCCGGGACATCACGGGTCTGGCGGGGGTCGTAGCCGTCCGGGCCGGCCACCGCCTGCAACGCCGCTGCCGCGTCCGCAACGGTGCGCGCCATCGGGCCGACATGGTCCACGCTGGGCTCGGCGGCAAAACCGACGCCGAAATGCGACACCAGGCCGAACGTGGGCTTCAGCCCGACCACCCCGCAATAGGCCGCCGGCAAGCGGATGGATCCGCCCTGGTCGCCGCCGAATGAGATGTCCACCTCGCCGGCCGCGAGCGCCGCGCCGGATCCGGACGACGAACCGCCCGTCATGCGCCCGACATCGTGCGGGTTCAGCGGCTTGCCGTAGTCGCCCATGAACCCGTTCATCATGTGCTTGCCGACAACCCGCCCGCCCGCCTCGAGCACGCGGGTGACGACGGTCGCATCCACGTCCGGGATGAACCCCTCCATCGCCTGGGAGGTGAACACCTGCGGAATGCCGGCCACGCTGATGTGGTCCTTGAAGCTGACCGTCTTGCCCGCCAGCAGTCCCGTATCCTTGCCGCCGAACGAGCACTGCCACAGCCAGGCCTGGTAAGGGTCCTCCTTCAGCGACGGCCGGTGGCCCGGCGCACGCTCCGGGAACAGGCGCGGCGGCTTCTGCTCCTCGGTGCGGTCCTGCACGAACAGGTCCATCTCCCGCATCATGTCCATGACGAAGGGAACGTACATCTCCGCTTCGGCCGGGTTGAGGCGGAGGCCCATCTGAGCCGCCAACTCGACCAGTTGCGCCGCGTCCGGGTGCGCGAACATCAGCCTCTGGCCTTCGTGGGATGTGCCGGGTCGAGCCGGAACCCGGCCAGCGATTCCTGCGAGTACGGCCGTTCGGTGCGCAACGCGGCGGCCGCGGCGTCCATCTCGGCCACGATCATCTCCAGCTTGGCGGCCTCGTCCGGCGGGAGCCGCAAGCCCAACGCCGCCATTCGGTCGGTGAATTCCATCGTATCCTACTATTGCGCCGCGGCGGCGAAGCTTTGCGCCACTGCCGGCCGCGTGGCGCGCGTGCCCATCGCCCGCTCCACCGCGTCGCCCGCCCGCAGCACGATGTTGTCTTCGAACGGCCGGCCGACGATCTGCAGCGACAGCGGCAGGCCGGACGACGAGAAACCGTTGCACACGGACATTGCGGGGCTGCCCGTCAGGTTGAACGCGCGGCTGAAGAACGCCTGCTTGTCGGGCAGCAGGCTGTCCTCGCCGATCGGCGGGGCAGGCCAGCGAGCCATGGCCGTCACCAGAACGTCCACATCCTGCATGGTGTCCGCCAGTTCTGCCACCAAGCGGGTACGCTCGCGGTTGGCGTTCACGTAGTCCTCGGCCGCGACGAACGCGCCCGCCATCAGCCGCCGCCGGCCATACGCGCCGTACAGCTCTGGCGTGTCGCGCAGCCATTTCTGGTGGATGGCGAAGCTTTCGGATCTGGAAATGATCTGGGCCGCGCGGCCATAGGTGGCGAACGGCGCGATCCGCACGTCGCGCAGCACCGCTCCGGCGCTGGCCAGCTCCTTCAGCGCCGCCTCGAACGCGGCCACCGTCTCCGGTTCAGCCGGCATCTCCTCCTCGTGGAAATGGCGGACGACGCCGACGCGCAGCCCGGACACCGACGGGCCGATCGCACCGGCGAAATCCGGCGGCGGGACTGTGGAACTGGCCGGGTCGAGCGGGTCGTGCGCCGCCAATACGCCCATCATCAGCGCGCAATCCTCGCTGGTCCAGCACATCGGCCCGGCATGGTCGAGCGAGAACGATAGCGGCAGCACGCCGCGGCGGCTGAGCATGCCGTAGGTCGGCTTGATCCCGGCCAGGCCGCACCAGGCGGACGGCCCGCGGATGGAGCCGCCGGTGTCCGACCCCATGGCTCCCAACGCCATCCCGGACGCCACCGCAGCACCCGATCCGGACGATGACCCGGCGGTGTCCCGCGACAAATCCCACGGGTTGCGCGCCGGCGGCCAGGGCAGGTCGAACGACGTGCCGCCGATGGCGAACTCCCAGGTGGCGAGCTTGCCCAGCACCACCGCCCCCGCTTCGCGCAGCAGGCGCACCGTGGCCGCGTCCTCGGCCGGTACGTGGTTGCGGAACAGGGCGGAGTGCCCGGTCGTGGTGATGCCGGCCGTGTTGTAGATGTCCTTCAACCCGATCGGGATGCCGTGCAGCGGCCCGCGATAGTTGCCGGCCGTGATCTCCGCCTCCGCTGCCCGCGCCGCCGCCATCGCCTGGTCTGCCAGCACGAGGATGTAGGCGTTGACCGCACCGTCGATCGCGGCGATCCGGTCGAGCACGGCCTGTGTCAGGTCCACGGGGGACAGCGTGCGGTCCCGGATGCGGGCGCCGGCCTCGGCGATCGTCAGGTAGTGCAGCTCGGTCATGGCGCTGTCCTCACTTTGCAGTCGCGAACTGGGCCGTGCTTGCGACGGCCCCACTCTGAGCACCAGGAGTGAGCGTGGGCCGGCGGTCGCGCCACGGCGTCGCCTCCTCGAACGCGTGGGCGGCGCCCAGGAGTACGGCCTCCTCGAAGGGGCGGCCCACCAACTGGATGGCGATCGGCAATCCCTTCGGCCCGAACCCGGCGCACACCGACATCGCCGGGCTGCCGGTGACGTTGAACGGCATGGTATAGCCCGGGCGCTCGAACATGCCCCATTTCGGCACCCCGGTGATGGCCGCCGCCTCGTCCGGCTGGGAGGCCGTCAGCAGGATGTCGACCTCCTGCATCACCGACGCGAGCTGCGCGATCATCTCGCGGCGGCGGCGCTGCGCCTGCATGTAATCCACGCTGCGGACGAACCCGCCGAGCGCCAGACGGTCGCGCAGCAGTTCGCCGTAATCGTTGAACGAGGTCTTCAGCCAGGGCTCGTGGATGGCGTACGCCTCCGTCAGCATGATCAGCGTGCCGCAGGCTTGGTAATCGGCCAGCGGCGCCAGCGTCACTTCGCGCACGGCCGCGCCGAGCTTGGCGAACACTTCGGCCGCCGCGGCGATGCCGGCGAGCACCGGGTCGGCGGCACGGTGATCATCTTCGTGGAAGTGGCGCACCACGCCGACCCTCAGGCCCTTGAGGTCGCCGCCCAGCCTGGCGCTGAAATCCGGCACCGGGCGGTCGGCGCTGGCCGGGTCGAGCGGGTCGTGGCCGGCCATCGCCTGCAGCAGCATGGCACAGTCCGCCACCGTCCATGCCATCGGCCCGGCATGGTCCAGGCTGAACGACAACGGCTGGATCCCGGCGCGCGAGCAGAGCCCGTAGGTCGGCTTGATGCCGGCCAGGCCGCACAGCGCGGACGGGCTGCGGATCGACCCGCCGGTGTCCGACCCGGTGCCCCCCAGCACCAACCCTGCCGCGACCGCCGCACCGGTGCCGCTGCTCGATCCGCCGGTGAAGTGCTCCGTGTTCCACGGGTTGCGCGCCGGCGGCCAAGGCAGGTCGAACGATGGTCCGCCCATGGCGAATTCGTGCGTCGCCAGCTTGCCGACCATGACTGTCCCGGCCTCGGCCAGCTTCGCCACCGTGGTCGCGTCGCGCTCGGGCACGTGGTGTTCCAGCAAGCGGGAGTGTGCCGTGGTGCGGATGCCAGCCGTGTCGTAGATGTCCTTGTGCGCGATCGGGATGCCGTCAAGCGGGCCACGGCCCTCGCCCCGCATCAGCCGCGCCTCGGACGCACGCGCGTCGGACATCGCACGGTCCTCGGTCACCAGGAGGAAAGCGTCGAGCTGCGGGTTGAGCGCCGCCACCCGGTCCAGGCATTCACGGGTCAGCTCGACCGGGGACAGCGCCTTGCTGGCCAGCAGCCGCGACGTTTCGGTGATCGTGCGCCCGGTCATGCCCGCGGCTCCAGCGACAGGGTGAATGCGGGCTCTGCCGCGCGGGGCAGCGGGCGCGACATGCGCTGGGCGAAGGCCTCGATGTTGGGAAGCGCTTCGCGGAGCACCGTTTTCTGGGCGTCGGTGAACGTGATGCCGGTCCGGGCGGCCAGGACGTCGAACTCGGCCGGGCTCAGAGGGGGCATTAGGCTTCTCCTTGGATGGTGGTCAGGCGTGGATCGGCTGGGGAGCCTCGGCGAGCAGCACGCAGCGGGCCATGGCGCCGGGCGCGCGTACGATCACGGGCGGTTCCTGCTCGCAGGCAGCATGGGCGTGGCGGCAGCGCGGACGGAAGGCGCAGCCGGGCGGGATCATGCTCAGCGGCGGCGGGTTGCCGGGGATGGTCACCAGCTCCCGGCCCCGCAGGCCGCCATGTACGGTCGAGGCCAGCAAGCCTTGCGTGTAGGGATGTTGCGGGTTGCGCATCACCTCGCGGGCGGTGCCGGTCTCGACGAAACGGCCGCCATACATCACGGCGACCTGGTCGGCGATCTCGGCCGCCACGCCGACGTCGTGGGTGACGAACACGACCGCCATGCCGAGCTCTTCCTGCAGTTGGCGCAGCAGCAGCAGGATCTGGATTTGAACCGTCACGTCCAGCGCGGTCGTCGGCTCGTCGGCCAGCAGCACGGCCGGGTTGCAGGCCAGTGCCAGCGCGATCATCGCGCGCTGCCGCATGCCGCCCGACAGCTCGTGCGGATGGTTTTTCAGGCGGCGCGCGGCAGACGGGATGCGCACGCGCTCCAGCAAGTCCCGCGCCCGGACGGTGGCTGCGCGATAGCTGATGCGTTCGTGTTGCACGACCGTCTCGGCGATCTGGTGGCCGATCGTGTACACCGGGTCGAGCGCGGTCATGGGTTCCTGGAACACCATCGACAGGCCACGCCCGCGGAATTCGGCAAGGTCGCCCGGCGGCAGGCGCAGCACGTCGGTGCCCGCCACGTTCACTCGGCCCGTGATCTGCGCATAGGGGGGCAGCAGCCGCATGAGCGCCTTGAGGCAGACGCTCTTGCCGGACCCGGACTCGCCCAGGATGGTCAGCACCTCACCCCGCCGAAGCGAGAAGTCGACCCCGTTCACCGCGGACAGGTCCCCGTCGCGGCGGCGGAACGTGACGGTCAGGCCGGCGACGTCGATGACGGGTCCGTCGGGCACTACGGCATCAAGCATCGGCCGGCTCCAACTCTGCCGGCGCCGTGCCCGCCTGCGCGTCCGGCACCAGGCAGGCTACCAGGTGCTCCGCTGCCGGCGGCACGTCGAACGGCGATTGCAGTGGCGGCACCGCCTCGGCGCAGCGCGGCTCAGCCCAGCCGCAACGGGTGCGGAACCGGCAGCCGGATGGCGGATCGATCGGGTTCGGTGGGTCGCCGGCCAGCGGCAACTCCCGCGTGCGCCGGTCCGGGTCGAGCGTCGGCTTGGACGCCAGCAGCGCCCGCGTGTAGGGGTGGCGGGGCCGGGCGAACACCTCCTCGACCGGCCCCGTCTCGACCACGCGCCCGAGATACATCACAAGCACGTGGTCGCTGAGATACTCGATCACGTTCAGGTCGTGGCTGATGAACAGATAGGTGAGGCCGAGCCGCCGCTTCAGCTCCTGCAGCAGATTCAGCACCTGCGCCTCGACCGACTTGTCGAGCGCCGCCACTGCCTCGTCCAGGATCACCAGGCGCGGCTCCAGCGCGAGCGCCCGGGCAATATTGACCCGCTGGCGCTGGCCGCCCGACAGCTCGTGCGGGTAGCGGCGGGCGAACGAGCGCGGCGCCAGGCCCACCTGGCCGAGCAGCGCCTCCGCACGCTCCGTCGCCTCCTGCGCCGGCAGCCCGTGCATGCGGGGGGCGTAGGCGATGCTCTCCACCACCGTCATGCGTGGGTTCAGCGAGGAGTAGCTGTCCTGGAACACCATCTGCATCTGCCGGCGCAACGCCGCCACGGTGATGCCGCCATGGGCGCCGACCTCGTCGCCGTCGAACACCAGCGTGCCCGCATCCGGCGCTACCAGGCCCATCAGCAGCCGCGCGGTGGTGGACTTGCCGCAGCCGCTTTCGCCGACGATGCCGAGTGTCTCGCCCTTGCGGACGGAAAACGACACGTCGTCCACCGCGTGCACGGTCGCAACCCGGCGGTTCAGCACGCCGCCACGCACCGGGAAGTACTTGCGCAGGCCCTCCACGATCAGCATCGGCTGGGCCGGGCCGCCGCGGTCGCGTGGATCGGGCTCGAACGTCATTTGTTCAACCGGACGTCCATGGCGCTGCGCAACCCGTCGCTCATGAGGTTGAAGGACATGGAGGTGACGAAGATCATCACGCCGGGCAGCGCCGCGACGGCCGGCTGCACGTAGATCGCCTGGCGCAGCGAGTTCAGCATCAGCCCCCATTCGGCCCGCGGCGGGGTGACGCCCAGGCCCAGGAACGAAAGCCCGGCCGACAGGATGATCGATAGGCTGATCAGGCTCGTCGCGTAGACCAGGATCGCACCGAGCACGTTGGCGAGGACGTGGTGGCGGATGATCTGCATCGTCGTGGTGCCGCTGGCCCTTGCGGCGTCGACGAAGTCGAGATGGCGGGCCTGGGCGGTGACGGTTTCGGCGATGCGCACCATTGGCGGCACGAACACCACCGACAGCGCGATCACCGCGTTGGACAGGCCGCTGCCGAGCAGGCCGCAGATCGCGATGGCGAGCAGGATGGAGGGGAACGCGTAGAACACGTCCATAGTGCGCATGATCAATGTATTGGCCAGGCCGCCGACGTAGCCCGCAACGATGCCGAGCAGCCCGCCGACCACCAGGGACGCCGCCACCGGCGCGATGCCGGCCAGCAGCGACAACCGCCCGCCATAGGCCAGCCGTGCCCAAAGGTCCCGCCCGGTTTCGTCCGTGCCGAGCCAGTGGCCCGGCGTGCCGATCGGCTTGAGCCGGCGTAGGACGCTGCCGGCATACGGATCCTGCGTGGCGACCAACGGCGCGAAGATCGCCATCAGCACGATCAGCACCAGCAGCAACGAGACCACCAGTGTCACCGGATCGCGCACCAGGCGGCCGCCCACCGCGCGCCAGTAGCCCGGCGTTACCGGGGCGGACGTAAGACCGGACAGTACGGCGGGGGTGCCGAGCAGCAGGTCCGACATGGGTGCTTCCTAACGCCTGATCCGCGGATCGATCGCCGCTTGTGCCACGTCGACCAGCAGGTTGAGCACGACGAAGAAGGAGGCGAGTACCAGGATGGTCGCCTGCAGCACCGGGATGTCGCGGCGGAAGATGGCGAGGTTGAGCAGGTTGCCCGAACCGGGCCAATTGAACACCGTTTCGACCAGGATGGAGCCGCCGAGCAGGTAGCCGAACTGCAGGCCCATCAACGCCAGCACCGAGGGTGCCGCGTTCTTCATCACGTGACGCAATACCGGACGCCGGGTCAGCCCCTTGGCGGACAGGGCGGACACGAACTCCTGCGAGAGCACCTCCAGGACCTGCGCGCGCGTCACGCGGCCGATCACGCCCATGGGGATCAGCGACAGCGTGATCACCGGCAGCACGAGGTATTGCAGCCGGTCCCACAGCGGCAGTTGGTCGTCGCCCATGCCCTGTGCCGGCAGCCAGTCGTGCAGCACGGAAAATACCAGCACCAGTACGATCGCGAACCAGTAGTGCGGCAGGCTGACGCCGGTGGTTGCGATCGTGGTGCAGAGCTTGTCCGGCCAGCGCCCGTGTTTGAAAGCGGCGATCAGGCCGAGCACGATGCCGAGGGTGAAGCCCAATCCGGCGGCGAAAACCGCGAGCACGAGTGTGTTGCGCAGCGCTTCGACCAATTGGCCAAGCACCGGCGCGGCGTTGAAAATGGAGACGCCGAAATCGCCACGTACCGCGTGGCTGAGCCACAACAGGTATTGGATCGGCAACGGCCGGTCGAACCCGTAGGCCGCCTTCATTTGCGCGATCACCTCGGGCGACGCATCTGCCGGCATCAGCAGGTCGATCGGGTTGCCTGGCACGATGTGAACCAGTCCGAAGACGACCAGACTGACTCCGAAAAGAATCGGGATGGCGTGCAGCAGTCGCCGGGCGAAGAACAGCAACATAGGTGCCTCCTCGGGCACGAGGGCGGTCGAACCGTCCCCGCTGTCAGCATTACGCTTGCATTTGAGGCGAAACCTCTGCCCACTGCAACCACCGATCTCGATGGCTGCGTACGTATCGCGCTGACTAGCTCGAAACCTGAACTTCTTTGCAAATGGGGCAGGCATATGCACGAAATTGAGCTCAACCAGCAGGCAGTGACCGGTATTTTGGAACGCCGTGGCTCGCTGCATCCTTTCTCCACCATCGATCCCCGCCGGACCGCGCATGTCGTGGTGGATCTTCAAATTGGCTTCATGGCCCCGGGCGCGGTGGCGGAAATCCCGACAGCCCGCGAGATCGTGCCCAACGTGAACCGGATCAGCACCGCGTTGCGTGACGCC
>CAXTVQ010000080.1:0-21484 GCA_964247705.1 uncultured Acetobacteraceae bacterium | reverse complement strand
ACGCCCGGCATCATCCTACCCCAGCCGCTGCGCCGGCGGTCCATGCAACAAAGTCACCCGCCGTGCGTCGCCGTCGCCGGCCGGGGTAGTCCGGCTAGCACTCGCCCTTTCCCCGCGGGAGATTCATCGTAAGCATGCCTGCCTCGTCCCGCAGAAACTAGACCGACCCTTGGCACGGCACTGCTAGTCACGGCTTCACGCTCCAGTGGTCGATGATCCACGGCTTCAACCGGTCAGGGGAGAGATCAAGGCCGAGACCGGGACAGTCTGGGATAGCGATGGTTCCGTCGCGGTCTGGTCTCGGCTCTCCCAGAACCGTGAGCAACGGGTTCTCGGTCACATCAACTTCAATGAACGGCAGGCTCGCAACGCCACCGGCACGGCAGGAGGGCAGCACGGACACCAATTGCAGCGCCGCATGGTAGTTGACCACGGCGCCCCAGACATGCGGCACGACAGGAAGATCGAACGCCTCCGCCAGGGCCGCGACACGCATTACGCCGGTAAAGCCGCCGCACACCGCAAGGTCGGGTTGCAGAACGCCCATCGCACCCGCGGCAACAAAATCGCGGAAACCGGCCAAGCTAGCCAGTGCCTCACCGCCTGCAATCGCCATCGGGGCAGCTTGGGCGACGGCCCGGTAGCCAGCTACGTCCTCCGGACCGACCGGCTCCTCCAGCCAAAGCAGGTCCGCCTCCTGTAGATGCCGGGCAGCCTGGATCGCGGCGCGGGCGGTGTAGCCTTGGTTGAAGTCCAGCATTAGCGCCGCGTCCGGTCCGAGTTGGCGGCGTAGGCCCAGCATCATCGCGCCATCCTCGTGCGGGCTGAACCCGCCGCGCGGCTTGAAAGCACGGAACCCGTCGCGGGCCCATGTCTCGACCTGGGCGGGAACCGTCCGGTATGGATGGCCGCCGGGCTTCATGAACGGCCCGCTCGCATAAGCCGTCACCCGGTCGCGCAGGGCGCCGCCCAGCAGGGCCGAGACCGGGACGCCACGGACCTGTCCCGCAATGTCGTGCAGCGCGATGTCCATGGCCGCGGTCGCCATCATGGCGCTACCCCGGCGATCGTAGCCGGCCGTGCCAGCCATTAGCCGCCAGAGCCGGCCCGTGGCGGTCGGGTCCTGCCCAAGGACCAACGGTGCGAGCCGCTGGCGGATATAGGCGGCGGCGGCGATGGGCGACGACCAGGCCTCGCCCCAGCCAGCCACGCCCGAATCGGTCATTACCTCGACCAGCAGGGCTTCCTTGCTGTCGAAAAACGTCACGGCGTTGCCGATCGGCTCCCCCAGCGTACAGCGCAGATGGTAGCCGCGGATTTCGGTGATCTTCATGGCGCGGTCTCCGGAAAGTCGCGCGCGGGCCGGGCCTGCGCGGACGCCACAAGCAGGGGCCGCATCATGCCCCCCAGCAGCAAGGCTACCAAGGCGGCGGCCACGCACACGGCGGTCAAAAAGACCAGCGACCCCGAAAACGATCCGCTGGCCTGCCGGATCCACCCGATCACAGCCGGCCCGAAGAAGCCGCCCGTACTGCCGACGGAGTTGATCAGCGCAACCCCGGCCGCCGCGGCCCCGCCTGTCAGCAGGGTGGTGGGGAACACCCAGATGTTCGGCGTCGCGGCGCCCACGCCCGCTGCCCCGACTGTCAGGCCGATCAGGCCTACGACCGGCGAGGTGGTTACGGCGGCCAGCAGGAACCCGGCGGCGCTGGCCAGGAAGGGAGCGGCGACGTGCCACACACGCTCCCCCGTGCGATCGGCGTGCCGCCCGGACGCCACCATCGCGACCGCCATGGCGAGCGAGGGGATTGCCGCGACGAAGCCGGTCTGCATCGTGGTCAGGCCGAACGCCCGGACGATCTGCGGCATCCACACCGCGACGCCCGTTGTGCCGATCACAAGCCCAACCGCGACCAGGCACATCAGCAGGACGCGACGGTCCGTCAAGGCGCCCAGCACGGTGAAGCGCTCGTCGGCTTCGCGTTCGGCGCGTTCACGGTCCAAGGTTGCCGCCAGCCAGGTCCGGTCCGCGGGCGCGAGCCATGCCGCACGGTCAGGCTGATCGGGCAGCAGCGTCAACACGACCACGCCCATGATGATCGCCGGCAACGCCTCAAGGACGAAAAGCCACTGCCAGCCGGCGAACCCGCCGACCCGGTCGAGGTAGGTCAGGATGAGGACCGAGATTGGCGAACCGACCACCGATGACAAAGGCACGGCCATGTTGAACAGGGCAAACATCCGGGCGCGGTCGGCGCGGGGGAACCACAGGGTAAGATAGACGACCATGCCGGGGAAGAACCCGGCCTCCGCGATGCCGAGCAGGACGCGAATGGCGTAGAAGCTCCGCTCGCCCACGACGAACGCGGTCAGCGCAGACAGAATGCCCCAGGTGATCATTATGCGGGCGATCCATAGCCGCGCGCCCACATGCCCCATGACGATGTTGCTGGGCACCTCGCAGACGATGTAGCCGAGGAAGAAGATGCCCGCACCGAACCCGAATGCCGCCGGTGTCAGGCCGAGGTCGCCCGACATCGTCAGGGCAGCAAAGCCGATATTGACCCGGTCCAGGAACGCCGCGAAGTAGCACAGCCCCAGGATCGGGATCAGCCGCCACGCAACAGTGCGGATAACCGCGCGGCCATGCTCCGTCTCCGCCATGGCGTTAGTACTGTCCTTTCGTGAGCGACGGGCGGACATCGCGGGCCTCCCCCAGCGCCACCGCCAAGGTGTTCGTGAACATGCGGGCGTCGGTCAGCAAGGTCGCCAGGTGGAAACCCGCCGCCAGCATCTGGCGCACCATATCCGGCGACCCGCAATGGATACCGGCGAGCTTCCCGGCCTTGACCGTTTTGTCCCGGATGGTAGCGATGGCCTGCTGCACCGTCGGCTCGGGCAGCAGGGTCGGAGCGAAGCCGAGCGACAATCCCAGATCCGCCGGGCCGATGTACACGGCGTCGATGCCGTCCACCGCCAGGATCGCGTCGAGGTTTTCCATCGCCTGCACTGTCTCGATCATCGCGAAAGTGGTGATGAACTGGTTGGCCGTGCGGGCGTAGTCGACGCCATGCACTTGCATGGCGCGCGTGGGGCCGAACGAACGCGCACCGGCCGGAGCATAGCGGCAGGACGAGGCAAAGCGCTCCGCCTCCTCGCGCGTGTTGATCATCGGGCAGATGATGCCGGTGAACCCGGCATCCAACGCCTTCATGATGATGCCCGGCTCGTTCCACGGCACCCGGCACAGCGTCGGCATGCCCTGGCCGTCCACGGCCTGCAGCATGGCCAGGGCCATCTGGTAGTCGATCAGGCCGTGTTGCAGATCGATGGTGACGGTGTCGTAGCCGGCGCGGGCTACGATCTCCGCCGTGACCGTCGAGGGGATCGAGCACCAGCCGTTGATGGCCTTGCCGCCCGAGGCAAGGTGCTGCTTCAGGGTGCGCTGAGGTATGGGCATTCGGTTCTCCTTGTCTTGCAGGTCAGTTGCCGCCCAGCGATGCGGCGCCGGGCAGGAAGTAGTCGGTCCAGGATTGTGGCGCCGTGCGTAACAATCCCACTTGGTTGAGGAATGCGGCAAACAGCAGCGTGCCCTCTGGCTTCACGTCGAACACCATGTCCGGTTGCCGCAGCAGGGTTACCAGTTCGCTCGGCGGGATCGGGTCGTGCGAGATCGCGAGGTAGTCCTGGGTAGCCTGCTCCGGTTCGGCATGGATGGCGGCGATGGCCTCGGCGGAGGCGGCGGAGACCGCCTTGATCAAGGCGGCCTGCTGCTCCGCATACCGCGTCGTCGTGAACAAGATCGCGGTGGAAAGCGGCGAGCCCAGTATGTCCAGCGAGCTTGTCACGACATGCGCGCCCGGCACGTTGGCGAGTTCCCGCGTGATGAAGGGCGGGGAGGCGAAATGGCTGCGCACCTCGTGCTTGGGGTTGAGCATCGCGCCGTAGGCATCGCCATGGCCAAGCTGCACGGCGTTGGCGTTCAGCCGGCGCCACTGGTCGGCGCCGTATGTCTTCGCGGCCGCCATCTGCAGCAGGATGGCCTGCGTCGAGACCAGCACGGTGGGAACCGCGATCCGATCGTCCGGTCCGTAATCGCCGATCGCGTGCAGGCGCGAGTCGCGAGTGACCAGCGTCGCCGGCAAGGCCGAATGCGACACGATCCCCTTCACCTGGCCGCGCGTGCGGTCCCACAGCAGCAGCATGTTGCCTGGCCCGGCGCTAACCACGTCCACCGAGCCTGCCAGCAACGCATCCGTGGCGTTGCCGCCGCCGGCGAAGTCGATCCACTCCACGCGGGCATGCGGGAGGCCGAGCCGTGCCGCCTGCTGCTCGACCAGGTTGCGCCGTTGCATCAGGTAGGTGGGAAGAAAATTGATCCCCTGGATGCGCGCGATCCGGACCGTCGGCACGGGCTCTGCCAGCGCCTTACCTTGGCGGACCATGCACAGCGGCATCGCCGCAGCCGAGAGCGAGAGAAACCGGCGACGACTGGTCATGGTGCCCTGCCTGGTTGGATTTGGCTTGACGATCCGGATGGGAAGGTGCGCCAGGGATCGCCATGAAGAGCGAAGGCGACGCACCCCGCAACCCGCTTCCGGCTACGGCAAGCCAGATCGTCCGGCCGGTGACGTCCATCGATGTCGCGCGCGCGGCCGGCGTGTCCCAGGCAACGGTTTCGCGGGTCTTCGCTCCGGACTCGCGCATCGCCGGTCCGATGCGTGAGAAGGTCCTGGCAACTGCGGTTGCGCTTGGCTACCGGCCCAACGCCATCGCCCGCAGCCTTGCGTCGCAACGGTCGGGCATGATCGGCATCGTCATGGGCAACATGCGCAACCCGTTCTATCCGCAGGTGCTGGAGCTGTTCAGCGACATGCTGCGCCGCACCGGGCGCCAGGTCCTGCTGTTCACCGTGCGCGATGGTGAGACCGTGGATGATCTGCTGCCCGAGTTGTTGCAGTACCAGGTGGACGGCGTGGTGATCGCCTCCGCCAATCTTTCGTCCGGGATGGCACGCAGTTGCGCCGCCCTGGGCACGCCGGTGGTGTTGTTCAACCGCGTCAGCAAGGATGCCGAGGTGTCGTCCGTGTGCTGCGAGAACCGTGTCGGCGGGCGGCTGGCCGCCGATGTTCTCGCGCAGGCTGGGCATCGCCGCCTGACCTTTCTGGCCGGCATTGCGGACACATCCACCAACATCGAACGCCTGGTCGGATTCACCGAGCGGTGTGGTGAACTCGGTTTGCCCTCGCCGCTTGTGGAAGCGGGCGCCTATACGCATGAGGCTGGGTTCGCCGCCATGGCACGGGCGATGGGGGCTGGCACGCCGCCTGACGGGGTGTTCTGCGCCAACGACATCATCGCGCTCGGCGCGATCGATGCGGCGCGGCAGGGCGGCCTGGTTCCGGGCCAGACGGTCTCGGTGCTGGGTTTCGACGACATCGCGCCCGGGACATGGCCCAACTACCGCTTGACGACGATCCGGCAGGACATCCACGCGATGGTCCGCAACGCGGTTCAGGTGCTGAGCGAACGGGCCGGTGCCGGCGCCGGGCCGCAGGTCACGATTCGCGTGGCGCCCGAGATCGTGTGGCGGGACACGGTTCGCCGGCCTTGATGCCGGGCGGCCGCTCATGTGGCGGCTGCCGGGTCGACGATGCAGGATGGATCAAGCCGGCCATCAATGCCGTCGAGGATGTTCCGTGCCATCGCCACCGCCATGGCGCGGGCGCCCTCGCGCGTCGTGGCGGCGCTATGCGGGGTTAGCACGACGGTGTCGAAACTGGCCAAAGGATGCGCTTGCACGATTGGCTCCTGCCCGAACACGTCCAACGCCGCCGCGCCGACAATACCGTCGGTGAGTGCCTGCGCCAACGCGGCCTCGTCCAGGATGCCGCCACGGGCGCAGTTCACGATGATCGCGCCCCTTGGCAGCAGACTCAGGCGTCGGGCATCGATCAGCATGGCGCTGCGGGTCGTGAGCGGGATGTGCAGCGTCAGCAGGTCGGCCTGCGCGAGCCCGGCATCGAGGTCGGGCTCGCACGCATAGCCGGCCTCCGCCGCCAGCGTGAGCGAAGCGGCCGAGATGTCATGGACCAGCACGTGCAGGCCGAACGCCTGGCAAACGGCGGCCACGCGGCGGCCGATGCGGCCGAAGCCGACCACCAGCACCCGGCGTCCCGCCATCTCGATGGCCCGTGCCGATTTGCGGAAATCCCAATCCCCTTGCCGGACTGCCGCATCGTAGGCGCGAAGCTGTTTCGCGGCGGCCAGCATCAGGGTCATGGTGTGCTCAGCGACCGAGATGCTGTTGGCATCGGCGGTGATCGTGACGGGAATGCCCCGCCCGGCAAGGTAGCCGACATCGATGTTGTCGAAGCCGACGCCGTGCTTGGCCGCGACGCGCAGCTTCGGCGCCCGCGACAGCAGGTCGCGATCCAACCGGGCCACGCGGACACCGATCGCGAGGGCATCGGGCAAAGCCGCCTCGAACGCCGGGTCACCGGGGGCGGCCATGACGAGGCGGAGGTCGGTACGCGCCATCAGCAGGTCGATGCCTGCCTGGTCGATCGCCTCGGTCAGCACGATGGTGGTCATGTCGCCTCCGCCCACGGGGTCGTTTGCGCCCCATTATGAATACGCATTCTTGGACAAACACCCCGATGAAGTCCAGCCACGAGCGAGACGCCCAGTGGTGGTTTCCTGCCTGTGCGAAGGCCGTTACTTGCTCGCCGAAGGTGAACCATCTTCCATTTGCGTCGATGCCGGCTCCGCGCTAGCCTGACCGGAATGCGTATTCAGGTCTGCAACCTGACAACAAGAAGCATGTGCCGCGGCGACGGTGCATTCGGAGGAACGACGATGCGGAACCGGTTCTTGGGATTGTGCCTGGCGGCTGGCATGCTGCTCTCGTCGTCGGGGCAGGCGCAGGAGAAGGCCGAGATCAAGATCACCCGCCAACCCAGCATCATCTACATGCCGACCTATATCATGGAGGCAAACCACCTGATCGAAGCCCGGGCGGCCGCACTTGGCATCCCGGACCTGAAGGTCGATTGGGTCAACTTCAACGGCGGCGGCAACGCGACGGATGCCTTGTTGTCGAACTCGATCGACGTGGTGAATACCGGTGTTGGCAATATGCTGCTGCTGTGGGACCGCACGCATGGCGGGGTGAAGGGCATCGTCGCCACCTCGGCCGAGCCGCTGATCCTCATCACCCGCAACCCCGCCATCAAGACGCTGCGCGACTACACGCCGCAGGACAAGATCGCCTTGCCAACGGTGCGCATCTCCACCCAGGCGATCCTGTTGCAGATCGCCTGCGAGGAGGTGTTCGGCCCCGGCCAGGGCGCCAAGCTCGACACCAACACCGTGCAGCTCGGCCACCCAGACGCGACCGGCGCGATGCTGGACCCGCATGGCGAGATCACCAGCCACTTCTCTGCACCGCCTTTCGTGTTTGAGGAACTGCGTCGCGTGCCCGGCGCCCATGTCGTGACAGATTCGCAGCAGATCATGGGCACGCCGCTGACCGTCGCGGTGATGTTCACGACGACCCGCTTCGCCGATGCCAACCCGAAGCTGGTCCAGGCGGTGAAGGAGGCGTCCGCGGACGCCCTGGAATACCTGCAGGCCCACACAGCTGACGCGGTCGCCGTCTACCGCCAGGCATCGAAGGACCCGATCTCCCAGGACGACCTGCTCGCCATGCTAAAACAGCCCGGCATGATGGATTTCAGCACGAAGCCGCAGGGCACAATGCGCTTTGCCGAGCATATGCACGAGGTTGGTTTGCTGAAGACGATGGCGAAGGCGTGGACCGATTATTTTCTGCCGATCGCGCAAGACCTAGACGGCAACTGAGATGGCGTCTCTGCTGGAGGTCGAGAATTGCACGCTGCGCTACCGGACCGATCGTACAGTGGTGACGGCCACCCACCGGGTCAGCTTCCATGTCGAGCAGGGCGACCGTTACGTGCTGCTCGGCCCGTCCGGCTGCGGTAAGTCGACGCTACTGAAGGCCGTCGGCGGCTATATAAAGCCCGATGAGGGCGCCATCCGCATCAAGGGCCACCCGGTGCGCGGTGCAGGGGCGGACCGCATGATGGTGTTCCAGGAGTTCGACCAGTTGCTGCCCTGGAAGACGGTGCTGGAAAACGTAGCCTTCCCGTTGCGGACGGCGCGCCGGATGAGCGCACGTGCCGCGACCGAGAAGGCGATGCAGTATATCGAGAAAGTGCATCTGACCCGGGTCGCGCACAGCCATCCGCATACCTTGTCCGGTGGCATGAAGCAGCGGGTCGCGATTGCCCGGGGCATGGCGATGGAACCCGACATCCTGCTGATGGACGAGCCGTTCGCCGCGCTCGACGCGCTAACCCGGCGTCAGATGCAAGACGAGCTACTGCGCTTGTGGGACGACACGCGCTTCACCGTGCTATTCGTCACCCATTCAATCGGCGAGGCCATCAAGATCGGCTCCCGCATCCTGCTGCTCTCGCCGCATCCGGGTCAGGTCAAGGCAGACGTTGAAGATGTCGCCCACGCGACTCCCGAGGTTGCCGCGAAACTCGAGCGGCGGATCCACGACCTGCTCTTTGCCCCGACCGAGGAGGCACCCGGCTTGTTGCTGGCCGGCACCGGCCATGATTGAGCCGCGGGTTGTGATATACGCCCCCTCCGATGCCGCAGTGCCGGAGATCAGCCGCCCAGTAACCGCGTGGCGCCGCCTTTGGGACAGCGCCACCCTTCGCAAAACGATGATCATTTTACTGCTGGCGGTGGTCTGGGAAGCCTATGCGCGCGTGCTGGACAACCCGCTGCTGTTCCCGACGCTCACCGACACGCTGGGCGCCGTGGTAGATCACATCCAGGACGGCAGCCTGCCCGCGCGGACCTGGACGTCGTTGCGGGTCCTGTTCCTGGGCTACGGCTGCGGCGTGGGGCTTGCCGCCATCCTGACCATCGTGGCTATCAACACGCGGATCGGGACGGACATCCTGGAAACACTAACGGCCATGTTCAACCCACTGCCCGCCATCGCGCTGCTGCCGCTGGCGCTCATCTGGTTCGGGCTCGGCATCGGTAGCCTGGTTTTCGTCCTGACCCATTCGGTGCTGTGGGCGGTGGCGCTGAACACGCATGCCGGCTTCCTCGGCGTGTCGCAGACGCAGCGCATGGTGGGGCGCAACTACGAATTGCGCGGGCTGCGTTACGTTTTCCTGATCCTGATCCCGGCGGCGTTCCCGTCGATCCTCACCGGGCTCAAGATAGGCTGGGCCTTCGCCTGGCGCACCCTGATCGCGGCCGAGCTGGTGTTCGGTGTATCCTCCGGCCAGGGCGGCCTCGGCTGGTTCATCTTCGAGAACCGCAACGTGCTGGACATACCCGCGGTGTTCGCCGGGCTGCTGACGGTCATCGTGATCGGCCTCGCAGTGGAGAACCTCGTTTTCCGCACGATTGAGCGGCGAACCATCGGCCGTTGGGGCGTGCAGGCCTAACACTGCAATGCAAACACGCCGGCACGGCCGGCAGGAGAGATCCATGGCAAGATACCTGAAGCATGGCCGCAACCCGGAGACTGCGGCCACCGACGACAAGCAGGTCCGCACGGTTGTCGAGACGATCCTCGCCGATGTGCAGGAACGCGGGGACGCGGCGGTGCGCGAGCTGTCCCTGCGCTTCGACGGGCTGGACCGTGCGGACCCTCGGCTGACCGACCAGGAGATCCGCGACTGCATGGCGGAACTGCCGGCCCGCGCGATCGAGGACATCAAGTTCGCCCAGACCCAGGTGCGCAACTTCGCCCAGCACCAGCGTGAGTCGATGCGCGACATCGAGGTGGAAACGCTGCCCGGCATCGTGCTCGGTCACAAGAACATCCCGGTCAACTCGGTCGGCTGCTATGTGCCGGGCGGCAAGTATCCGCTGCTCGCCTCCGCCCACATGTCGGTCGTCACCGCCCGGGTCGCCGGGGTGAAGCGCGTCATCACCTGCGCGCCGCCCTTTCACGGTCGGCCGGCGCCCGCCATCGTGGCCGCCCAGCATCTGGCCGGCGCGAACGAGATCCTTTGCCTGGGCGGCGTGCAGGCGGTGGCCGCGATGGCGCTGGGCACCGAGACCATCGCAGGCGTGGACATGCTGGTCGGCCCCGGCAACGCCTATGTCGCCGAAGCCAAGCGGCAGTTGTTCGGCCGCGTCGGCATCGACCTGTTTGCCGGCCCGACCGAGACGCTGGTGATCGCCGATGACAGCGTCGACGCCGAGATGTGCGCCACCGACCTGCTGGGCCAGGCCGAGCACGGACCCAACTCCCCCGCCGTGCTGCTGACCGACAGCGAGAAGCTGGCGCGGCAGACGATGGCGGAGATCGAGCGCCTGCTCACCATCCTGCCGACGGCCGCCGTCGCGGCACAGGCGTGGGCGGATTACGGCGAGGTCATCGTGTGCGACAGCCCGGAGGAGATGGTGGCGGAAGCGGACCGCATCGCGTCCGAGCACGTGCAGGTCATGACGCGGGACCCGGACTACTTCCTCGCCAACATGACGAACTACGGCGCCTTGTTCCTGGGAACCCGCACCAACGTCAGCTTCGGCGACAAGGTCATCGGGACGAACCACACCCTGCCCACCAAGAAGGCCGCCCGCTACACCGGCGGGCTCTGGGTGGGCAAGTTCCTGAAGACCTGCACCTACCAGCGCGTGCTGACCGACGAGGCATCCGCGCGGATCGGCGAGGTGTGTTCGCGCCTCTGCATGCTGGAGGGCTTCGTGGGCCATGCCGAGCAAGCCAACCTCCGCGTGCGCCGCTACGGCGGCCGCAACATCCCGTACGGCGAAGCGGCGGAATGACGCCGGACGAGCTACCGGTCTGCCCGTCGTTCAGCTTGGCGGGTCGGCGGGCGCTTGTGACGGGCGCCGGGCGCGGCATCGGGCTGGCAGCCGCGGCGGCACTCGCCGCGGCCGGCGCGGCGGTGACGCTCGTCGCCCGTACGAGCACGGAGATCGAGGCCGTGGCTGCTGCCCTCCGCGCGCGTGGCGACCAAGCGGAGGCACTGCCGCTCGACGTTACCGATCAGGCGGCGACGGTGGCCGCGTTCGCCGCCCAGCCGCCGTTCGACGTGCTGGTGAACAACGCCGGCACCAACCGACCGAAACCGTTCACCGATGTGTCTGAGGCCGATTACGACGCGGTGATGGGCCTGAATGTGCGGGCCGCGTTCTTCGTTGCGCAGGCCGCGACGCGCGGCATGATCGCGGCGGGGCGGCACGGGTCCATCATCAACATGTCCTCGCAGATGGGCCATGTCGGCGGCGCTGACCGCACGATCTACTGCGCGTCCAAATTCGCGATCGAGGGGCTTACGAAGGCGATGGCGGTGGACTTGGCGCCGCACCGCATCCGCGTCAACACGATCTGCCCCACCTTTATCGAGACGCCGATGACGCGGTCCTTCTTCGCCGACCCGGCCTTCCGGGCCAGCGTGCTGGCCAAGATCAAGCTGGGGCGGCTGGGGCTATGCGAGGATCTCATGGGCGCCATCGTGTTCCTGGCTTCGGACGCATCGGCCCTGATGACCGGGTCGGCCATGGTGATCGACGGCGGATGGACGGCCGATTGAATCCAACAGGAGAGCCCCGCCATGTGGCAACCGAACGAGCGTTACCCCGACCCGGCGTGGCGCGTGCTGCACCCGTCATTCCTGCCATACCGCCCTTTTCATGCCACGGTCGAGCGGCTTGCGACGGGATGCCGCTGGGGCGAGGGGCCGGTCTGGTTCGGTGATTCGCGCCATGTGCTGTGGAGCGACATACCAAACAACCGGATCATGCGTTGGGACGAGGAGACCGGCACGGTGGGGGTGTTCCGCCACCAGTCCGACTACGCCAACGGCAACACCCGCGACCGTCAGGGCCGGCTCGTCACCTGCGAGCATGGCGGACGCCGGGTCACCCGCACCGAATACGACGGCACCGTGACGGTGTTGATGGATTCGTGGGATGGCAACCGGCTGAACTCGCCGAACGACGTGGTCGTGAAAAGCGACGGCAGCATCTGGTTCACCGACCCGCCCTTCGGCATTCACACGCATTACGAGGGCAACGTTGCCGATCAGGAGATTCCTGCCCACGTGTATCGCCTGGACCCGGTTACGGGTGCGGCGACGATCGTGCAGGACACCGTGCTCGGACCGAACGGACTGTGTTTCTCTCCGGACGAATCCAAGCTCTACATCGTGGAGTCCCGCGGTGTGCCGAGTCGCAAGATCCGAGTGTTCGACGTAGTGGACGGGGCACAACTCACGAACGGACGCATCCTGATCGACGCCGGCCCGGGCACGCCGGACGGCCTGCGGTGCGACGTGGACGGCAACCTCTGGTGTGGCTGGGGAATGGGTGATCCGGAGCTGGATGGCGTACGGGTCTTCAACCCGGACGGCGAGCCCATCGGCCACATCGACCTACCGGAGCGATGTGCCAATCTGTGCTTCGGCGGCGCCAAACGGAACCGCCTCTTCATGGCGGCGAGCCATTCGCTCTATTCAGTCTACGTCAATACCCAGGGCGCCCCGGGTGGGTGACCGGGACCTGCCTGCTCATGGCTGACCGCTGGCGCTCGCGAGGCTCACGCGCGCCGTGGCATGCACCGGGCGTCCACCATGAGTTCCTCGACCGAGATGCTGCCTAAGTCCTGCATGACCGCCTGTTCAACGGTGTCGATGTGCGTGGTGGGACGTCGCAGATTGTCTAAAGACGTCGGCGCAAGGAAACTCTGTGCCGGGCAAGCCGCGCGCGATACTTGGCGAACGGGCGTAGGATCGCCAGGCGCCTCGCCTTGGCTCCGAGACGGGTCCTCACGGCAGTTCTTACGAGAAGGCCGCAGACTCGAGTGTGAGAGCGGAGTAGAAGGTTAATGCACCGGGCATGTCGACGAACCCGTCCAGGTTCCTGGACATGGCATACCCCTGGTCTCGCCAACATAACCCTGCCAACGGCACGTCCCTGACCGCAAGTTGTTCAATCTTGGCATAGGTCGCCCTGCGTCGGTCCAGATCGAACGTGCGTCGCCCCTCCGCCAGCAAGGTGTCCAGTTCGGGCAGGGACAAGCCGTAGGAACGGGTGTAGCTGGTTGGCAGGTCGGTCCCGATGAAGTTGCTCATGCCGTCGGGGTCGTTGCTCTCGTTGGTAGTGCCGTTCACCGTGATGTCGTACTGGCCGCGGTTGCCGAGCGCGATGCGGGTCGCCCAGTCCGGCAGCATCAGCTCGGCCTGGATGCCGACCTGCGCCAGGTGGCTCTGCATGATCTCGGCGGTGCTCTTGATCATGCCGTACGTCGACGTCGCCAGCAGCTTGCAGGCGAAGCCGCCCGCAAGCCCGGCCGCGGCCAGCAGGGCCTTGGCACGTCCCGGATCATAGGCCCAGCCGTGCGACTGCGCCTCGTCGTAGAAGGGGCTGCCGCGCTCGAACGGCAGGCTTTCCAGGACACGACCCCGGCCGAAGAACGCACCTTGCACAATTTCTTCCCGTCGGATGGCGATTGCCGCGGCCTGCCGCACGCGGGCGTCGGAGAACGGCCCGGTCTTGCAGTTGAAGTACATGTACATGAAGGGGCCCTCGGTCGTCTCCAGCCTGAACGCCGGGTCCGCCTGCAGTCCGGCCATCGCGGCCCAGGGCACGTATTCGATCAAGTCCACGTCGCCCGCCTTGAGCGCGGAAACCCGAGCGTCCTCGTCCGCATAGGCGACGAGGCGGATCGTCTGCAGCCTCGGCAGGCCGGGCCGGTAGTAGCGGTCGAAGGCCTTGAGATCGACGTAGTTGCCACGCTCCTGACCTGCCAGCACGAACGGCCCGGCGCCGATGCCCGGGCCGTTGTTGTCCACCGAACCCTTGGCGACGATGGCGGAGAAATACCCCGCGAACAGGTTCGGCAGCACTGCCGATGACTCCTTGGTGAACAGCCGCACGGTGCGGCTGTCCGGAGTCTCGACTGAGGTGATGCGCTGCATCTCCCCCTTCATGTAGGCCTGGCTCTTCTCGGCAGCCATCTCCTCGATGCTGTAGCGCACGTCGTCCGCGGTGACGGGGTTGCCGTTGTGGAACACCGCCTCCCGCAGGTGGAAGACCCACGCGCCATCCTCCGCCCGTTCCCAGCGCTCCGCCAACTCGCCGCGCATCTGACCATCCGGGCCATAGCCCAGCAGGCCGCGGAAGATCAGCAGCTTCGCGTCCTGCGCCACCGTCCCCGCGTTCAGCCACGGGGCCAGGCTGGACGGCCAGGCCGAGATGCCCATGGTGAGGTGGCCCGGCACGCGGGCCGCGGCCCCCGCGGGTCGCAGGCCGAGCAACGGCAAGCCAGCGGCGGCAGCGATGATCTGGCGGCGGGTCGCTGGCACGGGGCAGCTCCTAAGCGGTGTCGTGGAGATGGCAGGCAGCGCGCTGCCCGGGCGCGACGTTCCGCATCAGTGGGCGTTCGGTACGGCAGCGATCGAAGCTGTGCGGGCAGCGGGGGTGGAAGGCGCAGCCCGTCGGCGGGCGCAGCGGCGACGGCAACTCTCCCGGAAGGGCAGCGAACTGCTTGCGCCCAGTCTCCAGCCGCGGCATCTGGGCGAGCAGCGCCTGGGTAT
Source organism: uncultured Acetobacteraceae bacterium (assembly GCA_964247705.1). GTDB lineage: Bacteria > Pseudomonadota > Alphaproteobacteria > Acetobacterales > Acetobacteraceae > LMUY01. The sequence continues at coordinate 6,860 of CAXTVQ010000080.1, read as the reverse complement.
AGGGGTGGGCGGGCGAGCGGAACAACGCCGTAGCGCTCGCCTCCTCCACGATGCGGCCCAGGTACATCACCGCGACCCGGTCCGACAGATGCCGAACTACGGACAGGTCGTGGCCGATGAACAGCAGCGCCAGGCCGCGCTGGGCGCGCAGCGCGGCCAGCAGGTTGATGACCTGGGCCTGTATCGAGACGTCCAGCGCGCTGACCGCTTCGTCGCACACCAGGGCGGCAGGCTTGACGGCCAGCGCGCGGGCGATGCCGATTCGCTGCCGCTGGCCGCCGCTGAACTCGTGTGGCAGGCGGTCCAGCGCCGACCCATCGAGCCCCACCTCGGCCAGCAGACCCGCCACGTAGCCACGCAGGGCTGCGCGCGACGCGATGCCGTGAACCAGCGGCGCCTCGCCGACCAGGTCCACTACCCGACGGCGCGGGTTGAGCGAGGCTTGCGGGTCCTGGAAAACCATCTGCACGCCCAGCGTCCAAGCGCGCGCGTCCTTCCCTCGCAACCCGGCGACGGGCTGGCCCGCCCAGCGAACCTCCCCGGCGGAGGGTGGCAGGATGCCGGCGAGCATTCGGCCAAGCGTGCTCTTGCCGCAACCGCTCTCCCCAACCAGGCCCAACGCTTCCTGCGGCGCTACCACGAGGTCGACGGCTTCGACCGCGTGGACCGAGGCAGATCGTTCCCCCCGTAGCCGCGCCAGCAGCCCGGGCGGTGCCCCTCCGAAGCGACGCGACAGGCCGCGCGCTTCGAGCAGCGCGGTCATGCGCCGGGCCGTAGGGGATGCACGCAGCGGGCCCAATGCCGAGGCTGCACCTCCGCCAGAGCCGGTATCGGCAGGCAGGCGGCATCGGAGCGCGGGCAGCGGGGGCGGAACGTGCAGCCATCCGGTAGGCTGGCCAGGCCTGGCATGGTGCCGGAAATCTGCCGCAGAGGGGTCCCCGGCTGGTTGCGGGCGGGGACGCAGGCCAGAAGACCTTCGGCATAGGGGTGAAGCGGCGCGGCGATGACCGCGTCGGACGGCCCCAACTCCACGATCCGGCCCGCGTACATGACGGCTATCTCGTCGGCCAGCCCCGCCACGACCGACAGGTCATGCGTGATCCACAGCATCGCCGTGCCGTCCGCGGCGCAGATACGCTGAACCTCCGAGAGGATTTGCGCCTGGATGGTCACGTCGAGCGCCGTGGTCGGCTCGTCGGCGATGATGACGTCCGGCTGGTTCAGCAGCGCGGTCGCGATGGCGATGCGCTGGCGCATGCCGCCGGAGAACTCGTGCGGGTAGGCGTCGAGCCGCTCCTCCGGGCGAGGAATGCCCATGCGGCCCAGCGCGTCACGGGCCATGGCGCGTGCGGCGGCGGAGCGGACGGGGCGATGGGCCTGCACCGCCTCGACCATTTGGGTGCCGACACGTAGCACGTCGTTCAGGCAGGCCATTGGATCCTGCATGATCAGAGCGATGCGGTTGCCGCGAAGCTGCCGCATTGCGCGCTCGGCTAAGCCGCTCACATCCTGCCCGTTCAACCGCACCCGCCCGGCCGCGATGCGGCCCGGCGGCGGCACCAGCCGCAGGATGGCATAGCCGGTCATGGTCTTGCCCGACCCACTCTCCCCCACTAGTCCGAGCGTGCGCCCGCGTTGCAGGGTGAAGGATACGCCGTCGACGGCCGGCCGTTCCCCCGCGACGGTGGGAAAGCTCACGGTCAGGCCCTCTACCTCGAGCACGCTCACCGGTTGCCCCGCGGGTCCAGGATCTCGCGCAGGCGATCGCCGACCAGGTTGATGGCGAATACCAGCATTAGCAGTCCCACGCCGGGGAAGATGCTGATCCAGTAGTCGCCGTTCAGCAGGAACTGGAAGCCGTTGGCGATCAGCAGGCCGAGCGAAGGCCGGGTGACCGGCAGGCCGACGCCGAGGAACGACAGGGTCGCCTCAAGCCCGATGGCGTTTGCGACCTCCACCGCCGCCACCACGGTGAGCGGCGGCAGGGCGTTTGGCAGCACGTGCCCGAACAGAATGCGCCTGGCGGGCACGCCGAGGCACTGCGCCGCAGCCACGTAGTCCCGCTGGCGTTCGACCAGGGCGCTGCTCCGGGCGATGCGGGCGAAATACGCCCACTGCACGAGGGCAAGCGCCAGGATGATCTTGTCCACTCCGCGGCCGAGAACGGCCAGTAGCGTCAGCGCCACCAGGATGGAGGGGATGCTGAGTTGCAGGTCCACCAACCGCATGATGGCGCCGTTGACCCGGCCACCTTTCCACGCGGCGACCAGCCCCAGCACCGTGCCGGTGACGGCGGCGAACCCTGTCGCGGCGAACCCAACCAGCAGGCTGGTGCGCAGCCCGTACAGGATTGCGGACAGCATGTCCCGACCCTGGTCATCGCTACCCAGCAAGTAAAGGAAGCCATCTGCTCCGCGCGTCAGCGGCGGCAGGCGTTCGTCCAAAAGGTTGAGTGCTGCCAGATTATACGGATTCTGTGGCGCCACGAGAGGCGCCAGGACCGCTCCGGCGACGATGGCGACGAGCACGATGACGGCAACGACGGCCAAGCGCGCGCGGGCGTAGCTGCGGACGAAACCGAGGGCGCCCCGGCCCACGAGAAGGGCGGTGCCGCTCACGCGGGGCGCACCCGCGCGCGCGGGTCGAGAGCGGCGTAACAGAGATCCACGACCAGGTTTATGGCCACGAACAGCAGCGCGATAATCATCAGGTAGCCGACCACCACTGGACGGTCGAGCTGGTTGATGCTGTCGATGATGAGCTTTCCGGTTCCCGGCCAGGCGAACACGGTCTCCGTCACTACCGAGAAGGCAATCAGGTTGCCGAGCTGCAGCCCCGATACGGTGACGATGGGGATCGACACCCGCTTGAGCACGTGGACGAACAGGATGCGGCGCGGCCTCAGCCCTTTGGCCCGGGCGTAGCGTACGAAGTCCTGCCCCATCGCCTCCCGCACGCCGGAGCGGGTAAGGCGCAGAACCAGCGCCATCGGAAACAGCGACAGGTTCAGCGCGGGCAAAAGGATGTGCCTAAGACCGTCCAGCGTGAACACGGACAGGTGCAGGCCCAGCACATCGGCCGTGGCTCCACGGCCGGAGGCGGGCAGCCAGCCGAGATCCACAGCGAACAGCACGATCAGCACCAGCCCGACCCAGAACGTCGGCAGGCTGAAACCAAAGATAGAACCCGTCATTAACCAGCGATCCAGCCGGGACGGCGCCGTGGCTCCCGCCAGCAAGCCAAACGGCACGCCCAGCAGGACGGCCAGCACCATACCGGTGACGGCCAGCTCGAGCGTCGCGGGCAATCGCTGAAGGATCACGTCCATGGCGTTCTGGTGGTAGACGAAGGAGGTTCCCCAATCGCCTTGCAGCAAGTGCACCAGGAACAGCCCGTATTGCCGCCAGAGCGGCTGGTCCAGGCCCATGGCGGCGCGGAAGCGGGCGATGTCGTCCGGCGTGGATTGTGGGTCCAGCAGGATGGCGGTCGGGTCGCCCACGGCATAGAGGCCGACGAAGGCGATAAGTGACAACACAAGCACGACCAGCAATCCCTGGCCGAGCCGCCTCAGGACAAGGCTGCCCATAGTCGGCTACTGGCGCCCAACGGCTGCCAGGATGAGCTCCTCAGTCGCCTGAGGCTGGTAGGTGACCGGCTTGCGGGTGGCGGCGATCGCAAGCAGCGTATCGAGCGGGACGTAGGCCTGGCGCTGGATCAGCAGGCCCATGACGGCGGCCATCTCCTTGTTCCGCACCGCCTCGTCCATTGTCAAAGTGGCCGCGTCGATCGCCGAGTCCACGTCCGGCATTGAAAGGCCCATGTTCCACGAACCGACGCCGCGGGCCGTGTCCCGCGTCTCCATCACGTCCCGCAGGAAGGACGTGGCATCGCCACCATTGCTGCCCCAGGCGAGAAGGTAAAACGAGTAGTCGCGGTGCTGCAGCCGGGGGAAGTAGACGTTGGAAGGTTGGGCGTCGACCGCGACGGTCACGCCGATGCGGGAGAGCAGGATGCCGACCGTCTGGCACGTCGCCGCGTCGTTCACGTAGCGGTCGTTCGGGCAGTGCAGGGTCACGTTGAATCCGGCCGGGAACCCCGCATCCGCCAGCAGCTTCTTCGCTTCCTCCGGCCGATAGGGCGTAGCGGGTGCGGCAGGGTCGTATCCGGCGATGTGGCTCGGAACGCCCTGGGTGGCGGGGACTGCGAGCCCCTCCATCACGCGCTTCACCACCACGTCCGTCGAGATCGCGAGGGCGAACGCGCGACGTACGCGTTCGTCCTTGAACGGGTTGTGCGGCAGCACCGCACCAGCCTTATCGGTGGCGAACGGAGTCTGGTCCTTCAGCGTATCGAATCCCAGGAAGACGGTACGGTTCGATTCCGTCTGGAAAACGCTCAGGCCTGCCAGCCCAGACAACCGTTTGACGTCTAGCGGCGGGATGTAGTCGGCCAGTTGCACGTCGCCAGCCTGCAGCGACGCGAGGCGTGCGGCGTCGTTGGGGATCTCACGGATGGTCACATGGGCGAAGGTCGGTTTCGGACCCCAGTAATCGTCGAACCGTTCCAACTCCCAGCCCTGGCCACGCTGCCACTTCACGCTGCGGTAAGGGCCGGAGCCGATGGCGTCCTTGCCGGAATCGAACTCCGCCGTGGTCGCGGTAGCGGGCACGCTGGCGCAGACGAGGTGGAAGTCGGGCAAGGCCGCGGGCAGTGCCGGGTACGGCTTGGCGGTGATCATGCGCACTGTCAACGGATCGACGATCTCAAGCTTCGTCACTAGGCGCAGTTTGCCGGCGGTCAGGTTGTCGCTGTTCGGCACAGTCGGCAGCCGGTCCAGGCTAGACTTGACCGAGGCGGCGTCGAGCGTGCTGCCGTCATGGCACTTCACGCCGGGCCGCAGCTTGAACTCCCATGTCAGATCGTCGACCAATCGCCAGCTGAGCGCGATGCCGGGGATCAAGTGCGATTGCGCGTCCAGCCCGATCAGGCTGTCGTAGATGTCGGCATAGTAGCCGTGCATCGGTCCCAGTCCGGACAGCGCCGGGTCGAGCGTCACGATAGGCGCGCGGACGCCGACAGTGAGGTGGTCGGTGTCCTGCGCGTGCGCGGCGGCCGGCGTCAGCAGCGCCGCCGCAAGCAGCAGGCGCCTCACCGCCAGACCTGCCGACCCACGCGCAGCCAGTTGCCGCCCAAAATGCCGCGCACCGCCCCATCGTCGTAGCCGGCCCGAAGCATCATGTCGGTCAGCTCCTCGATCTGTTCCGGCTGCGCAAAGGCCGAGCCCGTGCGGTTGCCGGGCCCTGGCGGCCACATGTGCGCGTTGTCCCGCACCCAGCCCCAGAACCGGGCCGTGTCACGCACATAGTCCATGCCCAATCCCACGTGCTCGGCACCGACGAGCTGTACCATGTGGTCCAGGTGGCGGAACATTGCGGCGGACGAAGCCGCGTCGTCGTCCAGGAACTCGCCTAGGCCGTTCAGCCCGACCACGCCACCGGTTGCGGCGCACGCGCGGATCTGGTCGTCCCGGATGTTGCGGTAGTGCCCGTGGACCGCGTGGGCGTTGCAGTGCGAGAAGATGAACGGCGCCGTAGAGGCCGCCATTGCGTCCATCGTGGTGCGGTAGCCGGTGTGGGTACCGTCCACCAGCATCCCCACACGGTTCATTTCCGCGACGACCTCAAGTCCCCAGCGAGACAGGCCCCCATCGGTGCGCTCGCCGCAGCCGTCGCCGACATGGTTGCGGGCGTTGTAGGCGAGCAGCATGTGGCGCACGCCTAGGTCGTAATAGGCCTGCACCATCTCCAGCTTGCCCTCCAGCATATCGGTTTCCTGGAGGTTGAAGACGAGACCGAGCTTGCCGGTGGCCTTCGCCGCCAGGATGTCGTCCGCCGTGCCGCACAGCACCATTCGGTCCGGCTGGGCGCGGATCGCAGCGCGCACCCGAGCAATCTGGCGGATGGTTCCCTCCAGCATTGCCTCCGGACCCATGACGGAAAGGCTGATGACATCCACCCCGGCGGCTTGGAAGCGTCCGAGCGTCTCGCCATCGGCGTAGCTGGGGCCCCAGGGGAGCGTGTTGTCCCAGACCAGGGCGTCGCGCATCAGGGCGCGGGAAGGCGATGCTTCGCTCATCCGCCCCAGCTCTCCCCGGCGGCGCGCAGGAAGTTCTCACCGAGCACGCCGCGCACCGCGTCGTCGTCCCAGCCGTGCCGCACCATCATATCGCACAACTCCAGCGCCTGCTCCGGCCCGGCAAATGCCGTCTCCACCCTCTCCTTGCCAAACGGCAGCGGCGGCCAGCGGAACGACTCAGCCCGCACGCTGGCCCAGAAACGGGGCGCGTCGTCCAGGAAGTCCAGCCCGAAGCCCGCGTGTTGCGGGCCAACCAGCGTGACGAGGTGGTCAAGGTGGCGGAACATGGCTTCCGTGCGGGCGTCGTCGTCGGGCAGGAACTCGCCCAGGCCGTTGATGCCGATCACGCCGCCCGTGGCCGCAGCGGCGCGCACCTGCTCGTCGGTCACGTTGCGGTAGTGCGGGTAGACCGCATGCATGTTGCTGTGGGTGATCATCATCGGCTTTCCCGCGGCTGTGCATAGCTCCGCCATGTCGAGACTGGACCGCACGCCGACATGCGTCGCGTCCACGATAATGCCGAGCCGCAGCATCTCCCGCACAGCGTCTTGGCCGAATCGGGTCAGGCCCTCGTCGGTGCGTTCGGCGCACCCGTCGCCCAGCGCGTTCTTGCCGTTGTACACGGGGAGCATGCAGCGCACTCCGAGTTCGTAGTATACCTCGACCATCTCACCCATGCCGCCTAGCGGCGTGCCATCCTGATGCTGCAACACGAGGGCTAGCAC
>CAXTVQ010000079.1:0-21562 GCA_964247705.1 uncultured Acetobacteraceae bacterium | reverse complement strand
CGCTCGCCTGCGGATTGGCGGCCGCCGCCCTCACTCCGGCTACCGCGCAAGCCTGGTGGGCCCGGCCCGGCGTGTGGGTCGCCGGCCCGCCGCCCGTTGTCCTCGTGCCAGCCCCGCGGGTCTACTACGCGCCCGCGTACCATCATTGGGTCCGCCCGCATTACGACTGGCGCGGCGTGTTCATCCCGGGTCATTGGATCTAAGGAGGCTGGTTGGGGCGGGAGGGATCGAACCTCCGAATGGCGGAATCAAAATCCGCTGCCTTACCGCTTGGCGACGCCCCAGCCGCGACCCGTCAATAGGGCTGCTTCAGGCCGTTCGTAAAGGGGGCGTCTCGTAAAGCGGGCCTGCGCTGCGCCACCAACCCGGCGGCAACAGCGCGGCACCCGCCTCCGCCTGCCCCGGATCCGCAAACAGCCCGAAGCACGTGGCCCCCGACCCGCTCATTCGCGCCAGCAAGCACCCAGGCAAGTCCCGCAACGCTGCCAGCACCGGCGCGATCGCGGGCGCCACCGCGAGGGCGGGCGCTTCCAGGTCATTGCCCAGCGCACGTAATGTCCGGGCCAGTGTCGCTGCGTCCGGCCATGCCTTCGGGAGCGGGACCGACGCCGAGAACCCGGCCTGCCGCGCCCGGAACACGTCGGCCGTTGCCACCGCGACGCCGGGATTGGCCAACAGCAACCCGCAGCGCGGCAACGGCGCCACCGCCGCCAGCACCTCGCCCACCCCCGTCATCCGCGCCGGCCGGCTGCCCAGGCACACCGGCACGTCCGCCCCCAGCCCTAGGGCAATGCCGGCCAGCGTCCGCTCGTCCAGCCGCACATCCCACAACCGGCACAGCACCCGCAGCGTGGCGGCAGCGTCGGCGGAGCCGCCGCCGATCCCCGACGCGACCGGCAGATGCTTCTCGAGCACCAGCGCCGCCCCCACCGGCCTCTTTACCTCCGCAGCCAGCGCCCGGGCCGCCCGAAGCACCAGGTTGTCCGGTTCCGGCCCAAGCCCCGCCGCGAACGGCCCTTCGACGGCGAGCGTCAAGCCCGGCGCCAAGCGCGCATGCACGGTGTCCGTCGCCGGGCCGAACACCACCAAACTGTCCAGCAGATGGTAACCGTCCGCGCGCCGCCCCGTGACCAGCAGGCTGAGGTTGACCTTGGCCGGCGCCGGCTCCGAAAGCTGCGCGCTCACTCCACCCGGCGCTCGACGGACGCCGCTGGCGCCGGTGCGGCAAGCCCGGCCAGCTTGGCCTGCAGCGCAGCCTCCTCCTGCGGCTCGGGGTTGAGGATCAGCGCCCGATGCCACTGCACCGCCGCCTCCCGAACCCGGCCGGCGGCCTTGTAGGCGTCGCCGAGATGGCCGTTGACCGTCGAGTCCTCCGGCGAAAGCTCCACCGCCCGCTCCAGGAAGTGCACCGCGCCCGCCGTGTCGCCTTGCCGCAGCAACACCCAGCCCAGGCTGTCCACGACCGAGCCGTCATTGGGCCGCAACTCCACCGCGCGCTCGATCATGCGCCGTGCCTGCGGCAAGTTGCGGCCCTGCTCCGTCCAGGCATAGCCGAGATAGTTCAGCACCACGGGCTCGTCCGGCGCCAACTGCAGCGCGCGGAGGAAGTCCGCCTCGGCATGCGGCCAATCATGGGCGCGGTCATAGGCCGTACCTTGCTCGTAGAAGAGCGTCCAGTTGTTCGGCCCCGGATTGCGGAGCCGCGCTATGGCGAGGTTGTAGGTCGCGGCCGCGTCGGCGAAGTGGCCGTCGCTCCGCTGCATCTGGGCTAGCAAACCAAGCGGCTCCGGCTGCTGCGGGTAGTTGGCCGCCAGGCGCTGCAGCATGGCCTCCGCATCGGCGGGGCGCCCCATCCGGTCGGCGTATTGGGCAAGCCGAAGCTGCACCAAAGCGGCCAGCGGGTCGTCCGCCCGAACCGGCGCCAGCGTCGCGGCGGCACCCGGCACCTGGCCATGCGACACCTGCATGTCCGCCGCCAGCAGCCGCGCCGAAGTGAACCCAGGCCGCAGGTCCAGCGCCAGCCGCAGCAGCAGGAAGGCGAAATCATTCGAATCCTGCCGTTGCAGGCTGGCCGCAAGCGCCAGGTATGCCTCGGCGATCCCGTCGGCCGCTGTCGGCACCTTCATCGCGGCCACTGCCTGCTGCAGCGCCGGTTGCGCGATGGACAAGTCGGGGCTCGCGTCCACCGTGGCCCGCAAGGTCGCGTGCGCCTCCGCGTCCTGCCCGGTCCGTGCCTGGAAACTGGCAACGATCATGCCGAGCCGCAGGTTCAACGACCCGTATTCCACCAGTGCCAGCCGGTACAGCCGAGCCGCCTCCGCCGTGCGTCCCGCCTGGTCGTTGATCAGCGCCGCGTGCAGAGCGAACACGCCGCGGTAGCGCGTGCCATCCACGTAAGGGCGCAACGTGTTCAGCGCCTCGTCCGTGGCGCCGGACCCTTGCTCCGCCCAGGCCCGCAGCAATGGCTGCAGCAGTTGCGTGGCCCCTTGCGCGGGCAACCCGGCGAACTTGGCCTCGGCTGCCCGCCACTGCCCGGCCTTCACATCCGCATCGGCCAGCAACAGCAGCGCGGCCGGACTGGACGGCAACCGTCGCGCCAATGCCAGCGCCTCCGGCCGGCCAGCCAGCACCGCCGGGCCGAAGGCTTGCTGCTGGAGTTCGGGGTTGTTCGGGTCCGACTTCAGGACCTGCAACAAGTCGGTTGCCGCCGTGTCCACGTCCGACCGGCTCATCGCGTATTGTCCGGCTAGATAGGGCCCGGATAGCTCCTGCATCGGGCGTGTGGCCACATTGGGCGTCTCCTCCGGGTCAGCCGCCGCGCAGGCAGAGACCAGGGAGACGGCAAGCAGGACGGCGCGCGTGGGGCGTGGTGTTCGGAGCATGGCCGGCACTCATAGCGCCTGGGCCATGCTCCGCACCAGTGCGGTTACATTCCGCCCGGATAGTTGGGCCCGCCCCCGCCTTCCGGCACGTACCAGTCGATGTTCTGCGTCGGGTCCTTGATGTCGCACGTCTTGCAGTGGACGCAGTTCTGCGCGTTGATCTGCAGCCGCGGCTCGCCCTGCTCCACGCCCACCGCCTCATACACGCCGGCCGGGCAGTAGCGGCTTTCCGGGCTGCGGTACTCGTCCCAGTTCACGCCGCGCCACTTCGCCGGGTCCCGCAGCCGCAGGTGTACCGGCTGGTTCTCCTCGTGGTTCGTGTTGCTGATGAACACGGACGACAGCTTGTCGAACGTCAACTTTCCATCCGGCTTGGGATACGCAATAGGCTGCACCTTAGCCGCGTCCACTAGCGTCTCGTTGTCCGCATGCGGGTGATGGAACGTCCACGGCGCACGGCCCTTGAGGACGAAGGTGTCGAGTGCGGAATAGGCTATTCCTTTATACAGCCCGAACTTCGCGAACGCCGGACGAATATTGCGTGCGGAGTTCAGCTCGTCCCACACCCAGCTTGCGCGCAACTTGGTGGTGAACGCGTCCGGCTCGGCTGGCTTGTTGCCGGCCAGTGCTTCCGCCACGGCCTCGGCCGCCAGCATGCCGGATTTCATCGCCGTGTGCGTGCCCTTGATCTTCGGCACGTTCAGGAACCCGGCGGTGTCGCCGATCAAGGCGCCACCCGGAAACGTCAGCTTCGGCATGGATTGCAGGCCGCCCTCGCTGAGCGCCCGTGCGCCGTAGCTGATGCGCCGCCCACCCTCGAAGTGCTTGCGCATCGCCGGGTGCGTCTTGAAGCGCTGCATCTCGTCGAATGGCGAGAGCCACGTGTTCTTGTAATCCAGGCCGACGACGAAGCCGTACGACACCAACCGGTCACCCCAGTGATACAGCCACGATCCGCCATAGGTGCCCGAGTCGAGCGGCCAGCCCACCGTGTGCTCGATAAGGCCCGGCCTATGCACCTCGGCCGGCACTTCCCACAGCTCCTTGATGCCGAGCGCGTAGGTCGGCGGGTCGCGCCCGTCACGCAGGTTGAAGCGCTCGGCCAGCTTCTTCGTCAGCGAGCCGCGGCAACCTTCGCCGAACAAGGTGTAGGTCGCCCGCAACTCCATGCCGGGCTGGTAATTGGCCCCGTGCTCGCCGTCGCGCTCGACACCCATGTCGCCGGTGGCCACGCCGACGATGCGGCCCTCCTCCTCCAGCAGCTCGGCCGCGGCGAACCCGGGATAGATTTCCACCCCCATGGCCTCCGCCTGCTGGCCCAGCCAACGCACCACGTTGCCCAGCGATACGACGTAGTTGCCGTGGTTGTGCATCTGCGGCGGCGTCGGCAGCCGGATCGCGCGCTTGGCGGTCAGGAACATGAAGCGGTCCTCGCCCGCCGGGGTGGTCAGCGGCGCGCCACGCTCCTTCCAGTCCGGCAGCAACTCCTCGAGGGCGCGCGGCTCGATCACGGCGCCGGACAGGATATGCGCGCCGACTTCACCCCCCTTCTCCACCACGCAGACCGTGGCCTCGGGGGCGAGCTGTTTCAGGCGGATCGCGGCGGCGAGCCCGGACGGCCCTGCTCCCACGATCACCACGTCGAACTCCATCGCCTCGCGCTCGGACATCTCTGGCTCCCTCTTGAGGCTAAAGTAGGAACGGTTTGCACGGAGCGCCACCCGTGCCCGTTGCACAGCAGCCCGCCTCGTCCGAAAACGGGGTGATGGACGATCTCGCGTGGCTTCGGCTGCAGATTGAATGGGGAGCCGACGAGGCGCTGGACGACCGTCCAGTGGACCGCCGCCGCCCCGTTGCGGTGCAAGCTGCAACCCCGCCCCGCCCCATTTCCACTCCGCTGCCTACTGTCTCCACTCCGCTGCCTACTTTGCTGCCGAGCGGCGCCGGCGCCCTCGGCCGTGCCCAGGCCCTGGCGGCTGCGGCGCAATCCCCAGCCGAACTCCGGGAAGCTCTTGCCGGGTTCGACGGCTGCGCCTTGCGTGCAACGGCAACCAACCTCGTGTTCAGCGATGGCGACCCGGCAGCCCGGACGATCCTGGTCGCGGACGTACCTGGCCCTGCCGAGGACCGCGCCGGCATCCCTTTCGCTGGGACGGCGGCTGCTTTTCTGGATAAGATGTTTGCCAGTGCCGCACTGGACCGCGCCACCTTCCTGGCCACCAGCCTGCTACCCTGGCGGCCCCCCGGCGACCGTAAACCGACGGACGGCGAAATTCAGCTCTGCCTGCCGTTCCTGCTCCGTCACCTGGCTCTGCTAGCGCCGGCGCAGGTCCTGCTTTTTGGCAATCTCGCAGCACGGACGCTGCTTCCGGGTGACGCCCGACGGATCCGGCCGGGTTGGCAGGACCTGCCGGTGTCAGGATTGGCGCAGCCCGTAGCGGCTCTCACCTTTCCATCCGTTATGCACATCCAAGCAACCCCGACTGCCAAACGCGAGGCTTGGACTAACATTCTTAGGCTTCGACGCCGTCTCGACCCTGACTAAATTGAACACGTATAGTTGATAAACAGTGAGGAATCCTGGGCTTTGTAGTCGCTTAGAGCGCATTTCTTTAACTGACTGTCACTGCTTAAGGATTGCCCTGCCAATCGCTTCCGTGTAGCGCCGCCCCGCTATGCGAGGAGTCGGTATAACGCTCTCCCGCCTACCCGCCGCAACGGCCTTCATTGCCGGTGCCGCGATCCTCGCCGGGTCTGCCCCGGCGTCAGGGCCCGTGCGCGCTGCGACCCTGAGCGATGACACAGCTTTTGCCAACCCGCGCCTAACCCCCGGCCAACCCGGCGGCGGCCTGGATGGCGCAAGCCTCCCGGAACCGCTGCCACCCAGCGACGCCGCTCGCCTGCGCAAGGTGTTCCGCCTGCAGGCACAAGGTGATTTCGCCACCGCCAGCGCCGAGATGGCCGGCGTCACAAGCCCCTTGCTGGCCGGTCACGTGATGGCGCAGCGCTACCTCAGCCGCTTCAACGAGCCTAGTTCGTCCGACCTCGCCACGTGGCTGGCCCGCTTCCCCGACCATCCGGATGCGCCGGCCGTGCACGCAACGCTGCTCTCCCGCCTGGCCGCCGGGATGCCGGCACCCCCTGCGCCGACCCTGGCCAGCCTACCGCCTCAGGCTGCCGCCGCCCCGGAACCGGAGGAGAACAGCCCGGCCAGCGCTCGCTTGCCGCGCAATGTGCTGCTGGACCGTACCGTCCACGAGCGCGCCCGTGCCGGCAATGCCGACAGCGCGCTCCATTTGCTGGCGAAGACCAAGGGTCTGGACGCCCTGTACGGAAACCAACTCCGCGCAGAGATCGCGCAATCCCTGTTCAGCCAGGGCCGCGACGAACTCGCGCTCCGCCTCGCCGAGGGCGCCTTGCGGCAATCGGGCGGCCGCATCGGGCTCGCCGGATACATCGGCGGCCTGGCCGCTTGGCGGTTGGAGCGCCCGGCCGAGGCCCAGGGCCTGTTCGAGGCGGCGAACCACGCTGAGTTCGCCTCGCCGAGCCTACAATCCGCCGCTGCGTTCTGGGCAGCCCGCGCGCACTTGCACAATCGCGACTTCCCCGGCTTCGCACCCTGGATGCGGCGTGCCGCGGAAGCCAAACACACCTTCTACGGCCTGCTCGCCCGGCGCAGCCTCGGCCTCGGCCCTACATCGGATAGCGCCCGGGACACGCTCGGCGCCGCCGACGGTGACGCGCTGATGGCCAACCCGCACGGCGCGCGCGCGTTTGCCCTGTTGCAGGTGGGCCAGACCATCCGCGCCGAGGCCGAACTGCGCTGTCTCTGGCCCGAGGTCTCGTACGATCCCGGTCTTAGCGGCGCCGTGATGCGCGTGGCCGAGGCCGCGGGTCTCACGGACCTTGCTTCTCAACTCGCCGGCCTGATCGAGACGGCCGAGGGCCGCCCGCATGACGGCGCCCGCTTCCCGATCCCATCCTTACGGCCCGCAGGCGGCTTCAAGATGGACCCGGCGCTGGTCTACGCGCTCACCCGGCTCGAATCGAACTTCGACCCGGACGCCGTCTCCAGCGTCGGCGCCCGCGGCCTGATGCAGGTGATGCCCGAAACCGCCAGCTACATGTCCGGCGATGGCGGTGCGCAGACCGGCCGCTACATCCACCGCCTGCATGATCCGGCGACAAACCTGGCCATCGGACAAGCCTATGTCATGTACCTCGCCGGCTTGGACGGTGTGAGTGGCGACCTCATCCGTCTCCTCGGCAGCTACAATGCAGGGCCCACCAGCTTCGCCCGTATGCAGGCGGCGATGCCGGACGGCGCAGACCCCTTGCTGTTCATCGAGAGCATCCCCAATGACGAGACGCGTGGCTTCGTCCCGCGTGCGCTCGCCTACTCCTGGATTTACGCTGCCCGCATGCACCTCCCGGCGCCAAGTCTGGACGCACTTGCAGCGGGCCAATGGCCGATCTTTCCGAGCCAGGCGCCGCGGCGGGACGTCGTGGCGCGCTTGCACTGAGCCCTGGGAGTCTCGCCCATGCCGATCGACCCGTCCCGTAAATTCATCCCGGTGTCCATCGCCGTGCTCACCGTCTCAGACACCCGCACCCTGTCCAATGACACGTCCGGAGACACGCTGGCCGGGAGGGTGCAGTCAGGTGGCCACATCCTTGCGGACCGTGCCATCGAGCGCGACGACGCAACGGCGATCGAACGCCGGCTGCGCACATGGATCGCTGACCCGGCAATCGATGTCGTGATCACCACCGGCGGGACTGGGATCACCGGCCGCGACGTCACGCCCGAGGCGTTCGACCGCGTGCTGGAAAAGCGCATCGAGGGATTCGGCGAGCTGTTCCGGATGCTAAGCTTCGCCAAGATCGGCACCTCCACCATCCAGTCCCGCGCGATTGGCGGCGTGTCGGCCGGCACCTACCTGTTCGCCCTGCCCGGCAGCACGGGCGCGGTCAAGGACGGCTGGGACGACATCCTGGTCTGGCAACTGGACAGCCGCCACCGCCCCTGCAACCTGGTCGAACTGATGCCGCGTTTGCAGGAGCATCTCTCCGCTGCGTGATGCGTGGGTGGCGGACGGCATCCGCCCTACGGAGTCATGTCTCCGGAGTTAGGGCGGACATCGTCCACCGCGGTCAACGAGCCCACACCGGGCGGCGGGTCGAGCAGCCGAACCGCCCGACCCGCCAAGACCGCCAGCAAGACCCGCAACGGCCCGCCATGCGTGATGACGACATCGCCGTCCCGCAAGCACTCCGCCGCGAACGCCCCTACCCGCTTCACGAGTTGCCGACCGCTTTCTCCGCCAGGGGACGCGAAGGTTAGCGGATCCCTTGCCCAAGCGTCCAAGCTGTCTCGCGGGACATCATTCCACGCAATCCCTTCCCAGGTGCCGAAATCAAGTTCCTGCAACCGCTCGTCTTCGCGGTACGGGCCCAAGAGCCGCGCGACGTCCCGGCACCGCCGCGCGGGACTGGTCCAAACGAAACCCTTGGGCCGTCTCCCTCTCCCGTCCTTCACGGGAGGGGGCCCGGGTGAGGGCTCGTCTGGGGCAACGAAGGGGCCGCTCACCTCCAAGATCCGCGCCGCCAGCGCCCCCGCACTCGCCGGGTCGGCCAGCGTCAAATCCAACCGACCGTAACACCGCCCCAGGGCGGACACCGCCGGATGGCGCACCAGCAGGATCAAGCGTCGATCACGCTCACATGCGCCGCCACGACCCGCCATCCCTCCGCCATCCGCGCCCAGCTCTGCATCTGCCGCCCGAGCTTGCCCGGCGAGGCCGCCCGATGGAACAACGTGGACGCCGTCGCGAAATCCCGGCCGAACGTGGTGATCGCCGTCCGGCTGAGGCTGCGCATGAGCCCCGCACTCGGCCGCGCCGCCCGGAACGCAGCGATCTCCGCCGCCCCGTACAGAACCTCGGTGATGCCATAGCGGATCACCCGCGCGTCGTTCCAGAATAGCTCGTCCAGCACCGCAATATCGTTGCCGGTCAGCGCCGCTTCGTAACGGTCGAACGCCGCCTGCACCTCGGCCACCACGTCCGGCAGGTTCACATCCATTGTTTAGGTCCATCCTTCCGGCGGCCGCGCTGCGCACACGCCCTCGCCTTCCAGCACATAGGCCACGCGTAAGGCCACATCCTCGCGCCAAGGTGCGGCGATCACCTGCACGCCCACCGGCAGGCCGCTGCCGCACACCGGTACGGCCACCACCGGCAGCCCGACAAAGCTGATCGGCTGCGTGAACACGCCAAGGTTCGCACGCACCGGCAAGCTCACGCCGTCCAACTCGAAAGTCTGCTGCCCCAGGAGCGGCGCGCTGCAGGGGGTCGCCGGCGCCAGGATCACGTCCACCGTCTCGAACAGCGCGCGCATCTCCGCCTGAAACACCCGCCGCACCGTCTGCGCCCGTGCCACGTGCACCGCGGGGACCAGCACCCCGGCGATCAAACGGTCCCGCACCGCCGGGTCGAAATCCGCCGCACGGGTGCGCAGCCGTTCGAGGTGCAGCGCCGCACCCTCGGCGGCACTGATCACGTATGCGGCGGCACGGGCCTGCGCCGCACCCGGCAGTACCACCTCACGCGAGACGCCGAGCGCTCCCGCCACGGCATGTAGCGCCGCAAGCACCTCGGGGAACGCGCCCCGCTGGAAGTAGCCGCCGGCGACCGCGATCCGCAGCCCGCCCGCGCCGCTCTGCAAGACCGGCATCACCGGCTCGGCAGGGCGCTGCGCACAGGCCGGGTCACCCGCATCCGGACCCTGCATCGCATCGTAGGCCAGGGCTAAGTCCGTCACGCAGCGCGCCAACGGTCCGAGATGGTCGAAGGATGCGACGAACGGAAACGTGCCATGCCGCGGCAGCCGGCCGTACGTGGGTTTCAGCCCCCAGATCCCGCACAGCGACGCCGGTACCCGGATCGAGCCGTTCGTGTCCGACCCGAGTGCGAGCGGCACCAGCCCGCCCGCCACCGCCGCGCCGGACCCGCCGGACGATCCGCCGGACATCCGTGCCGGGTCGTGCGGGTTGCGGGACGGCCCGTCATGCACGTTCTCCCCGGTGAAATCGTAGGCGTATTCGCCCATGTTGAGCGCGCCGACCAGGATCGCCCCCGCCGCCTCCATGCGTGCGATCAGCGGCGCGTCCACGGTGGCCGGTGGCAGCGTGCGATTGATCAGCGACCCGGCGCGCGTCGGCAGTCCCGCGACGTCGAACAGGTTCTTGACCGCGAACGGTACCCCGCCCAGCGGTCCGTCCGGTGCAGTGGCAGCCCGGGCCAGGGCACGCTCGGCGACGACGTCCGTGAACGCGCCCAATGCGCCATTGTGCCGCCCTATCCTATCCAGCGCGTCCTGCACGGCGGCAGCCGCCGTGGTGCGCCCGGCCCGGATGCCCGCGGCGAGCGATGCGGCGGTGGGCCAGCTCATGCCCGGAACACCGGCGCCGGGTCCATGCCATCTCCGGGGTCGCCGAGAGTCGCCGCCTGCGCCAGGAGCGTACGCAAGTGGAAGGCCACCCCCTCCCGCCAGGCCGGATCCATCGGCAGGCCCAGCAGCGCGCAACCGGCGTCGATCGTCGCGCCCAGCGGCTCCGTCGCCGCCAGGTAGGCGCGCCAGCCGCCATGCCGGGTGATGTCCGGCGCGCCCGCAACCCCCTCCGCTTCGGCCAGGAAGCCCAGGCATGGGCCGCCCTCCAGCAGCACCGTGCCGAAGCCGAGCGGGCGGGCGATCTCGGCCAAAAGCCCGCCGAGCGCCGTCGTCGGCAACGCCCAGATCTCCCCGGCGATCGCAGCGCCTCCGGTTGCGGCAAGCAGGCCCGGACGCTTGCCCAACGCATACAGCCGATAGTGCGGCAGGGTCCGTGCTACCCGCAGGAACCGCCCGCCCCGTTCCGTGAGCTGGTGGTTGAGCGGCAGTCCGGCCATGTGGCCCCCGACGCAGAACAGCGCCGTCTCCCCCGGCCCGGCGTCGTCGGGCAGCTCGGCTGCAGGCAAGGCCATGCGCGTGTTCCCCACTGTTGCGGCCGCTCCACGATGCACGCGGTCCGCCAAGGCTGCCAGCCGCCCCTCGGACCACGCGGGACCGACCAGAGTGATGCCGCCCGGCAACCCGTCCGCCCCGGCTCCGGACGGCACGGCCCAGGCGGCCAGGTCGCACAAATTGACGAAGTTGGTCCAGGTGCCGAGCCGGCTGTTGGGCCCGATCGGGTCCGCCGCCAATTCGGCCAGCAACGGCGTGCCGGGCGCCGTGGGCAGCAGCAGCGCGTCGAACCGCTCGAACAACTGCACCGCAAAGCGGCGCGCCCCGGCGAGTTGATGGAAGGCGTCGAACGCGTCCACGGTCCGCCGGTCGAGCCCACCCTCCAGGATGGCGCGGGTGGTCGGATGCAGCAGCGCCGGCGTTGCCAGCATGGCGCGCAGTGCGGCGGTGCGCTCGGCGACCCATGGGCCGTCATACAGCAGCCGCGCCACGCTCAGCAGCGGCGCGATATCCACCACCTCCGCACCCAGGCTGGCGGCGACAGCCTGGTATAGCCGTGCTTGCTCCGGGCTACAGCCGTCCGGCGCGGCGGCGGCTACCCGCACCCTGCCCTCGGCCCCCCGGCGCAGGTACGCGAACGGCGCGGCGCGCGAGTAAGGGTCAGCCCCGTCCCAACCGGCCATCACGCGGGCGACCCCCAGCGCCTCGTCCACCGTGCGCGCGAACACCGAGATCGTGTCGATCGACCGGCAGGCCGGCACCATGCCCCGTGCCGACACGCTGCCGATGGTGGGTTTGAGGCCGACGATATTGCCGAACATCGCCGGCACCCGGCCCGACCCGGCGGTGTCCGTGCCGAGCGCGAACGGCACGATCCCAGCCGCTACCGCAGAGGCCGAGCCGGACGACGAGCCACCCGGCACGCGCGCCGGATCGAACACGTTGCGCGGCACGCCGTACGGGCTGCGCACCCCCACCAGCCCGGTGGCGAACTGGTCCAGGTTGGTTTTACCGAGCAGCACCGCCCCCGCGTCCAGCAGGCGCTGCACCGCCGGCGCGCTCTCGCCCGGGGTATAGGCGTAACCCGGGCAGGCCGCCGTGGTCGGCAGCCCTGCCACGTCGATGTTGTCCTTGACCGCAAACGGCACGCCCCAGAGCGGCCGCCCGCGCGGCCCCTCCGTCTCGAGCACTGCGGCGCACGCGAGAACGGCCGCGTCGGGCAGCCGGGTGATCCAGATTGCCGGGTCGGCATGGGCGTGGTCCGCGGCGAGAGCCGCACGGGCGGCGGCAAGGGGAGAGGCTTGATGCATCGCCGGTGCGTGTTTGCAACATCCGGGCCGCCTCGACATGGTGCAGGCCTGTGCCTACTTTACCGCAATGACCACCGCTGCCGTCCTAAGCTTCCTGCCGTTCCTCGCCGTGTGTTTCTGCGCGGCGTTATCGGGCGCCTTCTTCAAGCCTGGAGAATGGTACGAGCGGTTGTCCAAACCGAGCTGGCGTCCGCCCAACTGGCTGTTCCCACCGGCCT
Source organism: uncultured Acetobacteraceae bacterium (assembly GCA_964247705.1). Classification (GTDB taxonomy): domain Bacteria; phylum Pseudomonadota; class Alphaproteobacteria; order Acetobacterales; family Acetobacteraceae; genus LMUY01. The sequence continues at coordinate 9,148 of CAXTVQ010000079.1, read as the reverse complement.
GGAGCGTTCTGTATGTATGCATTGCAACAGCCGGCTGGCTGGTTTGGCGGACCGGCGACTCCGGTGTGACCGCCGCCCTGGCCGTCTATGGCGCACAGTTGCTGTTCAATGCCGGGTGGTCGGCGGTGTTCTTCGGCATGCGCCGTCCGGATTGGGCGTTTGGCGAGTTGGTGCTGCTCTGGCTGTCCATTGCGGCCACCATCGCCGTTTTTGCCCCGATCAGCACGCAAGCCGCCTGGCTGCTCGTTCCCTACCTTGCCTGGGTCTCCTTCGCGGGCGTGCTCAACCTCAGCATCTGGCAGTTGAACCGCGCTCCAGCCTAGAAGGCTTGGCGAAGCCGGGGACGCGAGAGCATAGTTCTTGCATGCCCCTCGACACCTTGATCCATTCCTCCGTCTGCCCGCACGATTGTCCTTCCGCCTGTGCGCTGAATATCGAGGTGCTCGACGGCGCCCGCATCGGCGCCGTGCGCGGGGCCGACAACAGCTACACCTCGGGCGTCGTCTGCGCGAAGGTTGGGCGCTACGCCGAGCGGGCCCACCATCCGGACCGTCTCACCCATCCCCTGCTGCGCACGGGGCCGAAGGGCTCCGGCCAGTTCACCCGCATTGGCTGGGACGAGGCGCTCGGCCGGATCGCCGATGCCTTCCGCGACACGGCGGCGAAGCACGGCACGCTTGCCGTCTGGCCCTATCACTCCGCCGGCACCATGGGCCTGGTGCAGCGCGACGGCATCGAGCGGCTGCGCAACGTCATGGGCTACTCGCGCCAGAAGATGACGATCTGCACCGCCATCGCCGCCGCCGGGTGGCAGGCGGGGGTGGGCGACATCTGGGGCCCGGACACGCGGGAGGTGGCGAAGTCCGACCTGGTCGTGGTGTGGGGCGGCAACCCCGTCTCCACCCAGGTCAACCTGATGAGCCACATCACCCGCGCCCGGAAGGAGCGCGGCGCCAAGCTGGTGGTGATCGATCCCTACCGCACGCCGAGCGCCGCCGCTTCCGACATGCACCTGGCCCTGCGCCCCGGCACGGACGCGGCGCTGGCCTGCGCCGCCATGCACATCGCCTTCCGCGACGGCTATGCTGACCGCCGCTTCATGGCCAGCCACGCCGACCGCCCGGCCGAGCTCGAGGCGCACCTCGCCACCCGCGGCCCCGAGTGGGCAGCGGCAATCACCGGGCTCACGGTGGAGGAGATCGAGGCCTTCGCCCGCCTGTACGGCACCACCGACCGCGCCTTCATCCGCGTCGGCTACGGCTTCACCCGCAGCCGCAACGGCGCGGCCAACATGCACGCCGTGACCTGCCTGCCGACCGTGTGCGGCAAGTGGCGGCACGAGGGGGGCGGCGCCACCTGGAGCCAGCGCGGCATCTACGGCTGGAACAAGACCCTGATCGAAGGTCTTGAGCACCGCGACACGTCGATCCGCGAGCTGGACATGAGCCGCATCGCCAGCGTGCTCACCGGTGATCCGGTGGCGCTGTGCGGCGGCCCCCCGGTCCACGCCATCCTCATCCAAAGCAGTAACCCGGCCAGCATCGCCCCCGACAGCCACCGCGTGCGCCAGGGGATGCTGCGGGAGGACCTGTTTGTGGCCGTGCACGACCAGTTCATGACGGACACCGCGCAGCTTGCGGACGTCGTGCTCCCCGCCACCATGTTCTTCGAGCACGACGACATCTACCAGGCCGGCGGCCACAGCCACATCCAACTCGGCCCCCAACTGATCCCGCCACCCGGCGAGGCCCGCTCCAACCACGACGTGGTCTGCGTGCTGGCTGAACGGCTCGGCGCCGAACATCGTGGCTTCGGCATGACCGCGCTCGAGATCGCCGACGAGACGCTGCGTGTCTCCGGCTGGCCCAATATCGAGACCCTGCGCGCCAACCGCTGGGTCGACGCCCAGCCGGCGTTCGAGCGCAGCCACCACCTGACCGGCTTCGGCTTCCCCGACGGCCGCTTCCGCTTCGCCCCGGACTGGGCGGCGCTCGGCCCGCACACCGCCGGGCTCCCCGCCCTGCCCGACCACGCGGACCTCACGGACGGCGCCGGCCCGTTCCGCCTGGTCGCCCCGCCGCCGCGCCAATTCCTCAATTCCACCTTCACCGAGACGAAGGGGTCCCGCACCCGCGAAGTGCGCCCCACCGTGCGCCTCTGCCCGGCCGACGCGGCGTTGCTCGGTGTCGTGGACGGCGCCCGGGTGCGCATGGGCAACGCCCGCGGCGCCGTGGAACTGTACGCAAGCATCACCGAGGGCCAGCAGGCGGGGGTGGTGATCGCCGAAGGCGTGTGGCCGAACGCCGACTGGAACGGCGGCATCGGCATCAACGCCCTCACCTCGGACGAGCCGGCCGGCCCGGCGGGCGGGGCCGTGTTTCACGATACGTCGGTCTGGGTCGAAGCCGCCTGAGGACACGCATCCTGACAAGGCGCTGAAGGCGTGCCAAATCGGATGGCATGTCAGATCAACCACCGCCTTCCCGGCTGTTTCCCGTGATCGTGCTCGCCGTCTTGATCGTCGGCGGCCTCCTTGCCTGGTGGCTGTTCCCCGTCGTGCAGGGCTTCGTCGCCCGCCAGGACTGCGTCGCCACCGGCCGGACGAACTGCTGAGACCCTTCCCGCATCCACTCCCTCTCCCGTCCTGAACGGGAGAGGGTCGGGGTGGAGCCTCTTCCGGGGCTGAACTAACGCGCCAATCCCCGGATCGACGCCGGCTGACCCGGTAGTTGCATCGGCGTCCCCGTATCCGCCAGCTTGCCGTCCTGCACGCGGAAGATCTGCATCGTCTTGTCCGCGTAGTTGCCGATGTAGAGCGTGCCGCTGTCCGGCGTCCAAGCCACGCCCTCCGGAATCGCGCCCAGCGGGGCCGTCGACACCTGCCGAAGCTGCCCGCCCGGTTCGATCGCCATCAGGATCGCCGCCCCGCCCTTGGTGTAGGACCACGCCTTCTGCGAGGCCGTCGTGCCCAGCAGCAACGGCACGGCCAGATACTTGCCGTCCGGCGAAATCGCCATTCCCTCGGGCCCGTCCCCGACCGATACCGTGTTGACCCGGCGCGGCGGGCTGGCCGCGGCGTCGATCACGCTCAATGTCTTGGTCGATCCGTCCCCCGCCGTGCCCTCGTCGTTGGTGATGACGTATTTGCCGTCCGGCGTGATGTCGAGGTTGTAGACCCCCGGCCCGACCTGAACGTCCTGCGCCTTGTCCGTGGTGACCGTCGTGCCATCGACGCTCAGCACCGCCACCTTGCCCGCCAGGTTCTTGGCCGCGAAGGCGTGCTTGCCGTCCGGCGAGATCACCACGCCCACCACCTCGTCACCCATCGGCACGTCCGCGACATGCTTGACCGTGGTGCCATCGATGCTCAGCACGGACACGCTCTTGCCCGCCCGGTTGCCGACCAGCGCCAGCGTGCCCTGGGCGTTGATCGCCATTCCCGACGGCATCTTGCCCACGGTGACTGTGTCGATGATGGCGGGCGGCGTCGCGTCCAGGTCCACCACGAACACCTTGTCCGTCGGCACCGCCGCCCACTTGCCGTCCGCACCCTGCACGTTGGTGACCGAGTCCGCCACCAGCGCCAGCCGCCCGTTCGGCGTGATCTGCAGGTTGGTCGGCGGCCCGAACACCGAGTTCTCCATCGGGATCGTCGCCCGCACCGTCGGGTGCAGCGGGTCCGCGATGTCCACCACCAGCAGCGAGTCGTGCCCGCCGGCGCTGTTGATCGGGATACCGTCCCGTCCCCACACCGCTTTCGCGTCGATCCCGATGAGCATGTCATGGGGGGTGGCCTGTGCCGCAACCGGCAATAGGGCGAGCGGAAGCAGAAGCGTGCGGATGTTCATCGGTAGCGTTCCCCCAACCGGCCTCTCTGCGGGCCGCGATCGGGATACCATCGCCCAAGCCCGTAGCGCGGGCAACGCCCGCCGCCCCACGCCCGAACGAAGCAGCCGGTCAGAACAGCCGCTTCCCCTGCCCGTACATCACCACCACTTCGGTCGGCTCGGCGAGGTTCAGCATTGCCCGCGCGCGCTCGTCCAGCGTGTCACGGTCGAGCCGCGTGTTGCGCAGCCCGGTTACCCGGCGCTCCCACATCTCAACTTCGCCGTTCACGTGGTCCAGCTCGGCTTGCGCCAGCCGCAATTGCTCGTGCTGGCGCGCATAGGACTGCAACCCGTGGTCGCCCTGCGTCGCGTTCCAACCGAAATATCCGGCTACCGCCAGCAGCATCAGCGGAGGCACCGCCGCCTTCGCCCGCTTCTTCAGTTCACGCGCAAACGCCATCCCGACCCTCGAACCTCGACTAACAAAGACCATAACGAGCGGTGCCCCGCGAAGGCACCGGCAAACCTCACGATCCCGTCATTCAACCGCCGGGTGTTGCCTCAGCGCCGCAAGATGGTCCGCCCGGCATAACGCGCCGCTGGGCCCAGATCGGCCTCGATGCGGATCAACTGGTTGTATTTCGCCGTCCGGTCGCTGCGGGACAGGCTGCCCGTCTTGATCTGACCGCAGTTCGCCGCCACCGCCAGGTCCGCGATGGTGGTGTCTTCCGTCTCGCCCGACCGGTGGCTCATCACCGTCGTCATGCCGGCCCGGTGGGCGATCTCCATCGCGTCCATCGTCTCGCTCAGCGTGCCGATCTGGTTCACCTTGATCAGGATCGAGTTGCCCGTCCCCGCCTTGATGCCGCGCCGCAGCCGCTCCGGGTTGGTCACGAACAGATCGTCGCCCACCAACTGTATGGTCTTGCCCAATTCGGCCGTGAGGTGCGCCCAGCCGTCCCAGTCGTCCTCGGAGCATCCATCCTCGATCGAGGCGATCGGAAAGCGCGCGCACAGATCCTTCAGGTAGGCGACCATTCCCGCCGAATCGAGCGTCTTGCCCTCGCCCTCCATGGCGTAGCGCCCATCGCGGTAGAACTCGGTGGCGGCGCAATCGAGCGCGAACGTCACGTCCTCGCCGGGCCGGTAGCCCGCCGCCTCGCACGCCTTGCTGATGAAGCCGAGCGCCTCCTCGGCCGACTTCAGGTTGGGCGCAAACCCGCCCTCGTCGCCCACATTGGTGCCGAACCCGGCGTCATGCAGTGCCTTCTTCAGCGCCTGGAAGATCTCGGATCCCATCCGGATGCCTTCCGCCACCGTGGGCGCCGCGACCGGTTGGATCATGAATTCCTGGATGTCGATCGGGTTGTCCGCGTGCTGCCCGCCGTTGATGATGTTCATCATCGGCACCGGCAGCGTGCGCGCGAACACGCCCCCGACGTAGCGGTACAGCGGCAACCCGTAATCCTCCGCCGACGCCTTCGCCACCGCCAGCGACACGCCCAGGATCGCGTTCGCCCCCAGCCGGCTCTTGTTGGCCGTGCCGTCCAGGTCGATCATCATCTCGTCGATCTTCACCTGGTCGGTCGCGTCGAGCCCGCTCAGCATGTCGAACAGCTCGCCCTCGACATTGGCCACGGCCTTGCGCACGCCCTTGCCGCCGAAGCGGGCCTTGTCGCCGTCCCGCAGCTCCACCGCTTCGTGCGCGCCGGTGGAGGCGCCGGAAGGCACCGCTACCCGGCCCATGGCGCCGCTGTCCAGCACCACGTCCACCTCGAGCGCCGGATTGCCGCGGCTGTCCAGGATTTCTCGGGCGACGATATCGGCGATGGCGGCCATGGGGGCACACTCCTGAAGTGAGCGGGATTGTTGCGGCGCGGATAGGATGGCACGGAGGACAAAGCAAGCTACACCTGAGCACCCCTTGGAGTATGCCGATGCCCGCTACCCTCTCCGCCCGCCGCCGCCGGACAGTCACCTTGCTCGGTGCGCTCACGATGCTGGCCGGGTGTCAGACCTCCACGCCGTTCCTCGATGCCAACGGCCGGGCGGACGATGACATGGCGGGCGTGATCCAGACCTATATTCGCCTCGGCGCCAAACCGGTCCACCTGCTGACGGTGCAGCAGGCCCGCACCCAACCGACCCCGCAGGACGCCGTGCGCGCCGTGGTCACTTCCCAGCGGGGCCACCCCTTCGTCGCCGACGCTTTCACCCAGAAACGCGACATCACGGTGGACGGTGCAGCCGGCCCGCTGCAGGCGCGGCTGTACGACGCGACGCCGGGTCACCCGGGCGAACCGATCATCCTGTATTTCCACGGCGGCGGCTGGGTCACGGGGGATCTGAACACCTACGACGAGTCGGACCGGGCGCTCGCCACCCAGGCGCACGCGATGGTGCTGTCGGTCGCCTACCGCCTGGCGCCGGAGGCACCGTTCCCGGCCGCGCACGACGATGCCTTCGCATCCTACCGCTGGCTGCTGGCCAACGCCGCGAGCCTCGGGGCGGACCCGCGGCGCATTGCGGTCGCGGGCGAGTCGGCGGGCGGCAACCTGGCGATCAACGTGTCCATGGCCGCACGGGACGCCCACATCAAGCCGCCGGTGCACGAGCTGCTGATCTACCCCGTGGGCGGCACGGATACGAGCACGCCGTCCTACATTGCCGACGAGAACGCAGTCCCGCTCGGCCGGGCGGACGTGCTGTGGTACGTGAAGAACGAGGTCCGCAACCCGGCCGACCTGAACGACCCGCGGCTCGACCTGATCGGCCACGCGGACCTGCACAACCTGCCGGTCACCACCATCATCTCCGCCGAGATCGATCCGCTCGAGTCGGACGGCACGTTCCTCACCTACAAGCTACAGGCGCAAGGGGTGGACGTGCGGAGGACGCTCTATGGCGGCACCACGCACGAGTTCTTCGGCATGGGCGCTGCCGTATCCCGCGCGCGGGAGGCGGAGGCGTTCGCGGCCCAGAACCTGGACGAGACGTTCGACAAGATCGGCAACCCGCCCCCGCCGCCGCGCGGGCCGTATCGCAACGGTGTGCGCGGTGCGCGCCGCCGGGCCGTGCGCGGTGGGCAACACCGGGTGCACGGCAGCTAGGCAGCGTGTCCCTCTCCCAACCGCCACGGTAAAACGAGCAAGGCGAACGCTGTCCGCCCTACGACATTGAAGCCGTAGGGCGGACGCCGTCCGCCTCTTCGCACGCACTCAGATAGCGACGTCCTACAACGTCGGCGCGTTGTCCGGATCGAGCCCAGCCGCCTTCGCAACTTCAGCCGCGAAGTCACCCGCCTGTTTCTCGATCCCCTCGCCCAGCGCGAAGCGTACGAACCCGGTCAGGTCGGCGCCGGACTTCTTGGCAACCGCCTTCACCCGGCTCTCGCCGTCATGCACCCAGACCTGCTCCAGCAGCACCACTTCCTCGTAGTACTTCCGGATCCGGCCATCGATCATCTTCTGCATGATCTCTTCGGTCTTGGCCTTGCCTTCCTCGCGCGCCTTTTCCATCAGCACCGTCCGCTCGCGTTCCAGCGCCGCCGGGTCAACGTCCGCGATGGAGAGTGCCGACGGCTGCGTCGCGGCCACATGCATGCCAACCTGCCGGCCGAGCACTTCGAGCGCGTCGATCTCGCTCTCGCCCTGCACGGCCACCAGCACGCCGATCTTGCCCAGGCCCGGCTTGACGCCCTGGTGCACGTAGCTCGCCACCACGCCCGACGGCACATGCAGCACGCGCGCGCGGCGCAGGTTCATGTTCTCGCCGATCGTGGCCACGAGCTGCACCAGTTCGTCCGCCACGTTGCGGCCGGTGCCGGGATAGGGTGCCGCCTTCAGCGCCTCGATATCCTCGCCGACGTCGAGCGCGATCTTGGCGACCGTCTCCACGAACATCTGGAACGTCTCGTTGCGCGCAACGAAATCCGTCTCCGCGTTCACCTCGACGATGGCGCCTTTGTTCATGGCCGTCGCCACGCCGACCAGGCCCTCTGCCGCCACCCGCCCACTTTTCTTGGCGGCCGCGGACAGCCCCTTCTTGCGCAGCCAGTCCACGGCGGCTTCCACGTCGCCCTGCGACTCCGAAAGTGCCCGCTTGCAGTCCATCATCCCGGCGCCGGTCTTCTCGCGAAGTTCCTTCACCAGGGCGGCGGTGATCTCAGCCATCTTCGTTCTCCGTATACGGGCTAGGCGGCGGGCTGCTCGGCGAGCACCTCGTCCGGCATCGCGCCGAGCGGCAGTTCCTCGTCGGCGCCAACGTCGCGGCCGGAGGCGGCCATCTCGGCGCTGATGCCATCCAGCACGGCGCCGGCGATCAGGTCGCAGTACATCGTGATCGCGCGCAACGCGTCGTCATTGCCCGGGATCGGGTAGGTGACGCCCTGCGGGTCCGAGTTGCTGTCCAGGATGGCGATCACCGGGATGCCGAGCTTATTGGCTTCCTCGACCGCCAGCTTCTCCTTGTTCGTGTCGATGATGAACAGGATGTCCGGCAGCCCGCCCATCTCCTTGATGCCGCCCAGCGCGCGCTCGAGCTTGTCGCTGTCGCGCGTGATGTCCAGGACTTCCTTCTTGGTCAGGCCCTCGACGTTGCCGGCCAGGAGTTCCTCGATCTGGCGCAGGCGCTTGATCGACCCGGTGATCGTCTTCCAGTTGGTCAGCATGCCGCCGAGCCAGCGGTGGTTCACGTAATACTGGCCGCAGCGCTTGGCCGCGTCCGCCACATGCTCCGCCGCCGCCCGCTTGGTGCCGACGAACAGCACCCGGCCGCCGCCGGCGGTCACGTCGCGCACGGCGCGCAACGCACGGTCCAGCATCGGCACTGTCTGCTGCAGGTCGATGATGTGGACCTGGTTGCGGATGCCGAACAGGAACGGCGCCATGCGCGGGTTCCAGCGGCGGGTGTGGTGGCCGAAATGGACGCCGGCCTCTAGCAACTGGCGCAGGGTGAAATCGGGCATTGCCATCGTGTATGTCTTCCTTGTCAGTCCGGTTGAGCCTCCGCGGGGATTGGCCTTTCGGCACCGGTTCTGGCTGCTCAGCCAGGAAGTCGCCCCGCGTGTGAATTATCGCCTCCGCGCACGCGCCGAGCCGACGCCGCGGGATATGGCGGAAAGCCACCCGGAAGGCAACCCGCCGAACCCGGATGCAGTGCGCTCGTTGTACTCGCAGTTCAGGAGACGGACACGATGCGGACGCTTTGGGCGATGGCGCTGATCCTAACGGCTACCGGCGGAGCAGCCGCGCAGACGGGTCCGGCCGCCGGAAGGACACCGGGCCCGACGGCGCCGCCCACGTCCTCGACCCAACCGACCA
>CAXTVQ010000078.1:9814-22443 GCA_964247705.1 uncultured Acetobacteraceae bacterium | reverse complement strand
CTGTCCTCGCTCTACGAATATTTCTCCAGCAAGGAAGACATCGCTTACGCCGTTCCGGTTGTGCAGCTCGCCCGCTTCTTCCTGGAATACGCCGAGCGTGCCCGGGATGCCGCTACGGCACGGGACCGGCTGCGTCTGTTCCTGTGGCTCTCGGCCGACTTCGCCCGGCGTAACCCTGACTGGGCGCGCACTCTTTACCTGGAGATCTGGCCCAGCGTATTGGTGGGCGATTCGCCCGCCCGGCAGTTGCTGGACGACTACGCCCGCTTCGTGGTCCGCCTGGTGCGGAAGGGAGCAGCGGAAGGCGAATGGCCGCCGGAGCCAAACCCGCATGAAACCGCATCCATGCTGATCGGCAGCCACAACCAGTTGGTGATCACCTGGCTGCTCTATCGCAAGCCGAGAGACATCATGCGCAGCGTGAGCGCCATGCTGGACCGGCTGCTGTCTGCCGTGTTGCCGCCACCGGCCTCAACACCCACGCGACGGCCGCCCAAGATCAACCGTCCGCGATCCGCTGCCGAATAGCGTTAGAGCCGCGAACTCTACGATGTAGTAGCGGCGGCTGGCCTGGGATAACCCGAAAAAGACTCGGTTCTGAGAGGAACCGCTTTGCCTAAGCCAAAGCCGGAACGGGTTGCACCCGCCGTGATCGGGCAACAGCTTGCCAACAAGTGTTGCTCGCCAGCATCTATACACTCGCGGCACTCGGCTTCACCCTGATTTCGGCGCCGCTCGGGTGGTGGACTTAGCCTATGGCGAGCTGCTGATGCTCGGCGCATGGTTGTGCTCCAGGGGTCTGATCTCGGCTTTGTCCCGAACCTCGGCATCGCTATACCACTAAGTGCTGCAAGGTTATCACCAGGGCGGCTTGCTGATCGCGATGACGCTGTTCCTGCCCGCCGGGCTGCTCGGGTTCGTGGCCCTACCCTGGGGTGGCGCGGGCCGCCGCGCGGCCATAGCCGGCCGATGTGGAGGCAGAGCATGGCTGGCCTGACCGGGTTGCGGCCTGACCAGGTCGCACAGAGCGGGCTGAGCCGCACCTTCCCGGGCACGTGCACGTTCCCGAAGCTTACCGTCGAAACCTACAGTGCCGTTCCTGGCCCGTAGCCGGGACGGCTGCGGACGAGGTGCTTCTGAGCAGGGCGCGCCTTCCGGGCGGAGGTGGATCGCCGGGTCGCCACGATACTGGACTTTGCAGGTCTCGCACCCCATGCAGATGTCCCAGCCAGGTCTCTACTCTATGCAAGGCAAAGCCTGCTCGGCATCGGCTCGTGGGGACGCCACCGCCACAGACGCTAGCATCTTCAGCTGTGGTCCGGCGCCCGCAACAGCGATCGACGGCAGCAACCAGTATGTCGTGCCGCTGGCCTGAACCTGTTCGTTCAGGCCGAGACCTGAACGTGGCCGGTCAGGCCGAGGTTCTCCCGCAATGTCGTGCCGGCATAGTCTTTCTGGAATGAACCCCGGCGCTGCAGCTCCGGGATCACCAAGCGAACGAAATCCTCGTAGCTGCCGGGAACATGGGTCGCGCAATCACAAACCCGTCGCATGCTTCGCCCAGGAACCATTCCTCCATTTGATCAGCCACGTCGGTCGGCGACCCAACGAATAGCGGAAATTCCCGGATGGTCGCCCGGCCGCTGAACTTGATGAAATCCTCCACCGTCGGATTACGGTGCCCGCTGAGCTGGACCACCCGGTCCCGTGTCGAGCGCACACCGCTGATAGACTCCAATTCCTCGTCCGTGAAGGGCTCATCGGATGGCTTGCTGGCGAAGTCGAAATTCAGTACCTCGGACAGCAGCACGAGCGCGTCCTCCGGCTTCGCCAGGCTCTGGAGGAATGCCATTTTGTCCTCCGCCATCATCTTTGTCTCTGCAACGATGGGATATACGGCCGGGGTGATCGCGGTTGTTTCTCGGCCAGAGGCCCGGAGATGGCCCTTCAGGTCGGCGTATGACTTCTTGCCAAGCTGCAGGTTCGGGTAGACGACGAAGATCAACTCGCCCCACCGCGACGCGAAAGCCCGACCTCGGCCGCTCTGACCCGCCTGGATGAGCACAGGTTGCCCTTGGAAGGACCTTGGTACGGTGAAAGGGCCCCGCGACTGAAAATAGGTTCCTTTATGGTCGAGGCGGTGCACCCGGGCCGGGTCCGCGAACGTCCCGCTAGCCTTGTCGGCGACGATCGCCCCGTCTTCCCAAGTGTCCCAGTGCCCGAGCACCACCTCCATAAACTCATCGGCGCGATCGTAGCGGCTATCATGGTCGAGATGCTCGCCACGGCCGAAATTCGCGGCCTCCGCATCATTGAGGGAGGTGACGACGTTCCAAGCGGCCCGGCCTCCCAGCATGAGATCCATCGTCGCGAAGATCCGCGCCACGTGGTAGGGTTCGTAGTAGGTGGTCGAGTAAGTGACGCCCAGCCCGAGCCGCTTGGTTGCCAAGCCCATCGTCATCGCCACGATCACCGGATCGAGCTTGGCGGCCCGGATCCCGCCCTTGACAGTAAGTGCGAAGTCCCTGCCGAAACTATCGGGCATGCCCAGCCGATCATCGAAGAAGGCCAGGTGGAACTTCCCATCTTCGAGCGTGCGCCCGATCCTCTGATAGTATTCGCTAGATCCCCAGTCTGTCTGGGCCCCCGGGTGCCGCCAGGAGGCCGGGTAGTTCGAGCAGTTCTGCGCTTGCAGGAATGCAATCAATTTCATCTGGCGGTCCATGCTCGCCCCTTCCGGGTTTATATTCCTGTTAGGCAATTGGGAGACGTTAGATCACGCCCTTGCCCTTGAGTGCTTCCATCCGTGCGGGCGAGAGGCCGAGCAGTCCCGAATAGATGTCCGCATTGCTGGAGCCAAGCACGGGGCCAAGATGGTCCACCCGACCCTGCGTCTCCGACAGCCGCGGCGCCGGCGCCTGCACCCGCATCGGCCCGAGCTCGGGATCATCGATGCTGACGAAGGTGTTCCGGGCTACGATATGGGGGTCGCTCATCAGCGTGGCGATGTCGTAAACCGGTCCGACGGCGACCTCCGCCGCTTCCAGGATACGCAACGCATCCGCCTGCGTATGGCGGCCTACCCAGTCTGCGACCATGTCGTCGATCTCGTCCGCCAGGCGCAGACGCCCTTGGGCATCGCCGAACTCCGGGTGCGTGGCCAGCTCCTCCCGGCCGATCGCCTTGAAGATCCGCGCCGCAACAGTGGGCGAGGAGCCGGAAGTCACGATCCATTGCCCGTCCGCTGTCTTATAGGTGTTGCGGGGAACGCTAACGTTCCAACGGTTGCCGGTGCGGCCCGTGTTCGTGCCGAGCTGATCGTATTCGAGGTATTTGTGCTCGAGCAGACGCATCAGCGGTTCGATCAGGTTGAGATCGATAAACTGGCCGTCACCGCCGTGTTTGTCGCGGTGGTGCAGCGCGAACATGATCGCGTTGACGGCATTCAGCGATGCGACACCGTCGGCCAGCATGAAGGGCGGCAGCGTGGGCGGCCCGTCCGCGGCGCCAGTGGTGTGCGCGAAGCCGCTCATCGCCTCGCCCAGGGTGCCGAAGCCCGGCCGGGCGGCATAGGGCCCGGTGTAGCCGAACCCGGTGATCTGCAGCATCACCAGCTTCGGGTTAATTAGTCGCAGCTCGGTCCAGTCCAGCTTCCAGCGTTCCAGCCGGCCCGGCCGGAAATTGACGATGAGCACGTCGGTCTGCTTGACCAGGTCGCGCAACAGGTCGCGCCCTTCCTCGAAATGCAGGTCGAGGGTGATCGAGCGCTTGTTGCGGCCGATACTCTTCCACAGCAGTCCTACCCCGTTGCGCTTGGCGCCCCAATCGCGGAGGGGGTCGCCCCGCTTCGGATGCTCGACCTTGATCACGTCGGCACCGAACTCGGCCAGCATGGCCGCCGCTAAGGGCGCCGCCCCGAGTGTCGCGGCATCGATCACCCGCAGGCCGGCAAGGGCCTGTTTGGGTGGATTGTCACTCGTCGACATGGATCCCTAACTCCGGTTTTAGGACGTAACGGCCGTTCGGGTCGCGCTCGACCGCGCGTCCATACAGTGCGCGGGCGCTGGTCTGGGAGACGTAGCCGTCGGCGACGTCGTCCAGCAACGCCTGCTCACTGCGCCCGCGCGGATCGCCCCAACCGCCACCGCCGCTCTGTTCAAGTCGGATAACGTCGCCGGCCTGCAGGCTGAGCTGCTCCAGGCCTGACAGGACGACCTCTCCTGCCTGACCAGGGTTCATGATCGTGCGAGACGCCAAAGGTGGCCCGCCCCCAGCAATCCCGGACGCGCCAAAGCGGCGGTGGGAGGTTCGGCAGGAGAACTGCGTATCCTGCAGCACCCGCCATTCGCGGCTGTAGCCGAGCCCGCCACGGTGCATGCCCGGACCGCCGGAATCCAGCCGGACGGAGAAATCGGCGATGCGGACAGGAAATTCAGTCTCCACGATCTCGATAGGTTCGACTGATTCAAAGATCATCACCGCGAAGACCATCGATGCGCCGTCGCCCTGTGGGGTGGCTCCGAGCGCGGTTTCCAGCACTTCGTACTGCACCCGCGTCGGCCCGCCGCCGGGCTGCGGATAGCCAAATCCGATCCCGCCGCAGCCAAGGCCGGAGTCGGCGAAGGCGCGCTCAGGGGCAAGTTGGCCGAGCGCCTGGACTACGCAGTTGAACAGGATGTGGGTGGTCGGGATATACGAGTTCACCGGGGAGGGAAAACACGGACTCACGCAAAGCCCCTCGCCCACGTCGATCTCGATCGCACGGAACACACCGTCATTGAACGGAATGGTATGGTCCAGAAATCCCAGCACTGCGCCGGTTGCGGCGGCGCGGCAGGCCTGAGAGACGGCATTGGCCGGGCCCACGGTCTGCATATCGCTTCCGGTTAGATCCAGGGTCAGGCTGTCGCCGCGCTTGCGCGCCGTGACCCGCACCTTCACCGGGTGATCCGATGCGCCATCACCATCGAGGTAGTTCTCCGCCGAGGCTTCACCATCTGGAAGGGCGGCGAGCGCTAGGCGAAGTCGCGTTTCAGCGGAGTCCATCAGCAACTGCATCGCCTGCTGTACAGTCGCGACCGTGTATCGATTGCAAAGCTCTACCATCAGTTGCACGCCAACCCGCGTGCAACCAACCTGACCCTCGATATCGCCCAACAGCAACTCCGGCGTCCGGGAGTTGTTGGCGATGATGGAACGCACACCCTCATTGGGTACGCCCCGCTCGTAGATTTTCACTGGTGGCAGCACCAGGCCCTCGTGGAAGATCGAACGCGACAGGGCGCTCGACGTCGATGGTGCGATGCCACCGACGTCCGGTTTGTGACCCATGCTGGTGCAGAATGCGACGAGCGCGCCGCCGACAAAGACCGGGGTGACGACAGCGACGTCCGGCGTATGGGCAACGCAGCCTTTATAGGGGTCGTTGGAGATGAAGCTGTCACCGTCGTGGATCCCGTCCGGCCCGAAATGGGTGACGATCCACTTCACCATCATCGAATAGGGCACGGTATGATACGACACCCCGGAAGCGCCGATCAGCTGCCCAGCCGCCGTTGTCAGCCCAGAGCTGCCATCGAAGGATTCTCGCAAAATCGTGGAATAGCCCGTCCGGAACAGGCGCTGCTTCATGATCTGCTGGATTTCGTCCAACCGGCTCGCGATGATTTCGAGTGTGATCGCGTCGATTGCCATTAGGATGTTCCGACCCCAGTCTCGATGAGGATATTGCCGTACGGATCGACCTCCGCCCGTTGACCCGGCAGGAGCACCGTCGTCGAATCTGTCTGGTCGATGATTGCCGGGCCAAGCAGATGGTGGCCCGGCCCTAGCGTGTTCCGGTGATAGACCGACGTCGCGACGCGCCCGTTCACCTCCTCGAAGTAGACCGGCCTCGACCCGGCCGGGACCGGCTCCGACCGGGCTTCCGTTGCTTCCAGCCTCGGAAGCGAAAGCTTCTTGAGCGGGACCAGGGTATTGATCCGCAGGCTGATCATCTCAAGCGGCTTGCCGGGCGCCGCGTTGCCGTAGAACTCGTGGTGCATTTGATGGAAATGCCGGCTGGCTTGCTCCAGGCTGTCCGCGTCCAGCGCTCCCGGCTGGAGCGGGACGGACAGCTCATAGCCCTGGCCGACGTAGCGCAGGTCGACCAACCGCTCGATCTGCACGTCGTGCTCCAACCGGCTTTCCTCCTGCGCCCGCGCTGTAAGCCCGGCGAAGACCTGCTCCATCTCCGGCAGGGCCTCGCTGCCGAAATGCTTGAGGCGCGACTGCACGTAGGTGCGCTTGATGTCGGTCAGTAGCAGGCCCATGGCGGATCCGAGGCCGGGATAAGGTGGTACGATCACCTGCCGGAAGCCAAGATTCCTGGCGATCATCGCCGCGTGCAACGGGCCGGCCCCCCCCACCGCGACGAGCGCGAAGGTACGCGGATCGTAGCCGCGGGCGAGCAGTCGCAGCCGCAGCTCACCCTCCATGAGGCTGGTCGTCAGCTTGACGATGCCCATGGCGGCACGGTCCACATCGAGCCCGAGCGGCCCCGATATATCGCGCTCGATGACGGCCCGGGCGGCGCGCTCGTCTATCGGAAACTTTCCGCCGAGGAAGGTGTCCGAATGCAGGTAGCCCAGCACCAAGTCGGCGTCGGTGACCGTTGGTTGGCGGCCGCCGCGTCCGTAACAGGCAGGACCTGGCACGGCGCCAGCGCTGTCCGGCCCCACCTTGAGCCGGCCATCCGCGCCGACCCGGGCGATCGTGCCGCCTCCAGCACCGATCGTCGAGATTTCGTTCATAGGGACATAGGCGTGGTGACCGGCAATCGTACCGGACTGCGTCTCGGTGATGTAGCCGCCGACGATCAGGGCTACGTCCGTGCTCGTTCCGCCCACGTCGAAGGTGACGATGTTGGGGATGCCGGTGATCTCAGATAGATAGGCCCCCGAGATCACGCAGGCGGCAGGTCCGGACAGCAGCGTCTGCACCGGATTGTCGCTGGCAATGGCGACGCTCATTAGTCCGCCATTCGACTGCATGATGAACGCCTGGCCTTCCGGCACGCCCCGCTCGCGCAAGCCCTCCCCCAGGCGGCCCAGGTAAGTTTGTAGAACCGGGCCGACGAAGGCGTCCGCAACCGTCGTACTCAGCCGCCGGTATTCGCGGATGACCGGCAGCAGGCCGCCCGACAACGAAACCCGAATCTCCGCAAACCGCCCCCGGATTGCACCCCGTGCCGCGCTCTCGTTACTCGGGTTCATGAACGAGAATAGGAAGCAGATGGCGATGGCCTCGATGTCGTAGGCGGTGACCAAGTCCTGCACCGCAGCGACTACAGACTCCTCATCCAACGCTGTCTCGACTGAGCCGTCGAACAGGGTCCGCTCGTCGATCTCCCGAGTTCGGCGTGGGGGGATGAGCAGCGCCGGCTTCTGATAGGCCGGGTTAATCATGTCGCCCGGCATCGGCTGCGCGGATGCCCGCGCCGTGTAGACCGCCCCCGTGCCACGCGTGATGAGCAGCCCAGACCGCGCGCCTTTCCGTTCGATCACGGCGTTGGTCGCCACTGTGGTACCATGGGCGAAGAACCCGATATCGGACGACCGCAGTCCCGGAACCGAGGCGACGAAGGCGTCGATGCCGGCCAGCACAGCTTCGGAGGGGTCATGCGGCGTGGAAGGAACCTTGACCGTGTGCAGCCGCCCGGTTGCGAGTTCGAGGCCGGCGACATCGGTGAACGTACCGCCGGTGTCAATGCCGATTGACCAGGTCATCAGAGTACCTACCTATCTATTCACGAACGGGCATTCGCTCTCTGAGAGCGGCCGAAAGGCTTGATCGGCCGGCACGGTCGCCAGCAGCTTGTAGACGTCTTGCGGGCCCTCCGATTCGGTCGGGCTCTTCACCTGGAACAGATAAACGTCCCGAATGACCCTGCCATCTGGGCGCAGCTTCACATGATCTGCCGCAATATCATCGATCGGCAGCTCCCGCATCTTGGCGACTACGGCGTCCCCGGCCGTAGTGCCGACTGCGTTCATGGCCTTTAACAAGTGTATGACTGCGCTGTATGAGCCGGCATTGTTGGCGTTCGGCAGGTGTCCCGTCTTTGCCTGGTAGCGCTTGGACCAAGCGCGAGTCTTGTCGTTCAGGTCCCAGTAGAAGGTGTCGGGCAGGATCATGCCTTGCGCGGCCTCTAGCCCGGCTGCAGTGACCTCACCCGTCCCGGTGATCACCCCGACAAGCTGCTGGCTCGTCGTGTTGCCGAATTCTGCGGCCTGTTTGATGGTGTTCGTCGCGTCCAGGCCGCCCCCGCCGACCGCCAGCACCTGAGCGCCCGACGCGCGTGCCTGCAGAAGCGAGGACGAGAAATCCGGTGTGCCCGTGGGGACTGCCGACTCGCCAAGGAACGCTCCGCCATGCGCCGTGATCATCCGGCGTGCATCGGCGGTCAGCGCATGGCCGAAGTTCGCGTCTGGAATGATGTAATACCAGCTCTTTAATCCGCGCTCGATCAGCGGGGTCACAGTAGCCGCGACCGCCATGTAGGTGTCCCAGCTCCATTGCACGGTAACCGGCGAGCACAGCTTGCCGGTGAAGTCCGTCGACCCGGCAGAGACCAGGATGTCGACCTTGTTGGCGCGCCTTGCTAGATCGAGCACGGCTAAGGCGACGGTGGAGTTCTGGGTTTCTACGAACGCGTCGATCTTCTCATTGTCGATCCAGTTGCGCGCTATGTCGGAACCCACGTCGGGCTTATTATAGTGATCGGCCTGAAGCAGGACGATTTTGCGCCCGAGCACGATCCCGCCGAAATCATCGATCGCCATCTGGATGGCCGCTGCCGTGCCCTTGCCGACGGCGTCGGAGTAGACGGACGAGAAGTCCGCGATCATTCCGAGCTTGACGGGCGGGTTCCGATCCTGGGCAGCCGCCGGCAAGGCGATTAAAGCCAACGCCAGAGCAAAAACCATTCTCATCGGCTTTCCCCGAGTTCTTGATTGTTGTTAGTTCGCTCGGAGGCCAGCCCGCCCGAGTACGTTCTGAGCCCTTTTGTAATATTGAACGATCAGGGCTTCACCGCCGATCCGGACAGCAGCGTCCCCCCGAGCGAGCGCTTGCTCGTAAGCTTCGACTGTGCGCCGAGCGTGGGCAATCTCGTCCTCTGTTGGGCTGAAGGTCGCATTGATGACGGAGACATGCGGCGGATAGAAGGTTGCGACGCCGGCGAAGCCCATTTGGCGTGACCGTTGCACCGCGGCCGCAACCTGTGACGGATCGCGCAGATCTTCCACGAATACGGTGTCGAACGCTGGCGAATTGTAGACAGCCTGTACAAGCACGAGCTTCGATGCGAGATAGCTGTAGGCATGAGGGTTGAGCTCGCCATCGACGAACATCTGCCAGCCCACGTCGTTGGCGAGATCGGCCGGGCCATTGATGAACCCGGCCACGCCGGAGTTCGCGATCGCCTCCAGATTCAGCACCGCGCTCGCGGTCTCAACGATCACAATTACCTCGGCCCCGCCGGCAAGCCGACGCACTTCGGCCAACTCTTCGACGGTGCTCAACTTCGGATAGATCAGTAGATCGACGCCCGCCCCCGCTAGCGCTTGCAGATCGCCCTGCCCCCATTCAGTGTCGAGCGCGTTCACGCGGGGCAAAGCAAGGCGGCGCCCCAGAGATTGAGGCGACTTGAGTTCCTGCAGGACTCGCCCGCGCGCTTCTAGCTTGCGCTGGGGCGACACGCTATCCTCCAAATCGAGCAGGACAGCGTCACAATCGATCGTCTTCATCTTCGACCATTTTCGGTCGTCAAGGATCGGTGTCTCAAGGATGCTTCGGACGCTGGATAGCTTACCCACGCGAAAGCCTCCGAGCGCGGCTATTTGTAGTGATCATACAAAGCGACTTAACGCTTATCGCCAGCCGAGCCGGGCTATCAACCACAATTCCCCCCGGGTGTTCCGGTTTCAGATTACCCGATAATCATCCGGGTTTCCGAAATTCTAAAGCCCTTACTAACTTGCCTGTCAATGGCGGCATCTGACGCTGACTGCGGGAAACAGGAACCCGATGGCATTTCGGCTTCGGCTTGACGGACGCAGCCACTCGCTTCTAGGCACGGTTGGAATAGGCACACGAGACCAACCCGGAGGTGCCCAGGAGGAGCGTCCAGTGGATCGCATGCTCGAGACCCTGGTTGATTTCGCCCTTGGCGCCGAACTGGGCAATATTCCTGCCGCCGCGGTTCGGGCAGCGACGCTCCGCTATCTCGATAGCGTCGGCTGCGCTGCCGGCGCTTTCACCGCTGAGCCGTCACGCATCGCCCGGCACATGGCGGCCACGGCCCACTCCACCGAAGGGGCGTCTGCGTTCGGCGTCGCGCGTCTCACGACGCCGGAATACGCGGTGTTCGCCAACAGCACCGCTACCCGCTATCTCGACTTCAACGATGGCTACGCCGGTATCGCGCCGAACGGTGGCGTCCATCCAAGCGACGCAGCGCCGGCGATCGTCGCGGCCGTCGAGATGGTGAATGGAAGCGGTCGAGACGTGCTACTCGGGATGTATATCGCCTACGAGATTGCGGCGACGATCGCCGACGAAGTGCCACTCCGCGAGAAGGGCTGGGACCAGGGTGCGAATATTAGCTTGGCAGCAGCGGCCGCGCTTGGCCGGCTACTGGGACTCGATCGGCAATCCTTGGCCCACGCCATTGCGATTTCCATCACACCGAATATGCCCCTACACGTAGCGCGGACCGGGGAACTTTCTCACTGGAAGGGCTGCGCCGGACCACAGGCTGCCACAAACGCGATGTGGGCAGTGCGGTTGGCCAAAGCTGGAATGACCGGCCCGGCTCGGCCGTTCGAAGGTGTGCAGGGTTTCTTCGAGGCCGTCGCACCCGCAAATCTCGCCCGCCTCGGTCGGCACGTTGACGGGCTGCTCGGTATTGAGCGTGTATTCACGAAAGCACTGCCGGCCTGTGGCCACTCGCTGTCGGCGGTGGAAGGAGTTATGCGCATTCGCGAACGCGTCGCCCCAGAGCAGGTCGCGGCATTGGAAATTCTAACTTACCAGGTCGCTTGGAAGGCGATTGGCGGCGGGGCCGGAGATGCCGAAGAGAAATGGGCGCCGAAGACCCGGGAGACCGCCGATCACAGCCTCCCCTATCTCGCCGCGGTGGCACTACTGGACGGTGGTATCGGCCTCGACAGTTTCGAGGCCGATCGGATCACTGATCCTCGGCTGCCCTCGTTGATGCGCCGGATCGCTGTCCGCGTCGATGACGACATGGAGCGCCGGTTCGTCGAGCACGGCCAGATGGCATCCCGAATCATTGTGCACCTCCATGACGGCAGGGTGTTGGAAGAGGCGGCATACTCCGCGCGCGGTAAGCCGGACCTGCCAATGACCGATGACGACTTCAACAAAAAATTCCTGTCGATGGCACCCGCGGTGCTACCGGAAAGGGATGTTGTCCGGATGCTTGAGATGCTGCGCAACGTCGGCGAACTTTCAACCTTGCAAGACTTGACGGAGCTATTTCGACGGTGGGGCGCGGTCCAGTGAGCATCGAATAGGCGGCATGCCAAGCTCGCCGAAGTTGTGCGCCATATGACCGAAAGCGTCCCCTTTCGACACGCCGGTGTCGTCGATCACCCAGCACCGCGTCTGGGCCACCCGGCAGTCGGTCCGTTGCTCGGCCATCGGTGTCGCACATCAGGATGGTGGCGGGCCGACACGCGCCGGTCCTCGGTTTGTCCGGGTACATGCGCTCGGGATACATGGTCGTGGTAAGGCGTCCGCTCCGGACGTTCCTACTTGGTTAGGCCTGCCGACGTGTGCGCCAAGGCGTTGCCATCGCCAAACCGCGCGCAACTTATCGGCAACGATTGGAGTGGACGGGAATGAATGGTGCCGAGAGCCTAGTGCACACCTTGCTGGCCTGCGGGGTGGATACGTGCTTTACCAACCCCGGCACGTCGGAGATGCACTTCGTCGCCGCCCTCGACAGGATTCCCGGTATGCGCTGCGTGCTGGGGTTGCAGGAGAACGTGGTCACCGGCGCCGCGGACGGCTATGCCCGTATGCAGGACCGCCCGGCCGCTACCCTGCTGCATTGCGGCCCCGGCCTGGCGAACGGCCTGTCCAACCTGCACAATGCCAGGAGGGCGGGCTCGCCGGTGGTCAACCTAGTCGGTGACCAAGCGACCTACCACCGCAAGCTGGACTCGCCGCTCACCGCGGATACCGAAGGTTGGGCGCGCCCGGTCTCCCGCTGGACCCGCACCGCCACCAGCGCCGCCACGGTGGGTGCGGATTGCGCCACCTGCGTGCAAGAGGCCGATGGCGGCGTCGCCACCTTGATCCTGCCCTCAGACACATGCTGGGACGAAGGCGGCGTGGTCGGCACCACTCTATCGCCGCCGGCACCTCCGCAGGCGGCGCCGGACGCGGTCCAGGGCGCGGCCGAGGCGCTGCGGTCGGGCGCGCCGGTGGTGCTGCTGATTGGCGGCCGGGCGCTGCGGGCTGGCCCCCTCGCGGTGGCCGCCGGCATCGTGGCGGCGATCGGCGCCCGCATGATGGCGCAGACCAGCAACAACCGAATCGAGCGCGGCGCCGGGCGCACC
>CAXTVQ010000078.1:0-9804 GCA_964247705.1 uncultured Acetobacteraceae bacterium | reverse complement strand
GACCAAGCCATCTCTGCGCTGGCGGGAACCAAGCACCTGATCCTGGTCGGTGCGGCGCCGCCCGTCGGCTTCTTCGCCTACCCAAACAAGCCCGGCACGATGTATCCCGCGGATTGCACCATCCACATCCTGACCCGGCCGGAACAGGACGGCGCCGACGCCCTCTCCCGCCTGGCCGAGGTGCTGGGCGTCAAGCCCGAGGCGGCCCGCGCCACGTCCGGCCTCCGGGCCGAGCCCGCCCGCGGCGCCGTGACGTCCGAAGCCGTAGCGCAGACCTTGGCGGCCTTGCTGCCACAAGACGCGGTGGTTGTGGACGAGAGCGTCAGCTTCGGCCGGGCCTTCTACCCCGGCACACATGACGCCGCGCCGCATGACTGGCTGCAGGTCACCGGCGGCGCCATTGGTTGCGGCGTGCCGCTGGCCACCGGGGCCGCGATCGGCGCGCCGGGCCGCCGGGTGGTCGCGCTCCAGGCGGATGGGTCCGCTATGTACACGCTGCAGGGGCTGTGGACCCAGGCTCGCGAGCGGCTGGACGTGACGACAGTGATCCTGGCCAACCGCAAGTATCAAATCCTGCTCGGGGAATATCGCGGCGTCGGTGCCAACCCAGGCCGCACCGCGATGGATATGTTAGACCTGGGGAATCCCAACCTGGATTGGGTGCAGTTGGCGGCCGGCATGGGCGTGGAGGGCGCCCGGGTCGAAACGATGGAGGCCTTTGCCGACGTGCTGGCTCAGGCCAATAGCCGACCCGGGCCATTCGTCATCGAATTGGTGATCTGACGGCGGTCAGCTCCCAAATAGCCGGGTCCCAACGGCCTGAAGGTGTCAATCGGCATCCAATGGAGGCTCTGACTCAATCTCGGTACAATTGCGAGCGATCCTGGGCGAGAACGTCCGCAGGATGGTGTCTATGGTTCGTGTCCGGTGATCCTGAACGCTGCGGAACACGCATCTATGGGTCGCGATATCACGTTGGCTCCGGTGGGACTTGTCGTGGAGCGGCTGGAAACAACGGCTGACAAGATCACCGTGCTTGCCCGCCCAACCTCGTAGACGGCAGCTTGCCGTGCTGCGCTTGCAAGAGCCGCTCCCCGGCGATCGTGACCTCGAGTGGCCCGGCATCGGTGAAGTCGGATAGGCCCTGGGCGCCCGGTGTGTGATCCTGGCGGAAGATCACCTCGCGCTCGGGCCCATGCAGCGCCTGCCAGCCGCGGACGCGACGTTCCAGGGTGCCGGCGGGTGCCGGGCGACAAGTCGGGATGGCGGCGTAGCATCTCCTCGTACACCGCGAAGGGCCACAAGCCGGGCGTGGCCAGCAGCATGGAACGATCTCAGCCTCGCCACACCGCCACGAGGGGATCAGGGCGACGGCGGCCACGGGGAACTTGCTTCTGAGACGGCAGCCTGGCGTCGGCGTCGATCCTGGCACCGTTGGTCGTGCTGAAGCCGGCACGGGCGGCGGCAATCTGTCGGCTGTGGGTCCTGCGATGACGCACATACAATCTTGCTTGCTCGTCGGTGATGTGCGTGCCGGGCAGCGGAGATCTCTTCTGGGGAGTTGAACTCCAGTGTCCGACATAGTCCTCACACCGGCGATGGCGGCGTCGCGGTAGGGCTCCGGGTTCTCGCTTAACAGCTTGTGCGCGGTCAGGGCGCCGGCCGGGTCACGGGCGACGATATCGGTGAAAGTGCCGCCGCGATCGATCCAGAACTGCCAGCCTGCCATCGGTTCACGCTCCTATCCGCACATGACACGGAGTGGGCCAGGGCGCCAGGCACCCTGGTTTTTTGACGTATCATCATGAGCGGACCGGCTTGATGGATATTGACTATTGCGCCACGCTAATCATCGAAGGAGGAGGTCTGATGGTTCTACCGTTCATCTTGGCTGGGGCAGCACTGCTTGTCGGTGGAGGTGCGCGGCAAGGGCGTTGTCAGGTTGGCGGGCGCGAGCCTGCCATGGTGTGAGGTTATAGGGGCCTGCTACGCGGCGACTGTGCAGGTCACATCTCGCCAGACCTGAAAGGCGGCGTCACGTGCATCGCGATGTTGATGGGCGGTCAGGTGATGGCGACGGAGCTGGAAATGGTTGTGGATACGAGAGTGAACGGCCAGGAAGCGTTGGGCCTGTCGCGCTGACTTGAACCGCTGCATCTGCCGTTCTCGTCGTCGCGTCGGTTGGTGCGACACCTCGGCCCGGTTATTCAGGTAGCGGCTTTGCCGGT
This sequence comes from uncultured Acetobacteraceae bacterium, assembly GCA_964247705.1. GTDB lineage: Bacteria > Pseudomonadota > Alphaproteobacteria > Acetobacterales > Acetobacteraceae > LMUY01. Next base: position 7,576 of record CAXTVQ010000078.1, on the reverse strand, counting down.
GCTCGACGCCGGGCAGGATCTCACGCTTGGCGGCGCCGTAGCTGCGCAGCTTATCGGTCACGATCACCCTCGGCACATACTGGAAATCGCGCAGCAGCTTGCGGAAGAACCGCTTGGCAGCACGGGAATTGCGCCGGCTCTGGACCAGGATGTCCAGCACGTGACCGTGCTGGTCGACCGCGCGCCAGAGATACTGCAGCTTGCCTTGGACGCGGATGAAGACCTCATCCAAGTGCCACTTGTCGCCCGGACGTGGCCGTCGCCGCTTCAGTTCGTTGGCGAACAGTCGGCCGAAGCGCAGGCCCCACTCGCGGACCGTTTCGTAGCTGACCACGATGCCGCGGGCAGCGAGGATGGTCTCGATGTCGCGCAGGCTGAGGCTGAAACAGTGATACAGCCAGACTGCGTGCTGGATGACCTCGGCCGGATAGCGGAAGCCGCGATATGGGTTGCAGGTCGTCATGTCGGCCAGCTTGCCACCCTTAGATCAGGCCTGCCAACCTGACAGCGCCCCGCCGCGGAACCGATCATCATCTCCAGCGCTCCGCCGCGGACTGCGAGAGGGTGTCGGACTCGGACCCTAGCTGACCGCCCGGGAAGAACCGGAATGCAGTTCGCCATTGGTCTTCTCGCCAATCCGCTTGGCGGCCTCCTTCATCCGCACCGATGTCGGGTGAGTGCCAGGCTGAACGTTCGCCATTTTCAGCCGGAACGTCGCCGCAGCGGCCTTGCCGTTCAGAACGGTCACTAGCGGCAGTGCAGCGGCGGCCGAAAGCATAGCCCGGCAACCGACCGGAAAGCTGACCGGCTTATGGTTGCATCTCGTCATTTTCCCCCACTCACGCCCGGAAGGCGCCAGCACGGGCGATTACCCCTTTTACGTCGATGCCGTTCATATCACCGACGAACTGGTGGGTGAAGTAACGGTCCACGGGCAAGCTGGAACCGGTGCCGATATCGGCCGCTCGGCGGCGTCCGGAGAAGTCGATACGCTCGGCAAAATTAAGCCCGAACGCGGATGGTGGGAAAACCTCGGGGTGCTGCCGCAAGACGATCGATTCGCCCTGAAGACGATAGACGTGCGTGACCTCCGCCGCCAGGAACTGTGCGTGCCCTAGGGATCGTGTGGCCTGGCCTCCCGCTACGGCGTGTGAGACTACGGCAAGCAACGCCCCGCTCTTCTTGGCCGGCATCTCCGGAGCCCGTGCCTCACAGGGCATATGTCGCTCCCGACACAATCAGCAGGACGTTGACGGCCTTTCCGAACTGCACGTCCGTCAACCGCCCGTACAGCGCCATGCCGCTCAAAGTGCCAAGCAACGACGCCGGAACGAACGCCATGTCGCGCCAGTGGAAGCCTTCGTTACCGGGATGCGACCGCTGCATCAGCCCGATGGCTAGGAAGCTGCCCAGCTGCATAGCCAGGATGTACGGCTGGATCACCCCGCGCTGCCGCCCCTTGTCCCATCCCTTCATCCCGCACCAGATACTGACGAAGACGCCTGGAAAACCGGCGGCGCCGCCCGCGATGCCGCCCAGGAAGCCGGCGGCGAGGTCGACGACCGTCGGAGGATGTCGGACCACCATTGCCTTGCGCAGCAACATGTAACCGCCGTAGGCAATCAGGAACCCGCCCAGGACACGGGTGTACAGCGCGCGGTCGGCATGCAGCAGCACCCAAATCCCGAGCGGCAGGCCCAGCGTGCCGCAGACACAGTATCGCCATAGGCCGACCCAAGGGACGTCGCGGCGGACCATCCAGGTCATCAGCGCCTGGCTTGCGATGCTGCAAGTGATCATGATCGCGACGACCCGCACCGGATTGTCCATCACGTGGAACAGCATGGCTCCTGCGAGCGCGGAGAAGGCGAAACCCGCTATCCCCGACACCAGCGACGCAGCGAACACCGCAACCATCACGCCGGCATCGCGGCCATGGTCCGGCACGGCCACGGCCGCGATCAGCAGGGCAGTTGCCGCAACGCTCAGCATAGAGACACCGGTGCGGGCGGCGATGACGCTGGCAGCCCCGTTTCCAGACATTACCATCCCTCGACCGTGCCTCCTGAAACTCTTGGCGTTACCGCAACGGAAGTGTCGCGGTGTGCTGCCTAGTCAGGTGACAAGCGGACGGTGCCGGTTATTCCGCGCCATCGATCACGAAGCAGTGAAGACGTTACGGTTTCGATTGGAACGCGGAGCATAGCTTTGCTCGACCGGAGGCAGCGTCCCGCTACGGCGCGGCGCGCATCAGATGGGAGAAGAGGGTCAGCTCCGTAACGTTGAGGTCAGACACCGCCCGGTATGTCATGCCGCCGACAGTCCAGCCGATGACGTTGTAACCCTGCAGGGCGGCCGATCCCGCGTTGCCCCCCGGCTGCACGAAAACGTCGATCACGTGCTTGTCGCGCCGGTAGACCAGGGCAGCCACGACGCGGCCGTCCAGGTAGTCCAGCCGGCCACCGATCAGTGGAAAGCCGGAAGCGGCCAGGTTGGGCACCGCCGGCGCGAGGTCCAGCCGGCCGTCGAACCAGGGCTTGACGGTGTGCTGGTCGGTCGACTCGACGTCCATCAGGTGGCCGGGCTGTAAGGCGCGGATATGCGCATCCACCAGGTTGGCGGTGGCGTTGTCGCGGGGCGGCAACACGGTCAGCCAAGCCGCCGCCGCGACGGCCAGACCGCCTCCGAAGGAGGCCGCGTGGCTGCCGACGGGCCAACGCCGCCGCCGCGGGGGAGTGGCGCGGGTGGCGACCGCCGCGCGCAACCCGGGCGGCGCGGCATGCCGGGTCAGCCCGCCGCCACGCAGGCCTGTAGAAAGCTGGCCCAGCTCCTTCCGCAGGCTGGCGCAGGCCGGGCAGGTATCCAGGTGTGTCAGCAGCGCGGCCGTCGCCGCAGCGTCCAGTTCGCCGTCCAGCTCGGCCTGGATCAGCAGGTGCAGCCCGGCGCAGTCCTGCGCGATCAACGTGGCCCCTCCATCAGGGCGCGACGGGCGCGCCACAGGCGCGACATGACCGTGCCGATCGCAACGCCCGTCACCATCGCGATCTCTTTGTAGCTCAACGCCTCAAGCTCCCTCAGGACGAGGCATTCGCGCAACTCCACCTGCAACGCGCCGAGCCTATGGTCCAGGTCGTCCAGATCCTGCTTGCGTCCCAGCGCCATCTCCGGGTCGTCCGCCGGATCAGTCAGTCCGCAGTTGTCATCCAGTTCGGCGGCGGTCTTGACTGCAGACCGCCGCGCTGCCCGCGCGTCATATGCCACGTTGCGGACGATTTGCAGCAACCAAGGCTTCGCCTCGCCGCGTAGCCCCGCGTGGTAGCGCAGCGCGCGCAGCATCGCCTCCTGCACGACGTCGTCCGCAACCGCCGGATCCCGCACCAACCAGCGTGCCAGGTTGTAGGCGGCATCAAAATGCGGCATGATTCGCTGCTCGAACTCTGAAGCCACGTGCCTCCTCACGGCCAGGAACCGGATAAGTAAGCTCAGGCCTTACCTCGTGATTTGATATCCTGCATCGGGGATCCAGGCCGCGAAAGTGGCTCTCACGGACGGCACGGACGGATCAGGTAGAGAAATGTTTATACGTGTCGAGCGTGTCCGGCGCCGGCCCACACCTCGCACTCCAGAACGGCTGTGGTCTCATCAAAATCTCGATCTGTCATGCTGGCGACGTCGGTGAGGCGGCCGCGCGCTAAAAAGGGACCGTCCATCTAACTGCCGACGAGACGTTCAAGAACGTTATCGCCCACAGTGTATGGCCAGAGCTTCATCGCTAGCGTGACCTGCTCCTTGGGGAGTGAGCCTGGGATTGAGGTTGCCCCGATCTCGTGGACGGTTTGTGGACTTGGGAGCTACGTGTCGGCTTCTCCTATTGCATGCTGGTTCTTAGGTCATGGGCGAGCGGTAGCCCAGGGCCGAGTACAGCCTGCTCGGGTTGTACCAGCCCTCTAGGTAGCTGAAGCAGGCCATGCGAGCTTCGGCCTGGGATGCAAAACGCCTGCGGCTCAGCAACTCGGCTTCCAGCGTCGAGAAGAAGCTCTCGGCCAGCTGCTAGATCAGGACCCGTCATTGCGCCGGGGGCACCGCGTCCCGGAACGCCGGGGTAAATGCATCATCATAGCGGGACGGGTCTGCCAGCAGGCGTGGCAGGCTCTCGATCATGGTCTCCAGGGCGGGCGGCCAGCAGGACCGCCGGGCGTCATCGATCGGTGTGCTCCTTGCCCAGCCGCCATGGGAGTGATCGCGCAGATGTTGTCAGGGACCCCGCCATGAGCTCAAGTCGCATGGTTCCTGTCCCCCTGCCCACCCTCCTGGGTTGGTTGTCCGCCGTGGTCGCCATGGCTGTCACAAAGCGAGAGTAGGCGGCCCTGGCGGCCGGCTTCATCGCGGCCGCGCTCGCGGCCGTGATGGGTTGAATGGCAGGGTATGCCATCAGCTGTTGTCGTCACCGCGGGCGGTGACTACGGTCGACGACCCGGCGCGTGTCCTGCCTCGGAAGGAAGCCGTGACCCAAACGAGACCGACCTACCTGGCACGATGCAGATGTGGTGCGATCGAGGTGGGCGCCTGGGGCGAGCCCATCATCGTCACCGCCTGTTACTGCGACGATTGCCAGGCTGCGGCCCAGCTTCTCGCCGCTGCTCCCGACTCGGCGCCGGTAGCAAGCTCCGACGGCGGGACCGAATTCATGCTGTTCCGCCGGGACCGGATTGCCTGCGCCCGTGGTGGGGGCGGTCTCCGTGCCATGAAGCTGACCGATGCCTCGAAGACCCGGCGGATGGTCGCCGGCTGCTGCGCGACGCCGATGTACCTGGCCTTCGACGACAAGCGCCCCTGGGTGTCCGCGTTCCGGGTCGGGTTCGGCAGTGGCGCGCCGCCGGTGGCGATACGGATCTGCACCCGGTTCAGACAGTCGCCAGCCAAGGTCGAAGACGACGTGCCGAGCCACCCAGGCTATCCGCCAGCTTTGATGGTCCGCATCCTGGTGGCTTGGTTGCCCATGCTGTTCAGCTATCCGGTCGGCGTCCTACCCTGACACACTCGGGCCGCATTCAGCGGCCAAGCATCGGGTGTTCGAACGGAGACGGTTGCGTGCGTGTCCAAGCATCGTGTCACTGCGGCAACGTGGTTCTCGACATCCAATACGCACCCGAGACCGTGACGGATTGCAGTTGCTCGCTCTGCCGGCGTTACGGCGTGCTCTGGGCGTACTACGCGGCGGAGGCAGTGCACGTCGCCTCCGGTCCAAGAGCGACCGAGACTTACTCCTGGAAAGATCACTCCCTGGCATTTCATCGTTGCCGGCGCTGCGGCTGCGTCACTCATTGGTGCCCGGTCACAAGGATCGAGAACAGGATGGGCATCAACGCTCGGCTGCTCGCGCCGGACATTCTTGCCAAGGCCCGGGTGCGACGGCTCGATGGCGCGGTGACCGGACGCTATCTCGACGAGTAGACACGCGCCGGAAGTCCGTCTCGGTCGCAAGCAGCCTCGATCCGGCCTGCCCGCACATGAGCATTTGCATCGTCGCCACTCCGGTGCAGTTGCAACGCTGAACTCGGTCACTGTGGCGGGCAGACCGCTAACGTTCGGATGGCTCGGCTTTGGAGACTCTGCAACCGACACTTTGCGGACCTTCGATTTCAGTGTCGATGGATGCCGTTTTGAAGGCGATTGCCGCGGGACGGTAATTCAGGATGATCATCCTCGCTTGCGGTTACGGCTTCGTTCAGCAGCGACCGAACCTCCTGGGAGGCGGCCTGCCGCGCCCGCCCGGTTTCGCACTGTGCGTCCCTCACCTCGTCGACAGGTGCGGCGAGCAGATCCTGTTCCAGGGCGTCCAGCAGCGCCGTCAGCCCGGACGGCAGGGACTTGGTGCGCCTCATGGCCAGGACCACGCTAGACCATGCGCGTCGGAGTTGGCCGACATCTACAGCGACGCCGTGATGACCCACGTGGATGCCGCGGGCAACAAGCTGCCGTCCACCAACTCCCAGCCGAGCTACGTGCTTTGGCTCCTGCACATGCTCGACCTACAGCCGGGGCAGCGCGTGCTGGAGATTGGCTCCGGCTCCGGCTGGCTGGCGGCGGTGATGGCGCGGCTGGTTGGGGAAACCGGCCGGGTGACGGGGCTCGAGATCATCCCCGAGCTGGCGGCGCAGAGCCGGGCCGACCTCGCCGGGCTCGGCCTCGCCAACGTGTCCGTCCTTGCCATCGATGCGGCGGAGGGCAACGTCGCAGGCGCGCCGTTCGACCGAGTGATGATCGCCGCCGCCTGCTGGGACCTGTCCGGCATCCTGTTCGATCAGGTCGCCGAGAGCGGGCGCGTCCTGGTGCCGGTGGAGCTGCGCGGCGGTGGTTGCCAGGTCACGGTGCTGCGGCGCGAGGGGGACGGGTTCGTGGCCGAGCGGGCCGTGCCCGGCTGGTTCGTGCCGCTGATAGGGCCGGGCCAAGACAGGCCCCAGCTGCGCTTCCCGCTAGCAGCCCTGCCGTTCTGGGCCGAGATCGGCGGGGCTCCCTCGCATCGTGTAGCCTTGCCACTGGCAACGGGTCCTGACGGCGTGGGCGGTGGCGTGGCGGCGTTCCGTGCCTTTCTGGGCCGGGTGGCACCTGGGTTCGCGGTCTTCGGCGAGGGCGAACCGCCGGAGCAGCGACCCTGGCATCCGGCCGAACCGTTCGGCGTGGTGGACGAGGCAGACCGCTCCGTGGCGTTCTGGAAGAGTGGCGAACTGCTCGGTTACGGCGGCCCGGGTGCGATGCGGTCACTGACCCGGGCCTATGCAACGTGGGCGTCGTGCGGGTTACCAGGGTTGGCCGGGTTGGGTCTCGATGTCGTGCGAACCGCTGTTGCCCCGTCGGGTGACATCCCGGCCTGGAAGGAGGAACGGGGTGGCACGGTGCTGCTTTGGCACAAGCAGCCTGGTGCCGAGCAGTGGAAGGCCATAGCGGACGGCGATCTATGACCAGCAACCATTCCGCCAAGTGCTGAGCCGCCAGTTGAAGAAGCTACCGCGGTAGGCGACACTGAGCAGATCTACCTGACGTGGCGTTGCCCGGGACGGCCTATCTGTCCAAGGAAAGAAGCTGCTTTACCAAGAATACACTCAAAGGGTCTGGTTCATATTCACCGAACGGAGCGCATCCAACGAAGCCGAGCTTCTGGTAGAAACCGAGGGCCTCGGTTGATCTGACCCCAGTTTCCAAGAACAAGGTCCGTATGCCCTGCTCCGCAGCATCCCGCTCGATGGCCTGCACGACGGAAGCTCCGATCCCCTTGCCCCGAGCCGTGGGATCGACAAAGAGGCGCTTCATCTCCGCGCCATGATCCGCCAGCCGCACGTAGCCGCCACCTCCTAAGGCTCTGCCACTGTCGCGGGCCACGAAGTATCGCACGCCTGCCGACACCAGAGCGGCCAAATCCGGACCATGCCGGCTTCGCTTGGCGTAGAGACTGTCGGCACGTTGGTCGGCTGCAGCCAGAAAGATTGCCACGTCAGGTTGATCCGGCGTTTCAAGTTGTATGTTAGAGCATGCTTGGGCTGACCGGAATCGTGGAAAGTGCTTGCGAATCGGGTGA
>CAXTVQ010000077.1:20782-22755 GCA_964247705.1 uncultured Acetobacteraceae bacterium | reverse complement strand
GCGATGCGCACGCTGTCCAGTTTCAAGGCGGAGAGCCCCAAAGGGCCGATCAGCATCGACCCGGCGACGCGCGACATCGTCCAGAACGTCTATATGCGCGAGGTGAAGATGCTGGACGGCGAGGCAGCCAACGTGGAGTTCTTCACGTTCCCCGCGGTGAAGGACCCGTGGAAGGAAGCCAACCCGGCCTGAGGCGTCTCGCGTGGGGGTCGTCGTCGATATTGCGTTCCAGTCGGTGGCATATGCCAGCGTGCTGTATCTGATTTCGGTCGGGTTGTCGGTGACGCTCGGGCTGATGGGGTTCGTGAACCTGGCGCACGGCGTATTCGCCATGGCGGGCGGCTACCTGGCGGCGGTGGCGATCAGCGGGGCGGGGGTGCCGTGGCCGGTGATGCTGGTGGCGGCGCCGCTGGTCGTGGGGGTGGCAGCGGCTGGGCTGGAGCGGGCGCTGTACGCGCGGCTGTATGGGCGCAGCGAGCTCGACCAGGTGCTGTTCTCCATCGGCCTGATCTTCGTGGCGGGTGCGGTGGCGCAGGCGTTGTTCGGCCCGTTGCAGCAGGGAATTCGGGTCCCGGCGGTGCTGACGCAGTCGGTGCAGGCAGGGCCGTTCAGCTTCTACCTGTATAAGCTGGTGGTGATCGCGGCCGGAGTGCTGGTGGCGGCGGCGGTCTACACGGGCCTCGAGCGGACGCGGATCGGGGCTATGGTGCGCGCGGCGGTGGAGAACCGCGGCATGGCGGAGTCGGTGGGGTTGCGCACCGGCACGCTGTTCACCGCGACGTTCGCGTTGGGCGGGGCGTTGGGAGCGCTGGGTGGGATCCTGGGGGCGGATCTGTTCGGCATCAGCCCGGCCTACGGGTTCGACGTGCTGGTGTTCGTGCAGATCGTGGTGGCGGTCGCCGGGTTGGGGACGCTGCGCGGATCGTTCGTGGCATCGTTGCTGATCGGGCTGCTGCAGACGCTGTCGGTGTACTACGCGCCGGCGTTCGGGACGATCTTGCTGTTCAGCGCGGTGTTCCTGCTGCTGCTGGTGCGGCCGCGCGGGTTGTTCGGGCGGATTTGACGCTGGAGCAGAGTTTCGCCCGCCAGCTCCGCCGCAAGCACCGGCTGCATTGGGCGGAGGGCCTGCCGTTGCTGGCGCTCGCCGCGGTGCCGCTGCTGGGGAGCGAGTACTACGCGCTCGGCACGCAGATCCTGGTGACGGTAATCTTCGCGCTCTCGCTCGATCTGCTGGTGGGCTACGCCGGGGTCGTGACGCTGGGGCACAGCCTGTTCTTCGGGCTGGGGGCGTATGCGAGCGGGATCGCGTCCGTGCATGGCTGGGGCGAGCCGTTGAGCGGGCTGCTGATCGGGGCGGCGGCGGGGGCCGCGGCGGGGGCGGTGCTGGGGGCGATCGTGCTGCGGACGGCGCGGTTCACGCTGCTGATGCTGACGCTGAGTTCGGTGTTCCTCGGCAGCGAGGTGGCGAACAAGGCGGGGTGGCTGACGGGCGGGGTGGACGGGCTGACAGGTGTCGCCACGGACCCGATCTTCGGCGTGTTCGAGTTCGATCTGTTCGGGCAGACCGGCTATTTCTTTGCTGCCGCCGTGTTCGTGCTGGTGTGGTTTGCGTTGCGCTGGCTGGTGCACGCGCCGTTCGGGCAAAGCGTGATGGCGATCCGCGACAACCCGGGGCGGGCGGAGGCGATCGGCATGGCGGTGCTGCCGCGGCTGGTGCTGGTGTATGCGGGGGCGTGCGCGCTGGCGGGGTTGGCGGGGGCGCTGCAGGCGGAGATCAACCAGTTCGCCGGGCTGAAGGATATCGGCTTCGAGCAGTCGGCCCTGGTGCTGGTGATGCTGGCGCTGGGCGGGCCGGGGCGGCTGTATGGCGCGATGATCGGGCCGGCGGTGTTCCTGGTGGCGCAGGACTGGCTGGCCAAGAGCTACCCGGTGATGTGGCAGCTCTGGCTCGGGCTGCTGATCATCGGCGTGGT
>CAXTVQ010000077.1:0-20682 GCA_964247705.1 uncultured Acetobacteraceae bacterium | reverse complement strand
TTGGCGCCGGGTGCGCGGCATGCGCTGATCGGGCCGAACGGGGCGGGCAAGACCACGCTGGTGAACCAGGTGACGGGGCGGCTGCGGCCGGTGAGCGGTACGGTGCACCTGGCGGGGCAGGACGTTACGGCGCTGTCGCAGCACCGGCGCACGCGGCTCGGGCTGGTGCGCAATTTCCAGGTGACGAATTTGTTCCTGACGTTCTCGGCCTGGGAGAACATCGCGCTGGCGGTGGCGGAGCGGGACCGGCGGGGGCTGTCGCTGCGCAGCCGGCGCGGGTTCCCGGCCCACGTGGCGGACGAGGCGGAGGCGATCGCTCACCGCACCGGGCTGGGCGCGGTAGGGGCGCGGCTCGTGCGGGACCTGGCCTACGGGCAGCAGCGGCTGGTGGAGCTGGCGTTGGCGCTGGCATTGCGTCCCCGGGTGCTGTTGCTGGACGAGCCGGCGGCCGGGTTGCCCGCGTCCGACCACGCGATGATCCTGGACGCGCTGGACCGGCTGCCGGAGGAGGTCGCCGTGCTGCTGATCGAGCACGACATGCCGCTGGTGTTCCGCTTCGCGCGGGAGATCACGGTGCTGGCGGAGGGGGCGGTCATCGCGCGCGGCCCGCCGGAGCAGGTGCGCGCCGACCCGGCGGTGCGGGCCGTGTACCTTGGCACGCGGGAGTGAGCGGCTCGTCGCTGGCTTTGTCCGGCGTGGTCAGTGGCTATGGGCCGACACGGATCATCGATGGGGTGAGCCTGGCGTTGCCCGCCGGGTCGGGGCTGGCGTTGCTGGGGCGCAACGGGGCGGGGAAATCCACGCTGATCAAGACGATCGCCGGGCGGATCGTGCTGCAGGAGGGCGCCGTCGCGCTGGATGGGCGGGAGATCGGCCGCTTGCCGGCCAGCGCGCGGTGCCGGGCTGGGATCGGGCTGGTGCCGCAGGAACGGCAGATCTTCACGACGCTGAGCGTGGAGGAGAACCTGCGCGTGGCCGATCTGCGGCGGCACTGGACGCTGGAGGCGGTCTACGCGCTGTTCCCCCGGCTGGCGGAGCGGCGGCGCAACGGCGGCGGGCAGCTATCGGGCGGCGAGCAGCAGATGCTGGCGATCGGGCGCGCGCTGATGGGTTCGCCGACGTGCCTGCTGCTGGACGAGCCGTTCGAGGGGTTGGCGCCGGTGATCGTGGACGGGTTGCTGGCGGCGCTGCTGCGGTTGCGGCAGGAGAGCGGGATGTCGCTGATCGTAGTGGAACAGCACGCGAGGCTGGCGTTGGAACTGGCGGAGCAGGCGGTGGTGCTGGAGCGGGGCCGGGTGCGGCTGGCGGGCAGCCGCGCCGAGTTGCTGGAGCGTTGGGACGAGGTGGAGGGTATGCTGGCGCTGACGCATTGACTAGGTAGGTTCCTCCCGTCCTCGACGGGGGACGTGTCGGCGCAGCCGGCGGAGGGTTCGATGGACGAAGACAGGGTACTGGCGGCGATCGCCGAGGCGCGCCGTAAAAGCCGGTTGGGGCTTAAGACGCTCGCGGCAGGCCTAGCCCGGCTTCACGTGGACAGGGTGGCCAAGTTCGAGCGGGTCGAGGCCAAGCTGACCTCGATGACCGATGGCGCAAGGCGTTTTAGCCGCTTGGACGCATAGAGGCGGACGTTGTCCGCCCGACAAGAAAAGGACCAGTTTGCGATGGCTGCGCCCCTTATCGCCCTGGACTGGGGCACGACCTCGCTCCGCGCCGCCCTTATCGATGCCGACGGCAGGACCCTGGACCGTGTCGCGACCGCAGATGGCATCATGGCGGCTGGCGGGCGGCGTTTTCCGGATATCTTCGCCGCCGTCGCGGGCAAGTGGCTGGCCGCGCATCCGGGCGCGCCGGCGTTGGCCAGCGGGATGATCGGCAGCCGCCAGGGGTGGGTGGAGGCGCCGTATGCGCCGTGTCCCGCCGGGTTCGGGCAACTTGCGGGGGCGCTTGCCTGGACGCATGCGGCTGGCACCCGGGTCGGTTTCGTCCCCGGCCTGAGCTGGCTGGACCAGGACGTGATGCGTGGGGAGGAGACCCAGATCATGGGCGCGCTGGCCACGCTGGGCGTGGATGCGGGCGTGTTCGTGTTGCCCGGGACGCACAGCAAGTGGGCCGTGGTGGCGGGCGGGCAGGTGATGGAGTTCCGCACCTTCATGACGGGGGAGGTGTTCGCCACGCTGCGGCGCCACTCGATCCTGGGCCGGTTGATGGCGGAGGACGCGCCGTTCGACGACACGGCTTTCACCGACGGCTGCCGCCGGGCGGAGGGGGGTGCGATCCTGCACGCGTTGTTCTCCGCCCGCACGGAAGGTTTGTTCGGGCGGCGGCCGGGGGAGGCGTTGGCGTCCTATCTATCGGGGCTGCTGGTCGGCGAGGAGGTGCGCGAGGCGCTGTTGTTGGCGCCGGCACAGAGCGTTTACCTGGTCGGCAGCAAGGTGTTGGCCGCACCGTATGGGCGCGCGCTCGGGTTGCATGGCGTGGCGTACACGGTGGTGGACGCCGATGTGTCGTTCACCGGGCTGCACGCCATCGCCCGCGCGGCCGGGTTGATCTGAGGAGAGAGCGGATGGATGTCGGGTCCTGCCTGGACGGGTTTCCCCTCGTCGCGATCCTGCGCGGAGTGCGTCCGGACGAGGTGGAGGGCGTCGGCGATGCGCTGGTGCGGCACGGCTTCCGCATCATCGAGGTGCCGCTGAACTCGCCGGATCCATACGACAGCATCGCGCGGCTGGTGCGCCGCTTCCCGGACACGATGATCGGCGCCGGCACCGTGCTCGACCCGGCGGATGCGGACCGGGTGCGTGACGCGGGCGGCGAACTGGTGGTGATGCCGCATGGCGACGGGGCGGTGATCCGGCGGGCCAAGGCGTTGGGGATGGCGTGCATGCCGGGCGTGGCAACCCCGACCGAGGCGTTCGCGGCGCTTGCGGCCGGTGCCGATGCGCTGAAGATGTTTCCCGCAGAGGGGCTGCCGCCGGCGGTGATGAAGGCGTGGCTGGCGGTGCTGCCGAAAGGGACGGGGCTGTTGCCGGTCGGCGGGATCACGCCCCTGAACATGGGTCCGTACTGGGCGGCGGGAGCGCGCGGCTTCGGGCTGGGCTCGGCGTTGTATAAGCCGGGGATGACGGCAGCGCAGGTCGCTGGGACCGCGCGGGCGTTTGCCGAGGCGATTGCCGCACGGGATTAGATTTAACCGCAAGCACCGGGAAGCCCGGGCCACATGAAACGCTCATGACAGGGGCACCCGATGTAAAGGCTGACCACCATGCTTTCCGTCCCGACCGACGACCCCCGCTATGACGCCATCCGCCGCCGTGACCGTGCGGCGGATGGCACCTTCCTTTACGCCGTGCGCACTACCGGCGTGTATTGCCGTCCGAGCTGCGCCGCCCGCCTGGCCCGGCAAGAGAACGTCAGCTTCCACCCGGACTGCGACGCGGCCGAGCGGGCCGGCTTCCGCCCGTGCAAGCGGTGCCGGCCCAACGAGGCCAGCCAGTCCGAGCGTCAGGCGGCCCTGGCTCGTGCCGCGTGTGCCGCAATCGACAGTGCGGACGATCCGCCGAGCCTGGCCGTGCTGGCGCAGGCAGCCGGGTTGAGCCCGTACCATTTCCACCGCGTGTTCAAGGCGGCGACCGGCGTCACCCCCAAGGCATATGCCGCCCTCCGCCGTGCCGAGCGGCTGCGACGCGGCTTGGGGGACGGCGCCAGCGTGACGTCGGCGCTGTACGACGCCGGGTTCGGGGCTGCCAGCCGGTGCTACGCCGATGCGCCGAGCCGGCTCGGCATGACGCCGGGGGCGTATCGTGCCGGCGGGGCCGGGGCGTCGATCCGGTTCGCGGTCGGCCAGTGTTCGCTGGGTTCGGTGCTGGTGGCGGCCACCGACAAGGGCGTGTGCGCGATCACCTTGGGCGACGACCCGACGGCATTGCTGCGCGACCTCCAGGACCGCTTCCCACGGGCCGAGCTGGTCGGGGCGGACCCGGCGTTCGAGGCCACCGTCGCCCGGGTGGTCGGGTGCGTCGAGGCGCCGGCGCTCGGGCTCGACTTGCCGCTCGACATCCGCGGCACCGCCTTTCAGCAGCGCGTGTGGCAGGCGTTGCGGGCGATCCCGCCGGGCCGCACTGCGAGCTATGCCGAGATCGCGGCGGCGTTGGGGGCGCCCGGCGCAGTGCGGGCCGTGGCGGGGGCGTGCGCGGCCAATGCGCTGGCGGTGGCGATCCCCTGCCACCGGGTCGTTCGGTCTGACGGCGCCTTGTCCGGCTATCGGTGGGGGGTGGAGCGCAAAGCGGCGCTGTTGGCACGGGAGCGGACGGGATAGGCTGGCCGGCCGCTGCACAGCGCGGCAAACGGATCGCTCCCAGGTCTACTCGCCCTCCTCGCGCCGCAGCAGCACGTCATCCATCTGTTCCAGCAGCAACTCGAACGAGACCGGCTTGGAGTGGTACTCGTCGCACCCGGCTTCCAGCGCACGAGCGCGGTCCCCCGTCATGGCGTGGGCAGTCAGGGCGATGATCGGCGTCGTGTTCCCGCGCTCGCGCAAGGTGCGCGCCACCGTCCAGCCGTCCATAATCGGCAAATCCATGTCCAAAAGCACTAAATCCGGCGTTTCGGCCGCAACCTGCTCCAAGGCTTGAGCGCCGTTATGGGCCAGCACCACCTCGAAGCCGCGGCGCCGCAGCCGGCGGGACATCAGCGTCCATAGCTCCTCGTGGTCCTCGACCAGCAACACCTTCGTCATTGGCCGCTCCTGCGTAACTATTTGACCCTCCCGTGCTAACGAGGCGTTACCGACGCGTCCACCCTTTGAAGAAAGCCACCATGCTCTCCCGCGAAGCGATACCCACCATGAACGACGCCCGGCCGGTTCTGATGATGCTCAACGCGGGCGCGATCGTCGTGGCGGCATTGTATTTCGGGCAGGAACTGCTCGTCCCGCTGGCGCTCGCGTCCATGCTTGCCTTTGTGCTCGCCCCAGCCAGTGCCGCGCTGCAGCGGCTGTTCCTGCCGCGGGGAATGGCGGTGCTGATCGCAGTGCTGCTCGCCTTCGTCGTCATCGGCGGTATCGGCGTGGCCGTCGGCAGCCAATTGGCGCAGCTCACGGGCCAACTACCGACCTATGAGGCGACCGTGCTCGCGAAGTGGCACGCGCTCACCCAATCGCCGGGTCTGCTCGGCCAGGTCACCGGGTCGATTCCGATCGGCGGCGGGGCCGGCGGGGTTGGCATCGACCCGTCGACCGGGCTTGCGTTGGCGCGCCGGGTGGCCCAGCCGCTGCTCGGGCCGCTTGCCACGGCCTTCGTGGTGCTGGTGTTCACGGTGTTCATCCTGCTCGCCAGCGAGGATTTGCGCGACCGGCTGGTGCGCCTGATGGGGCGGCGGGATATGCACCGCACGATCGTGACGCTGAACGAGGCGGCGCGCCGGCTGTCGCGCTTCTTCTTGTTCCAATTGGGCCTGAACAGCTCGTTCGGGGTGCTGATCGGGATTGGCCTCTGGATTGCCGGGCTGCCCAACCCGTTGCTCTGGGCGATCTTGGCCGGGAGCATGCGCTTCGTGCCGTATGTCGGCACGGTGATCGCGCTGGTGCCGCCGGTGTTGCTGGCGACTGCCGTGGTGCCGGGCTGGTCCTTGGCGCTGGTGGTGCTCGCGTTGTTCCTCACCTGCGAACTGCTGATGGGCCAGGTGGTGGAGCCGCTGATCTACGGCCACAGCACGGGTCTGTCGCCGATCGCGGTGATCGTGGCGACCGCGTTCTGGGCGCTATTGTGGGGCCCGGTCGGGCTGCTGCTGGCGACACCGCTTACGGTCTGCTTGGTAGTAATCGGGCGCAACGTGGAGGCGCTCGCCTTCTTGGACGTAATCCTGGGGGACCGCTCGCCCTTGGAGCCAGCCGAGACGTTCTATCAACGGGCGCTGGAGGGGCAGGTGGTGACGCTCACCAGCGGGGCGCGGCAGCAGATGGCGGCCACCTCGCTGCCTGACTACTACGACAAGGTCGCGTTGCCAGGCCTGGCTTTGGCGCAGGGGGACCTCTCGCGTGACGAGCTGGCGTTCGAGCGGCTGGAGGGGATCCACGCCCAGGTGGAGCTGTTCCTGCGATTGATGGCCCGCTATCACCCGCCCGTTGCACCGGCGGAAGCGCTGCCGGTGGTGTGGCGGGACCCGGCGGCCATCGCCTGCATTCCTGGCCGCGGCCATCTGGACGACCTAGCGGCGACCATGGCGGCGCAGGCGCTCGGCGGCGCTGGATTCGGTGCCGAGATGGTGGCCAACCAGAGCCTGGGCACGGCGGCCGAGGGGGCCAGTCCGCGCCGCACCTTGCTGTGCTGCCTGTCGGTGCTGGAAGAGGGCAGCAGTGTATCCGGCATCCGGTATCTGATCCGGCGAATCGAGAAGCGGATGCCTGGCACGATGGTGGTGATCTGCTTGTGGCATGCCGAGCGGGACAGCGTGGTGTTGGCGGAGCTGCGCAACGAGGAGGGCGGCAAGCACGTGGTGCTGTCGCTGGGCGAGCTGATCGCCTATGCCCATACCTTGGTCGGGCGGATTAGCCGGGCGGCGGTTTAGAGGGCGGCTTTCCCCGGGTGTTTGGAGGAGAGGCGGACGATGTCCGCATTACGAGCCCGTCGATAACGTTCACGTCTCGTTCACGTGTCTGGTTATATTTGGGCGGCTGTGTAGCATGGCGGCATACCGTCCAGCCAGAACCACACAGGCTCGTTACAAAAGCTGAGCATACACCATATAGTGTTTGGTGGCTGGCTAGGAGCTACATAAGGTGGGTGCCGGCCAAGATGGCACATGGAGTCGCAGACGAATGAACGAGATGACGAAGCCGGCCGCTCTCCTTGACGACGACGTGCAGATGGCCGGTCGTCACCGCATCCGTGTCGACCGGTCCCGCGACGCGTTGCTGACCGATTTCGGCCGCGCCACGCTGGACGACCGTTACCTGATGCCGGGCGAGAGCTACCAAGACCTGTTTGCCAGGGTCGCCAGCTTCTACGGCGATGACAGCCACCATGCCCAGCGGATCTACGACTACATCAGCCAGCTTTGGTTCATGCCGGCGACCCCCGTATTGTCGAATGGCGGCACCAAGCGAGGCTTGCCGATTTCCTGCTTCCTCAACGAGGCGTCCGACAGCCTGGACGGCATCGTCGGCCTCTGGAACGAGAACGTCTGGCTGGCATCGAAAGGGGGTGGCATCGGTTCGTATTGGGGCAATCTGCGCTCGATCGGCGAGAAGGTCGGGCAGAACGGCAAGACGTCCGGCGTTATCCCGTTCATCCGGGTGATGGACAGCCTGACGCTCGCGATCAGCCAGGGCTCGCTGCGGCGCGGCTCGGCGGCGGTCTACCTGCCGATCAGCCATCCGGAAATCGAGGAGTTCGTCGAGATACGCCGCCCGACCGGCGGGGATCCGAACCGCAAGGCGCCCAATCTGCACCACGGTATCCAGGTTTCGGACGCGTTCATGCGCGCGGTGGAAGCCGACGAGATGTGGAATTTGCTTTCGCCGAAGGACAGCACGCCGGTGCGCCAGGTGAGCGCACGCAATCTGTGGATCCGGATCCTCACGGCGCGGATCGAAATGGGCGAGCCGTACATCGTGTTCTCCGACCACGTGAACCGGGGCCGGCCGGAGCACCACAAGCTTGCCGGGCTCGAGGTCCGCACGTCCAATCTGTGCAGCGAGATCACCCTGCCGACGGGAATTGACCATCACGGGCGGCAGCGCACAGCGGTTTGCTGCCTGTCGTCGCTCAACCTCGAGACCTGGTTGGAGTGGAAGGACCATCCGCTGTTCATCGAGGACGTGATGCGTTTCCTCGACAACGTGCTGCAGGACTTCATCGACCGGGCGCCGGCGGAAATGGAGCGCGCCAAATACGCCGCCATGCGGGAGCGGTCGGTGGGCCTGGGCGTGATGGGCTTCCACTCCTTCCTGCAGGCGCTCGAGGTGCCGTTCGAGAGCGCAGTCGCCAAAGCGTGGAACAAGAAGATCTTCAAGCATATCCGCACCGGAGCGGACGCGGCCTCCAAGCAGCTCGCGGCCGAGCGCGGCGCCTGCCCCGATGCGGCCGAGTATGGAGTGGAGGAGCGGTTCTCCAACAAGATGGCGATCGCACCGACCGCGTCGATCTCGATCATCGCGGGTAACGCGAGCCCGGGCATCGAGCCGATCGCGGCCAACGTGTTCCTGCAGAAGACGCTGTCCGGGTCCTTCACCGTGCGCAACCGCCATCTGCAGAAGCTGCTGGCGAGCAAGGGGATGGACAACGACGAGGTCTGGTCGGCGATCACGTTGAACAAAGGCAGCGTTATGGCGCTCGATTTCCTGACCGATGACGAGAAGGACGTCTACAAGACGGCGTTCGAATTGGATCAGCGCTGGGTCGTGGAGCACGCGGCGGATCGCACGCCGTACGTGTGCCAGAGCCAATCGGTAAACGTGTTCCTGCGGGCGGACATCCACAAGCGCGACTTGCACCAGATCCATTTGCTGGCGTGGAAGCGGGGGGTGAAGTCTCTGTACTACTGCCGAAGCCTATCGATCCAGCGGGCAGACAACGTGAGTGAAAAGGCAGTGGCGCCAACGTTGATGGCGATTGCCCCCGCACTTGCGGTGCCGGTGGCGGCGGCGGCAACGAACTATGAGGAATGTCTAGCCTGCCAGTGAGAGGTAGACCGCGCAGGTCCGTGTAGGGCGGACCTCGGCCGCCTGACAGAATGTAGTGGGCCTCTTAGGCGTTGGCACAATATGTTGTGGATAAACTCGCTATCTTAGCGGTTTTTCGTTGTTCCTCCGCCCGTTCTTGGCCACAGTGTCCCTCCACCCGCGGGTCCGGTGACACTTGGCTTAGGGCTGGCAGGACAGGTTTGCCGCCGGGTCTGGAGCCTCGATCGGTCTCCTTCGTGCCTCGGCGGATCACTCGCATACGGAGCTAAGAACATGGACGGCAGCATCCAACCGAGCCAAATGCCCCAGCAAATGAGCTTGCTGACCGAGAACCCGGTCTACAAGCCGTTCCGTTATCCTTGGGCCTATGAGGCCTGGCTCACCCAGCAACGCGTGCATTGGCTGCCGGAAGAGGTCCCGCTCGCAGACGACGTGAAGGACTGGCACAAGAACCTGTCCGACGCAGAGCGCAACTTGCTCACTCAGATTTTCCGGTTCTTCACCCAGGCCGACGTCGAGGTGAACAACTGCTATATGAAGCACTACAGCCAGGTGTTTAAACCGACCGAAGTGCTGATGATGTTGTCTGCATTCAGCAACATCGAGACGATCCACATCGCCGCTTACAGCCATTTGCTCGACACTATCGGCATGCCCGAGCTCGAATACACGGCCTTCCTGAAATACAAGCAGATGAAGGACAAGTTCGACTACATGCAGGGCTTCCGGGTGGACAGCAAGCACGAGATAGCGAAGACACTGGCGGCCTTCGGTGCGTTCACTGAGGGTCTGCAGTTGTTCGCCTCGTTCGCGATCCTGCTGAACTTCCCCCGGTTCAATAAGATGAAGGGCATGGGCCAGATCGTGTCCTGGTCGGTGCGCGACGAAACACTGCACTGCCTGTCGGTGATCCGGCTGTTTCGCACTTTCGTGGGTGAGAATCCGGAGATTTGGACCGACCAATTGCGCGAGGAAATCGTCGATACCTGCGCCACGATCGTGGAGCACGAGGATGCATTCATTGACCTTGCCTTTGAACTTGGCTCGGTCGAGGGGCTGAGTGCCGAGCAAGTTAAACGTTACATCCGGTACATCGCGGACCGGCGGTTGATCCAACTCGGGCTCGACCCGCTGTATCTGGTTGAGTCGAACCCATTGCCTTGGCTCGACGACATGCTGAACGCCGTGGAACATGCCAATTTTTTCGAGAACCGTTCTACGGAATATAGCCGGGCATCGACGCAAGGGACTTGGGAGGAGGCCTTCGCCAGCGGTGTGTTCGAGGAGAAGCAACCGACAGGGGCAATGATCTTAACCACTTAGCAAGAAATGGCTCGGTGCCCGAACTGTCTTCTCTGCAGAGAGGCAGATTGGGCGCCATTCATTGGAACCGTGCCGCATGTGATTGAACGCAGTCATCTCGTTTTGCTATCGGCTGTTTCGGTAGCGGCGAAACAATTCACGGTGGCGTAACAAATGTTTATCGTCGCTCACTGGCGCTTCTTCGCTTGTTTTTGTTGAGTTGGTGTTTTATTTGTTTCTAATCGTTATAGGTTGCATGAATGGCCGAAGTAGGACATAGCGCGGGACGTTGGAGGTGATCTGCAGTGGCGTTAATGGAAGAGAGTGTCACTAAAGAGTTTGTTGGATCGGCACCCCGACACGGTCGGCGCTTGTCTGACAAAATCCTTGTGGCATTCCATCACGCCTGCGACATCAGCGACTATGAGGTCGCCGAGGCCTTGCTCCGCACGTTGGAATTGATGTTGACCCGGCGGCCGACGCCCGCCGATCTCGGCCGACGCCGCAGCATGGAAAGCCTCGTCGCAGCGCATGAGCGGCTGTGGCACCTGCGGCATCCAACGATCGACGACTAGGAACGGTTCGCTATCATGGGCGACTGGCTGTCGTCCAACTGATCGCGTCGCCATCCCAAAGCACTTTGCGGGCCGCAGTCTCGTAGCCATTCCCGCCGTGCAAGATCAGGCCAGGAAGGATGCGCGAACCAGCGGCGCTGCCCTTGACGGAGCGGATCAGGACCAACCTTGCCTCCTGGCCGTACCGTGGCCAGAGCGGCAAGAGGGTCACCGCGCCGCAGCCGGCTTCTTGGACCGCTTCCATCGCGTTTGCCACGGACACCGTCGACAGCACGAAGGTGAGGCTGCCGCCAGGACGAAGCATAGACGACAAAGCGCTGGCCCAGGCCGCGAGCAGGCCGGGGCTGGCCCGTTTCGCGACGTCCCGCAAAGCGTCGGGCGAGACTGTGCTGCGTTCGTCATGCCAAGGTGGGTTGGCCATGGCGTGATCGAAGCGACCGTCTGGACGGGCATCGAGCAAGTCCGCCGTGAGTATCTCACCCCGGGTCATTCCGTTCTGCTCGAGGTTCGTGCGCGCCACCGCCGCCAGCCGGGCATCCTGTTCGATGCCGATGGCCGTGACGTCCGCAAGCCGGGCGAGCAGGCAGAGCAGGCCAGCGCCCGATCCGGTGCCGCCCTCCAGGACGCGCTCGCCGGGTTGCGCGGTGATGCTGGCCGCGAGCAGCACAGGTTCGATCCCGGTGCGGAACCCGGTGCGTGGCTGCCGGTAGCGGACCCGGCCGCCCAGCAACGTGCCGTCGGTCAGGTCGGTATCTTCCAAGGTCAGAGCGCTGGAAGCTCGCCGGCCTCGCGCAGGATGCGCAGAGCGGCAACGCTATCCTCCGCTGGCACGACAACGCGGCGGGGTATCGCGCCGATGCTGCCCTCGACTGTGCTCATGTGGGCATCGAGTACGATCGCATCGATGCCGGCGTCCTGCAGCAGGGCGACGAGGAAGCTGAGGCGGACTGGATCGTTGGTTTTAACGACGACGTGCATGGCCATCCTGGAAAGCGTGCTGCCGGGCGGCCTGGCTTGACCACTTTTCCGGTGCGCCGATATGGTGGATCGCAGTCTCGGCCGTGCCGCGATATCCAACAAGCCGGAGTTTCCCGTTTTGGGCGCCCTCGCCAGTCATCGGCCGCCTAACTCGGTCCAAAGTCCCTCGGTCAGCAATCCATCCAGCAGCGATGCGGGTGCGGATGTCTTGTCCCGTCTGATGGCGCTGATCGGGGACGACATGAAGGCGTGCAACCGCGCCATCGTCACGCGCATGGACAGCCCTGTCGTGCTCATCCCGCAACTTGCCGCGCATATCGTGGCCGCGGGCGGCAAACGCCTGCGGCCGATGCTGACCTTGGCCTGCGCGCGTATGTGCGGGTACGACGGATCCCGCCACGTGCATCTCGCGGCGTGCGTGGAGTTCATCCACACGGCGACGCTGTTGCATGACGATGTGGTGGACGAGAGCGTGTTGCGCCGGGGGCTGGCAAGTGCGAACGCGATTTTCGGCAACAAGGCGTCGGTTTTGGTCGGCGATTTCCTGTTCGCGCGGGCGTTCCAGTTGATGGTGGAGGACGGTTCGCTCGAGGTGCTGCGCATCCTGAGCAAGGCGGCGGCGACGATTGCCGAGGGCGAGGTGCTGCAGCTCACGACGCAGAACGACCTTTCGACGTCCGAGGAGCGGTACCTGGACGTGATCGGCGGCAAGACGGCGGCGCTATTTGCAGCGGCGTGCCAGGTTGGTGGGGTGGTGGCGGACCGTCCTACGGAGGAGCTGGCAGCACTGGCGGAGTATGGGACGGCGATCGGGATGGCCTTCCAGTTGGTGGACGACGCCCTGGACTACGCGGCGGACCAGCGGACGCTGGGCAAGACGGTGGGCGACGATTTCCGCGAGGGGAAGATCACGTTGCCGGTATTGGTCGCCTATCACGCCGGGTCGCCGGCGGAGCGCGAGTTCTGGGCGCGGACGATCGAGCGGTCACAGCAGACGGATGCGGATTTGGACGAGGCGTTCGGGCTCATGCAGAGCCGGGGGGCGTTGCAGGCCACGTTCACGCGGGCGCGGCGGTTCGCGAATACGGCGCAGGAGGCATTAGGGGCGTTCCCGGCGAGTCCTCTGCGGGACTGCTTGCACGATGTGGCGGATTTCACCGTGAGTAGGGCTGCTTAGACCCGCCGCTAAGTGGGCTTCACGCCGGGTCATTCCGCAGTTACAGAGGCGGTCCATGACGCGGTTCGTATTCATCACCGGCGGCGTGGTCTCCTCATTGGGCAAAGGTGTCGCTTCCGCGGCCCTTGGCGCGTTGCTGCAGGCCCGTGGTTACTCCGTGCGCCTGCGCAAGCTGGACCCTTACCTCAACGTCGATCCGGGCACGATGAGCCCCTACCAGCACGGCGAGGTGTTCGTCACCGACGACGGCGCGGAAACCGACCTCGACCTTGGCCACTACGAGCGCTTCACCGGCGTGCATGCCACCCGCAGCGATAACGCGACGACGGGGCGGATCTACTCCGAAGTGATCGCCAAGGAGCGCCGCGGCGACTATTTGGGCGCGACGGTCCAGGTGATCCCGCACATCACGGACGCCATCAAGGAGATTATTGTCCGCGATCTGCTCGACGAGGATGGCAACGAGCTCGATTTCGCGCTGATCGAGATCGGCGGCACGGTGGGCGACATCGAGAGCCTGCCGTTCCTGGAAGCCATCCGCCAGCTCGGCAATGAACTCGGCCCGCAGCGGACGATGTTCGTGCACCTCACACTGGTGCCGTATATTCCGTCGGCCGGGGAGCTGAAGACGAAGCCCACGCAGCACTCGGTGAAGGAGCTGCAGAATGTCGGCATCCAGCCGCAGATGCTGCTGTGCCGCTGCGACCGCGCCATCCCCGAGGGTGAGCGGCGCAAGATCGCCAGCTTCTGCAACGTGCGGGTGGAGGCGGTGGTGGCGGCGCTCGACGTGGATACGATCTATGCGGTACCGATCAGCTATCACCGCGAGGGGATGGACGGCGAGGTGCTGCGCCATTTCGGCCTGCCGCAGCACGACGCCTCACCCGACTTGGCGCGGTGGCAGCGTATCGTGGACATCGTGCGCGCGCCGGAGGGCGAGGTGCGGATCGCCGTGGTGGGCAAATACACCAACCTGCTCGACAGCTATAAGTCGCTGAACGAGGCGCTGACCCATGGCGGCATCGCCAACGGAGTGCGGGTGCAGCTCGACTGGGTGGACAGCCAGGTGTTCGAGCGTCCCAACGCGATCGCGCGGCTGGAGGGGGTGCACGGCATCCTGGTACCTGGCGGGTTCGGCGAGCGCGGCACCGAGGGCAAGATCGAGGCGGTGCGGTTCGCGCGGGAACACCGAGTACCGTTCTTCGGCATTTGCTTCGGGATGCAGATGGCGGTGATCGAGGCGGCGCGGCACCTGGCCGGATTGGAGCAGGCGTCCTCGACCGAGTTCGGGCCGTGTGGCGAGCCCGTGGTGGGGTTGCTGACGGAGTGGGCGCGTGGCAACGAGATGGAGATCCGGGAGGAGGGAGGCAATCTGGGCGGCACCATGCGGCTCGGCTCGTACCCGGCCTCGCTGGGCGCGGGCACGCTGGTGCGGTCCTTGTATGGCGGCGCCGGTGAGATCCACGAGCGGCACCGGCACCGCTTCGAGGTGAACATCCACTACCGCGAGCGGTTGGAGGCAGCCGGGCTACGGTTCAGCGGGCTGTCGCCGGATGGCATCTTGCCGGAGACGGTGGAGCTGCCGGGTCACCCTTGGTTCGTGGGGGTGCAGTATCATCCGGAGCTGAAGAGCAAGCCGCTCGAGCCGCATCCGTTGTTCCGCGGGTTCATCGCGGCGGCGGTGAAGCAGTCGCGGCTGGTGTAGTCCCCTCACCCCGGCCCTCTCCCGCAAGCGGGAGAGGGAGAAGCTCGGAGGTTTGTTATGCCCGATGTGACGATTCGAGACCTGACCGTCGGCAACGCCCGTCCGTTCACGTTGATTGCGGGCCCCTGCCAAATCGAGTCCGAGGCGCACGCGTTCGAGGTTGCCGACGCTCTTGCCGCGATGTGCCACGCGGCCGACATCCCGCTCATCTACAAGTCGAGCTTCGACAAGGCGAACCGCACGAGCGCCACGGCGGCACGTGGCGTGGGGCTTGCCGAGGGTCTCGCCATCCTGGCCGCGGTTCGCGAGCGCTTCGGTGTTGCGACCCTGACGGATGTGCATGACGCGGCGCAGTGCGCGCCGGCCGCGGAGGCGGTGGACGTGCTGCAGATTCCTGCGTTCCTGTGCCGGCAGACGGATCTGCTGATTGCGGCCGGCGAGACGGGGGCGGCGGTCAACGTGAAGAAAGGGCAGTTCCTCGCACCTTGGGACATGGTGAACGTCGCCGCCAAGATCGCGGCCACGGGCAACGAGCGGATCCTACTGACGGAGCGGGGGGTTTCGTTCGGTTACAACACCTTGGTTTCCGACATGCGGTCGCTGCCGATCATGGCGCGGACGGGATATCCGGTGGTGTTTGATGCAACGCATTCGGTGCAGCAGCCGGGCGGGCAGGGAACAAGCAGCGGCGGGCAGAGGGAGTTCGCGCCCGTGCTGGCGCGCGCGGCGTTGGCGGTGGGGGTGGCGGCGGTGTTCATCGAGTGCCATCCGGATCCGGACCGGGCGCCGAGCGATGGGCCGAACATGATTCCGCTGCGGGAAATGCCAGCGTTGCTGGAGCGGTTGGCGGCGTTCGACCGGTTGGCGAAGCAAACGAACTGAGAGGGAACGCAGCAGGGCTCTGCTTTGCTAGAGCGCGAGTTGCACTTTCATCGCCCGCCCTCGGTCCCCCGCCAGCTCGAACCCCCGCACCGCTTCGGCGAGCGGCACCACCTCCGTCAGCAACGGCGCGACATCGATTGCCCCCGACGCGATGAAGCCCACCGCCCAGGCGAACTCCCGGTCGAACCGGAAACTTCCTCGCAACTGGAATTCCTTTGCCGTCAGCACGTTCATCGGCACCGTCATGTCCCCGCCGATCCCAATCTGCACGATCACGGCGCCCGGCCGCGCCACCGCGAACGCCCCCGCCAGCGCCGCCGCACTGCCCGATGCCTCGAGCACCACGTCAAAGTAACCTTTGTCCGCGCGGAAACGGTCCAGCGCAGCCGGGTCGCTGCGCATGTTCACCGCCAGATCCGCCCCGATACGACGTGCAATCGCCAGCGGTGCGTCGGCCAAGTCGGTCGCAACCACCTCCCGCGCACCCGCGTGCCGTGCTGCGAGGATGGCGAGCGCGCCAATCGGGCCCGTTCCCGTCACAAGCACCCGGCGCCCCTGCAGCGGCCCGGCCTGGCTTACGGCGTGCAGGCACACCGCCAGCGGCTCGGCAAAGGCCGCGTGTTCGACCGGCACGTGCGGCGGCACCGGCACAGCCTGCGCCGCCGTGCACACCAGCGTTTCGCGGAATCCGCCCTGCACATGGGGGAAGCGCATGGCGCTGCCGTAGAACAGCATGTTGAGGCAGTGCCGCGGCGTGCCCTCGAGGCAGTAGGCGCAGGTGCCGCACGGCCGGCTCGGGTCCACTGCTACCCGGTCGCCAGCAGCCACGTGCGTGACGCCGGGGCCGACGTCCAGGACCTCGCCCGCGATCTCGTGGCCCAGGATCATCGGCTCGCGCACTCTCACAGCGCCGAAGCCGCCATCCTGGTAGTAGTGCAGGTCCGAACCGCAGATGCCGCCGGCGCGCACGCGCACCAGGACCTCGCCGGGCCCGGGGTCGGCCGTGATGGCTTCACCGATGCGCAGGTCGCGCGCGCCGTGAATAATGGCTGCCTTCATCTGCATCTTGCCTCCCGCCTGTCCTGCGGCCAGGCTGCCATAAAACCGGGAGATTGCCGATGTCGCCATTCGATCTGACGGGCCGCCGCGCCCTGATCACCGGGTCGGGGCAGGGGATCGGGCTGGCTTTGGCACGCGCGCTGGCCGAGGCCGGGGCCGAGATCGTGCTCAACGGCCGCACTCCGGCGAAGCTAGACCAGGTGGCGGTCGCGCTCCGTGAGACCGGCGCGGTCGTCACAACGGCGCCGTTCGACGTGACCGATCAGGACGCGGTCGGCGCCGCTGTCGCGCGGATCGAGGCCGAGACGGGGCCGATCCACATTCTGGTGAACAACGCCGGATTGACCCGGCGGGTGCCGTTGCAGGACCTGCCGCAGGCGACCTGGCACGAGGTGATGCGCACGAACCTCGACGCGGTGTTCTATGTCGGCCAGGCAGTAGCCCGGGGGATGATTGCGCGCGGGGGTGGCGGGAAAATCGTGAATGTCTGCTCGGTGCAGAGTGAACTTGCCCGGCCTGGGACGGCCCCGTACGCGTCCAGCAAGGGTGCAGTGAAGATGCTGACGAAGGCGATGTGCGCCGAATGGGCGAAGTTCGGCATCCAGTGCAACGGGCTTGGCCCTGGGTATTTCGTAACCGAACTGACGCAGCCTTTGGTGGATGACGCGGCGTTTTCCAATTGGCTTTGCGCGCGCACGCCGGCGGGGCGGTGGGGGGATGTGGCGGAGTTGGGGGGAGCGATCGTGTTCCTGTGTGCTCCGGCGTCGGATTTTGTGAATGGGCATGTACTTTACGTGGATGGGGGGCTTACGGCTGTTGTCTGAGTGCTTACTGGAGTTGTATGTGCACCGAGGCCTTGTGACCGAAATGCGTTATGTCAGTCGATGTGTCGCAAGTATCGGCGCCTGATGGCTACTGCCTTGTTACTACTGTAGGTTGGTCTGTAACTCGGCAAACCATGCGTATGGTGTCCACACCACCAATTTCCTCAGTGGTGCAAGAAAGCATCTGAGCTCCCAAAACCACACTAGGGTCAAGCCTTCCGTTAAGACCAACGACATCAGTGCGATCCGTGGTCCTGATCTCAAAATGTAAATGTGGATATCGGACGTCAGCATTGCCAGTCGTTCCCGTTAACGCGATTTTCTGCCCACCTTTCACCTTTGTCATATTGCTTACCAATATCTCGGATAGGTGTGCGTAAAACGCAAACACTGTACTGCCTTCAGAACGGCTAAAGCGGAGCAGCAACTGCTTGCCATACTCGCCGTGATCCCGTGTCCACAATACCAGACCGTCTGATACGGCAAAGGCCGGCGTTCCAATGGGTGCGTATAAGTCCCAGCCCTGGTGCTTCTTGAGCGTGCCGTCCGACTTTCGACGTACATCCGGCCCGAACGTCGCACCAATCGTGCTAAAACGAACCCCGGCATCATTGCGAAGCCGCATTGTCTCAAGTGGATTGTAGATAGTTGCCATTACCGTTTGCTCCACCGGCCGCCAAGCCATCATGCGCAATCGTTTCGGTATGGTGTCAAGCTATGCTTCAGGATGCCGTGCAAGTCTTAGGATGTGCGAACCAGGTTTCCGACCTACAACAAGCAGCGGAGCATTCGGTGCGGCAGCAGGGTAGGGTCGTACGCGTTGCGTTTGGCAATGCACCGTGAACCGCGTTAGCGGTCGGTCAGCCGCAACTCGATGCGCCGGTTCTTCGCATTGGAATCGGACGTGTCCGCCGCGTCGAGCGGCTGGAAGTCGGCGAACCCGGTCGCGGCCAGGTGGTTGGCGGGCACGCCTTCGCCGATCAGCAGCTTCACCACGTTGATCGCCCGCTGCGAGGACAGCTCCCAGTTGCTCGCGAAAGCCCCGCCGCGCGGGATCGGCAGGTGGTCGGCATGCCCGTCCACGCGCAGGATCCAGGGTAGGTCGGCGGGGATCTCCGCCGCGATCGCCTTGATCGTCCCGGCCAGGGTGCGAATCTGGTCCTGCCCGGCCGAGGTGAGATCCGCGCTGCCGATCGGGAACAGAACCTCGGACTGGAACACGAAGCGGTCGCCCACGATCTGGATCCCGGGCTTGTTGGCCAGCACCTCGCGCAGACGGCCGAAAAACTCGCTGCGGTAGCGCTGCAGCTCCTCCACCTTGGAGGCAAGCGCTGTATTCAGCCGGGCGCCGAGATTGGTTATTTGCACGTCCTTCGCCTGGGATGACTGCTCGGACAGGTCCAGCGCCGTGGAGACCTGCGCCACCTGGGCGCGCAGTTCGCTCACTTGCCGGGTCATGAGCGCGATCTGGGCGCGGGCGGAGTCCGAGAGCTTCTGCTCATCCGATAGTTGCAGAGCCATGGCGGCGCGGGCCTGCTCGTCGGTGACGGACTTCGCCGCAGCCGTCTTCACCTCACCCTCCAGTTCGTCACGCAGTGCAGTGAGCGCCTGCACCTGGTTGGCGAGAGCGGCAAGGTCAGCGATCTTGGCTTCCACGGTGGCCTTGTCGGCCGTAACGGTGCGGTCCAACTCGGTCTTCGCCGCGGCCAGTTGGCGTTGTGCGTCGGCCAGTTGGGCGGCGGTGGTGGCGGCTTGCTGCCCAGTGGCGTCCGAGCGGGCGGCGGACAGGGCAAGTTGGCTCTGCAGCACCGCGAGGCGGCTCTGTGTGGACTGGGTTTGCGCATTGCTGTCGGCGAGTTGTGCCACAAGGCGGGAGCGCTCGGCCTGCAGCGAGTCACGCGTGGCGGCGGCGCTGGCCAGGGCCTGCTGCAACGTACCCACCTGGGCATTCAACTGGTCCCGCGCAGTGCTGGCGGTGGCAAGGTCCCGCGTGAGGCCGGCGACCGCGGCCTGCAGCTCGACGCCATGGCCGCGCTCGAGCGAGAGCATGTCCGTGAGCTCGGCCATCTGGTGGTTCAGTCGGTCGAGCGCGCGGTCCTTGCCGGACAACGCGACGCCCAGGAACGCCTGGGCCAGCACGAACACCAGCAGCACGAAGATGATGACCATCAGCAGCGTGGACAGCGCGTCCACGTAGCCGGGCCAAGGGTTCAGGGTCTCGCCGCCGGATCCGCGGCGGCGCAGGCTCATTGGGCCCGCCTCATTGCGGCTGCCCGGCCAACCCGGCAATGGTGCGGGTCAGCACGCGGAGGTCGTTGCGCAGTTCGGACGTGCTCTGCGCGCGGCCTCGTTCCATCTCGCCCAGCAAGCGGCTCAGCCCGGCCTCGATGTTGCGCAGGTGGTTACGCGTCGCGTCCTCCCCGCTGTGCTCGCCGAGCCGCTGCAGCGCAGGAACGAGCGAGGACTGCGTTTCGGCGATCCGCAGCATCAGTTGCTGGTTGGAGCGCATCGTGTCCGACAGCAGGCCGATCTTGTCGGTCAGCGAGACGATCGCCTGGTTGGCCTGCTGCCGCCCATCCTCGCCGCGGACCAGGATGCGCTGCAGGTTTTCCATGTTCTCCGCCGTCTGCTCCAGCAACGCCTGGACGTAGACGGGGACCGACGTCTCGCCCTCCCCGCCGAGCACGCCGGAGGACAGCCGGGTGAGGCCGGCCAGCCATTCCTCGAGTTCGTTGAAGAAGCGGTTCTGCGCCTGCCCAGCGGTGAGGTCGAGGAAGCCCAGCACCAGTGCGCCGGCCAGGCCGAACATGGAGGAGCTGAACGCCGTGCCCATGCCCTGGAGTGGGCGGGCCAGGCCGCTCTTGAGCTGGTCGAACAGCGCGTTGATATCGCCGGAGCCTACGGACATGCCGTTGATGACGTTGGCGACGGCGCCCACCGTCAGCAGCAGGCCCCAGAACGTGCCGAGCAGGCCCAGGAAGATCAGCAGCCCCGTCATGTAGCGGGACAGCTCGCGGCTCTCGTCCAGCCGGCTGGCTAGGCTGTCCAGCAGCGAGCGCATGGCAGGAGCAGAAAGCGTGAAACGGTCATTGCCCGTCCCGCCTGGCTTGGACGAGCGGGAGGACAGCATGGACGCCATCGGCGCCAGCAGCACGGGGGCGGGCAGGCCGGCGAGGCGGGCGCGGGATTGCTGGAACGTCTCGGCCCAGCGCACCTCGGGCGTCAGCCGGATCACCTGGCGCAGGTTCCAGGCGATGCCTATGGCCAGCACGCAGGCGATCAGCGCGTTGAGCAGCGGGTTCGTTACGAAAGCGGTGACGAGGGCGGAAGACAGTGCCACCGCGATCACGGCGACAGCCAGGAGGAAGACGGCCATGCGGATGAGGTAGGCGGACGGCCGGGTCATGGCTTCGTTGGCGAAGACGAGACTGGTGCAGACGGGGCCGCTACAGACGGGGCTGCTACAGACGGGGCTGGCGCAGACGGGCTCGGGGCTGGGC
>CAXTVQ010000076.1:0-23298 GCA_964247705.1 uncultured Acetobacteraceae bacterium | reverse complement strand
TTCTGCGCGTCGAACAGATGGAGTGCGGCGGCCGGAAACGCCACCGCCAGCGCCTCGCCCACCGGCAGCGCGCCCGCCTGCTTGACCATCAACTTCGTGCCATCATCCAGGTGGCCGTGCACCAGCGTCTCCGATCCCAACGGCTCGACCAGGTCCACGTGCATCGGCAGCCCGCCCAGTGCGACGTCCACCTGCTCCGGCCGGATACCGATGGTGAGCGCACCCGGCGCCACGCTCTGCGGCAATGCGATCGGGTGGCCGGATGCCAACCGCGCCGTCACGCCACCGGCTTCAACCGTCGCCGGCAAGAAATTCATCGCAGGCGCGCCGATGAACCCGGCGACGTACACCGTCGCCGGGCGGGCGAACACCTCCATCGGCGGCGCGAACTGCACCGGCACGCCCTGATGCAACACGAGCAGCCGATCCCCCAGCGTCATCGCCTCCACCTGGTCGTGCGTCACGTACAGGCTGGTCACCCCCAGCCGCCGCTGCAACTGCCGGATCTCCGCCCGCATCTGCACCCGCAGCGCCGCGTCCAGGTTGGACAGCGGCTCGTCGAACAGGAACAGCTTCGGCTCCCGCACGATTGCGCGCCCCATCGCCACCCGTTGCCGCTGCCCGCCGGACAGTTGCCGCGGGCGGCGGGCCAGCAGTGCGCCCAGGCCCAGCAAGTCCGCCGTTTGCTGCACGCGGGTGCGGATCGCATCCTTCGTCATGCCGCGGATGCGCAGGCCGTAAGCCATGTTCTGCTCGACCGTCATGTGCGGGTAGAGCGCGTAGTTCTGGAACACCATGGCGATGTCGCGCGCCGCCGGGTCCACCCGGGTCACGTCCCGGTCGTCGATCAGGATGCGCCCGCTGGTCGCCGTCTCGAGCCCCGCCACTAGCCGCAGCAGGGTGGACTTGCCGCAGCCGGACGCGCCGACGATCACCAGCATCTCGCCGTCGTGCAGCGTGAGGTCGATCCCCTGGAGGATCGCGGTGTCGCCGAAACTCTTGCGCAGGCCCTCGATTTTGAGCGTGGCCATCTACTTGTCGCTGTCCGTCAGCCCGGCCACGAACCAGCGCTGCATCAGCAGCACCACGGCCACCGGCGGCAGCAAGGCGAGCACGGCGGCCGCCATCACCTTGTTCCACTCGACCGCGTTCTCTACCCCGATCATTTTCACGATGCCGATCACGATGGTGTCGAGCCTGGGGTCGGTGGCGACCAGCAGCGGCCAGAGATACTGGTTCCAGCCATACACGAACAGGATCACGAACAGCGCCGCGATGTTGGCGCGCGACACGGGGATCAGGATGTCCCTCAGGAACCGCCACGGCCCGGCGCCATCGATGCGAGCCGCCTCCACCAGTTCGTCCGGAACCGCCATGAACACCTGCCGGAACAGCAAGGTGGCCGTGGCGGACGCGATCAGCGGCACGGTGAGCCCGCCGAACGTGTTGATCATGCCGAACCCGGCCATCACGCTGTAGGTCGGGATGATCCGCACCTCCACCGGCAGCATCAGCGTGACGAAAATCACGCCGAACGCCACCATGCGCAGCGGCCATTGGAAGAACGTCACCGCGTAGGCGGACAATACCGAGATCACGATCTTGCCGAGCGCAATGGTGAGCGCCATGCCGAAAGAGACAAGCAGCATCCGCCATACTGGCTGCGCCCCCGCCCCGCCTTGCGCCAGCACGTCGGCGTACACGCCGAGCCCCGACAGGTTCGGCACCAGCGACAACCCGCCGCGCGCGATGGTACCCGACTCCTGCGTGGACCCGGCGAAGATCATCCACAGCGGCAAAGCGAACAGCAGCACACCCAGGATGAGGACGATGTGAGGAAGCAGGTTGGACGGCAAAGAAAGCCCTCTCCCCTTGAGGGAGGGGGTTGGGGAAGGGGTAGCCGCACGTGACGTCGTGCGCGCGTCACCCCTCCCCCCGGCCCCTTCCTTCAAGGGGAGTGGGGGCGCTGTGACGCTCATGCTTGCCTCTTGCCGAGAAAGCGGAACTGCAGCCCCACCAGCACGATCACGCCCAGCATCAGCACCACCGACTGCGCAGAGGACGAACCTAAGTCCAGGTTGATCACCCCGTCCCGGTACACCTTCACCAACAACGTCTCGGTGGACTTGCCCGGCCCGCCCTGGGTCAGCGCCCAGATCGGCCCGAACGTGTCGAACGCGGCATACACCACGTCCACGATCAGCAGGAAGAACACCGTCGGCACGAGCAGCGGCAGCGTTATGGTGCGGAACCGGTGCCAACTCCGCGCGCCGTCGATCCGCGCCGCCTCGGTGACGGCGTGCGGGATCGACTGCAGGCCGGCCACGAAGAAGATGTAATTGTAGCTCACCTGCTTCCACGCCGCCGCCAGCACCACCAGCAACATGGATTGGGTGCCGTTGAGCGCGTAGTCCCAGCCTAAATGCCGGTTCATCCAGCGCCCGAACAGGCCGATCTGCGGGTGCAGCAGGAACAGCCAGATCACCCCCGCCACCGCAGGGGCCACCGCATACGGCCAGATCAGCATCGTGCGATAGAAGCTGCGCCCGCGCACCACCCCGTCCGTCATCACCGCCAGCAGCAAGGCGGTGGCCATCGACAGCACGCACACCGCGAGCACGAAGCCCACCGTGCGCCAAATGCTCTCGACATACAGCGGGTCGGTAAACAGGTCGGTGAAGTTGTCCAGCCCCACGAACACGGAGGAGATGCCGAACGGGTCCGTCCGCGTGAAGCTGGACCAAACGGCCTCGCCCGCCGGCAGCAGGAAGAACACCACCGTGAGCGCCAGTTGCGGCAGAACGAGGCCGACCGGCAGCACCCAGCCCGGGAAAATGGTGCGGCGCATGGCTCCCCAGCCGCTAATCTACGTCTTGGCCGACTTCTCGAACTCGCGCAGCACCCGGTTGCCGCGCGCGGTTGCGCTGTCCATCGCCGCCTGCGCGCTCTGCTGGCCCTGCAAGGACTTCTCCACTTCCTCGTAAATGATGTTGCGGATCTCCGGCAACCGGCCCAGGCGCAGGCCGCGGCTGTTCGGTGTGACAGTGCCGCGCGTGAGTTGTTTGATCGGCAGCTCGGTGCCGGGGTTCTTGTCGTAATAGCCTTGCTGCTTGGACAACTCGTAGCCCGCGAGGGTCACGGGCACATACCCGGTGTGCTGGTGCCAGGCGGCGGCGTTCTCCGGCTGGGCGAGGAAGGCGAGGAACCCGGCCACCGCCTTATACTCGGCTGGCGCGCGGTTGGGCGCCGTCATCGTCCACAGGCTGGCCCCGCCGATGATGGAGTTGATCGGCTGCTGGGTGATCGCCGGATCGTACGGGAGGTAGCCCGGCGCCCACTTGAACTGCGCGCTCTTGATGAGGTCGCCGCGCTCGCCCGAGCTGTTGAACCCGATGCCGGCCTGGCCCGAGAGGAACACCGGGTCGGCCTGAGCGTCGCGCCCGCCATATTTGAAGATGCCGTCCTTCTGCCAGTCCAGGAAACGCTGCAGTTGCTTCACGAACTCGGGCTTGTTCAGGTTGAGTTGCGCGCCCAGCCCGTCGAACCCGTCGCCATCCGTGGCGAAGGCGATGTTGTGGATCGCGGCGTACTCCTCGAGGTGAATCCAGGAGAACCAACCGCTGGAGACCGGGATCGCGACGGCGTCCTTGGCCTTCATCGCCTCGGCAGCCGCCTGCACCTCGTCGTAGGTCGTGGGCGGCTTGGACGGGTCGAGCCCAGCCTTTTCCATCGCGTCCAGGTTGAACCACATCACGGCGGTGGAGGAGTTGAACGGCACCGACGCCATCCGCCCGTCCGCCAGGCTGTAGTAACCGCGCACCGCGGGGATGTAGGCGTCGGGCTTGATGTCGGCCCCCGTCTCGGCGATGAGCTGCCAAGCCGGCTTCACGGCGGCGCCTGCGGCCAGCATCGTGCCGGTACCCACTTCGAACACCTGCACCAGGTTCGGCGCCTGGCCAGCGCGGAAGGCGGCGATGGCGGCCGTCAACGTCTCGGCATAGGTGCCCTTGTATACCGGCTGCACTTCGTAGTCGGCCTGCGAGGCGTTGAACGCCGTGGCCAGGCGGTTCACCTCCTCGTTCAGCGCCGCCGTCATCGCGTGCCAGAACACCACGCGGGTCTTCGCGGCTTGCGCCCGTGCAACGGGCGCCACGGCGAGGGCTGCGGCGCCCCCAAGCAGAGAACGGCGAAGCATCTGTTTCACTCCCGGATGTCGTTGCGCGGAGTATAGCCCATGTGTTGCGCCGGGGTGACAACCGAGTGACGGTACCGTGAAGGCAATACCGCCGATCATTCAGCGCTTGTGCACGCTCCACAGCATCAGCCAGCGGATCGGAAACACCCAGACGACGCCGGCGATCAGGAAATACAACGCCTGCACGATCCAATTACCCGGCAGCACGTCCGGCAGCGTGATCGCTGCGGCGACGTAGACGATCACGAAGGTGATGCCCATCAGGGTGGCGGCAAAGGGGCGCGACATGGCACCGGGTTAGCGCAACGCCGCTGGCCCCGCTATAGGCATCGACCGGCCCACCCAGATTGAACTCGAACCCGCGCCCGAGGATGCTCCATGGACCTCAAGGACCACATCGCCGCCATCCCGGATTTTCCGAAGCCCGGCATCCTGTTCTACGACGTCTCCACCCTGCTGCGGCACCCCGACGCGTGGCAGGTCGCGATGGGACGGATGGCCAGCCGGGTCCGCGCCTGGCAGCCGGACCTGCTGGCGGGCGTCGAATCCCGCGGCTTCCTGCTGGCAGCCCCTTTGGCGCTGAAGCTCGGCTGCGGTTTCGTCATGCTGCGCAAGCGCGGCAAGCTGCCCGGCCGGGTGATCGCCCACGACTACGCGCTGGAATACGGCACCGACCGGCTGGAGATCCAGGCCGACGCGGTGCAGCCCGGGCAGCGCGTGGTGGTGGTGGACGATCTGCTAGCCACTGGGGGCACCCTGGCCGCCAGCATCGCCCTGCTGCAGGAAGTCGGGGCGGTGATCCCAGGGGCGGCGGCGCTGATCGAGCTGACCTTCCTCGGCGGCCGCGCCAAGCTCGGCGTGCCGTTCGACTCCCTTGTTGCTTACGATAGCTGAGTTGGCGTCGCAGCCAAACCTCGCTAGGAGTGCCAGGCGGCAACGACAAGGGACCTACTCCCAGTGACGACTTCGATCACGCGTCGCCTTCTGATCGCCTCAGCGGGCGCGGCACTGCCCACCGCCGCGCTGCCTCGGGCCGCCCTTGCGGCTTCGATCCCGTTCCCTGACGGCGCCACTCTCCTCGTAGGCGGACCCGGCGGCGGCACGGCCGATTCCTGGGCCGAGTGGCTGGCCCCCGGCCTGAGCCGCGCCCTGCCGCCCGGCACCGCGCTGCGTAAGGATGTCGTGGGCGGCGCCGATGGCGTGACCGCCGCCAACGTGTTCGAGGCCCGCATCGTGCCGGACGGCAGCACCGCGCTGCTGTTGCCCGGGTCGGCCGCAATGGCATGGCTGGTCGGCGACCCCCGCGCCCGGTTCAACACGGGACAGTGGATCCCGGCGCTCGCGGGTATCACGCCGGGCTTGGTGATGAGCCGCGTACCGGCCCAGGCAATCCTGCACGGCGCACCGCTTCGCCTTGCCGCCTCCGCCCCGGATGGCGCCGACCTGCCGGCGATGCTGGCGCTGGACTTGCTGGACGCCGCCTGGTCCCCCGTGTTCGGCCTGTCCGACAGCACCGCGGCAACGGCTTTGGCGCAGGGCCAGGTGGACGCGGTGTGCCTACGCGGCCGCCGGGTGCCGGAGTTGGCGCCAGCTCTCGCTGCATCCGGTGCCCAGCCGCTCTGCTCCTTCGGCGTCGTGGACGATGCCGGCCACCGCCTGCGGGACCCCGCGTTCCCCGACGTGCCAACCGTGAGTGAACTGCTTGCCGCCCATGGTGGCGGGCGAGGCGAGCCGGCCCTGCGCCGGGCCTGGTCCGCCACCGCAGCCGCTTCAGACCTCGACATCGCCATGGTGCTTCCGCAACTTGCCCCCGCCGCAATCGTGGCGCTGTGGCGGCGCGCAACCCAGGTCGCGTGCTCCGGCGCGGTGCAGGCGCAGGCGTCGGCGCTGGGTGTGCGCCCGCTCTGCGCGCTCGATGCGAACGCCAGCACGGCCGCCGTGGTGGCCGATGCACCCGCCCAGCTCGCCCTCCGCGGCTGGATGGCTAAACGGCTCGATTACAGGCCTAGCTAGACCATGCTGCGCAAATCCATCGCCACCGTCGCGCTCAGCGGCACCCTGCCCGACAAGCTGGAAGCCGCCGCCCGGGTCGGCTTCGACGGCGTGGAGGTGATGGAGGCGGACCTTCTGGCCTATGACGGCTCGCCCGCGGAGGTGCGCAAGATCGCCGACGGGCTCGGCCTCAAGATCGAGATCTACCAGCCGTTCCGCGATTTCGAGGCCATGCCGGATGCCTTCCGGGCCCGCAACCTGGACCGTGCCGAGCGCAAGTTCGACATCATGCAGGCACTCGGCACCGACCTCGTGCTGGTCTGCAGCAACACCCTGCCCGCCTGCCTGGATGACGAAGCACGCGCCGCCGCCGACCTGCGCGCCATGGCGGAGCGTGCCGCTCAGCGGGGGCTGCGCGTCGGGTTCGAGGCGCTGAGCTGGGGGCGGCACACAAGGCTATGGCGCCAGGCCTGGTCCATCGTGCAGCGGGCGGACCACCCCGCACTCGGCCTGATCGTGGACAGCTTCCACACCCTGGCCCTCAAGGACGACCCGGCCGGCCTGGCAGAAATCCCCGGCAACCGGATCTTCTTCGTCCAGCTCGCCGACGCCCCCCTGCGCGACATGGACGTGCTGTCCTGGAGCCGGCATTTCCGTAACTTCCCTGGCCAGGGCGAGCTGCCGGTGACGGGTTTCGTCCAGGCCGTGTTGGCCAGCGGGTATAGCGGGCCGCTCTCGCTCGAGGTGTTCAACGATCATTTCCGCGCCTCCCCCGCCCGCCGCACCGCGCGCGACGGGCTGCGCTCGCTGATCCTGGCGGAGTCGCTGGCCATGAACCCCGCCCCGCTGCCAGCGGTGTGCGAGACGGACGGGATCGAGTTCCTCGAGTTTGCCGTGGACGAAGCGTCCGAGCGCGCGCTGGCGGGGATGCTGGAGCGGCTAGGGTTCCGCCTCGCCGGCCAGCACCGCTCCAAGGCGGTGACGCTGTATCGCCAGGGCCGGCTGAAGATGGTGCTCAATGCCGAGCAGGACAGTGCCGCCGCCGAGCACTTCCAACTGCACGGCCCCTCCGTCTGCGCCATGGCGCTGCGCGTGGAGGACCCGGCGCGCACCGTCGCCCGCGCCCGCGCCCTGCTGATTTCGGACTGGAGCGAGCGCGTGGGCGAGGGCGAGCGCGCCATCCCCGCCGTGCGCGGCCCGGACGGTGAGCTGATCTACCTGGTGGACAACCAGGACGAGCCGGATTTCTGGGAGGACGATTTCCATCTGCTGCCGCTGGAACCCGACGAGGGCGGGCTGGACGGCGTGGACCACCTGGCCATCGCGCTGGCGCCGGGCGAGATGGACAGCTTCATGCTGTTCTGGCGCGCGCTGTTCGGGCTCGAGCCGCAGCCGATGATGGCCGTGCCGGACCCGTACGGCCTGATCCAGAGCCGCGCCATGGCCAATGCGTCGGGCACGCTGCGGCTGACCTTCAACGAGTCGCAGGCGCGCGACACCGGTACCAACCGCTTCCTCTCCACCACCGCCGGAGCCGGCGTGCAGCACATCGCGCTCGCCACGGTGGACGCGGCCGGCGTGATCCGCTTGGCGCGCCACGCCGGGGAGGCGCTGCTGGCCATCCCCCCCAACTACTACGAAGACCTGCAGGCCCGGCTGGACGTGGAGGACGCGGACCTCGCCGACCTGGCGGAACTCGGCCTGCTGTACGACCGCGATCCGGCGGGCGACTACCGCCACGCCTACACCGCCGCATTCCAGGACCGGTTCTTCTTCGAGATCGTGGAACGCCACGGGTACACCGGGTTCGGCGCCCCCAACGCCGCCGTCCGCATTGCCGCCCAAGCCCGCATCAATGAAAGGACCCGTCCTTGAGCGCTACTGCCTCCAATCCCGTCGTGATCGCCGTCGCCATCACCGGCTCCGTCCCGCGCAAGGCCGACAACCCGGCGCTGCCCACCACCCCCGCCGAGCAGGTGGAGAGCACCCACGCCGCGTTCGAAGCCGGCGCCACACTGGTCCACATCCACGTCCGCAGCCCGGACGAGACCCCTTCCAGCGACCCGGCGTTGTTCGCCCAAGTGCAGGAGGGGGTGCGCAAGCACTGCCCCGGTATGATCGTGCAGTTCTCCACCGGCGGGCGCGGCCGGGACCCCTCGGCCCGCGGCAACGCGCTGGACCGGCGGCCGGACATGGCGTCGCTCTCCACGGGGTCGGTCAACTTCCCCACCATCATCTACGAGAACAGCGCCAGCCTGGTGGACGACCTCGCCACCCGCATGCAGACCTTCGGCGTGCGCCCGGAGATCGAGTTGTTCGACCTCAGCCATATCCACGGCGCCCGCCGGCTGATCGAGGCCGGGTTGATGGACGCCAAGCCTCACGTGCAGGTCGTGATGGGCGTCAAGAACGCGCTCCCGGCGGAGGAGCACCTGCTGGACCTGATGCTGGGCGAGATCCGCCGCGCGCTGCCGCACGCTACCTGGTGCGCCGCCGGGATCGGGGTGAACCAGGCGCGCGTGATGGAATGGGCGCTGGCCCGAGGTGCGGACGGTGTGCGGACCGGGCTCGAGGACAATATCCGCATCAGCCGCGACCGCCTTGCCGCAAGCAATGCGGAACTGGTGGGCATGGCGGCGGAGGCGGTGGTGCGCCACGGTCGCCGGGTCGCGACGCCAAGCGAGGCGCGGGCTGCGCTCGGTCTGGCATGATCACCGGGCGCGGGCGCGTCATCGCGCATATCGGCTACCCGACGGGCTCGTTCAAAGCGCCGATGATCTACAATCCGTGGTTCGAGGCGCACGCGGTGGACGCCGTCGTCGTTCCGCTGGGCGTCAAGCCGGAGGCGTTCGAGGCGTTGTTCCGCCCGCTGTTCGGCATTACCACGCTGCACGGCGCATTGATCACCATGCCGCACAAGGTCACGGTGACGCGGCTGGTAAACGAACTGACCCCTACCGCCCGCATCGCCGGCGCCGCCAATGCGGTGCTGAAGCGCGAGGACGGCACACTGGTCGGCGACATGTTCGACGGCGCCGGGTTCGTGCGCGGGATGCAGCGCAAGGGCCGCGCGGTCGAGGGTGCGACGGCCTTGGTGGTGGGTTCGGGTGGTGTAGGCTGCGCGATCGCCGCCTCCCTGGCCGCCGCCGGCCTGGCCGCCATGCGCCTGTTCGACGTGAACGCGGTCGCCGCCGAGGCGCTGGCCGGCCGGTTGCGGGAGCACTATCCCGCCCTGGCGGTGACCGTCGGCCCGGCGGATCCGGCAGGGTGCGAGATCGTGGTGAACGCGACCCCGCTCGGCATGAACGCGGGCGATCCGTTGCCGGTGGACATCGGCCGGGTAGCGCCGGGCACGTTCGTGGGCGAGGTGGTGATGAAGGAGGAGTTCACCCCCTTACTCCGCGCCGCCCAGGCCAAGGGGTGCCCGGTGCAGGTGGGCACGGACATGCTGTTCGAGATGATCCCGGCCTACCTGGAATTCTTCGGCTTCGGCACCGCGACGGCGGAAGAACTGCGGCATCTAGCACGGCTCAGCTACTAACCATCAGAAGCCGTCATGGCCGGATCAAGTCCGGCCACGATGTAACGGCGAAATCAACAACCCTCCCCCGAACCATCCGGACCGCAAACTCTTATCCTTAACTGGGTCACGGGCCACCAAACGCCTGTTTCGACCAACTTACGTTGGACCCATGAGGAGGGATACTTGGCCTATCCGATAAACTACATTCGCTACAGCGACGACGTCGAGCATGTAACGCCGGGTGAAGCGACG
This sequence comes from uncultured Acetobacteraceae bacterium, assembly GCA_964247705.1. Classification (GTDB taxonomy): domain Bacteria; phylum Pseudomonadota; class Alphaproteobacteria; order Acetobacterales; family Acetobacteraceae; genus LMUY01. Next base: position 13,336 of record CAXTVQ010000076.1, on the reverse strand, counting down.
GTGGTCGACGACATCATCGTCACCATGACCCGGGAAAGCCAAACGGTCGCGGCCCGTGACGGCCGGACTGTCCGCGCCTCGCACGCCAAGAGCACGGGGTTGGCCAAGGGCACGCTGGACGTGCTGCCCAACCTGCCGCCGCAGCTATGCCAAGGGCTGTTCGCCCAGACCGGCAGCTACCCTCTGCTGATGCGCTTCGCCCAGGGACCCGGCGAGGTGCTGTCGGACAGCGTGTCCACCCACCGCGGCGTTTCCATGAAGATCCTCGGAGTGGAAGGCCCCAAGCTGCCGGGCCACAGCGCCGCCACACAGGATTTCGTGTTTGCCACCGGGCCAGCCTTCGCGCAGTCCGGCGCGCAGACTTTCCTCACCGCCATCAAGGGCGTCCAGAAAGGCACCGGTTTGCCGGAAGCGGTCAAGCAGGCCGTGTCCAGCACGTCGCGGGTGGCCAACGCCGCGCTGAACACCGTGGGCGCCGACAGCGCCACGCTCGGCTTCTTCGGCCACACCAAGCGCAACCCGCTATCGGACGCCTATTTCAGCCAGGCGGCCCTGCGTTACGGCGATTACGTGGCCAAGATGGCGCTGTTCCCGGTCTCACCCGCCCTGACCGCACTGATCGACCAGACCATCGACACGGGGTCCGACCCGGACGCATTCCGCCATGCCGTGACGGATTACCTCCGAACGCAAGACGCCGAATTCGAGCTTCGGGTACAGCTCTGCACGGACCTGGACGCAATGCCGGTGGAAGATGCGTCCGTGCCCTGGCCCGAGGACCAGAGCCCCTACGTCGCGGTCGCCCGCATCACGCTCCCGGCGCAAGACGCCTACAGCCCGGGGCGGCAAGCCTTCTTCGACAACGTGCTGTCCTTCCAGCCAGCCCACTCCCTGGCCGCGCACCGGCCGCTCGGCTCCCTGATGCGCGCAAGGCTGGCCACCTACCAGGCGCTCTCGTCGTACCGCCACCAGCAGAACCACGAGCGGCAGGACGAGCCGGCTGGGCTGGACGAGGTGCCAGATTGATCGCCACTGACCTGACGCTCGTGCCCGTCCAACTCTGCGGGCACCTGCCGCACGAGGAACGGCCTGGCATCGTGAACGACGCCCTACTCGCTTTCCCGCAGGGGTGGTCCGGCTGACCCAACCCGAAATCGAGCTCTGGGCAAAGCATCCCCTGGTTCCACACTAATCCACAGGCAAAGGCGTGCACGGCCAGGGCTGGGTCGGCTATGGTGCACGCCCCATGAACAGTATCGACTCTCCCCTCCTCGGCCTGTCGCAACGCATGCCGCCGTCGAACTCCCAGGCCGAACAGGCCCTGCTCGGCGCCCTGCTGGCCAACAACCGCGCCTACGAGCGGGTGGCGGAGTTCCTGGCGCCGGAGCATTTCGCCGACCCGATCCACGGCCGGATCTTCGCCGCCATCCACAGGCGCATCAACAACGGCCAGTTGGCGGACGCGATCACCCTGCGTGCGGAGTTCGAGCACACCGGCGTGCTCGATGAGGTGGGGGGCACCGCCTATCTCAGCCAACTGCTGACAGCGATGGTGGGCATCATCAACGCCGGAGAGTACGGCCGCGCCATCCACGACGCCTGGCTGCGCCGCGAGCTGATCGACGTGGGCGAGGAGGTTGTGAACAACGCGTTCGGCGCCGACGCCGAACTGGACGGCAAGCAGCAGGTGGAAGCAGCGGAGCAGCGCCTGTTCGAGATCGCGGACAAGGGCGCCTCCGGCAGCGGCGGCCTGGTCATCTTCGAGAAGGCGCTGGTCGCGGCTATCGAGGGAGCCGACCGCGCGTTCAAGCGTCCGGGCGGCGTCTCCGGCCTGTCCACAGGGCTACGCGACCTGGACAAGAAGATGGGTGGGCTACACCCGTCCGACCTGATCATCGTGGCCGGCCGGCCCGGCATGGGCAAGAGCGCGCTCGCCACCAAGATCGCGTTCGGCGCCGCCCGCGCCCTGATGGCCGAGGCCCGGGCCGCGCACGGGTCGGAGGAGGTGCCGAAGGGTGCCGTGGCCCTGTTCACACTGGAAATGAGCGCCGAACAACTCGCCCTGCGCCTGTTGGCCGAGGAGGCGCGCGTGTCCGGCGACCGCATCCGCCGCGGCGAGATCGCGCAACGGGACTTCGACCGCTTCGTGCAGGTCAGCCGGGAGATCGCCGGCCTGCCGCTGCATATCGACGAGACACCCGGCATCTCGGTCTCCGCCCTGCGCACCCGCTGCCGCCGTCTGAAGCGCACCGCCGGGTTGAGCCTGGTAATCGTGGACTACCTGCAGCTCATGCGTCCCTCCGCCGGCACCAAGCCCGAGAGCCGGGTGCTGGAGATCAGCCAGTTCACCCAGGGCCTGAAGGCGATCGCGAAGGAGCTGGCGGTGCCGGTGATCGCCCTATCCCAGCTCTCCCGCGCCGTGGAACAGCGCGAGGACAAGCGCCCGCAACTGTCGGACCTGCGCGAATCGGGCACGATCGAGCAGGATGCGGATTGCGTGATGTTCGTCTACCGCGACGAGTACTACCTGCAGCAGCGCGGCCCCAAGCAGTCTCATTTCGACTCGGACGACAAGTTCAACGCCGCCATGGACAAGTGGCAGCAGGACATGGATCGGGTGCACAACCGCGCCGAACTGCTGATCGAGAAGCAGCGCCACGGACCGACGGGCAAGATCGACCTGCTGTTCGAGGGCGAGTTCACCCGGTTTGCCGATTTGGACCTGGTGCACGGCGAACCGTAACCGTGCATGAAGTCCCCTCCCCTTGAGGGGGGGTTAAGGGCGGGGTGGCCACAAACAAGGTGTTCCGTGTGTCGCACCGCTCCATCAGCCCTGCTACACTCCCGCGAAAAGGAGTGCGTCGATGCCCGAGATCAACCACCAGATCCTGCTCGCCAGCCGGCCCGAAGCCGCCGTAAGCACCGACAATTTCAAGCTGGTGGAGACGCCCCTCACCCCCCTCACGGACGGCCAGGTACGGGTGCGCAACCACTTCCTCTCGCTCGACCCCTACATGCGCGGGCGCATGAACGACACGAAATCCTACGTCAAACCGCAGCCGCTGAACGAGGTCATGGTCGGCGGCACCGTGGGCGCCGTCGTCGAGAGCCGCAACCCGAAATGGCAGCCAGGCGACACCGTCGTGGCCCAGTTCGGCTGGCAGGAATACGGCACCACAGACGGTGCAGGGATGCAGAAGGTGGATACCACCCACGTCCCGCTCTCCGCCTATCTGGGCCCGGTCGGTATGCCGGGCGTCACCGGCTGGTATGGTCTCAACCACATCTGCCAGCCCAAACCCGGCGAGACGGTCGCCGTCAGCGCGGCCAGCGGCGCAGTCGGCACCGTGGTCGGCCAATTGGCCAAGATGCACGGCTGCCGCGTGGTCGGCATCGCCGGCGGGCCGGAGAAGTGCCGCTTCGTCGTGGACGAATTGGGCTTCGACGCCTGCCTCGACTACAAGGCCGTGGACCTGAAGGAAGCGCTGAAGCAAGCGGCCCCGGACGGGATTGACAGCTACTTCGACAATGTCGGCGGCGCCGTGCTGGACGCCGTGATGCTGCGGATGAACGCATTCGGCCGCATAGCGGTCTGCGGCGCCATCTCGGGCTACGACGGCGCGTCGATGGTGATGGAGCATCCACGGCTGATCCTGATTTCCCGGCTCAAGATCGAGGGCTTCATCGTGTCCGAGCACATGGAGCTATGGCCGCAGGCATTGGGGGAGTTGGGCGGCCTGGTCGGCTCCGGCCGGCTGAAATACCGCGAGACGGTGGCCCAGGGCCTCGCCAGCGCGCCCGAGGCCTTCCTGGGCCTGCTCAAGGGCCGCAACTTCGGCAAGCAACTCGTCAAGCTGATCTGACACCTGGAAAGCTCCGAACCGTAGCGTGACGGACACCGCCTTAGAAACCTGGCCAACCCAGCTCGTCATCGACCGCGGCGCGATCGTCGCCAACTGGCAGGTGTTGCGCCGTGGTCCCGTGGCGGCGGTGGTGAAGGCGGACGCCTACGGCCTGGGCGCGCGCGCGGTCACGCCGTCGCTCTATGCCGCGGGATGCCGCCACTTCTTCACCGCGCACCCGGCCGAGGCGCTGGCCATCCGCGACGAGTTGCCCGGCGCCATGCTGGCCGTGCTGAACGGGCTGTGGCCTGGGCTCGAACCGGAGTTTGCCGCCAGCGGTCTCACCCCCGTGCTCGGCACGCTGGACGAGATCGACCGCTGGACCGCCCATGCCCGCGCGATCGACCGGACGCTGCCGGCCATCCTCCACGTCGACACCGGCATGAACCGGCTCGGCCTGGATGCGACGGAGCTGAGCATTCTGGCCGCAGACCATGGCCGCCTGCACGGGGTCGACCTCCGCTACGTGATGACGCACCTCGTCTCCGCGGAGTGCCCGGAGGACCCGGTCAACGCCACCCAGTTGCAGCGTTTCAACGATGCTTGCGCCCGCCTCCCCCGCGCTCCCCGTTCGCTGGCCAACTCCTCCGGCCTGTTCCTCGGTCCCGACTTCGATTCGGACCTCGCCCGGCCCGGAGCGGCCCTGTACGGCATCAACCCGACGCCAGGCCGCCCCAACCCGCAACGCCCGGTGGTGCAGCTCCGCGCCCGGGTGCTGCACGTGCGCACCGTCGCGGCCGGCGAACGGGTCGGCTACAACGGCATCTGGACCGCGGCGCGGCCAAGCCGGATCGCGACCGTCTCCGTCGGTTACGCGGATGGGTTCCTGCGCGCGCTAAGCAACAAGGCCGTGGCGTTCTTTGACGGCAAGCCGGTCCCGCTGGTAGGTCGCGTGTCTATGGACCTCACCACATTCGACGCGACCGACGAACCCGGCCTTACCACCGGGACATGGCTAGATCTGATCGGCCCCGAAGGCGTCGACGCCTTGGCGGAACAGGCGGGCAGCAATGGCTACGAGATCCTGACATCGCTCGGCTCCCGCTACCCGCGCCACTATCTGTGAACCCGCTCGACGGGCTGGCGGCGCTCGGCCGGGGCGTGCTCGGCGTCTGCCGCACCACGGGGTCTGTCGCGGTGTTCGCGGCCATTGGCGTCTCCCACCTCGTGCGCCCGCCGCTGTACGGCCGCATGTTCGGCCGCGCCTTCAGCGAGTTCGCCTATTTCAGCCTGCCGGTGGTGGCACTGACCGCGATCTTCTCCGGCATGGTGATCGCGCTGCAATCCTTCACCGGGTTCTCCCGTTTCAACGCCGAGAGCGCCGTCGCCTCGATCGTGGTGCTGTCGGTGGTGCGCGAGCTGGGCCCGGTGCTGGCCGGGCTCATGGTCGCAGGCCGGGTGGGTGCGGCGATGGCGGCCGAACTCGGCACCATGCGGGTGACGGACCAGATCGACGCCTTGGGCACGCTGTCGACCAACCCGATGAAATACCTGGTCGCCCCCCGCCTGCTCGCCGGCACGCTGGCCCTGCCGCTGCTGGTCGTCGTGGCCGATATCCTGGGCGTGATGGGCGGCTTCATCATCGCCACGGTCAAGATCGGACTGAACCCCACCACCTACCTGATCAACACGTTCAACTTCGTGACGGCCGCCGACGTGATCAGCGGGCTGGCCAAGGCGGCGGTATTCGGCTTCATCATCGCGCTCATGGGCTGCTACCACGGCTACAACAGCCGCGGCGGCGCGCAGGGCGTGGGTGCCGCGACCACCTCGGCCGTGGTGGTCGCCTCCATCCTGATCCTCGCCGGGGATTACGTGCTGACGGAGCTGTTCTTTGCTCGATAGCGCCGGGTCGTCCCTGCCGAAAATCCGCATCCGCAACCTGCGCAAGCGCTTCGGCGAGAAGCAGGTGCTGGACGGCGTGGACTTGGACGTCGCGTCCGGCACCTCGATGGTGGTGATCGGCGGCTCCGGCACCGGCAAGTCGGTGCTGATCAAGTCCATCCTGGGCCTGGTCGAGCCGGACGAGGGCACGATCGAGATCGATGGCCGCGACGTGCTGCGCATGAGCCGGCGTGAGCGTGACGCCGTGAACCGCGGCATCGGCATGCTGTTCCAGGCCGCCGCCCTGTTCGACAGCCTGACGGTATGGGAGAACGTCGCGTTCGGCCTGCTGGCCCAAGGCAAGATGACCCGCGCCGACGCCCGCACCCGCGCCGGCGAGGTGCTGAGCCAAGTGGGCCTGGCGCCCAGCGTGGGGGACCTCTCGCCCGCCGAACTGTCCGGCGGCATGCAGAAGCGCGTCGGCCTGGCCCGCGCCATCGCCGCCCAACCCGGCATCCTGTTCTTCGACGAGCCGACCACGGGCCTGGACCCGATCATGGGCGCCGTGATCGACGGCCTGATCGTGGACTGCGTCAAGCGCCTTGGCTCGACGGCGATCGCCATCACCCACGACATGGCCTCCGCCATGCGCATCGGCGACCGCGCGGCGATGCTGAACCGGGGCCGCATCGTCTGGGAAGGCCCGGCGCAGGACCTGCTGCACAGCGGCAACGCCGTGGTCGACCAATTCACCCACGGGCGGCGCGAGGGCCCGATCCAGATGGAACTGCGGAAGTAGACGGAACTCAGAAGAACGCTTGCAGCGGAATCCCTTTGTCCGGAAGGTTCAGGTAGATCACTCGCGCCTCGTAATAGATGATGAAGCCCACAAACAGCATTGCCGCCTTTTGGAAGTATTTCCAGCACCGGGTAGCATAAGGCTCGATGTGGAGGCCGCTGCCTCTGAGCTGCTGTTCTTTCGTTGCCTGTTCGTTGGTCGCGATGTTGTAGATGTCGCTCTGCCATGCGTGGTCGTTGACAGGCACGCGCTGACACGCGGCGGGGATCTGGTTGAGCACGATCACGCCTTCCCGCATCGATAACACGAAACAGGCGGCCGAAGCCCCCAGGATCAATGCCTCCAGGATGGAAAGGTGATTTGCCGGGTCCTTCAACGTAATGAAAGCGCCGATCGCGCCGAGCGCCGCAGTCTCGAGCGTCAGAATGGACGTGACCCAGTCCTTCATGAAGGAAAGAGCGTCCTTCTTCGTCTCGGCATCATCCCCGACAATGGCATACTGGCGGTTCAGGCCGTTCTGCTTCTCGTAGACGGTGTAGACGGGATACTCCCGCCCCTTGATCACGACATGGTCTTGGCTTTGAGACGCCTTGAGGGCTGGTCCAATGTCATCCATCGCAACCTCGATTGAGATCCCGGAGCAACCTACCCACTCCGCACCCGTAACGAAACAGGTATCGTGGTCAGTCCCGCACGCGCCAATGATAGGCCGCGCCGGCAAAGCACCCGGACGCTGCCGCCGCGAGCCAGATCGCGTCCAGCCCGAGGCCGCGCAGTGCCAGGCTACCGAGCACCGCGCCGCCCGCGAACCCGCACCACCGCAGCAGCGGCGGCACCCAGCCGAAGGTGGGGCCGCCGGTCAGGGCGGTGGCCACGTGGTCGCCCAGCTTCACCAGCGTGCTCGAGATGAAAGTCAACCCGACCGCCATCTCGCCGTTCCGTTCGAACGTCGCGTTCTGGGCGCCCATCGCGAACGTCGAGGCAATCGCGACCCCGATCGCGAACCCGGCGTCGAACAGCACACCCGCCAGCACCAGCAGCGCTGTTACGAACGCCAGCACGGCGGTGTGCTCGAAGCCTTTGGCTGCACGCCGCAGCAGGTGCCCGGCAATCACGCCCGACACGAACAGGCCGATCACGCCGGCCACGGTGACGGCCTGCCCGGAATGGGCCGACCCCAACGCAGTCCCGAGCCGCGTCGTGTTCCCGCTCATGAACGAGACGAAGGTCCCGCCGAGCTGCACGAAGCCGATCGCATCGACGTAGCCGGCCAACGCGGTTAGCGCTGTCGCCAGGATGGACTGCGCCTGTTTCGGCGTAGGCTGGCGCATCGGAACGCTCCGGAGGTCCCGTCGCCAACGCCGGCTACGGTGGCAAGTTGACCCGCCAGGCCGGGCGCGGGATGCAGAGCGCACGATGGCAAAACCCGCGACTCGCTATGTCTGCCAGCAATGTGGCGCCGTCACGGCCAAATGGGCCGGCCGCTGCGACGCGTGCGGTGAATGGAACACCATCGTCGAGGAGCCGGTCGAGGCCCGCCCAGGCGCCCCCGCGAAAGCGGCTGGCAAGGCGGGCCGCATCGATTTCGTTGGCCTGCAAGGCAGCACGGCCCCACCGCCGCGCGCGCAGACCGGGATTGCGGAGTTGGACCGGGTGCTGGGTGGCGGCCTGGTCGCAGCCTCTGCCGTGCTAGTGGGCGGCGACCCGGGCATCGGCAAATCCACCCTGCTGCTGCAGGTCGCGGCCTCGCTCTCCCGGGCGGGACGGCGCGTGTTGTATATCACCGGGGAGGAATCGGTGGACCAGGTGCGGCTGCGCGCCCGCCGCCTGGGCCTGGCGGACGCGACGCTCGAACTCGCCGCCACCATCAACGTGCGCGACATCGCCACTGCCCTGGAGGGGGCCGCCGACGCCGCCCTGGTGGTGATCGACTCGATCCAGACCATGTGGCTGGACAGCATCGACTCCGCACCCGGCACCGTCAGTCAGGTCCGCGCCTGCAGCTTCGAGCTCATCCGCCTAGCTAAATCGCGCGGCTTCGCCCTGGTGCTGGTTGGCCATGTGACCAAGGAGGGCGCCCTCGCCGGCCCGCGCGTGCTGGAGCACATGGTGGACGCCGTGCTGTATTTCGAAGGCGACCGCGGCCACCAGTTCCGCATCCTGCGCGGCGTCAAGAACCGCTTCGGCGCGACGGACGAGATCGGCGTGTTCGCGATGACGGAAACGGGGCTGGCGGAGGTGCCGAACCCCTCCGCCCTGTTCCTGGCCGAGCGCCGCGGCAACATCGCCGGATCGGCGGTGTTTGCCGGGCTGGAAGGCACCCGGCCGGTGCTGGTGGAGGTGCAGGCGCTGCTCAGCCCCAATGCCGGCGGCTCGCCGCGTCGCTCGGTGATCGGCTGGGACGGCGGGCGCCTGGCGATGATGCTGGCCGTGCTGGACAGCCGCGCCGGCCTACGCCTCTCCGCCCACGACGTGTACCTGAACGTGGCGGGCGGCCTGCGCGTGAGCGAACCCGCTGCGGACCTGGCCGTGGCCGCCGCCCTCGCCTCCGCAGCTACGGAAACGCCGACCGACGCGGGCACGGTCTATTTCGGCGAAGTCGGGCTGAGCGGCGAGATCCGGCAGGTCGCGCAAGCCGACGCCCGGCTGAAGGAAGCGCAGAAGCTCGGCTTCGCGGCCGCCTCCCTGCCCCGCCGGCTGGCCCAGGGCGGTCGCAAGCCGGTGGCCCTACCCGGCCTGCGCCTGAACGAGATGGGACATCTGGCGGAACTGGTGGCGGGGTTCACAGGGAAGGCGTAGCGCACCCTGGTCAGGCATGCAGTTGGGATGCCCAGCGGCGGACGATATACGCCCTACGACACGGCAGCCGCAGGGCGGACATCGTCCGCCGACCCGGCCGGCCGTGAGTAGTGCCGCGCCGCCGGATCCGGCTCGCCCAGCCACTCGGTCAGCAGGTCGAACGCCGCCACCGCCCCCGCCGTGATCGCCACCGCGCCACCCTTGGCCGCAGCCGCCTCCAGATCGGACTGCAGCTTGCGCCACATTCGCCCGGTGGCGTCCCCATGCGGGTTGAAATACCGCAATCCTTCCGCCGGAGCCCACGCCGCCGCCGCGAGATGGCGGGCGATCACCTTGCCGCCGAGGGTGGACCCTTCCATCACATACAGAGAGCCGAGTGCCGCTTCCCGCGTGCTGCATAGCCGGTCGGCCTCTGTGCATCGCGGCAGCGCCTGGCACTGCTCTGGCAGCAACCCCAACCATGCCAGGTCTGCGCCCAGCAAGGCCAGCCGCACCCGGCCCGCCACGATCTCCGCCAGATCGATTTGCGCCTGCAATGCCGGCTCCCACGCCGCGTGGAAACCCCAGAACCGCCCCAGGACCCAGCGGAACCGCGCTTCGCACGCGGGCTGCGCCAACAGGTTCAGACAGTTCTCCAGCCGTTGATGCGCCTCCGCTGTCGCGTGCCGGAGGAGGATGGCGGCGCCGCTCACGCCGATTGGAGTACCGGGCCGATCGCGCGCGCCAGGCTGTCGGTGTCATAGGGCTTCTTGACAACGGGCGTGGCCGCGAACCGGTCCGGCAGATTCAGGCTGTCGCCATAGCCGGTGGCGAACACGAACGGGGTTCCCTGCTTCCGCAGCATCTCCGCCGCCGGCAAGCTCGTCGTCGGCCCGAGATTGAAGTCCAGCACGGCAAAGTCCACACCGCCCTGGATCACCTCCAGCGCCCGGCCGAGAGTCGCCGCCGTCTGCACCTCCCGCGCGCCGATCGCCCGCAATGCATCCTCGCCGTCAAGCGCCACGATCATGCTGTCCTCCAGCAGCAGCACCGACAGCCCATCCAGCACCAATTTGGGCACCACGGCCTCCGGCAGGGCGTGCGGCCGGCTCGGCGCCTGCTGCGCTACGCTCACGACGTAACGGGCCGGCACCACGAAATCGGCCTCGAGCCCGCTCAAGCGGAACCGCACCTCCGCGGTGCCGCCGAGGTCGAACACGATGGAACGGTTGATGATGGTCGAGCCGAAGCCTTGCCGGCTGGGTGCCGTCACTGCCGGTCCGCCGGTCTCCCGCCAGCTCAGCGCCAGGTTACCCGCCGGGTTCACGTCCCAACCGATCGCAACCACTCCACGGTCGCGCAGGGCGCCGTATTTGGCCGCGTTCGTCGTCAGCTCGTGCACGATCAGGGCCAGCGTGGTGAACGCTAACGGGTCGATCAGCACGTTCGGCCCCGTCAGCGCCACCTGCGTGCGCTTGCTGCCGAGGAAGGCGCCCATCTCGGTCTCGATCAGGTCCACGAGACTGGCCGGACCCCACTGGTCGTCGGTGATCTGGTCATGCGCCCGGGCCAGCGCCTGCACCCGGCTCTCGAGCGTCTCGACGAACAGCTCCGGCGACTGCGCCGACCGTTTCGTCTGCGAGATCAAGCCGCGTATCAACGCCAGGATATTGCGCACCCGGTGGTTGAGCTCGGCGATCAGCAGCTCCTGCTTCTCCTGGGCGCGCTTGCGCTCCTCGCCCGCCGCCTCCGAAATGCGCAGCACCACCTCGAGCAAGGCGCTGCGCAACGCTTCGGCGACCGTCACCTCCGCCGGCGAGAACGGAGTGGACTTCCCGCGGATGATCTCGCTCCATTCGGCGAAGCTCTTGCGGGGGGTGAGCCGCACCCCGTTCGGACCCAGTTCGACCGGCTTCTCCGGATTGCCGGCCCATCGCACAGACTGCAACTGCTCGGCGCGGAACAGCACCACGTAGTCCCGCGGCGAGCGCGATAGCGGGATGGCGAGCAGGCCCGCCGCATGATTGGCATACAACGAGGCCGCCGGGACCAGGCTCGCGATATGGTCCGTGGTGAACACCTGGCTCACCGCAGTCCGGTTGAGGGCGGAGAGCAACGCCGTGAACTCCTCCCGGCCAGGGGTCAAGCCAGACAGCGCGATCGCCCCGTTCACGAATACGCCCACGCCGTCCGAGGGTATGCTCTCGGCAATCACCTCCCCCAGCCACTCGGCATTACGCAACAATTCGTCGTCGCGCGCGATGGACCGCATCAGCCGGTCGGCCAGAATTCGGGCCCGCATCTCGTATTGCCGCGCCTCGCCGCGCTCCCGGCTTTCCAACATCATCGAGAACATCTGCCCGAACAGCTCGGCGGCGCTGCGCGAGGCGAAGCTCGGCAGATGCGGCTTGCGGTGATGGCAGGCGAACAGCCCCCAGAGCCGGCCCTCGATGACGATCGAGATCGACATGGACGCTTGCACGCCCATGTTGCGCAGATATTCGAGATGGATCGGCGATACCGCCCGCAGGATCGACATCGACAGATCGAGCGGCTGGCCATCGGGCCCGTGGACCGGCACGACCGCCGACGCGGCGGCATCCACATCGGAAATAAGGCGGAACGGGCTGCGGAGGTAGAGCGCCCTGGCCTGAACGGGAATGTCGCTCGCCGGGTAATGCAGGCCGAGGAAGCTGTCGACGCCCGGCGCCTTGACCTCGGCCACCACTTCGCCGCCGCCGCTGCTGTCGAACCGGTAGACCATGACCCGGTCGAACCCGGTCAGCGCGCGGATCTGCCGGGCGCCCTCGCGGCAGAACGCGCTCAGCTCCTTGACCGCCTGCAGCCGCGCCATGAGCGGGCGAAAGAGGTTGATCGCGTCCAGATCCCGCGGCGCCGCCGGTTCCGCCTCGATCACGACCAGATGCGCGGACAGGTGGACGGCGACGTCAAAGCTGGGTCCGCCCTGCACGAGCTGGAGGGAGAACAGGCGCTCGACGGCGTCCGAGCGTTGCAGCACGGTGATGCGGTTGCGTATGTCGTGCAGGGCATCCTGCGCCATGAACTCGGCCAACGGCCGGCCGAGCAGCGCCGTGGGCGGGATGCCTATGAACTCCGCTACATTGTCCGACGCGTGGGCCACCAGCCAATCCGCCGTGACGGCAATCAGGAACCCGAACGATTGGATCGTTCCCAGTACATGAATTGGCTCGCGGTCACAGTTCGTGAGGTCGACGGTTGCATTGATGGACTGGTCGACTTCGGATGTCACGATTGGCTCGGTTCAGGTGTCTGAAAGTCATTGGAGCAACGGCCGGCGCGGCGCAACATGGCTTGCTAATATCGCCGGCTTATCCGTGTTTGTTAGGCCGGCGGCTGCCCGGCGCCTCGCTTTCTATCCGCCCGGGTGACGGTTTCGCCCGCATGGCACCCTCATGCCCGACGGTGAAGGGCTTGACTCAACCGCCCGAGCGGGCTGGTTCTGCACCGTGGAGGATCGTGGTCGTATGCGTGCGTTGGTTGCGGCCGTGGTCGTGATGAGTGTCCTGATCGTGGCCGGCGTCGCGACGCTCGCCGTCACGATCGTGCGCCGTCTCGCCGCGCCGCCGCTCCAGGCGACCACCGCGACCCTGGACGAGCCTGCCGGCACCCACATGCAGCAGATTGCCACCGCGGGGGACCGCCTCGCCGTTTTGCTGTCGGGTGGTGGCCCGGACCGGGTCGTGTTGCTGGATCCACGGTCAGGCCAGGTAACCGGCCGGATCGGCTTGCCTCATTGAAGGAGCGAGGGTGAAAAAAGCGGACCTGCCGCAAAAGATCTGCCCCGCCTGCGGCCGCCCGTTTACCTGGCGCCGCAAATGGGCGCGCTGCTGGGACGAAGTACGCTACTGCTCCGACGCTTGCCGCACCGGCCGCCGCGCCGCCGCGCTGGCCCGTTCGGGGCTTGCGAAGCCTCCCTCTTCGTCCTAAGTCACCCATCCGGCCATGTCCTGTTCGTCTAGAGGCCTAGGACACCGCCCTCTCACGGCGGTAA
>CAXTVQ010000075.1:5251-23678 GCA_964247705.1 uncultured Acetobacteraceae bacterium | reverse complement strand
ACCGCGCCGGCCGCAGCCCCGTGGTTGGAGATGACCCCGTCCACCATGACCCGCGGCGAGCGGCGGTTGTACAGCACGAGCGGCACACCGCGGGCCTGGATGTCGCGCAACGCCGGGTCCGCCAGCAGGACGCAGGAGATCAGGCCGTCCAGCGGATATTCCAGCGCGCCGCGCAGGTCCCCGACCGTGGCGCCGTCACCCTCCGCCGTGATCAGCAGGATCTGCTTGCCCGCCGCTTCCAGCGCTTGCCCGAGCGCGAACAGCACGTCGGGGTTGCCCCGCAGCGTGTACCGGGTCGCCACCACGCCCACCATGTTGGAGCGTTGCGTGATCAGGCTGCGGGCAAGCGCGTTCGGCACGTAGCCAAGCTGCTCGGCGACGCGGTACACGAGCGCGCGGGTGGCGGGGGAGATCGTGCTGCCGGGATGGAAGCAACGGGAAACCGTCGATTGCGCCACACCGGCCGCCCGGGCAACGTCGTAGGAGGTAGCCCGCCGAACGCTCACAGCCGCAAGACTACTCCGAACCGGAGGCTGGGTTCTCCACAACCCACCGCCACCGGCAAACTGGTCGGGTCGCGTGCTGCTTCAAGCCGCCCGAACCTGCACCTCATACGGCAGCAACTCCAACCGCGCCACGTACCCCGAGTGGTCCAGGGCAAACCCTGCCTCGCGCGCAGCCTGCTCGACCTCCCGGCTCCACACCGGATGCTTCTTCTGGTCCCCCGCCGTCAACACCGCCACCTCGGCCGCCACATCCCCCGCACAGGCGATCGTCCGCCATGCCGCGCCCGGCACCGAGAACACCTCGCGCTGCTCCGCCCGCACCGCCGCCGCGTCGTCCAGCGACACGTCGATCGCGCCCTCGAACACCAGCAGCACCTGCTTTTCCGTCAGCTTGAACGCGCCGACCCGCTGGCCGGCTTCGATGCGCAGCCACTCGATCGAGAACCCGTGCGGGTTGCCGACCGGCGCCGCCTGTTCCAGGTCCTGGCTCATGCCGTGCCCGATCACCGGCGCCAGAGACGCCGCATGGCCCGGCAACACGCTGTCGAGCAGCGCGCGGCTGGAATACGCCCGCTCCGTCCGCGTCACCACCCGGCGCCGCATCGCGTCCAGATCGAACCGGCGCAGGCTATGGATCGTGGCGCTGTCGAGCGGCGCCAATAGTTCGTCCTCGGACGGCTTGGCCGCACCCGCCTCGGTATCGACCATCTTGTTGTCCTTGGTCAGATACAGCCCATGCTCCGCCGCCGTGTTCAGGATGGACGGGTGCCAGATGATCCCGCCCGTGTCGTCCCCGCCGAGCGCCGTGAAGATCCACCCGGCGTCCTCGCCGATGTTGCTGAACCCGCGGAAGATCCAGGTCGGGATGCTGACCACGTCGCCCACCGTGCCGATGATCTCGCCGTCCTTGCCGTCCGCACCCCAGCGGAACACCCAGGTGCCGCTGTAGATCATGAACACTTCGGCGGTGTAGTGGACATGCAGGTTGTTGGTCGTGCCCGGCGGCATCGCCGCAACGCCCAGGCTGAACCCGTGCGGCTCGGTGATGTTCACCACCTGGTCCGCCGACTGCGTGACCCCGGCGCCGATCAGGGAGTAGTTCTCCTTGGCGGTCGAGCCCGGCATCTTGCAATCGATGAACGCGAGCTTGCACGCCACCATGTCGCTGCGCTTGATCAGCCGAGCCGTCGCTTCCATCAAACCCTCCATCCCTTGCCGCGCTTGGCGAGTGGAGCCTACCATGCATTCGAATGCACTGTGAAGCTGGGGAGGACCGCAATGCAGCCGCTCGAGCCCGCCGCCTACGCGCCGTACCGGGACCCGCGCGACTACATCCTGAGCTGGACGGACGTCATCTGGGTGGACCTCGCCATCGGCCGGCTGTCCGAGCATTACGGGCCGGACGTGCGCGTGCACACCGCCTATGGCGAAACCTACGGCTTCGACGCGGTGATCGCGAACTCCGTGCAGAAATTCTCCGCCACCCCGGATGCCGGCGCCGGCCTCGGCGAGGACGTGATCTGGGAACAGCGCGGGCCCAACGGCTTCATCAGCTCGCACCGCCTGCTCAAGACGGGGACGCAGACCGGCTTCTCCACCTACGGCCCGCCGACCGGCCGCAGCTTCGTCTCCCGCTCCATCGCCCACTGCCTGGTGCGGGACAACCTCATCGTCGAGGAATGGCTGGTGCGCGACGAGTTCGCCATCCTCCAGGATCTCGGGCTTGACCCGGCGGTGCTGGCGGCCGGCCTGGCCCGGCGCAGCCCGGTCACCGGTCAGCCCATGCCCGTCCCGCTCGAAGGCGGCGCCTTCACCGGCCGCATCGCCGACCCGGCGACGCACGGGGTCTCCGGCCAGCGTCCGCCGCGCCACGCCGAAATCTGCGACATGGTCAAGGCCTACTTCGCCGATGTGTGGAACCGCCGCCGGTTCGATCTCGCGTCCCGCTACGTCCATCCGCGCGTCGTGCTGCTGACGGTGCGGATGCGCCGGGTGCAAACCCACCAGCCGTTCCAGATGTCCATCATCGACCTGCTCGCCACCTTTCCGGACGGCGAACTCGAGCTGCGCGACATCGTGGTGAACGACTCCGCCGAACTCGGCACCCGTGTCGCGGTCTTCTGGGTGCTGCGCGGCCACTACGCGGGCGTGCCCACCTACGGCCCGGTCACCGGCTCGCCCGTGCAGGTGCTCGGCGCGTCGCACTTCGAACTGCTGGACGGCAAGATCCTGCGCGAGTGGCGGCTCTACGACGAATTGTCGATCCTCGCCCAGATCACCGCCGCCCAAGGCTGAAAGGACCCGCCATGCAACCGGTCACCGGCGACTACAAGAGCGTCCCCGATTTCATCTACGGCATCACCCGCGAGATCTGGGAGGACCGCGGCGTCGGCGGCAAGCTGGACCGCTACTACGGCGCCAACTGCCTCGTGCGCGCCGCCACCGGGCTCGCCGCCGACAACAAGGACGTGACGGCGCAAACCCTCGCCACCCTGCACCAATTCCCCGACCGCCAACTAATCGGCGAGGACGTGATCTGGACCGGCTACGAGGACGGCTCCTTCCTCTCCTCCCACCGCCTGATCTCGGTCATGCGCCACACCGGCGCCGGCAGCTACGGCCCCGCCACCAACCGCATGCTGAAAACCCGCATCATCGCCGATTGCTGGGTGGTGAACCAGGTCGTCACCGAGGAATGGCTGGTGCGGGACCAGGCCGCCTTTGCCCGCGGCCTCGGCATGGAGCCGCAAGCGCTCGCCCGCCAGATGATGCAGGACGACCTGCGCACCAAGGGCCGCGTCGGCTTCTACCTCCCCGAACACGACAAGCCCGGCCGTTATGTTCCAACCATCCAGGACGGCCGCGAGGTCGACATCTACGCCGGCCACTACCGCCGCATCTGGGGCGAGAAGGACCTGGCCGCGATCAAGACGCTGTATTTCGACGGCGCCTGCGTCGAGGCGCCCGGCGGCGAGAGCTATCACGGCCACGCGGACATCGACCGTTTCTACCTCGGCTACCTCGCCGCGTTCCCGGACGCCGCGTTCACCGCCCTATCCGCCACCATCAACCGCGACCCGGGCCAGCCGGTGCGCGTGGCGCTGCGCTGGTCGGTGCGCGGCACCCACACCGGGTTCGGCGCGTTCGGCACCCCCACCGGCGCCCCCGTCTACATCATGGGCCTGAGCCACGCCTGGATCGTGGACGGGCGGGTGACGATGGAGTGGATCACCATCGACGAGGTCGTGCTGTGGAAACAGATCCTGGCCCACGCCGAGGGGCACACGGCAAATTAGGTCTTCGCGCACAGCTCAGGGCGTGGTGTCCTCCTTGAAACCAAGTTCCGCGAACGCGTGCGATGTTGCTGCGATCAGCGGCCGGATGCTCTCCTTGGTCCCGTGGTCCTGAAAAATCTGCACGAAGGAGTGGCCACTTGATTGGCTGATCAGGAGATTGACGCCGTTTTTGTCACTGAACGACGCTTCGTAGAAGAATGCGTGGGTCGGATCCACGCCGTCCCCATCCGTTCGGAGCTGCTCGGACGTCACGAGCGAGCGCACCGTCTCCGACAACCGGGCGGCGTCGACCGCTTGAACGTCCGCCTCCATCGTCAGGCGTTCCGGAACGATGCGCGTAGTGACCAGAAAGCGAAAAGGCGAAGACAGCGCCTCGAGCGGTGACATCGTCGCCACGAAAACCCCGGTGACGACCAACACCAGCAGGACGCCGCCGATCAGAAGGATGGCGCCAACTCGCCCCGAACGCGCCCGCGCCATTGCATGGTCCTGACGGTGGACTACCTTTGCCGGACGATTAGGGGGGATTGGTTAAATGTTCGCAAGCGGATCGGGGCATGACGCACCCGTGGCGAGGCGCTGATGGCCCGCCCGATCACCTCCATCGAGGACCTCCGCGTTCTGGCCGAGCGCCGGGTCCCGCGCATGTTCTACGACTACGCCGATTCCGGATCCTGGACCGAGGGCACCTACCGCGCCAACTCGTCGGATTTCCAGGACATCAAGTTGCGCCAGCGCGTGGCGGTGGACATGACGGACCGCACGCTCGCCAGCACCATGGTCGGCCAGCCGGTCGCCATGCCGCTGGCCCTGGCCCCCACCGGCCTCACCGGCATGCAGCACGCGGACGGCGAGATCCTGGCCGCCCGCGCCGCGGCCAAGGCCGGGGTGCCGTTCACGCTCTCCACCATGAGCATCTGCTCGATCGAGGATGTGGCCGAGAACACCGACCAGCCCTTCTGGTTCCAGCTCTACGTCATGCGGGACCGCGCCTTCATCGACCGCCTGATCGACCGTGCGAAGGCCGCCGGGTGCTCGGCCCTGGTGCTGACGCTGGACCTGCAGATCCTCGGCCAGCGGCATAAGGACATCCGCAACGGCCTCAGCACGCCGCCGAAGCCGACGCTCGCCAACCTGATCAACCTGGCCACCAAGCCGCGCTGGTGCTGGGACATGCTGCATACCAAGCGCCGCTCCTTCGGCAACATCCACGGCCACGTGGACGGTGTGGCGGACATGAGTTCGCTGTCCTCCTGGACCGCCACGCAGTTCGACCCGCGCCTGAGCTGGGACGACGTGAAGCGCTTCCAGGACCGCTGGGGCGGCAAGCTGATCCTGAAGGGCATCCTGGACCCGGAGGACGCGGAGAAGGCGGCGGCAACCGGGGCGGACGCGCTGATCGTCTCCAACCACGGCGGCCGGCAGTTGGATGGCGCGCTGTCCTCCATCACCGCCTTGCCCGCGATCGTGGAGGCGGTCGGCCACCAGATCGAGGTGCTGATGGATGGCGGCATCCGGTCCGGCCAGGACGTGATCAAGGCCCTGGCACTCGGCGCCAAGGGCGTGTTCATCGGCCGCGCCTTCCTCTACGGCCTCGGCGCGATGGGCGGACCCGGCGTCACCATGGCGCTCGACATCATCCGCCGCGAGCTGGACACGACCATGGCGCTGTGCGGCCTACGCGATATACGCGACGTGGACGGGCGCATTCTGGCCGGGACGCCGGAGCCGGTGCGCAACACCTACCGGTCGCCGGCAGCGAAGACGTACTAGGGGGAAGCAGGGCTCTGCCCTGCACCCGGAAAGGGACGGTCGTCCCCTTCACCCCAGTATTTCGAGGTGTCCAGAGGACGACTGTCCTCTGGCGGGATTTGGGGCGGAGCCCCATTCTAGCTTTTCTCCACCCCCCAGAACACCGGCGCCGGCCCCTTCTGAAACCCCGTCACGTTCCTCCGCCAAGCCGAAGACTGGAAATACTGCCCCAGCGGAATCACCCAGGCCTCCTCCAATGCCCGCTCCTGCATCTGCGCCTGCAACGCGACCTGCTCGTCCGCCGCCCCGCTGTACAGCCAGGCCTGATACAGCCGTTCCTGCTCCGCATCGGACGGCCAGCCCCACCAGGCCCCCGCGCCGTTCGCCCGCACCGCGCCCGCCGTCAGCGGGTCCACGTAGTCCAGCGCCGGGGAGGACGTGCAGAACGCCGACCACCCGCCGGCCTCCAGCGGCGCCTTGCTCGCCCTGCGCTGCACCGCCGTGCCCCAGTCCATCGACTGGTCGTCCAGGTTGATGCCCACCCGCTTGAACGCCGCCCCTACCACGTCGCACATCGCGCTGTAGAACGGCTGGTCGGTCGGGTGCAGCAGCACGACCTTGCCGCCATCGTACCCGGCCCGATCCAGCATCGCCCGCACCACCGCATCCGGCTTCGGCCCCAGCCGGCCCAACCCGGCCTCGGTGAAACCCGGCATGCCCGGCACGAACACGCCGACGCCGGTGCGGTACGCGCTAGCATCGTCGCCCATCACCGCCTGCATCACCTCGCGCTGGTCCACCGCCGCCAGCATCGCCTGCCGCACGCCCGTGTTCGCCGTCGGGCCCTGCAGCATGTTCGGGCGGCACTGCGGGAACAGCCCGATCGGGTCCAGCCGGCCCACCACGATATCGGGGTTGCGGCGGAGCAGCGGCAGCAGGTCGGGCAGGGGCATGCCGATCCAATCGATCTCCCCCGCGGCCAGCGCCCCCACGGCGGTCGCGGCGTCCGGGATGATATGCCACTCCACCCGGTCCACCATCGCCCGCTTGCCGCCGGCGCAGAAATCCACCGGTTCGGACCGCGGCACATACCCCTCCGCCCGCGCGAACACCGCTTGGCTGCCGGACACGTACTCGCCCGGCACGAAGCGGAACGGCCCCGACCCCACGATCTCGGTGATCGCGGTGTAGGCGTCGGTCTTGGCCAGCCGCTCCGGCATGATCCCCGCCGCCGTCAGCTTGCCGATCATCGTCAGCAGCCTCGGAAACGGCTGGTTCAGCCGGAAAACCAGCGTGCGGTCATCAGGAGCCTCGAGCGCGTCCAGCCGCGTCTGCATCGCCTGGCCGAGCGGGTCCCGCTTCATCCACCGCGCGACGGAGGCGGCACAATCCCGCGCCAGCACGCGCGACCCGTCATGGAACACCAGCCCGTCGCGCAGCGTGATCGTCCAGCGCTTGCCGTCGTCCTCAACCACGTGGCCCGCCGCCATCTGCGGCCGCGGCGTCAGCGTGCTGTCGATGCCGTACAGCGTGTCGTAGACCAGCAACCCGAAATCGCGGCTGACCGCGGCCGTGGTCCACACCGGGTCCAGACTCGTCAGGTTCGCCTGTGGCACGAAGCGCAGGGTGCGCGCGGTGGCGCCCCGCGCGAGGGAGGGCGTGGCCAACGCGGCGGCGCCCAGCAGCATCTCCCGCCTACGGATCATCCATTCCCCCAGTCATGCTTTTTGACGACTATGCCGCCGGGTTCCGACCCGACGCAATCGAACGAGGCCCGCCATGACCGCACCCGCACTGCCCCGCGCCACCCCCGAGGCGATGGGGGTGCCGCCCCAGGCCATCGCCGCCTTCCTCGATGGCGTGGCAGCGGAGCGGCTCGAGCTGCACAGCTTGATGGTGTTCCACCGCGGCCACGTGATCGCGGAGGGCTGGTGGGCGCCATACCGGGCCGGCCTGCCGCACATGCAGCACTCGCTGACCAAGAGCTTCACCGCGACCGCCATCGGCCTCGCCGTCGCCGAGGGCCGGTTCGCGCTGGACGACACCGTGGTGAGCTTCTTCCCCGAGATCACCGCACCCGGCCCCCACCTGGCCGCCATGACCATCCGCCACTTGCTGACCATGAGCACCGGCCATGCCACCGGCATCGGCGGCGACGTCTGGCGCCAGATCCGCACGAGCTGGACCGACGCGTTCTTCAAGGCCCCCGTGCCCGAGCCGCCCGGCGCCCGCATGGTCTACAGCAGCGCCTCCAGCTACATGCTCTCCGCCATCCTGCAGCGCACGACCGGCGAACGCCTGCACGCCTATCTCGCCACCCGTCTGTTCGAGCCGCTCGGCATCGAGGGTGAGAGCTGGGATGTATGCCCCAACGGCATCAACCCGGGCGGCAACGGCCTGTCCTGCCGCACGGAGGACATGCTGAAGCTGGCCGTGCTGCACCTACGGCGCGGCCGGTGGGACGGCCGGCAGATCCTGCCCGAAGCCTGGGTGAGCGACGCGCTGCGCCCCCATCTGCCAGCCCCGTTCGGGCCGGACGCGGTGCACCTCGGCTCACCCGGCGCCGAGTGGTCCCGCGGCTACGGCTACCAGTGGTGGACCGGTCCCGAAGGCTGTGCCTATGCCGCCGGGTTGTTCGGCCAGTATGCGATCGTGCTGCCGGGCCAGGACGCCGCCATCGCGATCACCGCCGCCACGCCCACCACCGACTACCGCCTGCTGGGCCTGGTGTGGCGCCACCTGCTCCCCGCGTTCGGCGGCCTGTCCCGCCGATTGGCCGGTTTGCGCCTGGACCTGCCGCACCCCGGGCCGGGTGCAGCACCGCCGGGCCTATCCGGCCGCTGGTTCCGCATGGACCCGAACGAGGACGGCGTGGCGGCCGTCATGCTGCAAGACGAGGGTGACGCCTGCGTCTTCGTCCAGCGCGACGCGCGCGGCCAGCACAGCGTCCGCTGCGGGCTGACCGGGTGGGTGGACGGCGCCACGTCCATGACGGGGAACGCGCTGCACCACCAGTATCAACCGGATAGCATGCACGTAATGGCCTCCGCCCGCTGGCTGGGCCCGCAAACGCTGGAGATGACCTGGGTGTTCGTGGAAACGGCATTCCGCGACCGGGTCATCTGCCGCTTCGACGATGACCGGGTCACAGTGGAGCGCAGCGTGAACGTGAACACCGGGGCGCTAAAGAGGCCCGCCTTAACAGGGAAGCAGTAGGGGGGGTGCGCCTTGGCACCCCACCCCCAGCCGCACCTGGTGCGTCGCTAAGCCGCCGCCGCGTTCCGCCCCAGCCGCTGCCGTATCGCCTCGACCGCATACCCATCCGTCACCCGGGGCGCGCAGAACCCGCCGGCTGTTTCGCCAGGCCGCGCACCATACTCCGCGGCATTGTGGAACACGCCGCGGCTGTCGTCGTCCAGATACGTCTCGGTCGCAGCACCCTCCGCCAGCACCAGGTCGTGCGTTTCCAGTTCGATATGCACGTAGTGCACCTCGGCCAACCGGCGTTCCCGCACGATCGTGGCCCCGTTGACCAGCACGCCGGCAGGGATCAGCACCCCGTCCACGAACATCGCGTGCTCCGGCGAAACGAGCAGGTCCCGCCGCGGCAGGCCGGCGCCCAGGCACCCGGCGCGCAAGCGGATGGGCTGCACCGCCGGGTTCGCCGCCAGGAAACGCCCGGCATAGCTGCGCCGCCCGATCCAGCGGATCGGCCGCACCAGGCCGGAGGCCGTGACGACCAGCTCACCCACGGCAAGCCGCTCCACCGTCCGCTCCCCGCCCGGCACCGCGACACGCGTGCCATGCGCAAAGCACGCGATACCCAGCACGCTCAACGCCTCGCTCGCAATTGCCTCATGCCCCGCCGAGGTCGGGTGCAGCATGTCGAAGAACAGGTAGCCGTTCTGCGCCGCCCCGGTCACCGTCGGCGCCGGGCTGTCGTTGGTGAACGAGCCCGTGTAGACCGATCCGGTCACGTTGGTCAGGCCGGATTGGCTCGGGTTGGCCACCGCGTTCTGGATCAATCCATACGCGTCCTCGATCACAACCTTGGCCGTGCCGAAATTGGTTGCTGCTAGATCCGCCGACAAATCGCTGTTGAAGGCCAGCGCCAGGCTCGTGGCAGCCGCCTCGGCCGTTGCCCCCAGCGCCGTGACCTCGGGGATGACGCCGAGATCGGGCACGTTGACCACGAGCACCGTCGCTGCCCCGCCGGCCACGAGCTGCGTCACGGCGTTCACTTCGTTGGTGACCGACTGGTTGATGTCGGTGGCGATCGTAGCCTGCGAGTCGGTCGCGAAGGTCTTGTCCTGCAGCAGGTTGAGCAAATCGTTCGAGCCGCTCCAGACGGTATAGAGCGCCGTCGGGCTGGGGGTCGGGATCTCCTGCTGGAAGTTTGTGATCTGGGATGCGAGGTCGGTCAGCCCGTTCGCGGCGCTGGTGTTCTCCCCGGTGAGCCCGGTGACGGAGCCGCCGATCGCGAAATCCGTCCCACCCGCGGCGCCGGCGACGACGGGCACGTAGCCGAGTGCGGTGCTTTCCCCGACCTCACCTGGCCCGGGCGTCGGGAGCCCAAGCGCCGTGGCAAGATCCTGCACCCAGACCGGCCCGTTGCTGAACACGTCCGCCGTCAGCGTGCCGCCGCCTGGCGCTGCGTAGGTCTCGGCGTAATAGGGTGGGCTGACCGGCTCCGGTGCCCCGATCAGCGGGCTCGACGTCAGCAGATAGGCGTCGCCCGCATCCGACAGGCTGTCTCCGAAGCTGTAGATGACGGAGTAGGGTGATGTGGCCATGCTCGCGGACCTTCTGGTTTGTTGAGCGGATTACGCATATTTTACGTGCCAACCTCAACAGCCGAGTGCGTCCCGCCAACCGGTTCGTCTCAACGCGGCATGCTGTTCGGAGTGTATGGGTACGAGTTCGACGGCATGACCTCCGGCCGTTCCGTGTTGATATTGCCCGGAACCCTGCCGGGGCCGGGTGAGAAACCGCCGCTGCATGCAGCAAGCAGCAGCGTCACGGCGAGTGCCACGTATCGAATCATAGGGTTTCCTTCATCCAGGCCGCCAATCCTCGGCAATGGCCCGACAGTAGCATCCGAGGCTTCCGCACGGCAGGTGACGGCGCTGTTAGGTTAAGATCCATTCACGCTAGGCACCCGGGCGATCAAGAGCACGGGAGCATGACACCTTTGTGCACGGCACACCCTTAAGTAGGCTTCCGACCTGTTTGGAGGCAACCTTGTCCCACCGCATCCCCGCGGTCGTTCTACCTGCGCTCGCCGTTGCCGGCCTCGCCGCCTGGTGGGTCACTGCCGGGCCGGACAACGCGCGTGCAGCGGACCCGGCGCCCGCACCCGCCGCGATCCCCGTGACCACCGCCAAGGCGCAACATCAGGACGTGCCCGTGTTCCTCGACGGCCTAGGCACGGTCCAGGCGCTCAACGTCGTCTCGATCAAGGCGCAGGTCAGCGGCACCCTGCTGTCGCTGCCCGCGCATGAGGGGCAGGAGGTCCACAAGGGCGACATCATCGCCCAGATCGACCCCCGCCCGTATCAGGCGGCGCTCGATCAGGCCAACGCCCAGAAGCAGGAGGACCAGGCGACGCTGTCGGCATCCCAGCTCGACCTCAAGCGCTATCGATCTTTGGCCAAGAGCGACTTCGCGCCGGTCCAGCAGGTGGATGACCAGACGGCCACGGTGAACAAGACCACGGCCGCGATTGCCGCCGACACCGCAGCGGTGGAAACGGCGCAGATCAATCTCGACTATTGCACGATCCGCGCCCCGTTCGACGGCCGCGTCGGGCTGTATCAGGTGGACGTCGGCAACCTTATCCAGGTCGCGAGCCAAACCGGTATCCTGACCATCACCCAGGACAAGCCGATCGCCGCCGTGTTCACCCTGCCCGAAGACGAACTCGTGCAAGTGCAGGACGCCATGTCCCGCGAGACCAAGACCGGGGGCGCCGTCCAGGTATCCGTGTTCGACAGCACCAATTCCAACAAGCTGGCCCAGGGCACCCTGCTCACACCGAACAACACGATCGACACCGCAACGGGCACCATCACCCTGCGCGCGATATTCGACAACAAGGACGACCACCTCTGGCCAGGTCAGTTCATCAACGCCCGCGTGCTGGTGAACACGGTCAAGAACGCCGTGACCATTCCGGAGCTCGCCGTCGAACACGGCCCGAACGGCCTCTTCGTCTACACGGTGGCGCCGAACCAGACCGTCGACGTGACGAATGTGAAAATCGGCTACCAGGACAACGGCTTCTCCGTCGTGACCGCCGGACTGTCGGGCGGCGAGACGGTCGTCGTGTCCGGACAGTCGCGCCTCTCACCCGGCGTGCACGTCAAGCCGACTGCGGCATCCGGTGCGCAATCGTCCAACCCGAGCGACACGCCTGGCTAAACTCGTGATCTGAAGAGCGGACAGCATAACTGCATGAGCATCTCCACACCCTTCATCAAGCGCCCGATTGCCACCTCCCTGCTGACCATGGCGATCTTCCTGGCCGGCATCGTGGCCTACCCGCTGCTTCCCGTGGCGCCGTTGCCCAACGTGCAGTTCCCGACGCTGACCGTCACCGCGCAATACCCGGGCGCCAGTCCGGAGACCATGGCGTCCACCGTCGCCACCCCGCTCGAGACCGAGTTCGGACAGATGCTGCCCGGCTTGTCACAGATGACATCGGCCAGCGTGCTGGGCACCACGCAGATCACGCTGCAATTCGGCCTGGACACCAATCTCGGCAACGCCGAGACGCTGGTGCTCGAGGCGATGAACGCGGCGCAGGGCTCGCTGCCGAAGAACATGCCGACCCCGCCCACCTTCCGCGCGATCAACCCGGCCGACAGCCCGATCATGATCATCGCCATGCAGTCGGACCAGGCGCCGATCACGGAGGTCGACAACTACGCCGAAAACATCGTCGAGCAGCAGCTCTCGCAACTGTCCGGCGTCGGCCAGGTGCTGGTAGGCGGGCAGCAGACCCCGGCCATCCGCGTCCAGGTCGACCCGGCACGGCTCGCTTCGATGGGTATGACGATGGAGGACGTGCGCAACGTTCTCACCAACATCACCGTGGATAACCCAAAGGGCAGCATCGACGGGCCCGACCAGTCCTTCACGATCTACGCCAACGACCAGCTCACCAAGGCCGAGCCGTATAACAACGTCATCATCGGCTACCGCGCCGGCGCTCCGATCCGCATCAAGGATATCGGCCGCGCCGTAGCGGGCCCGCAGAACCGGGAAATGAGCGCCTCCACGAACGGGAAGCCCTCGGTCCTGTTGCTGATCTTCAAGCAGCCGAACGCCAACGTCATCTCCACGACCGACGGCATCAAGGCCAAGCTGCCATCGCTCGAAGCGAACTTCCCGCCGGACGTCCACCTCAACATCATGTCGGACCGTACCGTCACGATCCGCGCCTCGGTGGACGATGTCGAGTTCACGCTGATGCTGTCCATCGCGCTGGTCGTGATGGTGATCTTCGTCTTCCTCCGCAACGTGTGGGCGACCGTGATCCCGAGCGTCACCATCCCCGTGGCGCTCGCCGGCACGCTCGCGGCGATGTATGCCTGCGACTACAGCCTGGACAACCTGTCGCTGATGGGCCTGACCATCGCCGTCGGCTTCGTGGTGGACGATGCCATCGTGATGCTGGAAAACATCTTCCGCCATATCGAGGAGGGGCTCTCGCCGATGGACGCGGCGCTGAAGGGCGCGGGCGAAATCGGCTTCACCATCGTCTCGATCAGCATCTCGCTCATCGCCGTGTTCATTCCCTTGCTGCTGATGGGCGGCATCGTCGGGCGGCTGTTCCGAGAGTTCGCCATCTGCGTGTCGATGACCATCCTGATCTCGGCGTTCGTCTCCCTGACGCTCACGCCCATGATGGCGTCGCGCTTCCTTAAGGCCGAGAACCACAAGCACGGCCGCATCTACAACGCGGTCGAGGCCGTGTTCGACGGCATGGTGAGGTTCTACGAGCGCACCCTGAACGTGGCGCTGCGCTTCCGCTTCATCACCCTGATGGTGTTCGTCGCCACCGTCAGCCTGACCGTCTTCCTGTACATCGTCATCCCGAAAGGCTTCTTCCCGACCCAGGATACCGGGATCATCATCGCCATCACCGACACGGCGCAGGACATCTCCTACGACGGGATCGTCAAGCTCCAGCACCAGGTGGACGAGATGGTGCTGAAGGACCCGGCGGTGGAGAACATCGTTTCCTCCATCGGCGCCGGGTCTGGCGGGCAGACGGCCAATAACGGCCGCATGTACATCCAGCTCAAGCCGTTCGACCAGCGCAGCTCCAACGTGACCCAGGTGATCGCCCGGTTGAGCGCTGCATCCAAGTCGCTGAACGGGATACGGCTGTTCCTGCAGCCGGCCCAGGACATCCGCGTCGGCGCCCGGCTGAGCCGCACGCTGTATCAATACACGCTGCAGGACGAGGACCAGGCCGAGCTCGACAAATGGGCGCCGCAGATCCTCACCAAGCTGCAGGCATTGCCCAGCCTGGCGGACGTGACGTCCGATCAGGAGGACCGCGGGACCACCGAGACTCTGACCTACGATCGTGATCAGGCGTCCCGCTTCGGGATCCAGCCCGCCACGATCGATGCGATCCTCTACGACGCGTTCGGACAGCGCGAGGTGGCGCAGTATTTCACCGGCAACAAAGCCTACTACGTGATCCTCGAGGCGATGCCGAGCGAGTTCGGCAAGCTCGCGACCTTGAGGGACCTTTATGTCCAGTCGTCGAGCGGCACGCCCGTTCCACTCTCCACGATGGTGCACCAGACGACGGTCCCGGTACAGCCGCTGGCGATCAACCATCAGAGCCAGTTCCCCTCCGTCACCGTCTCCTTCAATCTGAAGGGTGACGCCTCGCTCGGGGACGCGACGGCGCAGATCGAGCAAGCCGAGGCCGCGATGGGTGTCCCCCCGACGGTGCAAGGCAGCTTCCAGGGCACGGCCCAGGCGTTCCAATCCTCGCTGAGCAGCGAACCATACCTGGTCGCGGCGGCGCTGGTCGCGGTGTACATCATCCTCGGCATGCTGTACGAGAGCTACATCCTGCCGTTGACCATCCTGTCCACCCTGCCCTCGGCCGGTGTGGGTGCGCTCTTGATCCTGCTGCTGTTCCACTACCAGCTCACGGTGATCGCACTGATCGGCATCATCCTGCTGATCGGCATCGTGAAGAAGAACGGCATCATGATGGTGGACTTCGCCATCCACGCCGAACGCGAGGACGGCAAGAGCCCCTACGACGCGATCCACCAGGCCTGCCTGCTGCGCTTCCGCCCCATCCTGATGACGACCATGGCGGCCATGCTCAGCGGCCTGCCGCTGATGCTGGAGAACGGCGCGGGGTCCGAACTGCGCAAGCCGCTCGGGTTCGCGATGGTGGGCGGTTTGCTGCTGAGCCAGGTGCTGACGCTTTATACCACGCCGGTGATCTACCTGTACCTTGACCGGCTGCAGCACTGGCTGGCCCCCTCGGAAAGCCGCCGCATGCCGAGGTTGGCAAGCAAGATGGGAGAGGTCGCCGAGGCCGACTGAACGTAGCCCCACACCACGTCGTGGCCGGGCTTGACCCGGCCATCCACGCGGTTCGTCAGGTGTATGACCCGATTAGCCGCTCCAACTCCTCCTGCTTCCCGGACCGCGGTTGCGGGTTGACCCCCGCCGTCTCTGCGCGGTCCGCGATATCGGCCAGCGTTCGCTCACCCGCCAGCATCGCCCGCCCGTCCGAACCGTCCCAGCCAGCGTAACGCGCCTGCACCGCGCCCGACAGCCTGCCCTCCTCGAGCATCGCCGCAGCCGCAAGCAAGCCCCGCGCGCAAACATCCATCGCTCCGGCATGACCGATGATCAGGTCGTCCGGGTCGATCGATTGCCGCCGCAGCTTGGCGTCGAAGTTGAGCCCGCCACTGCCCAACCCACCCGCCTTCAGAATGTGGTACAGCGCCATCGACGTCTGCTCCACGCTGTGCGGGAACTGGTCGGTGTCCCAGCCGGACTGCTCGTCGCCCCGGTTCATGTCGATCGAACCCAAGATCCCCAGCGCCGCCGCCAGCGCGATCTCGTGCTCGAAGCTATGGCCGGCCAGCGTCGCGTGATTGGCCTCGATGTTCACCTTCACCTCCCGCTCCAGCCCGTATTGCTGCAGGAAGCCCCACACCGTCGCGACGTCATGGTCGTACTGGTGCTTGGTCGGCTCCTGCGGCTTGGGCTCGATCAGGATCGTGCCGGTGAACCCGATCTTGTGCTTGTGCTCCACCACGAGGTTGAGGAACCGGCCGAGCTGGTCCAGCTCCCGCTTCAGGTCGGTGTTCAACAGCGTCTCATAGCCCTCGCGCCCGCCCCACAATACGTAGTTCTGCCCGCCCAGTTCATGCGTCACCTCGAGCGCCGTGCGCACCTGCGCCGCCGACCAGGCGAACACCTCCGGGTCCGGGTTGGTGGCCGCCCCCGCCATGAAACGGCGGTGCGAGAACAGGTTCGCCGTCCCCCACAGCAGCTTCACCTTCGCCCCCTCCATCTTGCGCCCGAGCAGTTCGGCGATGGCGCGGGTGTTGCGGTTGGTCTCGGCCAGCGAGCCGCCTTCGGGCGCGATGTCGCGGTCGTGGAAGCAGAAGAACGGCACGTCCAGCAGCCGGAACAGCTCGAACGCCACCTCCGCCTTCTGCCGTGCCCCCTCCATCGTATCGCCGCCCGCCATCCACGGGCGCTGGAACGTGTCGCCGCCGAACGGGTCGCTGCCCGGCCAGCACAGGCTGTGCCAATACGCGACGGCAAAGCGCAGATGGTCCTCCATGCGCTTGCCCATCACCACCTGGTTCGCGTCGTACCAGTGGAACGCGGCCGGGTTGCGGCTGCCGTGCCCCTCGTAGCGCAGGGGTTCGGCGATCGTGAAGAAGTCGCTCATGTGCTCGTCGTCCTTCTTAGGGTGCGTTGTCGCGCAGGAAGATCTCGATGCGGATCCGCTCCTGGTCCGGCAGGATCGGTTCGTGGGTAAGTCGCGCCAGCATCTGCCGCGCGGCGGAGCGGGCTTCGTGCCCGGCATCCTGGTTGATCAGCGCGTCGATCGTGCCGTTGCGCAACCACGGCCGCGCGGCCTCCACCAACTCGTGGCCGACCAGCAGCACGTCGGGCCCCCGCCCAGCCGCATGCAGCGCCTGCGCCGCGCCGACGGTCCCGGCTCCGGCGACGTAGATGCCGCGCACACCGTCCGCCTGCAGCATCGCCCGCGTGAGCGCGGCACAGGCGGCATCGTCGTCGAACCCGCAGCGCGGCGGGAGAACCTGCAGATGCGGATACTCCGCCGCCAAAACGGCCGTGCACCCCGCCAGACGGTCCGAGTGGTCGCGCAGATCGGTCGAACCCACGATCATGCCCAAGACACCCGCTCGGCCTCCCGCCATCCGCCCGAGCAGCGACCCGGCGGTACGCCCGGCGGCGATGTTGTCCACGCCCACATAGCTGAGCCGGGCACTGTCGGGCGCGTCGGATACGATGGTCACCACCGCTACGCCCCGCTCCACCAACCGGTCGATCGCGGCCCGCACCTCCGGATGGTCGAGCGCCACCAGGCCGACGCCGTGGTAGGCGTCGCCCAGACCGTCCAGCGTGGCGGCAAGCATCGCCGGGTCGAATTTCGGCACGCGGCGAAGCTCGACGGCGGTGCGCTGGCGGGCGAGGAACGGCTCCAGCCGCGCCACGTGCCCGGCCAGCCCCCGCATGAACGGGTTGGCGCCGTCCGGCAGCACGAATACCAGCCGGAAGCTATCGCCGCGCGCCAGCCGGGTCGCGAACGGGTTGGCCTGGTAGCCGAGCCGGGCGGTGGCATCCATCACGCGCTGCACCGTGGCCTGCCGCACGCCGGGCCGGCGGTTCAGCACCCGGTCCGCCGTGGCCAGCGACACCCCGGCCTCGCGGCACACGTCGCGCAGGGTGGCTTGGGACAAGCCTAAACCGCCGGGTTGGCCAGATAGGGGCGTTCGCGGTACTCGAACCAGGCGAAATCCGCCGGCAGGCGCGTCCCCGCGGTGTCCTGGCAGCACACGCCGACGAACGCCCCGGTGAAGTTCGGCGTGCCCGGCGCCGCCGCCTCGTCGGACAAAATGCTGGCGTCCAGCACGTCCGGCAGCCAGGTCCAGGCAGCCCCGTCCAGGCTGTAGGCGAAACGCAGCCGCTCCTCGTCCACCTCCACCCGCAGATGCACCGGGCCCGCGGCGAGCGGGACGGGCGCGGTGAAACTGTCCGCGGCGACGCCGTCCGGCAGGGCGGACATGGCGCGCAGGTGGCGGCCATGCTCCTCGTCCTGCGTCACGTAAAGGTAGTGGAACTTGCTGGCGCCGTAGTAGCAGACCAGCCCGGCGGATTGCTGGTAGTGCGCCGGGCCGTATTCCATCAGCGTGCGGGCGCCGAAGCAATGCGCCTGCTGCCGCCGCGCCACCAGCGCCTGGCGGAACGAGCTGCCGATGCTCTCCCGCCCGAACAGGCGCAGATGGCCCGGGCGCTCGGTGAGGCTGAACAGCTCGTCGGGAAAGGGCGACCGCAGCCACTGGAATTCCAGCGGCAGGTTGGGTCCGGTGAACGCGGTGCGAACCGGCGGCTCCGGAAACGGATGGGCCGGCAAATCGGGTGCGGCAATCATAAGCGACGGAGCGCTGCCGCCCTCCAGCCGCGGCCAGCCGTCACCGCCCCACACCAGCCGCTGGATCGCCGTCTCCCGCCCGAGCGTGCACCGCCCGCGGTTGCGCAGCGGCCGCCCGCACAGATGCACGAGGAACGTCTCGCCATCCGGCGTGTCCACCCAATCCGCGTGCCCGGCGCGTTGCAGCA
>CAXTVQ010000075.1:0-5151 GCA_964247705.1 uncultured Acetobacteraceae bacterium | reverse complement strand
ACGTATTGCCGCCCGTCTTCGTCCACGAAGAAGGACGGGTCGAAGCCGCTGCAATTGAGGAACACCGGGTCCGACCACTCTCCGGCGATCGTCGGCGAGGTGACCAGGTAGTTGTAGATGTCCCGCAGCGACGCACCCGGCGCGCCGCCCGCGCCCGAGGTGCGGCCGTAGCGCTTGAGGTCGGTGTAGATCAGGTGGAACAGCCCATCGGCATAGCGCAACGCCGGCGCCCATACACCGCAGCTATCGGGGTTGCCCAGCATGTTGAGCTGGCTCGCCCGGTTCAGCGGCCGCGCCACCAACTGCCAATGCACCAGGTCCCGGCTGTGATGGATCTGCACGCCCGGGAACCACTCGAAGGTGGAAGTCGCGATGTAGTAATCCTCCCCCACGCGCAGGATCGACGGGTCCGGATTGAAGCCGCGCAGGATCGGATTGGTGATATCAGCCATCGGTGCTCCCAGGGTCAGCCTTTCACCGCGCCCGCCGTCAACCCGGCGACGATATGCTTCTGCGCCAGGAAGAAGATCAGGATGGTGGGCAGGATCGTCAGCGTGATGAAGGCGAGGATCAGGTTCCAGTCGGAGGAATACTCCCCCTGATACGCCATGATCCCGAGCGGCCAGGGATACGTCGCATCGTCGTTCAGCATCACCAGCGGCATCAGGTAGGCGTTCCAGCTCTGCACGAAGGCGATCGTGCCGACCGTCGCGATGATCGGACGGGACAGCGGCAGCGTGATGTACAGGAAGGCGCGCACGTAGGAGCAGCCATCCATCGCCGCCGCCTCCATCAGCTCCGCCGGCAGATCCTTGAAGAACCGCCGCAGCAACAGGATGGCCATCGCCAGCCCGAACGCCGCCTGCGGCAACGCCACGCCGAAATAGCTGTCGAGCAGCCCCAGATCCCGCACCGTGATGAACAGCGGCAGGATCGCCGTCGCTGCTGGAAACAGCAGCCCGAGCGTAAGGTAGCTCAACAGGAACCGGCTGCCGTAGAACGTGACATGGGCGAACATGAACGCCGCCATCCCCGCCGCCACCAGCGTGATCGCGACCGTGAGGCAGGCGATCACCAGCGAGTTGCCCAGCAACTGCCAGTAGCGCGCGGAGGTCAGGATGCCGGCATAGTTCCGCCACTCCCACTCGTGCGGGATGCCGAACGGGCTGGTGCGCAATTCGCCCAAGGACTTGAACCCGCCGAGCACGGTCGCCAGCAGCGGCACCGCCACGAACGCCGCCACCGCCAGGAGGAACAGGGCGCGGTAGAACGGCATCAACTCGATGCGCCTACTCATCGCGCAACACCAGCCGCTTGTAGCTGAACGCGAACCCGGCGCAGATCAGGAACAGGATCACCCCGACCGCGCTGCCGAACCCGACCCGCATCCGGGTGAAGCCGAAGCTGTACAGGAACGTCACCAGCGTCTGCGACGAGTCGCTCGGCCCGCCGGCGGTCAGCGGCATCACCACGTCGAACAGTTGCAGCGAGCCCACGATGGCGAAGAACACCGACAACCGGATCGTCGGATACAGGCTCGGCAAGGTCACGAACCGCAGCACCTGGAAGCGTCCGGCGCCGTCCATGCGCGCGGCCTCCACCTGGCTCTGGTCCAGACCCTGCAGCGCAGCGACGAACAGCATCATGTGGAAGCCGAAATACTTCCAAACCACGACCACCAGGATCGCCAGCATCGCCGTCTGCGGGCTCGCCAGCAGATGCGGCGGGTCGTCCGAGCCGAACGCCCGCCAGACTGCGGCAAGCAGTCCGTAATTGCCGTCGTACACGAACGAGAAGATCAGCCCGGTCGCGATCTCCGCCAGCACGTAGGGCATGAAGAACAGCATGCGCAACGCCACGGCCCCGCGGAACTTGCGGGCCAGGCTCAGCGCCAACCCCATCGCCAGCGGCAACTGCACCACGAGCGAGACGGCGATGATCAGCGCGTTGTTGCGCAGCGCCAGCAGGAACGGCCGCGCCTGCAACGCCGCCACGTAGTTGCCCAGCCCCACGAAACGCGTCGGGTGGCCGAAGCCGTTCCAGTTGAACACGCTGTACCAACCGGCCTCGATGACCGGCAGCACCACGAACAGCGTGAACAGCAGCACCGCCGGCGGCAGGAACAGCACCGCCACGCGCAGCTTGGGGTTGCCCAGCACGCCCCGCAACGAGATCGCAGGGCGTGGCGCCCGGTACGGCGCGGCGAGGGTCGTGCCAGGACTGCTCACGGCGTGGGTTAGTTACCCTGCTCCCAAGCCGCTTGAACGGACTTGGCCGCATCCTGCGGCGTCGCATTGCCGGCGGCGATGTCGGCCGCCGCATCGTTCACCACACGCCCGACCGACGGCCCGAGCACCTGGTCGTAGAAGTTCTGGTGGTAGGTCGAGTGCGCCAGTTCGTCCGCGACCCGGCGTTGGAACGGATCCTTGATCGCCGCATCCGCCCCCTTCACCACGGGGATGATGTAGCCGGCGGCGGCCAGCTTGGACTGCACGTCGGGCGACACGAACGCCTCGACCCAGGGCACCGTCTCCGGCGGCGCGCCCTTGCTGACCGCCCAGCCGACGATCCCGCCCAGCGTGTCCGTAGGCAGCCCCTTGCCGCCGGACACGGTCGGGAAGTCCAACCAGCCGATCTGATCGTCGGCCAGTCCCTTCTTGTCGGCGGCGACCGCGTGCTGCTGGTTGTAGATCACGCTGATGGCCAGCGTCATCGCCGCCTTGCCGTCGGCGAACAGCCCGATCCCGGTCAGGTGCTTGTCGCCCAGGAACCCGTCCTGGAACGGCTTCAGATCCACCAGTTGCTTGAAGTTCTCCCCGGCACGGACGAAATCCGGCCCGGCGAACCCGCCATCCTGCCCCTTCAGCGCCGCGTCGAACCCGGCCTTGCCGCCCTGACGCAGCGCCAGGTACGACCAGAAGAAGCTGAGCGGCCACTTGTCCGCGCCCCCCACGGACAGCGGCACGATCCCGGCGGCCTTGAGCGTCTTGACCATGCCCAGGAAGTCGTCCCAGGTCTTGACCTTGCCCGCGTCGATGCCCGCCTTGGCGAACAGCGCCTTGTTATAGAAGAACCCCACCTCGGTGAGCGCCTGCGGCACGCCATACAGATGCCCATCCACGGTGAAGGCGGCGAGCGCGGTGGGCGTGATGGCGTCGGCGTAACCCTTGGTCTGCGCCGTCAGGTCCTGCAGCACGCCCGCCTCGACCTGGGCCCGCAGCACGCCGCCCGCCCAGCTATAGAACATCGCCGGCTTGTCGCGCGATTGCAGCAGGGTCGTGAGCTTGGACTTGTAAGCCTCGTTCTCCAGGTATTGCGGCGCGATTGTCACCCCCGGATGCGCCGCTTCGAAGTCCCGCGCCGCCTGGTTCCAAATGGCGATCTGCAGCGGGTTCACCTCCACATGCAGCCACTTGATGGTGTCCTCGGCCTTGGCCACCGGCCCGGCCAACAACCCGAACGCCAGCAGTGCCGCAAGTTTGGTTCGCACCGTCCGCTTCCCTTCCCATGCCGGTCTGAGCGCCGGCGGCGGGAGACTGCCATCCTGAGGTGCGCAACTCAAGCGCTCTCGCGCCTCGACAGGCCCGTTATCGGGCAGCTAACATTCCCAAACACGAAAGAGTGTAAATTGGTCCGAGAGTCCGAGATCCGCCCGTCCGAGGTCGCCGTCCGGCCGCCCGAGGCCACCGATGCCGGCCTGGTGTTCATCGGCCGCATCCGCACCCCGTGGACGTCGCGCATGCAAACACCACGGCAGGGCCGGCAGGACGGCCCGGTCTGCCGGTTGGAGCTGTTCGAGCCCTGGGAAGCCGCCTTGGCCGGGCTCGAGCGCTTCGAGCGGGCCGAGGTGATCTATTGGCTGCACCTATCCCGGCGGGACCTGGTTTTGCAAAGCCCGGCCAATGACGGAACGGTGCACGGCACCTTCTCGCTGCGTTCCCCCGTGCGGCCCAACCCGCTCGGCACGTCCATCGTGCAGATTGTCGCCATCGAGCCAGCGACGGTGCTGGTCCGCGGCCTCGACTGCCTGGACGGAACGCCGCTGCTCGACATCAAGCCCGACCGCACCCTGTTCAAGCCGCTCGCTCCGCCACAGCCCGGCGACTTCGAAACCGGCTAGCCGCCACGCGAGATCGTTGAGCGTCCGTGCCGGATCGTGCTAGTCGTCACGCACGGTCAGACAGGGCGAGCCCTGTTGGAGGACTGTCCAAGCGAAGGCGTCAACCCAACCAAGAACAGGGAGCCAACTATGGTCGACAAGGTCCTGAGCGATCTCGCCAAGGAAATCGCGATCCGCCCGCATTACGACAACTGGATCGGCGGCAAGTGGGTGCCGGCGGTCCGTGGGCAGCACTTCGACAACCCGTCGCCGATCAACGGCCGGATCATCTGCACCGTCGCCCGCTCGACGGCCGAGGATGTGGAGCTGGCGCTGGACGCAGCCCACGCCGCCCGCGAGGCCTGGGGCCGGACCTCTCCGATGGAGCGGTCCAACATGCTGAACAAGATCGCCGACCGCATCGAGAGCCGCCTGTCCACGCTGGCCCTGGTCGAGGCAATCGACAACGGCAAGCCGATCCGGGAGACGACGCTGGCCGACCTGCCGCTCGCGATCGACCATTTCCGCTATTTCGCCGGGTGCATCCGCGCGCAGGAAGGCGGCATCAGCGAGGTCGACCACGACACCGTCGCCTACCACTTCCACGAGCCGCTGGGCGTGGTCGCGCAGATCATCCCGTGGAACTTCCCGTTGCTGATGGCGGTGTGGAAGCTCGCTCCCGCCTTGGCTGCCGGCAACTGCGTCGTGCTCAAGCCGGCCGAGCAGACGCCGATGAGCATTGCCGTGCTCATGGACATGATCGCCGACATCCTGCCGCCCGGCGTCATCAACGTGGTGCAAGGCTTCGGCGTGGAGGCCGGCAAGCCGCTGGCGCAATCCAAGCGCGTCGCCAAGGTCGCCTTCACCGGCGAGACCACGACCGGCCGGCTGATCATGCAGTATGCGTCGGAGAACATCATCCCCGTGACACTGGAGCTGGGCGGCAAGTCGCCGAACATCTTCTTCAAGGACGTGATGGCGGAGGATGACGACTTCCTCGACAAGGCGCTCGAGGGCTTCACCATGTTTGCGCTCAACCAGGGCGAGGTCTG
>CAXTVQ010000074.1:0-23942 GCA_964247705.1 uncultured Acetobacteraceae bacterium | reverse complement strand
AGGGATGTCGTCGGCGTGCCGGTGGCCACCATCCGTGACATCCTGGATCGCGCCCGCAACCTGCAGGACCAGCTTCTGGCTTCCGGCGAAACCAGCCCGGACCTGCAGGCAAGTCAAGCCGACGCGTTGCTCGAGACCGCGACCACATTGCGCATCCAGGGTGACACGCCGGGCGCCCTGGATGCGGCCAAGCACGGGAACGCCATCCTGCATCGCTTGCTCGGCGGCCCGATCGACGTGCACCACGACTACGCCTTCTCATTCGAACTGATCGGACAATGCGAAGAGACGCTTGGCGACAAGACAGCGTCCCTGGCGGACTTTCTACAGTCACTCGAAATCCGCAAGCAAACCGCGCAAGCCAAGCCATCGGACAACGGAGCGTTGCGTGACGTAGCTTCATCCTATGACCTGATCGGCAACTATCAGCACGGCATGGGCGATGATGACGCGGCAGCCGAGGCGTATGCAGCGTCGAGCGCGATCATCAAGCAGATACAAGAGGCCGACCCCGACAACCCCGGGCTGCAGCACGACTTGTCCGTGTCCGAAAACAAGCTCGCTCTCGTGCATCAGGCCAAGGGCGAGTTCACCCAGGCACTTGCCTTGTATCGTTCCGGGCTCGCCTTGGCCACCAAGCTATCCGACGCGCAACCGGCCAATATGCGTTACCGGCTGGACCGTGCAGCGCCGCTGATGAACATTGGCGATGTCGAGTCCTCGCTCGCAGACCCGGCCGCTGCGCTCAATGCCTATACCCAGACGCTTGCCCTCCTGCAGCCGCTCGCCGATGCGGATCCGAGCAATGCGGAGGTGCGGCAGGATCTCGCTCTCACGCACAGCAAAATCGGTAACCTGCAGGCGGCACACGGGCAACCGGCGGAGGCGGCGGCCAGCCTCAAGGCGTCACTCGCCGTGCGGCAGGCGCTCGCACAACGGGATCCGACCAGTGACCAGGCGCAGAACGACCTCGAGCTGGCTTACGGCGAACTGGCCGCTGTTCAGCAGTCTCAACGGGACTTCGCGGACGCCCTGGCAAACCGCCGCGCCGCACTTGACGTCGCCCTGCGCCGGTCGGAGGCCGACCCGCACTCCGCACTGGCGCAACGCGACCTGGGCATTGCCTACGGCGCCATCGGCCTCGTTCTGATGAACCAAGGAAACGTGTCCGACGCCCTACCCGACTTACAGGCGTCGATCGTTCCGGCCGAGCGTGCGGCCGGGCTCGAACCCCACACTATAGAGCTTCGGCGCAATCTGGCGGTCGCAAATTTCTGGTGGGCCCGTGCCGAGGAGATGCAGGGCGATTACAAGTCGGCGCTTGCCGGCTACCGGAAGGCGCTCGCCGTGGTGCAGGAGCCGGCCGAGCAAGGGCAGCCGCCGACCTTCTCGCCGCCGCAACTTGCAGGCCTGTATGACCGGATCGGTACCGTGCAGCAGAGCGCCGGCGACGTGCCCGGCGCGCTAGCAAGCTTCCAGGCATCGGTCGGTGTTCGGCAGGAGATGGTGAACGCTGCGGCGGCCGACCCGCAGATCCGGCGCGACATGGCGGCCTCTCTCGGCCAGATCGGAACACTTCAGGCGGCGCTCAAGGATTTCACCGCGGCATTGGCCAGCGATCAGGCTGC
This sequence comes from uncultured Acetobacteraceae bacterium, assembly GCA_964247705.1. Taxonomy (GTDB): domain Bacteria; phylum Pseudomonadota; class Alphaproteobacteria; order Acetobacterales; family Acetobacteraceae; genus LMUY01. Next base: position 22,314 of record CAXTVQ010000074.1, on the reverse strand, counting down.
GCTCGAAATATTGAAGCCTTTGGTGGCCGCGCACCCGAACGACGCCCTGGCGCTGCACGACCTCGGCGCGCTCGACATCGCAACCAGCGAGGTGCAGCAGGCAGCGGGCGACACGCCGGGCGCCATCGCGACTGCGCGGGCTGGCAACGCCATTGCGACGAGGTTGGCGGCGCTAGCGCCCAAGATGCTGCGATTGCAGCGGGAAGCGGCCTACTCCTTCGAGACGCTCGCCAAACTGCTGCGCGACCAGCCGGACCTGCCAGATGCGCAGGTCAACGAACAGGTCGCGCTGTCGATCCGGCAGCGTCTGGCGAGTGCGGCAACCGGCGATGACCCGGCGCAGTCCGATCTCGCCCAGGACTGCCGCGATCTCGCTCGGATCCAGCAGGTGCAGGGTCGGCACGACGAAGCGCAAAGCGTGTTGCGGCAGGGCCGGGCGATCATGCAGCGTCTGTCAGCGTCCGACCCGGCGAACACCGGCTACCGGGATGAGCTTGCCTGGTTCGACGGGCAACTCAGCGCCGCCCAGTAGCCGCGCGTCACGCGCCGCCGCAACTATGCTCGGAGTCGGGCAGCGTCCAGGACTGCCCCGTCCGCAGATTGCTTGCGGCGTAGATCCGGCCGCGCGCGTCGCCGGGTGGACAATGCCGCGGAATTTCGATCAGGCACATGACTGCGCCGTCACCAGGCCGCGATTGCAGCAGCGCCGGTTCGCGGTCGTAGGACACTTGGTAGCCGCCATTGGTAAAGTTGATGGCCGTGCCGCTATCGAAATCGGCACTCGTCGGCCGGTGCCCCGGATCCAGCCTTGGCGTGATGGATGTGACATCGGTCTGCACGCATTGCCCTACGGCCCGCGGCACGGCGCGCGAGGCCGGGGCGCTGCCGCCCGAAATCGCCATCGCGTTCGCCCAGGGCGGCAAGGTGACCTTGGCGCCTCGCCCAACGTAAGTGTTCACCACCGCCACGTAGCTCGCCATGATGCAGGGTTGGTTGCTGCCGCACGTCCGCCGTTGGGCCAGGAAGTCAAGCGCGACCGGCTTAATCTCCGCCGGTCCGGCCGACGCGATGGCTTGGCTGTAGGCTTCGGCCGCCACAGAATCGAGTTGGGAGAGCGACGCATTCGCGCACACGGCCCGTTCGTCCGGCGTACTGACTGCCGCGCAGTTGAAACTCGCGGCGTGTCCCGGCCGCGCGAAGGCGCCGAGTGCGATCAGGACCAATGCGCTCCGAAGCATGCTGGGTCTCCGGTTCCGGATGATATCAGTCGTGCAACAATGCCATGATTTGCGGCGTAGGGCGAAGCGAATACATCCGGCAGCGGCCAAATCCCTTCGCCATCGCCTGCCATCCGACATACTCGCAGGCGTGCCCCACGGAGGACAAGGCGTGCAGGGTCGCGGCGAATTGTTCCGTGACGTAGGTCTGTCCGACGGGCGTCACGGCCTCGATCCGCGCGGTGCGGATCACTTCCTTGCCGATGAACTTGTGCCGGCCGGTGACCCGGTCCAGCCCGCTCGCCGCCGGCCCGATATGGGCGCCCAGCCGCAGCGCGAGCGTCGGTGGCAACCCGGCCGCTGTAACCCTGGCCGGCTCCATCACGCGCTGCAGCCCGTCGCAGCAGCGTAGCGCGGCGGTGATGCCGGACAGCACGACGAAGATCCCGTCGCCGGCGGTCTCGGTATACTCCACGGTTGCGCCGAGCGTTGCCAGCACGTCCGCGAAGCCGCCGATCACGTGATCGAGGAAGGGCCGGTGCGCCGCTTCCGGAATGGTGCTGAACCCCTTGATGTCGCCGAACACGAAGGCACGCGCGACGCGGTCCTCCAGTCCTTGCGGCAAAGCCAGGTCGAGCGCCGCGTTTGCTTGCAAGCCTGCGGGCTCGCCCAGAAGCAGCCTGTGCGGCGCCGTGACCAGCGCCGTCGCCCGCATCGCGGCGAGGCCCCACGCTTGCTGGCGCGCCATGGCGGCGACAGTGGGCTCGGCCATGTCGCCCTCCAGCGTCATCTCGCTCACGCGGGCGGCGCTGGCCAGCACGGCTTGCAGCCTGCGTGCCCAGTCCGGGCCGAACCGGCGCGCGGTGGTGTCGAGGCAGGACTGTGGCGCGCAAGCGATCAGAACGTTCACTTGCGCGCCGGCGGCGATGAACGCTTCCGCCGCTGCGATGTCCGCCGTCCCGAGGATCGCGCCGCATGCCAGGACCGACAGCCCATTGGCGGATCGCGCCGTCACCAGCGTCCGTATCGTCGCGTCGAAGTCCGCCGGGTTGCCGTGGGCCTCCCAACAGACGACGTAAGGTGCCGGCAGGGCGGCCAGGATAGCGTCGTCGCCGACCCCGTGCTCAAGCAGCCATTCCAGTTGGCGCCGGGTCGAGGCGAGTTCGTCCAGATGCACGCCGCCGGCAACGCCTTCGCGCAGTGCCGCCAACGCGGCGGAGGCGTTGCCCAGCAGGATTTGCGCCTCCGCGATCGTTGCTGCGCGCCAGTAGCCCGGTGCGGCGGCTTGTGCGTCAGCGAGGGCCGCCCGAGCCAGTGTCTCGCTCTGGCTGCGATCGCCGGCGATGCGGTAGAGCGTCGCGGCATTGATTGCGGGGAAGTAAGCGCCGCTTGCCTCGAACGCGGTCCTGTAGGCAGCGGCGGCCTGGATGGCCAATTGCGCGGCCGTGTCGGGCGGTGCGGCGTAGGCGCGGTCCTTCAGCAGGCGCGCCGCCAGGGCTGCAAAATCGTTGCGCAACGCCGGGCCGGCCGCGGCGTCGATCGCGCCGGCAGCTTGCAGCGCGCGCAGGTTGGCCTCGGCCTCGCTCGCGGCACCGGCACGGGCATAGGCAAGTGTCTTGTCGTATTCGAGGCGCAGGTCGCCGGGATATTCCTCGAGCCCCTGCCGGGCAAGGTCGATCACGTCGAGGTACTCTCCCCGGCGGCGGGCCGAAGCGGTCAAGGCGTGCCAGGCTGCCGCGTCCCGGCCGGTCGACGGCGTGTCTGCGGTCATGGTCTGGCCTCCGGATTCTGCACACTCATGGCGTTGCCGCAGGCCTGCCGCATGCGTGCGAGATGTTCGTCGAAATACCGTCCACCCGCGCTGAGAAAGCCAGGCCCGACGACATGGTCGAAAAACGCGACATCCTCGCTGGGTGCGATCCTGCGGCCCGCTTCTCGTTCGAGCCGGCGCCGCTGCACTTTCCTCCACTGCTCGGTCAGGCCGACCGAGGAAAGCAGGTCGGCATCGGACAAGAGGGCCGCCAGCGTCACCAGGTCCGGCCGGCCGAGCAGGTCCTCCAGTGGCCGCGGCACCGGTCGCTGCGGCGGCGCGCCCGCCAGTAGCCGGCGGAAACCGGGCTCCGTCGCGAGGATCAAGCAGCGCAAGTCGCCGCGCTCAGGTGGGGACACGCCGCACTCGGATGCCATCGCATCCATCGCGTCCGCGGACGCGGTCTCTGCGGCGAAGCGGGCCCCGCCAGGTTCGTAACCGTAGTCGTGCGCGAGTGCCGCAGCGAGCAGGAGCATCCGCTGTGACGCAGGAAGCGGCGCGCCCGCAAACCCGGCGAGTTCCGCCAGCACGGACGCATTGGTCGCCACTTCGGCATGATGCAGTGCGGAGTGATAGGGGTGCCCGCCCCATGCCTCGACTGCCGCTGCTGCCGCGAGGCACGCCCGTCCGATCGGTTGCCCGGCAACGTCCATTGGAGCCGCCAGGCAATGGACCAGCCCGCCCATGTCCACGCCGCCCCCGTGCCAACGGCGATAGAGTGCGGCCATCCGCCGGCCGAGACGCCCGGCATCGACCGGCCCGGCTTGGGGGAAGCGCAGCAGTGAGCGTAGGTCCTGGGATCGGGTCATGGACACTCCACCCGCAGTATGGGCCGGTGTAGTTTGTACGCGCTATGAATGGGTTCATAGGAGGAGGTGAGCAACGATGGCCGAATGGCGCGATGATGTTGTTTTGCCATGAGCCCGCTCGGCCATGTCCACCTGTTCGAGGGCCTGGCCCCCGAGACGCTGCGGCGGCTCGAGGCCGGCGCGCTGACCATCGAAGCCCGCAATGACGAGGAGATCTTCGCCCAGGACGAAGCCGCCGGGTCACTCTACGCCATTATCGGTGGCGAGGGGCGGGTCCGGATCGGCGCGATCGATCGCCGCAGCAAGAAGCTCATGGTGGAAATGTTCACCGCCGGGGACATCTTCGGCGAGATCGGCGCCATCGATGGTGGCCCGCGCACGGCCACGGCGGTGGTTGACGGGCGGGTGCGGCTGATGCGGCTCAGCGCGGCCAACTTCACCGCCGTGCTGAGCGATACGCCGTTGCTGGGCGTGAACCTGGCCCGGATGCTGTCGCAGCGGCTGCGGCGCACCTTCGCGCTGTTTCAGGACGCGACGTTCGAGACGGTCGAGGTGCGGCTGGCGCGGCAGATCCTGTATCTCGGGTCCCTGCAGGGGCGGCGGACGGAGGCGGGCGTCGTGTTGAAGAACCGCCTCAAGCAGGCCGATTTGGCCGACCTGCTCGGCACCACCACGCGCAGCATCATCACCGTGCTTAACGCGTGGCGTGCCGCCGACATCGTGCGCTACGACACCGACCGCGCGCAGTTGACGATCCACAAGGAGGCGGCGCTCCGGTCGTTGTTCGAAACTTGACCACGGGGGAAGTACTTCATTTCTGCGGCCTGATCCCCGGCGGCCGCGGGGACGAGGCGGGGCTTCAGGCGCAATTGCGCGAGCTGCTGCAACCGGTGGCGCATGGCTATGGCGGGCTCGCGGCGGGGGCGGACATCGTGGCGGTGGAAGCGCTGCTGGCCGTGGGCGCCCAGGTGACGGCGGTGCTGCCCTTCCCCCCGGACGACTACCTGAGGGCATCGGTCCTGCCGGGCGGCGCCGAATGGGTGCCGCGCTACGAGCGATGCCTCGGCCAGGTCAAGCTGCACGTGCTGGGTCCTGGGCCGGTGGACGATCTAGACTACGCGATGGCGTCCAGCCGGGCGATGGGGTTGGCGCGCTTGCAGGCCGGGCAACTGGGCGTGCGATGCCGCCAAGTGGCGATCTGGGACGGTGCAGGAGCCGGGCCGGCGGGGACAGCAGCGGACGTGCAGCGATGGCGGGACGGGGGCGGCGAGACGCTCGTGCTGACAAGCCCCTGGCCGCGACGCGTGCAGAGCGCGGCGCCGGCATCGCAGCCGTGCCGGGTCATCCATGCCCTGCTGTGGGCCGCCCCACCTGGCCGCGGCGAGCCGGCACTGCAAATCTTCGACGATCTCGCCGGCGCGGCCAGAGCCGCCTTCGTTCTGGCGGCTGAACCCGGCGCGCGCATCTTGCTCGATTACGCCGCCATCCCGGCTGGGAGGAAGCTGCCCGCACCGGCCTGGGACGGTCCGATCGGTGCCGTCAGTGCGACCGAGGCGTTCGCTTGCGCATGGTCCATCCAAGGCGGGTCGTTAGGGCGGTCCTCCCTACCTTCGGCAGAAGGTGGAACCTACGCCATCGGGGCTTTCCCTCCGGAGGCCCCCCACTCGGCGGAACAGCCCAAGCGGTAGCTCCCGCGGCGCTATCCTCTTGCGGCCAGAGCCGCCTCCGCGTCGCGCAGGGCTTGCACGATACGCTTCGTCAGCAAGAACAGGCTCTCGGGATACCGGAACAGGAACGCGCGGAAGTTTTCGTACGGAAGCGACAGCATCACGCACGGCTCGACGGCACGCACGGTCGCGGTTCGGCCACTGTCGGCGAAGAAGGCAAGCTCGCCCAGCAGCGCCCCGGGCTGCAGTTGGCGCAACGGCTCCGCCCGGCCTTCCTGGACCACGACCAGCACCCCCTCGCACAGCACGAACACGCGGTCCGCCCGGTCGCCGATCGCGATCACCGTCTCGCCGGCCGCGAACCGTTCCTGACGCATGCTGGCGGCCAGGGTGGCTCGGGCCTGGGCCGGGATGGCGCTGAGTTCGGGCACCGCCGCCAGAGCGTCGTAACGCTGCTCGAACGTCATTCAGGCATCCCTATCAGACCGGCTCGGCGCCGTGCTGCAACCATGCTTCGAACTCCGCATTGTGCTGCGCCAGGTCGGGCCACGGCGCGTCGCCCATGATCGCTCCCTCGCGCACGAAAACCACCCGGTCGCAGCCGCGCGCCAGGTCCATGTCGTGGGTCACGACGGTGACCGACCGCACCTTCGCCTCGGCCTGCAACACGCCGACCAGTTCGGCGCGCAGCCGGGGGTGGAAGGCGGAACTCGGTTCGTCCAGCACCAGGAACGGCGCCTGACTGAGCAGCGCCCGCGCGAGTGCAACCAGTTGCTGCTGCCCGCCGGACAGCCGGCCACCCTGGCGGCCAACCGGGTAGTCCAGTCCCGCGTCGAGCACGGCGGCATCCACCGGGGATCCGGGAAGCTGCTCCATCACCAACCGGTCCACCTGCTCCAGGCGGCGGACATTGCTGGGATCGGGGGCGGCGAACAGCAGGTTCTCGCGCCAGGTCAGCATCGGGTTCAAGGCATCCGCTTGGAACGGGTGCGCGATGCCCGCGACGATCGCCTGCAGATGCGGCCGGGCGGCGGCATCCGGTATCGGCAGAGCCGCGCCCTCCAGCTCCTCGATACGGGTCGAGATGGCTACGGCAACCAGCAGTGGGCTCATCGCCGGGTTGGGCGGCGCATCGGCCTCCTGGGACAGCGCATCCAGCGCGGCCGAGCGGAGCTGCCAGGTGCCGACCTCGATTTTCACCGCGGCGATCCGGTTGTAGTCGTCCGGGCTGCCGGCCTGCGCCAGCAGCGGCGCGGTCTGCCGCACCAGCGCCATGGCCACGGCCGCCATCTCCTGTCCGAACGGCGTTCCAGTCAGCGCGCGCACGGCTTCACGGCTGTGCGCGGAGGTCAGGCGCCGCGCGATCTCCTCCTGATCGGCGGCACAGCCGAGCTGACCCTCTATCAGCATCTGCCTCGGCGCGCCGTGGCCCGGGCCCAACGCATGCAGGCGCACCCCGAGCGCCGTCTCCGCCGCGTGCTGGAAACCGGTGCGCAATGCCGCTAAATCGAGGCCGGACGCGGCCTCGGGATCCGGCATGGCGTCCAGCCCCTTCTGCCGGATCAGCTCCATCAGACCGAGACCACTAAGCCGCGCGCCGACGGCGGTGAGGGCGGCGGTGTCGGGTTGCAGGCTGGTCATGAACAGGTTGTCGCGTAGTGAAGCATCAAAGATGATCGGGCGCTGCGGCAGATACACGAAGGTCGCGCCGGGCTGGGCCTCCGCCGGGTAGCTCACGGTGCCGTCCACCGGGCGCTGCCGTCCAAGCACGATGCGGATCAGCGTTGACTTGCCGGCGCCGGCCGGCCCGACCACTCCGGTCAGCCCCTTGGCCGGAATGCGCAAGTTCAGGCCTTCCGGCCCGCCCCGGACGGCGTGGCTGCCGCTGAAGCGGTAGCGGATGCCTTGCAGCACGATCGCGTCCTCGGCCGCAGCCACGCCCGGCAACGGCAACTCCGGCGGCGCCTCGTATTGCCGCAGCCGGTCGGCGGACACGTCGGCGATCTGGAACTGGCCGAATAGTTGAGTGAGCTCGCCGAACTTGTAATAGAGCTGCGGCAGGCTCGAGATCAGCAGCACGATCAGGCCTGCCGTCGCACTGCCCTCGCCAGCGCCGGCGGACCCTTGGAACAGCGTGGTGAACACCACCAGCGAGAGTGCGGCGATGAAGCCGATCGTGAAGGTGAGCTTCTGCAGCACGGACATGCCGCTGTTCATGTCGGCGTTCTCGATCGCCACACGGTCGCGCACATCCTGCCGATGGCCAAAGCGGCTCAGGACGCTGCGCAACAGCCCGGACACCTGGATCTCGGCCACGCCCTGCAGCGTATCCTCGAACCCGGCCTTCACCTGCTCGTCGCTGAGCGTCATGCGATTGTCGAGCTCACGCTGCTTGCGCAGAATTGGTGCGGCGGCGGCGAGGCCCAGCAGCGAGATCGCAATACCGACGCCCGCTGCGAGCCAGCTCTGCCCCGCGAGCACCCAGATGACGGCGATCACCGACAACACCGTCGCGACCGCCTGCACCACGATCTGCCGACGCCCACCAACCCGCGCCAGATCGCCGCCAAGCCGGCTTATGATCTCGGACGGCGCCCGGCGCAGATAGAATGCGTCATCCTGGCGCAGCAGGTTGCGCAGCAGTTCGCGCTCCACATCGTGCCGGGCGCGCTGCACCAGGCGGCTGTTCGACGCCAGGGCGGCAAAGTCCACGGCGGACTGCACGACGATGATCAGCGCGTAACTCAGCAACAGGAAACCCGGCAGGCTCGCGCCGCAGGGCTGCGGATCGATCGAGAACCCCGAGGCGAACCAGGCGCCGGCGCTGCAATGCGCGTCCGCCGGGGTCGCGGGACGGCTGAGCACCACCGTCAGCGAGCGGAGCAACTGCAGCTCGATGAACACCGCGACGGCGGAGAGCGCGTTGAGCCCGAGCAGCCGCGCCAGCATGCCGCGGTAGGCGGGGGCGAACACGTGCAGCCATTCGTGGAGCGGCGGCGCTTGTCCCTCCGCGGCGCCGGCCAGCCTAGGCTGCATACGGCCCGGCGAGCATCAGGTCGGCCACCGCCATGCGCGTCAAGCGGCAATAGTTCGTCACCGTGCTGGCGAACGTGCCGTTCTCGGAGAGTTTGTTCACCGGCTCGCCGCCGCCGCAGACGTGGAAATAGGCGCAGCGCTGCTGGCACATCGCGACACCCGCCTGGATGTCGCGCTGCATCCGCGCCAGAACCGGGCTGCGCAGCACGTCCTCGAACGTGTCGGTGTGCACGTTGCCGATCACGAAATTGCCGTACTCCGCATTGCTCTGCCCCAGCAGCTCCGGCGAGTAGGTGGATAGATTGCCCTTGTGGTCCGCGCTCAGGATCGAGAACGGCTCGGTCAGCATGTTGCGGCCCATGCGCGGCCCGGCCTGCGGCCCCGGCCATGGCCCGCTATAGACCGCGCCGAGCATTTGGTTGATCTCCCGGATCGACTTGACCCGGCCGTGGCGTGATGCGATCGCCCAGAACTCAGCCAGGAACGCCTTGTAGCGGTCGCACGTCGCCTGCCCCGGTTCGAGACCGGAGACATGGTCGCCCTCCGATTCCTCGACGTTGAAGCCGACATGCTCGATGCCTTCGGCCACGTAGAAATCATGCAGCTCCTGTGCCGCGCCCAGGCTGTCCCGCGACAGGACGGTGATGACGTGGAAGGGGATGCCTGCCGCGCGCAAGGTTCGGATGCCGGCGACAGCCTTGGCGAACGTGCTCGCCCCGGCCCGGCTCAGCCGCTTGGCGTCGTTGAGGCGCTGGGGCCCGTCGATGCTGACACCCATTCGCATCCCGGGGTCGCGGAGCAGGTCGCACCAGTCGTCGTTCAGCAGTGTCGCGTTGGTCTGGAAGTGGTGGCCGACCGCGAGGCCGGCCGGCCGGTATTGGTCCATGATGGCCATCGCGTGCCGGTAGAACGCCACCGGCAGGACGGTCGGCTCGCCGGCGTGCCAGACCACGTCCAACCGTTCGCCGACCCAGCCCGAGCTGAAGGTCTTGGCAAACAATGCGTGCAACGTCGCGTCCTCGATCGTATCGCGGACCGAACGGGACGGGAGATAGCAATAGGTGCAGTTGATATTACAAAACGGCGTCGGCTGCACGACGAGAAGATTTATCCGCGGCACGACCGCACGCCTCACGCTCTGGTGAGAGCGTGCGTAATGCATTTGGATGACGTCGCCATCGTTTTGCTGGCCTATCATTGGACCCTACTGATGCTGCCTAGCCAAGAAACGAAACACTTGCTTTGCTGTTGCGACACTAAGTTCAAACTGTGGCGTCGGGTATGAAAAATTTCACTGACAACGGCAAGTCCCTGAGCCACGTTTTGTTGGCCTGCTGAAGGCGCAGAAACCCACCATGAGAGGAGTCATTCCATGCCGGTACTTCAGGCGATGGACGGAAAGTTCTACGACATCCCAGACGACCAGGCGTCGCAGTTCGAGGTGCCGCGCGAGAAGGTCAAGGATTTGCTCGAGAAGTCCGGCGTGCCCGCAGCGCAGGGCGGCCCTGGGCCAGGCCAGCCGCAAGGACAGGGGCAGCCGCGTGGTCCGGGTGGCGGACCGAACGGCGGTCCCGGTGCGCCGCCGCCTTCCGTGCTGGTCCAGATTTACGGCACGCAGCCGACGCAGAGTTACGGACCGCCTCCCGGACAGATGCAGCAGCCGCCGCCCCAACAGGGCGAGCCGGGGCAGGGCGGTGGCGAAGGCGACGGCGACGTGAACCCCTATTGGTGGTGGCGCAACATCACGTTCTACCGCCCGTGGGGCAATTACTGGCCGAACTGGGGCAATTGGTAAGCGGCTGCTGTAAGCAGGTCCTGATGATGCAAACGGTTGATCACTGCAGCCGTGCGGAGGGGGTGGGGGTCGCGTACCACCCCTTCCTGCACGACACCCTGCTGCAATGCAGCGGTCTGTTCGATTTCGTCGAACTGCCACTTGACCTTTACATGGACGCGGCACGATCCGCCTTGCTCGACCCTGGGCAACGCCGGCTGCAGCAGATCGTGGCTGCCAGACCATGCGTATGGCGGGGCACGGCGCTGTCGCTCGGCACGGTCGGGCCAGACGACAAGACAACGTTTCCGCCAAGTGTCATACGTCGTATCCGGACCTTGCTGGAGCTGGCAGGGTCGGAGTACTACACTGACACGATCGGGTTTCGCACCGAGAGCTTCGGCCCGATGCTAGCGATGACGTTCGCACCGGACGCTGCCCGCTGGATCGTCGCACGACAGGCCGCCGCATGCGACGCCCTCGGCTTGCCCGTAAGGTTGTCCCTGCCGAACTCAGACTGCGCCGTACCGGCGACTGGATCGGATTGCGCGGCCTTCCTCGCCTGCATCGCATCCCACGGAGGCACCGACTTCGTATTGGATGCGGCCGATTTCGGCGGGTCGCCGGAACGCGAACTCGCGGAGCGTCTGCCTCGCGGCCATGTCGCAGCGCTATCGATTTCCAGCGCGGGCGCGCCAGGATGGGAAACGCTCGAAGCCCTGGCCAAGCACATTCCCACGCACTCCGTCATCCTTAGGCGGGACAGGCAGCTTTTCCCGCTGGATACGATCGCGCCGGACATCACCCGCGCCGCGCGGCTGATAGCCGACGCGGCCCCGCGAACGCCAACGGTGATGGCAATGGCTTCGGCTCCGGACGTTTCGGCGTTGGCGTTGCTGCGTGACTATCAATCCGCCCCGGCTGCCGACGAAGCAGCGCAGCATGGCCGGAAAGCAGCGGCCGAAGTTTGGCAGAACTGGCGCACCCAGGTCGACGACATGTTCAAGGCGCAACAAATCATGGCGCTCATGGCAAGGGGCACCGGCCCTCGCGCGTCCTGGAGCCCATGATGGCGGACGCAGTTGCCGAACGCATCCTGGACGTGGTTCGGCAAGAACTGGGACGCACGTTGTCCGGAGTCTGTGCGGCCATCGGGGCGGCCGAATCCTCCATTCTGCTGCCCCGCGGCGAGAGCGACCTCTACTTCTTTGCCTCCAGCAATCCCTCGCTGATGGGTCCCGCTGCCCCGCTCGTGCCCACCGGCGCCAGCTTCACCGGGCTTGCTTTCCGTACCGGGCAGACGATCGCGTCCGCCGATGCCGCCAATCAGGAGATGCACAACAAGGCGGTCGACGAGCATGTCGGCTTCCAGACCCACGAGTTCGCTGCGATCCCGATCTATGACCAGTCGGTCGTGGGCGTGCTCACGCTGGTGAACCGCTCGGATGGCAGGCCGGCCGAGCCTTTCACCATGGCCGAATTAGGACAGGCGACCGAGCTGGCGCAAGCGTTGGGCCGCCCGTTGGGCTTGCTGGCCAGCCTGGCCGGCGGACCCGCTCCCGATAGCGCCGGCGCACTCGACCCGGCACTGGCCGCCGATCTTGCCTTGCTGACCGAGCCTGAGCGGCGCGTCGTGCACGATCTGGCAAACTCCATCCTGCAGCACCGGGCGCCATGAGCATGCCGGACGACCAACACAACTCCCCCTTGCGCAAGCTCGTCGACATCGAACGGCTACGGGCGGCACTGGAAACCGGACGCGGCAAGGGCGTCAGGGTCGCCGTGCTCGACAGCGGCGTCGACGGCAAGCACCCCGTGTTCGCCAGCCAGTTGTGCGAGCAGTTCGACGTGGTGACCGACCGCATGGGCACGCGCTGCGTGAAGGCGCCACCTACGGACGGGATCGGTCACGGAACCGCTTGCGCAGGCATCGTCCTGCAACTGGCGCCCGAGGCCGAAATCACCAGCGTCAAGGTTATCGGCAGCAACTCCAGTGGAACAGCGGATCAGCTCGTCGCAGGGCTGACCTTCGCCTTGGACCAGGGCTACGACGTCATCAACATGAGTCTCGGCACGACCGACGCGAGGATCACGGCCCGGCTCGGTGCGCTGACCGACCGGGCTTTCTACGAAGGGCGTATTATCGTGGCCGCGGCCAACAACCAGGGCCGTACTGCCTATCCGGCGCAGTTCTCGTCTGTTCTGTCGGTCAACATGGAAGGGTTCGAAGAGGCTTTGGGCCTGCGCTACGATTGGGGAAAACCGATCGAATTGTCCGCGCGCGGAATCTACGTCGAGGCGCCGGCACCGGGCGGCGGGACGCAGCTATTTACCGGAACGAGCTTCGCCTGCCCGCACGTCACGGGCATGCTGGCCCGCGTGCTATCGGTTTATCCCGGCCTTGCGGCGTTCGAGGCGCGGTTGGTCCTGAGCTTGTTGTCGCCGGGTGCTGCTTGATGCTGCGTTCTCCAAGCGAGTGAGCGCGAAAAGAGTGTGTTGACGCGCCTTGCAAGACCAGGCCCATCACATCAGCAACTCTACAGCTTGCTGAATCCTAGAGTGCACACCCTCGCCTCGACCCGATTTCCGCTTCCGCTACCTCCGGCGAAGTGCGCGTTCACGTGATACCGGAACGGACTGAGTTCAGGCACGTGCCCGACGGTGTGGACCGGTTTGCCCGTCAGCCCTTCGGCCACGAGCATGGCGCTGCCGTCCGATTGTATCGGCCCATCGAGCTTGATGTATCCCGACGAGCCCGGAGCCCCGCGCTCGCCATGGAGCATGCCGTTGCTCACGTGGACGGTGAATTGATAGGTATAGCCGAGTGCGCCGTCAGACGAGTTCATGCAAGACAAGTCCACGTTCCAGGGGCCGTCGAAGCGGGCGTCTGGCGATCCAGTCGGGAGGCTCGCAAGCGGGGGGCGGGCTGCAGACGGTGGCGGTACGGGTGCGGGCGACGCGGGGGGGATCGTGATCGTCACCGGGCCGTTGTTGAAGAAGAAGAAATTGCCAGCGATGGGAGAGGACGCCAGCCACGGCTGCTGCGTCCCGCCCGTCGCTTGTTTCACAGTCAGGCCGACCTGGTTGAATACGTGGAACACGTCCTCGCCCGGGTGGCGGATCGCATCGACCAGCGCCGTGGTATAGGGGCTGTTCGCCGAGGCACCGTCGGCCGCGACATTGCCCGGCTGGGTCGCGTAGGAAATCAACGTCCCTTCGGGAGCATGCATCTCGGCCAGTCCGCCGCCGCTCGCCCGGATGCCACGTACCGCGAACGGGTTGTTACGGCAGGCGTCGAGCAGCACGAGGTTGAGCTTCGTCCCGGCGTCCTCCATCTGGTGCAGCACCAGGTTTGCATCGACCATCTGGAAGTCGAGGTCCTTGGGGGTCGTCGGGTTGGCATCGACCGGCACGAGCCAATTTTCCCCACCCACCTGCATGCCGTGCCCGGAGTAGTAGAACAGCGCCACGTCCGCCCCGGGCAGCGCCTTGCCGAACTGTTGCACCAGCCGGTCAAATTTCTGCTTGTCGAGGTCAAGCTGCGCGCCACCGCCGACGAGGGTGAACCCTGCCGCCTGCAAGGTGTTGGCCATGAGCCGGGCGTCGTTATCGGGATTGGTGAGACGGTCGACGTTGCGGTAATTGCCGTTGCCGATCACCAGAGCAACCCGCCGGCCGCCCAGTTGTTGCGCGGCGGCACCTGTGGAGACAACCAACACGGCAAGCAGCGGCAGCAGGGCAAGGCAACGCTTCAGAGCACGGTCGAACGCCATCGCATACATCTCCGGCTAGTTGCCATCCCTGGCGACACCTTGAGCAAGCTACACGACCATTGTAAAGACGAGACGATATAATGTCAGTTCCGGTCAACAAAACCGTCGTCCTCAAAGTATTCCTTAACATTTTACAGGTTGCCGCCGTGTGCGGCGCTGTTGCGGCGTGCGCGTCAGCGCCACCGGGCGGCGTGCCGACCGGGCACGCGGCCACAACCCCTCTCATGCGTTCGCTTCAGCCATTGCGCGCCGTGAACTCGGTCATTTCGAGCCCACGATCCGATGTGACTCAGGTGAGCCCGGCGCTACCCGCGCTGTCTTCGTTGCCTGAGTTCCCCTGGCCGCCGCCAGCCCCATCCGAGCAGTTGCTGCTACCGGATGCGACGTTCCGGAAGCCCGGCGCTCCGGCGCCGTCGCTCGCGGCGGTCGGTGAGCGCATCGTCCATGCCTTACACAGCGCTGACTATCTCGAATACAGTTTCTATCGCGCTCCGAATGGTTTTGCCTTAGTCGCGCGTTTGGAGCGGACGACTCCGGATGGGACGCCGTTGCCGGCCGAGTTCCGCTACATTCCACCCGATGCCAGCGAGCCGTTCTCACTTACCGGCTATATCCGGTCGTTGTTCTTCGCACCCGAGGGTTTCTACCGGCTGATCGTGTTCGTCGTGACCGACCAGCCTTTCGTCGCGTCGGAAACGTCGGTCGACGCGGCCGGCGCCAACCGCCTGCTTCGCAACGGCGCCAACCGGCTACCGGAACAGCTCAGCCACGAGGTCTTCACACCGGCGCACGTCGTCACAGTGCTCATCTACGAATACCGCAAAGGCCATGGCGGGAGCGAGGTGGCGGCGATCGTCCCCGGCCGCCTCGCCGCAGAGACGCATCTGGAACGTTCGCAGATCGGACGTAGCCTGCAATCGGAGCCGTGATCGTTTTCATCAGCTATCGCCGGGCCGACACGCAGGATCTAGCGGGGCGGCTCGCCGACCGGCTGCGCGCCACATCCGGCATCAAGGAGGTGTTTCTCGACGTCACCGGCGTCGCTCCGGGCGTCAACTTCGTCGAGCGTATTGAGGCGGTGCTGTCGCGCAGGCCGGTATGCCTCGTGCTGCTCGGCCACGCCTGGGCCGGTCCGCGTGCCGCCGGCGGGACGCCGCGGATCATGGATGCCGGAGACGTCGTGCGGCTGGAAGTGAGCCGGATGCTTGCCGCGGGGCTGCGCATCGTGCCCGTGCTCGCCGGCGGCGCGGCTATGCCGCCAACGGCGTGCCTCCCGAGTGACATCGCGGCGTTGGCAAGCCTGAACGCCCTGCCGATCCGTCACGAAAGCTTCGAACGGGACCTGCTCGCCCTGAGTGACGCGCTGTTGCGGCCTGCTGGAGCGCCACCGGCCGCGCGTGCCGGGTGGCCCGTGCGTATCACTCGCGCGCTGCTTGCGACCGTGCTCACAGCCGTCGCTCTGTTGATTGCGGCGGCGGTGCATAAGGCCATGACGGGCCGGTCCCTGGAGGAGGCATTCGGCGACCGCGGCCCCGTTTGGATGCTGGTGGCCGTCGTGCTGCTTACGGGCATGATCGCGGGCTTGGCCACAGCCCGGCGTTAGCGCCGTGGCAAGGAAGCTGCGCTGCCGACGCTTGTGTTCGACCTACGTCCACCGCCGCACCTTTCACCGCAGCGCATTCATGGTTAGCCTCGACCTGCCGAACAAGCCGGGACCCGATGCCAATCGGGCCGATAGGGAGAAGCGCCTCATGCATGAACACGCCCACGGCGGCATGAACCACGCAGCCACGGACGGATTGCGCCTGCCGCTCGGACATCTGCCCGGCTTCCGCTACCCCGACCCGCGGGTGGAAGTGCTCGACAAGCGGTTTCTCGGGCTGCGTCAGGGCAACGCCGCGATCGAGCGGATCGCGACCGGGTTCCGCTGGGCCGAGGGTCCTGTCTACTTCGCCGATGGCGGTTACCTGGTCTGGAGCGACATCCCCAACAACCGGATGATGCGCTGGCTCGAGGACGACGGGCACGTCAGCGTGTTCCGCACGCCGAGCCATCACACGAACGGCAACACGCGCGACCGCGAAGGCCGGTTGCTGAGTTGCGAGCACGATAGCCGCCGGGTCACCCGCACCGAACTGGACGGCAGCGTCACCGTTCTGGTGGACTGCTTCTCCGGCAAGCCGCTCAACGGTCCCAATGACATCGTCGTCACCAGTGACGGCGCCGTGTGGTTCACCGACCCCGGATACGGCATCGATGGCCCCTATGAGGGCCATGCCGCGCCGGCCGAGCTGCCCTGCAACGTCTATCGCCTCGATCCCGTCACTGGCGCCGCCACCGTCGCCGCCGGTGATTTCACCCGGCCCAACGGCATCTCCTTCTCGCCCGACGAGCGCCGGCTGTATGTCGTCGACACCGGCATCACCCATGGCGGCCCGTCGCATATCCGCGTGTTCGACGTGAACGGCACGCGGCTCACCAACGGGCGGGTGTTCGCGGAGAATTTTTCGCCCGGGATGACGGACGGGGTGCGCAACGACGCTCTGGGAAACGTCTGGTGCTCGATGGGCTGGAGCGACCCGGCCGAGGATGGCGTACGTTGCTATGCGCCGGACGGCGACCTGATCGGCAAGCTGCATTTGCCGGAGGGCTGCGCCAATCTCTGTTTCGGTGGCAGGAAGCGGAACCGCTTGTTCATGACCGCAAGCACGTCCGTCTATTCGCTCCATCTGAACGTCAGCGGCGCCATGCGTCCTTGATTTGCGCCGGCGGTGCGGAATGCCTTGACGCCCGCGACCGCCTGACGATCATGCCCCTCACCGGATCAACCGGCTCGCAGGCTGCCTGCCTGCGCAACAAGAATGCCGAGGAACACCATGGAACGTCGCACGCTGCTGAAAGCCGTCGCCACGACGGCCCTCGCAACCCCTTTTGTCGCCCGGTCCGCCCGCGCTGCCGGCAAGGAGATCGTTTACATCACGCCGGGCCTGGATCTGCCGTTCTGGCGCTATTTGTCGCGCGGCATCGAGGCAAGTGCCACCAAGGCCGGCTTCACCTTTGCGGCTCTCGACAGCCACAACAATGCGCAAACCCAGCTCTCCAATGCGCAGGACGCTATCTCGCGCGGTGTTGCCGGTATCTGCATCTCGCCGACCGACAGCTCGACGGCGCCGAGCGTGCTCGCCCTGGCCGCCCGTGCCAACATCCCCGTCGTGGTGTCCGACATCGGCACCAACAGCGGCGACTACGTGTCGTTCGTGATCTCCGACAACGCCCAGGGCGCCTACAGCGTCGGCCAGGCGCTGGCGGCGGCGCTGAAGGCGAAGGGCTGGAGCGATGGGTCGGTCGGCATCATCGCGATCTCGCAGGCGCGCAAGAACGGTCAGGCGCGCACCGCCGGGTTCCGCAAGGCGATGGCCGAGGCTGGCATCACCAAGGAGGCCGGGTTGCAGCAGATGGCCAGCTACTCGACCGACGAGACGTTCAAGTTCACTCAGGACATGCTGACCGGCAACCCCGGCATGCGCGGCCTCTGGGTGCAAACGGACCAGCCGACGCTCGGTGCGTTGCGCGCGATCAAGGCCGCGCGCCGTACCGATGACGTGCTGGTCGCCGCCTTCGACGGCACGCCCGAGCTGGTGGATCTCATCAAGGCGGGCCAGGTGGTCGGTTCCGGCATGCAGCAGCCCTATTTGATGGGGCAGAAATCGGCCGACGCCTTGATCGCGCACATGAACGGGCAGACGCCGGAGAAGCAGATCGATGTGCCGATCCTGGCCGTGACCGCGCAGAACGTCGGCGAGATGTTGCCGACCATCAAGCAGACCGTGTTCGCCGGCGAGCTGAGCTGAACGCTTGGATGTAGCCCAGGCTGCCGCGATCCTCCCCGCCGCAATCCTTCCCGCCCCGATCCTGCCCGCGGCGGCGTTGGAGGCGTCGGACGTCGAGAAGACCTTCGGCAACACCCGCGCGCTGCGAGGCGCCAGCCTGTCGGTCGCGCGGAGCGAGGTGCACGCGTTGCTGGGCGCGAACGGGGCCGGCAAGTCCACTCTGGCGCGCGTCATCAGCGGCCAGGTGCGGCCCGACCGCGGGCAGATCCTCTGGCGCGGCCGCACACTCGCCGTTCGGTCGCCCCGTGACGCGCTTGCCGCGGGCATTGCCCTGGTGACGCAGGAGACCAGCCTGGCGCCCGACCTATCTGTGCTCGAGAATATCTTTCTGCCTGAGCTCGGCCGGCCGGGCCGTCTCTCGCGCGGCGTGCTGCGGCGCCGGGCGGGCGAACTGCTCGGCAGCCTCGGCCAGGACGCGGCGTTGCCGCTCGATGCCGAAGTGCGACGCCTCTCCTCGGCGCAGCGGCAATTGGTCGAGATCGCCAAGGCCTTGGCGCTGCAGGCCGAGTTGCTGATCTTCGATGAACCGACCGCCTCGCTGAGCCCGGGCGAGGTCGAGCGGCTGTTCGACATCATGGCGAAGCTGCGACAGGACGGCCGCGCGTTGGTGTTCGTCTCGCACCGGCTCGAGGAGGTGTTCGCCATCACCGACCGGGTCACGGTGATGCGCGAGGGTCGCACCGTTGCCGCCTCGCTCGCAACGCGCTCGCTCAGCCAGTCCGACATCATCCGCCACATGGTCGGTCAGGATGTGGCTGCGCACACCCGGCGCAGTCCGGTGCCGGGAGAGGGGGCTGACCAGCCCGTGGTGATGGAAGTGTCGCACCTGCGTGCCCCGCCGGCGGTGCGCGACGTGTCGTTCAAGCTGCGGGCGGGGGAGATCCTCGGTCTCGGCGGCCTGGTCGGCGCCGGGCGGTCGGAGACGGTCGAGGCCATCTTCGGCGCCCGGCCGCGCACCGGCGGCACGCTCACGCTCGCGGGCAGGCCGTTCGACCCGAAGCGCCCGGCCGACGCCATCCGCGCCGGGCTGGGCCTGGTGCCGGAAGACCGGCGCACGCAAAGCATCGTGCCTGACTTCACCGTGCGTGAGAACCTGCTGCTGGGCCATCTGTCGGCGCATCGCGGCTTCGGCCTCGGCTACGGCGCGCGTGACGCGGAGGTTGCCGCTTTGCTGGGCCGGCTCGGACTGCCGGCGCACCGGCTGCTCGACGCCAACATGCTGAACTTCTCGGGCGGCATGCAGCAGAAGATCATCATCGCCCGCTGGCTGTTGCTGGCGCCGAAGGTCCTGATTCTCGACGAGCCGACCAAGGGCGTCGACATCGGCACCCGCACGGAGATCTACGCCATGCTGCGCGACGTCGCGGCGGGCGGTGCGGCAATCCTGCTGGTGTCATCCGATTTCGAGGAACTGCTGACCTTGAGCGACCGCGTTGTCGTGATAAGCGACGGCGTCTCCATCGCCGACATCCCGGGCGCCGTCCTCGACGAGGAGAAGCTGACCCTGCTCGCGGCCCCGCGCAGCTCGATGCAGCGCAACGCCGCCATCCTGCGGGAGCTGACCGCCGCCCATGGTGGCGCCGCGTTCTGGGCGTTGCTCGACGCCGGCCGGGTGTTCTGCCTCGATTGCGTCGTCGCCGATCCGGCTGCCGACCCGGCGTTCCGCGCTGGCGACGCCCCGGAGATCGGCGCCTCGGCGATCCCCCGCGCATTGCAGTCCCGTGCGGACGGGTTCGTGGCGGAGGCCGATGAGGGCCGCTCCACCTTGCTCACCCAGGTGCGCAGCCATCGCGGCCACGATCTCGGCTGGATCGGCCTCTGCCTCCCTGCCACCCAGGCCTTGCCTGACCCGGCACCGATCCGCAGCCGCCTCCAGGCGCAGTTCGCCCGCGCCGTCTGACGCATGACCGATCCGGTTTCGCCCGCCTCGATCGTCCGGCGCCTGTCGTCCCGGCTCGAGATCCGTATGCTGGCGCTCGCCTTGCTGATCGCGGCCACCCTCTCCGTGTTGTCGCCCTACTTCCTGCGCTCAAACAATTTGCTGAACCTGCTCGACCAGTCGGTCGTCGTGGGCGTGGTCGCGATCGGCATGACCTTCGTCATCCTGACCGGCGGCATCGACCTCTCGGTCGGCTCGCTGCTCGGCGTCACCGGCATCCTGTTCGGCTTGGCCGTCCGGCACGTCGGCATCGCCCCGGCTGTCGGGCTCGGCATACTGGCGGGGGCCGCGGCAGGCGCCTGTTCCGGCTTCCTCATCGCCCGGTTCGGCCTGGCTGCCTTCGTCGTCACCCTGGGCGTGATGGCGATCGGCCGCAGCCTTGCCTACATTTTCTCCGGCGCCACCGCGATCTCGGACGTGCCGCCCTCGCTCGGCGACCTGGTGTATTTCTCCGTGCTCGGCATCCCGCTGAACGTCGCCATCCTGGGGGCGCTTTACCTCCTGGCCTGGCTCTACCTGACCTACACGAAGGGCGGCCGCACGATCTACGCGATCGGCTCCAACCGCGAGGCCGCGCGCACCGCCGGGCTGAACGTGCTGGCCTACAGCGTGCTGCCCTACGTGATCTCCGGGGCGCTCTCGGCGGTGGCGGCCGTGCTGCTGTCGGCGCAGATCCTATCGATCGATCCGCTGGCCGGCACCGCGCTGGAACTCGACGCGATCGCGGCGGTGGTGATCGGCGGCGCCAGCCTCTACGGCGGCCGCGGCTCGATCGTCGGCACGCTGATCGGCGTGTCGATCATGGTGATGATCCGCAACGGCCTCAATCTGCTTGGCGTGTCGCCGTTCTGGCAGGGCTCGGCGATCGGCTCGATCATCATCGCCGCGGTGCTGGTCGAGCGCCTGGTCAGCGCGCGGACGCAGCGCTGAGCGGGAAGACACGACAGTCACTGGTCCTCGAACGGAATGCGGCGATCGTACCAGGCAAGCATCGACTTCAGCCCCGCATTGTTCGGCAGCAGCGCCAGCAACGTCTTCGTGGCTACCCGGCCGGCGCGCAGGTCGGGCAAGGCCGCATCCATGTCGCCCGACTCCGTCTCGTTCGTGGCGATCATCTGGTAGTCCATCATCAGGTCGCGCTGCAGCAGCATGTTGCGGGGCGCCGCCGCCGCTAGCCGGGCGATGATGGTGACTGCGTCGCGGTAGCTCGCGGTTGCAGCGTCGAGCTTACCCGCTGCGCGCTGCACCGTGCCAACCGCGACGTCGACGCCGGCCATCTCGCGTTGCATGACGCCGTTGGCCGGGTCGTTGGTGGCAAGCCGTTCCACCACGTCGTGCGCGGCCTGCACGTTGGACTGCGCCTCGTCCACCCGGCCCTGGTTCAGCATCGCCATGCCAAGGCCGGCATAGGTCCCCGCGATATCATGCTCGACGAGCACGTTCGCCGGGTCCTTCGCAATCAGCCCCTGCTGGATCGCCAGCGCCTCCTGGAGGTTCTGCAACGCTTTGGCGACGTTGCCGCTGCCGAGCTGGAATTGACCGACCCGGGTCAGGGAGGTCGCCACGTCACGGGCGAGTGCGGCGCTGCTCGGGTCGGCCGCCGCCAGATGCTGCCTTAGCACCAGGCCCGACAGGTAGCTCAAGGCCGCGGCGAACCGGTTGCCCTGGCCCACCTGGATATCGCCGATATAGTCGTCCACCGCCGCCAATTGCTGTGACAGCAATCCGTCCTCGGGGTGCGCTTTGGAAAGGCGCTCCAGGATCTCGTGCGTCCGCTGGTAGTTCTTCAACGCCTCTGCCAGGCCACCCTGCAGCACCTGGGTCGCGGCCAAGCCGCTCGCCGCGATGGCGACGTCATGCTGGCGTTCCAGGTCGTCCGGCGCTGCATTGGCGAGGCGTTCGGCGATCGACAAGGTGACCTGGTAGCTCGCGATCGCTGCCGCCAGGTTGTCGCGCTGCATCTCCATGTTGCCGATCTTCATGGCCATCAGCGCTATCTCATGCTGCGCCGGCACGTCCGCCGGGTTGGCCGTCGCGACCTGCTGTTTGCCGGCAAGCGAGGCGTTGTAGCTGGCGAGCGCTGCCGCGTGGTCACCCTGCAACTGATGGGCGTCGCCGACACGCTCCTCCGCGGTCGCCAGGCGACGCTGCAGGTCGATGTCACCCGGGTCGCCCGCGGAGAGGGATTGCAGGATCGTTTGTCCCTGCGTTGCTGCGTCCAGGGCGTGCTGGGCCTCGTTCAGCCGCATCAGGGTCAGCGCGCTTTCCACCAGCGCGTCGGCTTGGCTGCCACGCAACGCCGGGCTGATCTCGCCGGACGCGAGCAACTGGGTCTGGAGTGCTTGGGCGCGGTCCAGGATGTCGCGCACCGTAGCGGCCGGCACGCCGACCGTGTCGCG
>CAXTVQ010000073.1:14986-24231 GCA_964247705.1 uncultured Acetobacteraceae bacterium | reverse complement strand
CCGCCGGGGAGCTCGATCTCCACGTCCTGCGTCTCGCCCAGCCGCGGCAGCAACGTCACCCGGCCGCGGCCCTTGCGCTCCCGGTCCAGGATGGTGCGGATGTGCGGCACGGCGGCACTCTGGCCGAGCCAGATCCGGATGCTGGCCCCCGCCTCCGCCGCCGCCTGCTCCAGCGACATGGCCCCAGCGGCGGTGATGCGCAGCGCCTCGCCTTCCTGCTTCAAATCCGCCGTGACCAGGATCGGCGCACCCTCGCGCAGCAGCTCGCTGCAAGCCGCCAGCGTTTCGGAGAAGAACGTCACCTCGTAGCTGCCAGCCGCATCGGACAGCCGTACCCAGGCCATCTTGCTGCCGGTGCGCGTCGGGCGTTCCTTGCGGCCGATCACGCAGCCGGCAAGCTTGACCCGCGTCTGCCCCGCCGCCGCCATCGCGTCCAGACGCCCCGAGCCCACCGCGCCGATCCGCGCAAGCAACGCCTTGTAGGTGTCGAGCGGGTGCCCGGTCAGGTGGAAGCCGATCGCCTCCGCCTCGAACCCCAGTTTCTCCAGTTCCGGCCAATCCGGCACGGCCGGCAGGCGGATCGGCTCGGGCGCCGTGCCGCCGAACAGGCCGATCTGCCCGCTCTCCTTCTGCTCCGCATCGGCCTGCGCGCGGCGGAGCACCTGCTCGGCGCCACCGAACACCTGCGCCCGGTTCGGCGCCACCCCGTCCAGCGCCCCGGCCCGCACCAGGTTCTCGATCTGCATCTTGTTCACCTGCCGCGGATCGATCCGCGCGGCCAGGTCCGTGACATCCCGGAACGGCCGTTCGCCCCGGGCCGCCACCAGCGACTGCATCGCCGCCATCCCGACCTTCTTGACCGCGGCCAGGGCGTAACGGATCGCGGGCTTGCCGGCTGCGTCCACATCCGGCTTGAAGTCGGCGTCCGAGCGGTTGATGTCCGGCGGCAGCACGCGGATGCCGAGCCGCTCCGCCTCCTGCCGCAGCGCCGCCAGCTTGTCCGTGTTGTTGATCGCCAGCGACATGCAGGCGGCCAGGAACTCGACCGGGTGGTTCGTCTTCATCCACGCCGTCTGGTATGCCACCAGCGCGTAGGCGGCGGCGTGGGACTTGTTGAAGCCGTAATCGGCGAACTTCGCCATCAGCTCGAAGACCTCGACCGCCTTGGCCTCCGGGATGCCGCGGCCGGTCGCGCCCTTCACGAAGGTCTCGCGCTGGGCGTCCATCTCGGCGCGGATCTTCTTGCCCATGGCGCGGCGCAGCAGGTCCGCACCGCCCAGGCTGTAGCCGCCCATGGTCTGGGCGATCTGCATCACCTGCTCCTGGTACACCATGATGCCGTAGGTCTCGGCCAGGATAGGCTGCAGCTCGGGGTGCGGCGCCGCCCACGCCTCGCCGTGCTTGCGGCGGCAGTAATCCGGGATGTTGGCCATCGGCCCCGGCCGGAACAGCGCCACGGCGGCAATCAGGTCCTCGAACCGGTCCGGCCGCATCTGGCGCAGCACATCCCGCATGCCCGCCGACTCGAACTGGAACACCCCGCCGGCATCGCCCTTGGCCAGCATCTCGTATGTTGCCGCGTCGTCCAGCGGCAGCCGGTCGAGATCCGGCTTGTCGGCCATGAACCCCACCGCGCGCTGCAGGATGGTCAACGTGGTCAGGCCCAGGAAGTCGAACTTCACCAGCCCGGCCTGCTCGACGTATTTCATCGAGAACTGGGTGACCAGCGTGTCGCTCTTCGGGTCGCGGTAGAGCGGCACCAGCTCCACCAGCGGCCGGTCGCCGATCACCACGCCGGCGGCATGGGTGCTGGCGTGGCGGTACAGCCCCTCGAGCTGCAGCGCCACTTCCATCAGCCGGCGCACCGCCTCGTCGTCCATGCGCATCTGCTGCAGCTTGGGCTCGCCGTCGATCGCCTGCTGCAGCGTCACCGGCTTGGCCGGGTTGTTCGGGATCAGCTCCGCCACCCGGTTCACCTGGTAGAACGGCAGGCCCAGCACGCGGCCCACGTCGCGCACCGCCGCGCGCGCCTGCAGCTTGCCGAAGGTGATGATCTGCGCCACCCGGTCCGCGCCATACTCGCGACGCACGTATTCGATCACCTCGTCACGCCGGTCCTGGCAGAAATCGATGTCGAAGTCCGGCATGGACACGCGCTCGGGGTTCAGGAACCGCTCGAACAGCAGCCCGAAGCGCAGCGGGTCCAGATCCGTGATGGTCAGCGCCCAGGCGACCACGGACCCGGCGCCCGAGCCGCGGCCCGGCCCCACCGGAATGCCCTGCGCCTTCGCCCACTGGATGAAGTCCGCCACGATCAGGAAGTAGCCGGGGAAGCCCATCGCCGCGATCACGCCCAGCTCGTATTCGAGCCGCTTGCCATACTCGGCGCGCACCGCCTCGTCCGCACCGACCGTATCCATGCGCCGGGCCAGGCCCTCCTGCGCCATGGCCCGCACCGTCTCCTCCTCGCTCGCACCCGGGTGCACCTTCGGGCACACCGGCAGCAGCGGCTTGCGCGTTTGCACCATAACGCTGCAGCGCCGGGCGATGGCCAGCGTGTTGTCGCACGCCTCCGGCAGGTCGGCGAACAGCGCCCGCATCGCCGCGGCCGGCTTGAACCAGTGCTCGGCCGTGACGCGGCGACGCTCCGGGTCCGCCACCGCCCGCCCGGCGGCGATGCACAGCAGGGCGTCGTGCGCCTCGTACATGGCGGGCTTGGCGAAGAAACACTCGTTGGTCGCCACCAGCGGCAACCCGGCGCCATCCGCCAACCCGATCAGCCCGGGCTCCACCGCCCGTTCCAGGGCCAGCCCGTGCCGGTGCAACTCCACCACGGCGCGGTCGCCGAACGCCTCCGCCATCGCGGCCAGCATCGCCTCCGCCTCACCCTGCCGCCCCTCGCCGAGCAGCCGGCCAAGCGGCCCTCGGGTGCCGCCGGTCAGCAGGATCAGCCCCTCCGCGTGGTCCAGCACGGTGCGCAACGGCAGTTGCGGGTCCGCCGGATCCGATTGCGTGAAGCCCAGCGACGACAGGCGCTGCAGGTTGGCCAGGCCCGCCGCATCCTGCGCCAACAGCACCACCGGGTCGGGCGACGCCGCAAGAGCCTGGCCGGGCTTGTCGGTCCGCACCAGGCCCACCTGGCAACCGATGATCGGCTGCACCCCCTCCTTCGCGCAGGCCTGGCTGAATTCAAGCGCGCCGAACAGGTTGGCGCTGTCGGTGATCGCCACCGCGGGCATCCCCGCCTCCCGCGCCATCGACGCGATCTTGTCGGCCTTGATCGCCCCCTCGCTCAACGAGTAGGCGGAGTGGTTACGGAGATGGATGAAATCGGCGTGCGACATGACTCGTGTTATAGCGTATATGGACGCACCCTGCGCCTGGCCATATTTGTGTGCAGACTGAAACCATAGGGGCTAGCGTCAGGGTGGCACGTCTGCGCCTACACGATGCCTGGGCCCTGTGCACGGCCCGGCCGCTCCTCATCGCCGCCATCACGCTGCCGCTCGCCGTCTTCGTGGCCGCAGGGGCGTTCGACTTCCGCGCCGAAAAGCAGCAAGTCCGCCACCAGGCCCTCGCTACCGCTACCGCCCTGGCCGAACACGCGCAGACGGTGGTGGAAACGACGGAGTTGGTGCTCGCCCGCGTGCTGGACCGGGTTGCCGGCATGGACTGGGCCATGATCCCATCCTCGCCAGCGCTGCACGATTTCCTCATGAAGCTGCGCGAGGACTTGCCGCAGATAGACTCGGTGTTTCTCGTCTCGCCGGAAGGAGACAACGTCGCCTCCACCCGCTCCTTCCCGTTGGCCGATCCATTCTCGACGGCCGAACGCGACTTCTACAAAGTGGCTCGCGCGGGAAACTTTGGCCCATTCGTCAGCACGCCTTTCCTGGGCCGGTCGGGTCAGGGTTTAACCTTCACCCTGACCCAAGCCCGCGTCTCGAACGGTGCGTTCGATGGGCTGGCCGGGGTCACGATCTCACCCACCTATTTTCAGCAGTTCTACGCGCAGGCAATGGACTATCCCGGCCAGTCGACGACGACGCTGGTGCGGGAGGATGGCACGATCATGCTCCGCTATCCCGGAAGCGGCACGTCAAACGGCCGGCTATCGGAAAAGAGTGTGTTCATGCGCGCGATGGCAACGAGCGGCCGCGGCGGCGAGTTCGAGGGCCGGTCTACCATCGACGGGCGATGGCGCCTGGGTGTCTACCGGCGTTTGCGCAACCAGCCGCTCTATGTCTCCTACTCGGTCAACGCCGAAGCCTACCTGGCGCCGTGGCGGCGGAACCTGCTGTTGATCGGCGGCTTCTCGGCCATGCTCGCGATCAGCCTGCTGATTGTCGAACGCGTGCAGCAGCGCCGCGCCATCGCCGATAAGCGGGCGGCCGAGGCTCTGCTGCTGGAGGTGGAACGGCGGCGCAATGCGGAACTGGCGCTCGAGCAGATGCAAAAGATGGAGGCGCTCGGGCGGCTCTCCGGCGGGGTCGCGCATGACTTCAACAACCTGCTGACCGCGATCCTCGGCCCGCTCGAACTTGCGATCAAGCGCTCGACCGACACGCGGGTGCTCCGCCTGCTGAATGGCGCGATGCAGGCCGCCCAGCGCGGGGCCAAGCTCACCGCCCGGATGCTGGCGGTCACCCGGCAGCGGGGAGCAGCCGCCGTGACACTCGACCCGAACGCCGTCATCCGCGAGCTCGGCGACATGATCGCGCGCACGATCGGGCCGATGATCGAGCTGACCTACGACCTCGACCCGGCGGCCACACCGATCCTGGCCGAAATGGTCCAGCTCGAAACGACACTGATCAACCTATGCGTCAATTCGCGCGACGCGATGCCGCAGGGCGGCTCACTGCTGCTGCGGACCAGGGCCGTCGTTGTCGCCCCTGGAAGTTCTGGGCTCCCGCACGGCGACTATGTCGAGATCGCGGTTGCCGACACCGGCGAAGGGATGACGGAGGAGACCCGGGCGCGCGCCTTCGAACCTTTCTTCACCACCAAGGAACCGGGCAAGGGCACCGGCCTCGGCCTGTCGACCACGTACGGCTTCGTGCAGTCGGCCGGTGGGACGGTGGCTGTCGCGAGCACGCCGGGTCAGGGCACGACGGTGACGCTGACCCTGCCGCGCGCCCACGGCCAGCCGGAGGCGTTGCCGCAGCCCCGGCCCACCGTGTCGGGCCGCATGTTCGACATCCTCCTGGTGGACGACGACTCCGCGGTTCGCACAGTGACACGGGAGTTGCTCGAGGAGGCCGGACATGACGTCGTGGAAGCGGGCAGCGGGGCCGAGGCGCTCGACATCCTCCGCTTGAACAAAACGTTCGACCTGTTGGTGACCGATTTCGCGATGCCCGGCATCGATGGCGGCCAACTGGCCGCCGCAGTGCGCAGGCTGCTGCCGCACCTGCCGATCCTGTTCGTCACCGGCTACGCCAAGGGAGACGCGCTTGCCTCGTGGGAACGGGCCGGCAGTTGGACACTGGAGAAGCCGTTCACCGGCGCCCAACTGGCCCGCGCCGTGCAGGACGCGATGGCGCAGGTGCAAACCGGGGTCGCCTGATCCGGCCATTGCGCGGCTCTCCCGCTTGGGTGCAGGCTACGCCTAATGCTGCGCCAAGCAGCAACGAAGCGGCCCGGAGGTCACGCCCATGCGGATTACCATCTTTACTTGCGCCTGCTTGCTTGCCGCCACAGCAGCCTCTGCGCAGCAACGCTACCCCGAGCTGAACCCGGCGCAGCTCACCCCGCAGCAGAAGACGATGTACGACGCGCTGATCGCCGGGCCGCGCCACTCGATCGAGGGCCCGTTCAACGCCTGGCTGCGCAGCCCCGAACTCGGCAACCGGCTGCAGCGTGTGGGCGAGTATCTGCGCTTCGACACCACGATCCCGCACAATCTGAACGAGTTCGCGATCCTGATTACCGCGACCGAGTGGAACTGCGGCTTCGAGTGGTATGCGCACTACCCGCTGGCGATCAAAGCCGGCCTGGAGGCGTCCGTCGCCAAGGATCTGCAGGAGGGCCGCCGCCCCGCCGGGATGAGTGCCGACGAGACCATGGTGTACGATTTCTCGACCCAACTGCACCGTCAGCACCAGGTGAGCGACGCCGTCTACAAGCAGATGACGGACCGCTTTGGCGAGCAGGGCGTCACGGACCTGATCGGGCTGCTAGGTTATTACGATATCGTCTCGATGACGCTGAACGTGGCCGAGGTGCACGCGCCGGCGGGCGCTGGCAAGACGCTGCCGGAGGTGCCGCCGGTCACGCAGTAGGTCCGTACCGCATGCGAGCTAGGCCGCCATCCGCTCGCACGGCGGCTCGTGGTGCAATGCCAGGTTCGCATCGCACTCCAGGATCATGGCGTCCAGCCCGGTCATCACCGCATGCAGAGAGCAGAGCGCCTGATCGGCCGGGTTTTCGCACGCTGCTGCTCGTGCTCGTAGCATTGCGGCTTCGCACTCTTTCCTTCGCGTGATGCAGCCAGCCTTCAACAAACCCCAGTTTAGTCCCATTGCCAGTGCCATCACCGATCCTCCCGAATGCGACCAGTCTAGGCCTATCTAGTTAAAGATACTATCTCGAAGTCTTGAGACGGCATCGGCTGGCAGCAATGCAGCCTCCTTACCGGCGCAGAGCTCTGGTGGCCGTTCGACCGCGGGCTAACCTGCAAACTCCGGCTCTTCCCGCGCCAGCACCCGCTTCACGCTCTCCAGGTGCAGCCGCGCGCTCTCCCGGTCGCCTTCCCGCATCTGCCGCGCCGTCGCCTGCGCGATCTGTGTCGGCACCGGCTTCAGCGCCCGCCCCGTGCTCTCCGCCAGCCACTGCACCTGCGCCGCGCGCTCCAGGTAGTACAGATCGTCCCACGCCTCCGCGATCGAGGGACCTGTCACCATCACGCCGTGGTTGCGCATGAACGCGATGTCCGCATCGCCCATTGCCGCCGCGATCCGGTCACCCTCCGCCGCGTCCAGCGCGAGGCCGTTGTAATCCTCGTCCACCACCGTGCGGCCGTAGAACTTCAGCGCCGTCTGACCGGCCCAGATCAGCGGCTCGCCCTCCAGCATCGCCAGCGCCGTCGCGTGGGGCATGTGCGTGTGGAATGCCGCCACTGCACGCGTATTATGCTTGTGCAGCCGGGCGTGGATGAAGAACGCCGTCGCCTCCGGCACGCCCTCGCCCGCCACTACGCCGCCCTCGAAATCGCAGATCAACAGGCGGGAGGCCGTGATCTCCCCGAACGCCCAGCCGTACGGGTTGACCAGGAACAGGTCCGGCCGGCCCGGCACCACGGCAGAGAAGTGGTTGCAGATCCCTTCCTGCAGCCCGAGTCGCGCAGCCATGCGGAAGCAAGCCGCCAGGTCGATGCGCGCCTGCTGCACCGCCGGGTCATCGAGGCCGGCATGCTGGAGCGCGGCGGGGGCTGTGGAGAACGCGTGCGCCATGGCGGGACCTCGGAAGCTTGTTGCCGGGCACGGGATGTGCACGGAGGACGCCGCACTCTGCCATCCGAAGGGACCGCCATGCCAACCCTGTTCATCACCTCGCCGCTCGAAGCCGAACATGCCGAGCGGCTGGCCGGGCTCGATAAGCGGCTCACGGTCGCCTACGCGCCGGACCTGCTTCCCGCGCCGGCCTTCCCGGGCGACCACGGCGGCGCCCCGTTCACCCGCACGCCGGAGCAGCAGGCACGGTGGCAGCGACACTTGGCGGAGGCCGACATCCTGTGGGGCGTGCCCACGCCGGAGGACGCCGCCCACGCTACGAAGCTGCGCTGGATCCAGCACACCAGCACCGGCGCCGGCCCGGTGGCGGCGCGGATCAACCGGCCGGACGTCGTCGTCACCACCGCACGCGGCATCCATGCCCGCCCGTTGGCCGAGTTCGTGTTCATGGCCCTGCTGGCGCATTTCCGCGGCCTGGCCCAGCTCCAGGCCGACCAGCGGGATCACCACTGGCGCCGTGGCTGCGTGAGCCAGATTGCCGGCAAGACGCTCGTCATCCTGGGCGCCGGGGATCTTGCCCGCGGCTGCGCCCGCATCGCCCGCGTGCTGGACATGCACGTGGTCGCCCTCGCGCGGGACCCGGCCCTGCCCAGAGCCCACGGCGAGTTGTTCCACGAGGTGCTGCCGTCCTCCGAGCTGAAAGCGGCAATGGCCCGGGCGGACGCGTTCGTCATCACGGTGCCGCACACGCCGCTGACCGACCGCATGGTGGATGCGGAGGCGCTGGCCGCCCTCCCCCGCGGGGCCGCCTTCGTCAATATCGGCCGTGGCAAGGTGGTGGACGAGCCGGCGCTGATCGAGGCGCTGGGTTCCGGCCAAATCGGGTTCGCCGCCCTGGACGTGACGGCGACGGAACCCCTGCCGGCCGACTCGCCGCTGTGGGACATGCCCAACGTGCTGATCAGCCCGCACTCGGCCAGCACGGTGCCCGGCGAGAATGCGGCCATCGTGGACATCTTCGCCCACAACCTGGCCTGCTGGCTGGACGGCCGCCAAGGCGAGATGCGCAACGTGCTGGACGTGGAACGGCTTTACTGAGGTGAGGCCGGGTGCATTTGAACCGCTTTGGGAACACCGTGATGCCGGGCTGGACCCGGGTATCCAGGCTATGCTTGACGCGCCGTTAACACGAGTCGAGGCACCCTCGCTGCGCTGCCGGCTTCGACGTCAGCGCCTGGCCGCGTGGCTGCCCGGGTCAAGCCCGGGCATCACGGGATTCTGCGTCACCGCGGCCGGGTGTAGTCCATCGCGCAGTAGGCCCCGCCTTGGTGCGACTCGACCACGGGGTCGTCGCTGACCTTGTCGCCGACTGCACCCGCGAAGATGTCCGCGGTGTCCTGCGGCACCCAACCCAGCTCGGCGCGTGCGTCGTCCCGCCACCAGCTCCGGCTGTTGGCGGAGTTGCCCCAGACGATGCAGCACCCGGTCCGCTCCGCCTCGATGCAGCGGACCATCAGCCGCGCCAGGTCGTCGAACGACAGCCAGGTGGCCAGCATCCGCGCGTCCACCGGTTCGGGGAAGCTGGAGCCGATGCGCACGGACACGCTCTCCATGGCGTGCTTCTCCCAGTAGACGCGGGCCATCAGCTCGCCATAGGCCTTCGACAGCCCGTAGAACCCGTCCGGCCGCAGCGCGCAGTCGGCGTCCAGCAAGCTCGTCCGGGGATGGAAGCCGATCGCGTGGTTGGAGGACGCGAACACCACCCGCGCCCCCGCCGTGCCGACCCCCGCC
>CAXTVQ010000073.1:0-14886 GCA_964247705.1 uncultured Acetobacteraceae bacterium | reverse complement strand
CCCCCGCCGTGCCGACCCCCGCCAGCCGGGCTGCCTCGTATACATTGTGCAGGCCCACGATGTTCGGGCCGAGCACGGTCTCGAACGGCTTCTCCACCGAGACGCCGCCGAAATGCAGCACCGTGCCGCAGCCCTTCGCCAATGCGGCCATCGCGGGCGCGTCCATCAGATCGGCCTGGGTGAACGCCGCACCCGGCGGCAGAGCATCCGGGAACGGCGCGATATCGGTCAGCCGCAGCGTGTAGCCGGCCGATGCCAGCCGCGGGGTGAGCTGGCGGCCCAGCGCGCCGGATGCGCCGGTAATCAGGATCGGTGCTGCCAAGAAAGCCTCCCTTGATGCGCGGCAACCTCGCGCGGGCTTGCCCAAGGGTCAACCGGCGCGGCAGGTTGCGCGCCATGCACACCTTGACCGGCCTCGCCGCCGACCTCGCCTCCGGCCGCACTACCAGCCGCGCCCTGCTGGAGGACTGTCTCGCCCGCATCGCCGACCCGGCGGGTGAAGGCAGCCGCACCTTCATCGCCGTCGCAGCGGACGCCGCCCGTGCCCAGGCCGACGCCGCCGACGCGCTGCGCCGCTACGGCCGGGCCGCCGGGCCCTATGCCGGTATCCCGGTCAGCGTGAAGGACCTGTTCGACGTCGCGGGCGAGGTCACTGCATCCGGCTCCGTCGTGTTGGCGGACGCGCCCCCGGCCTCGGCCCACGCCCCCGTCATCGCGCGCATGATCGCCGCCGGGTTCGTGCCGGTGGGCCGCACCAACCAGACGGAGTTCGCCTTCTCCGGCCTCGGCATCAACCCCCACCACGGCACTCCCGCCAGCCCGTGGGACCGCGCGACCCGGCGTATTCCAGGCGGCAGTTCCTCGGGCGCTGCGGTGTCCGTGGCGGACGGCATGGCGTTTGCAGCGCTGGGCACGGACACCGGCGGGTCCTGCCGCGTTCCGGCGGCGTTGTGCGGCATCGTGGGCTACAAGCCGACGGCACGCCGGGTGCCGATCACCGGCGTGTTGCCGCTCTCGTTCAGCCTCGACTCGGTGGGTCCGCTCGCCAACAGCGTGACGTGCTGCGCCATTGTGGACGCCGTCCTGGCCGGCGAACGCCCGAGCCCGCCGCGCGCCCGTCCCTTGGCCGGGGTCCGTCTGGCCCTGCCCGACCGGATCGTCACGGACGGCATGGACACACCCACCGCCGCCGCCTTCGACCGGGCGCTGGCCACCCTGTCCGCAGCCGGCGCTTCGGTCGAGCGTGTTCATTTCCCCGATCTGGACCGCATCGGCGCCGCCACCGCCCGCGCCAGCATCGCCGCCTGCGAGGCCTATGCCTGGCACCGCAAGCTGCTGGCGCGCGGCGCCGACCGCTACGACCCGCGCGTACGCTCCCGGATCGAGGGCGGTGCCGCCGCCAACGCCGCCGACTACCTGGACGCCATGGCGGACCGAGCCGCGATCGGCTCGGCCATGACGGAAGCCACCGCCCCCTATGACGCCCTGGTGATGCCCACCGTGCCCACCGTGCCCGCCGCTATCGCGCCGCTCGTGGCCGATGACGGTGCTTACTCGCGGACCAATGCACTCATGCTTCGCAACACGGCGCTGGGCAATTTCCTCGACCGCTGCGCCATCAGCCTGCCGTGCCACCGTGCGGACGAGCCGCCGGCCGGGTTGATGCTGGTCGGCCCGGCGATGGGGGATGCCGCGTTGTTTGCGTTGGCGGCCGGTGTGGAAGCAGCCCTCGCCTCAGAGACCGATCGAGCCTGCTAACACTCGTTGGAAGGTTCACCCGGCAGCGCGATCCCGGTGAGCGCTTCCCAGAACCGGATGACGAACGCGTCGTCCCGTCCGCCATGGCCGGATGCGGCGGCGGCCAGGAAGAGCTGATGCGCCGTAGCGGCCAGGGGCAATGGAAACGTCAGCGCGCGCGCCTGGTCCAGCACGATGCCGAGGTCCTTAACGAAAATGTTGACCGAGGAAAGCGGCGTATCGTCCCCGGCCAGCACGTGCGGCATCCGGTTCTGCCACATCCACGAGCTGCCGGCTGACCCGCTGATCACCTCGAACAGCGTCTGCGGATCGGCCCCGGCGCGGATACCGAGGGCCATCGCTTCTGCCGCCGCCGCGATATGCACCCCGGCGAGCAACTGGTTCACCATCTTGACCGTACTGCCGACTCCTGGCGTGTCGCCCAGGCGCCAAACCTTGGCCGCAACCACGTCCAGCACGGGAGCCGCGGCCGCGAACGCCGCCTCGCTGCCCGCTGCCATGACGCTCATCTTGCCCGCCCGCGCTCCGACGGCGCCGCCCGACACCGGCGCGTCCAGATACAGGAATCCGGCTTCTGCCACGCGCTCGCTCAGCAGCCGCGCCGCTTCCGGCGCGATGGTCGTGCAGCACAGGACGACGGCACCCGGCGCGAGCACGGGGATACAACCGTCCGGGCCGAACAACACCGCCTCCGCCTGAGCCAGGTTCACGACGAAGATCACTGCCGCCTCGCAAGGCCCCAGTTCGGCCGGCGTCGCGACGCAGCGCCCACCCGCCTCCTCCAGCTCCGCCCAGGCAGTCCGCCTCGTTTCGCAACCGACGACATCGTGTTCGGCCCGGCTCAGGGTGAGCGCCGTTCCCATGCCCATCGAACCCAAGCCGACGATGCCGATCTTCACAGGCCCCTCCACACAACGAAAGCGGGGGGCAGGATTGCTCCCGCCCCCCGCTCCAGACAAGCCTGGCTGCGGCCGCTTACGAGCGGGCGGCTGCCGGCGTGCGGGGTGCGCGGATGCCGGACAGGCGCCGCGCCGTCGCCAGGTGCTGCTGCAGCGTCGGCAGCGTGCTGGTGGCGAACTGCTTCAGGTCGGCGTCCTGGCCGTTGGCGATCTCGTCCTGGAACGCCTGCACCGCGGCCTGCTGCACGCCGACCTGGTCGCGCATGTAGTCGCGGTCGAACGCTGCCGGGCTATCGGCCTGCAGCTTGGTCATGTCGTCGCTCAGCATCTGCGGCGGCGTTGCATCCGGCGTGGCGCCCTTGCTCTGGATGAGCGTGCCGAACTGCTGCCCGACGGCCGTGTGGTCGGTGACCATCTGGTTGGCGAACGCCTTGACGCGGGCGGACCGCGCCTTGGTGGCGGCAAGCTGGCTGACCTGGATCTCGCCAGCGTTCACGCCGGCGACGGTGGTCACGAACGTCTGGTCGGCTGCGGCCAGCGGGGGCGGGCCCGGGGGGGCAGCGGCCACAGGCGGCTGCGAGCTTGAGCAAGCGGCGACCGGAAGCAGGGCTGCAACGAACAGCCAGCGGGCAGAACGAACCATATTCTAGAACTCCAAGGATATCGGCAGATCGAAACTGCCCAACGCACTTCTAAAGCGTTCGTTCACAGATGAAGACAACTCATCGCGCATGGCGGAAACGCTCTACCGCTGCAACGAGGGAGCGGCGGATGCCGGGTTCGAGTGCCGAGTGCCCCGCATCCGGGATGACGGTCAACCGTGCCGCAGGCCAGGCGGCTGCCAGTTCGAACGCCGTCCGTGGCGGGCACACCATGTCGTAGCGCCCCTGCACGATCTCCGCCGGCAAGTGGCCGATCAGGTGCATGCGGCCCAGCAGCCCCTCCGGCGGCAGGAACAGGTCATGGGCGAAATAATGCGCCTCGATCCGCGCCAGACCCAGCGCCGTGCGGTCCTGCGCGAAGGAGGCGACGGTGTCCGGGCTCGGCAGCAGGGTCGAGCACGAGCCTTCATAGACCGACCAGGCGCGGGCTGCGGACATGTGGATCGCCGGGTCGGGGTGGTTCAGCCGGCTGAGGTAAGCGCCCAACACGTCGCCGCGCTCGCTCTCCGGCAAGTAGGAGACGAATTGCGCATGCGCGTCCGGGAAGATCGCGGCCAGCCCGTGCAGGAACCACTCCACCTCCACCCGGCGGCCGAGGAACACACCGCGCAGCACGAGCCCGGAGACGCGGTTCGGATGCGCCTGGGCATAGGCCAGCGCCAGCGTCGAGCCCCATGAGCCGCCGAACAGCAACCACCGCTCGAGACCCAGATGGCGGCGCAACTGCTCGATATCCTCCACCAGGTCGGCCGTGGTGTTGGCGACCAAGCTGCCCAGCGGGCGCGAGCGGCCGGCGCCGCGCTGGTCGAAGATCACCACGCGCCAGAACGCCGGGTCGAAGAACCGGCG
Organism: uncultured Acetobacteraceae bacterium; assembly: GCA_964247705.1. Lineage (GTDB taxonomy): Bacteria > Pseudomonadota > Alphaproteobacteria > Acetobacterales > Acetobacteraceae > LMUY01. Next base: position 10,718 of record CAXTVQ010000073.1, on the reverse strand, counting down.
GTGCACCGCCCCTGCCCCAGCACCTGGCCCGCCATGCAGGAACAGCACCGGCTGGCCTCGTGGATGGCCCACCTGCTCCCAATACATGACGTGGCCGCCGGAGACGGGCATGTAGCCGGTCTCGAACGGGCCGATTTCTGGAAAGAGGTCTCCGCCGCGGGGCATATGCCTTAGTCTTATCCCGGGTAGTGGCCCGGCGGAACGGGGTATCAGGGGTGATGACGCGGTTGTACCGGCTATGGATTGTGCTTGCAGGTCTTTTTGGCGCCGGCGCGGTCGGAATGGCGGCCGTGGCGGCCCATGCGCTGTCCGGATCGACGCCGGCCATGGTGCGAATCGTGGACAGCGGCGTGCAGATCCAAGGTTGGCACGCGCTGGCCCTGCTCGGCTGCGGCGTGTGGGCCGAGCGCCGCAGCGGGTTGGCGCATTGGGCGGGGGCGGCCTTCGCGCTCGGCACCGTGCTGTTCTGCACCGACGTGTACGTGCTCGCCTTCACCGGCGTCTCGCTCGGCCCCGTCGCCCCCACCGGCGGCTTCGTGCTGATCGCCGGCTGGCTGCTGCTCGCCGCCTCTGCGCTCCGGTGATCCGCAGCGCCTACCTGGCGCCTGAGGGGTTCGAACCGACGCTCGGCGAGGAACTGGCCCGCGCCGGCGTGACGGTGGCGGCCTGGCACGGCCGCCTCGCTCTGTCGCCCGACCCGCCGTGCCCCTCCGCCTGGGCGCTGGACACCTGGACAGCCCCCGCCGAGCACCCGGCCCCTTCGGTGAAGGCCGCCGCCGACGCCTTGCGCGCCATCCAGCGGAACTGGGCCGGCTATGCCGCGGGCCACCACCGCCGCTCCGCCCTGATCGCCGAGCGACTGCCGCCCGTGCGCGCCCGGCCGCTCGCCTTCCCCGAACCCGCCCCCACCTCCCATCTCGGCGCCTGGACCCTGCTCGCCCCCGACCGCCTGCTGGCCAGCCCGACCAAGACCAGCCCGTTCCCCAACGGCGAAGCCGCCTTCGTGGAGGACCGCGCGGGGCCCCCCTCCCGCGCCTACCTCAAGCTGTGGGAGGCATGCACCCGGCTCGGCGCCTGGCCGCAACCGGGTGATCGCTGCGTCGATCTCGGCGCCTCCCCCGGTGGCTGGACCTGGGCGCTCGCCAAGCTCGGCGCCGACGTGCTCGCCATCGACCGTGCCCCGCTCGACCCGGCGGTGGCCGCCATGCCCGGCGTGCGCTGGCAGGAAGGCAGCGCCTTCACGCTCGAACCGTTCGCGGTGGATTGGCTGTTCAGCGACGTCATCGCCTATCCCGCGCCGCTGCTGGATCTCGTCCGGCGCTGGACCGGCCATGCGCGGCATATCGTCTGCACCATCAAGCTGCAGGGCGAGACCGACCACGCCGCCGCCGGCGCCTTCGCGGCGCTCCCAGGTGGCCGGCTGATGCACCTGTTGCACAACAAGCACGAACTCACCTTCATCCTTGGCGGACCCGCCGCGATCCTGTGATATCGCGCCAGCCGTCCCGGAGCCTGCCATGAAGATTGCGATCATCCCCGTCACCCCGTTTCAGCAGAACTGCACCTTGCTGTGGGACGAAGCCACGATGCATGGCGCCGTGATCGATCCGGGCGGAGACGTGCCCCGCATCCTGGCCGAGATCCAGGCCCAGGGCATCACGATCGACCGCATCGCCCTCACCCACGGCCACCTCGACCACGCGGCGGGTGCTGCGGAGCTGAAGGAGGCGCTCGGTGGCGTGCCGGTCGAGGGCCCGGATGAGCGCGACCGCTTCCTGCTCGACGGCTTGGCCGAGTCGGGCCGGGCGATGGGCCTGTCGGGCGCCCGCCCCGTGACGCCTGACCGTTGGCTGCAGGAAGGGGACACGCTCGAACTGGCCGGGCGGTCGTTCGGCGTGCTGCATTGCCCGGGGCATACGCCGGGTTCGCTGGTGTTCGTGGACAAGCCGGGTCAGTTCGCAATCGTCGGTGACGTGCTGTTCCGCGGCTCGGTGGGCCGGACGGATTTCCCCTATTGCAGCACGTCGGACCTGCTGACTGCGATCCACACCAAGCTGCTGCCGCTCGGGGACGACATGGCCTTCCTATGTGGCCACGGCCCCGGCTCGACAATCGGCAGGGAGAGGCAGAGCAACCCCTTCCTGCGGTAGCTACAGGACAGCGCCGAACTGCCTTTCTGTGCAGGACCGGCTGCATGCTGCCTTGCACAAATTAACGACGTTTACATTCGCCCTGCCTTTGGATTTCGGCTATTCGACCATCGCGGCTGTCGCTTTCGGTGGCCTCGCGGTTCCAATCAAATGAATGAAGCCAACAACTTGCCCGACCAGCAGGGGACCGCATCGTCCAACATGACGGTGCAACGCAGACGCGCGTCCGTCGCCGGCTACCTGGCGATCGCGGCGGTGGGCGTCATCGCCGGCGTGATCGCGACGGCGCAGGGCTGGCTCCCCTTCGGCCAACAAGCCAAGCAGGAATCGCTGATCAATCCCGCCTCCGCCGCGACGCAGAACGTCCCGCAACTGCTGCGCAACGGCGAGCAGATCACGATCCCCGACGGATCGCCCTACCGCTCGCGCCTCATGGTGTCCGCCGTGCAACGCAACCAGGTCGACGAGACCCGCACGGTACCGGGCTCGGTGGAGGCCAACCCGGCGCGCGTCTACAGCATCCTACCGCCGCTCGGCGGACGGGTGATCGACTTGCCGGTGCACCTGGGGGATCACGTGACCGCAGGCCAGCCGCTCGTCTCGATCGACTCCGGCGACCTTGCCCAGGCCTACTCCGATGCAGACAAGGCCCGTGCGCAGGAAGTGCTGACCCGGCGTGCCCTGGACCGCGCGCGCGGCCTGAACCAAGTCGGCGGCGGCCCGGTCAAGGACGTCGAGGCTGCGAACAACGACGAGCAGCAGGCCCAGGCGGAGCTGGCGCGCGCCCAGTCCCGGTTGAAGACGATCGCCGGCTCGGCCGCTATCTCGGGCAACCGGGCCTTCACCGTCGCCGCCCCTGCTGCCGGGTCCATCACCGCACTCAGTACGGCGCTCGGGGCGTACATCAACGACGCGACGCAATCGATCATGACGGTGACCAACGTGAACCAGGTCTGGGTCACCGCGAACGTGCCGGAAACCGACATCGGCTTCGTCAAAACCGGGCAGGACGTCGATCTGCGCTTCGTCGCCTACCCCGGCGAGACGTTCCGCGGCACGGTGCTGTTCATAAACGACATCATGGAGCCGGACACGCGGCGGACGAAGGTGCGCATCGCGGTCAACAACCCGGATGGCCGGTTCAAGCCGAACATGTATGCCAACGTCACCTTCCACGCCCCCGCCAGCACGGTGCTGGTGGTGCCGGACACGGCGCTGCTGATGAACAACGACAACACCACGGTGTTCGTCGAAACGGCGCCCTGGACCTTCGTCCGCCGCACCGTGCAACCCGGCTACGACTCCGACGGGAACACCACCATCGACAGCGGGCTCGCACCCGGAGACCGCGTGGTGACGCGCGGCGGGGTCCTGCTGAATGATTGATGGCCTGCTTGGGTTCTGCCTGCGCCGGCGGACGCTCATCGCCGTGCTGGCCGTCCTTCTGCTCGGCTACGGTTATTATTCCTGGAAGACGCTGGTCGTCGAGGCCTACCCCGAGCTTGGCGGAGTGGAGGTCACAGTCACCACCCAGGTGCCGGGCCTTGCTGCGGAGGAGGTCGAGCAGGAGATCACCGACTTGCTGGAACGGCAGTTGAGCGGGACGCCCAACCTGACCAACATGCGCTCCAGCAGCACGTTCGGCCTATCGCTCATCACACTGCTCTTCAACGATAAGACCGATCTCTACTTCGCGCGCCAGCGCGTTCTGGACCGGATCGCCGCCGCTAACCTGCCGGCCGCCTATCAGCCCAGCCTGGACCCGGTGACAGGGCCCGCCGGCGAGATCTACCGGTACACGCTCGAGTCCGACAGCAAGAACCTGATGGACGTATCCGAACTGCAACGCTGGGTCGTGGTGCCGGCGCTCGAGGCCGTGCCGGGCATCGCCAACGTCGATAATTTCGGCGGCTTCACCAAGGAGTTCCGCCTCGATCTCGATCCGACTGAAATGGCGCGCTACGGCATCGTACTGAACGACGTCGTGACCGCCATCAACAACAACACCGCGAATGCCGGCGGCTCCCGCCTGGCGCGCGGCGAGCAAAGCTACGTCGTGCGCGGCATCGGCCTGGTGCACGACCTCGCCGACATGGGCAACATCGTCGTCAGCAACCGCAACGGCGTGCCGATCATCGTGCGCGACCTGGGCAAGCTCAGTTACAACCACCAGGAGCGCGAAGGCATCCTGGGCAAGAACTACAATCCCGACACGGTCGAAGGCGTCGTCGAACTGCTGCGGGGGGAGAACCCGTCCGAGGTGCTGAAGGCGGTCCACGCGAAGGTGGACCAGCTCAACAAGCGGCTTGCGGCGCAGGAGGTCCGCATCGTGCCCTTCATCGACCGTGACGACCTGGTGCAGGCTACCGTGGACAAGGTGATGCACACGGTGCTCGAGGGCGTGGGCCTGGTGTTCCTCGTGCTGATCCTGTTCCTGGGCAGCCCGCGCGCGGCCATCGTGGTGGCCGCCACGATCCCGATGGCGCTGGTGGCGGTGTTCGCATTGATGAATGCGTTGCACTTCCCGGCCAATCTGTTCTCCCTCGGCGCGATCGATTTCGGCATCATCGTGGACGGCGCCATCGTCGTCACGGAAGCGCTCCTGTCGCTTCGGGAAAGCAAGCCGACCGTGCCGCTCACCCTGGACGATATTCGCTCGACGGCCGGGCACGTGGTGCGGCCGATCTTCTTCGCGACACTGATCATCGTCAGCGCCTATGGCCCGCTGCTGTCCTTCGAGAGTGCCGAGGCCAAGCTGCTGTCGCCGATCGCCTACACGGTGGCGTTCGCCCTGTTCGGCGCCCTGGTCTGCACGCTGACGCTGGTGCCGGGTCTGGCCTACTGGGCCTTCCGCAAGCCGCGCGCGGCTTTCCACAACCGTCCGCTCGAGGCGCTGCAGGCCGGCTACCGGCGCACGCTGCACCTGTTCCTGCGCCTTCCGGTGCTGGTCTATGCGGCAACGGCGATCATCCTGACCGCCGTCGTCATCCTCGGTGCGACGGTCGGGCAGGAGTTCCTGCCCGACTTGGACGAGGGCGCCCTTTGGCTGCAGGTGCAGATGCCGACCGGCCTATCGCTGGACAAGGCCAGCGAGATGGCGGGCGACCTGCGGCGGGCGATCCTCGAGTTTCCGGAAGTGTCCTACGTCGTGACCCAAATGGGCCGCAGCGACGACGGCACCGACCCCTGGACGCCGTCGCACATCGAAGCACCGGTCGGGCTGAAGCCGTACAGCACGTGGCCCAACGGCGAGACCAAGGCGCAGTTCGTCGACCGTCTCAGCGCGCGGCTGAAGCAACTGCCGGCCATGGACATCGGCATCAGCCAGCCGATCGCGGACAACCTCAACGACGAAGTGGGCGGCGCGCACTCGCCGCTCGCCATCCTGGTCTACGGCGACGATTTCGCCGAACTGCGCAAGATCGGCGGCCAGATCGTGGACGTGCTCGACACCGTGCGCGGCACCGGCGAGGCGTCGATCTTTCAGGAGCCGCCGATCCCGCAACTGGTGATCAAGGTGGACCGGGCGGCGGCGGCGCGGTTCGGGATCAACGTCCAGGACATCATGAGCCTGATCCAGACTGGCATCGGCGGTGCGCCGGTGACGCAGGTCTATGTCGGGCAGCGGCAATACAACGTGACGGTACGCTTCCCGGACTCCGCCCGGCGGGACCCGCACGCCATCGGCAACCTCGTGCTCAACTCCTCCACCGGGGCGCAGATCCCCCTGTCGGAACTGGCCGACATCCGGGTGACCAGCGGCGAGAGCACCATCGCGCACCAGGACAGCCAGCGGCAGATCACCGTGCGCATCGACCTTCGGGACCGCGACCTCGGCTCCTACCTCGATGAGATCCAGCGCAAGATTGCGGCCGAGGTGCATTTCGACACGTCCAAATACCATCTGGATTACGCCGGCCAGTTCGAGAACCAGCGCCGGGCGCAGCAGCGGCTGATCTTCGTGGGCTCGCTGGTGATCGCCATCATGCTGGCGCTGCTGTTCTCCGGCCTGGGCAATTTCCGCCATGCGCTGCTGACGCTCGGCATCGTGCCCATGGCGACGCTGGGGGGCCTGATCGCGCTGCACGTCACCGGGTCCACGCTGAACGTCACCACCGCCGTCGGCTTCATCGCGCTGTTCGGCGTGGCCGTGCAGAACGGCATCATCATGGTGTCCAACCTGAACCGCGTCCGCGCCGAGGGCGGCACGCTGCACGACGCCGTCATGGAGGGTGCGACCGAACGCTTCCGCCCCGTGCTGATGACCGCCACCGTCGCGACCCTGGGCATGCTGCCGGCCGCCTTGGCCACGGGTATCGGCAGCGACGTGCAACGCGGCCTCGCGACCGTCGTCGTCGGCGGTCTTGCCGTGGCGACCCTGCTCACGTTGTTCATCCTGCCGACGTTCTACTACGTCATGGAGCGTTTCCTGGAGCGATCGGCGGCATCGGCACGGCGGCGCCTCGCTCCGGGCGACTAGCCCCCTTGCCCTAAACCGCGAGCGGTGGTCAGAGAGCGCCGCATCAACCCGGATCAGTTTTCATGAGCGACACATCGACCCTCGGCCTTCCCGAAGCCGCGCGCAGCCTCGGCGTCCCCGTCCGGGTGCTGCGCCAAGCCATCCGCACCGGCAAGATCCCGGCGCCAGCGCACCTGACCGCGACATCGCCACTGTCGGCCGAGTGGCTCGAGAGCGCCCACGCCGCCGTCACCGCCTCGCCCAAGGCGCTAACCCGCGTGTTCCCGCAGAAGGTGCCGCCGTTCGCACGCTACGAAGGCACGTCCGCCTGGCGGAAATACGCCAAGCGCGTGCGGGAATACAATAAGTTCAAGCGGGCGTAGGGCGGACATCCTCCGCCACTAGCACCCGCACGGGGCCGCCGATTTCAGACGCGCTGCGGCGGGCGGTGCTCGCCCTACGTCCAGTAGAGCACGCGCGCTGCGGGGATATGGCGGGCCAGGCTGCCCTCCAGCGCTCCCCGCAACGCCGACATCTGCTCCTTCGGGAACACCCACTTCGTCGAGCCGAACTTGGTCAGCTTGCGCGTCCGCAGCGCCTCGTCCATCTCGAGCTTGCTGCCGGGATACCACCCCTCGAGCACGCCCTTGGACTTCGGCGTGAACCGGTGCGTGATCAGCTCCGCCGTCACATCCACGTCCGGCACGCCATCCAGCGCCGTGGCCACGCCCGCCATCAGTTCGTCATACGCCTGTTGCCATTCCGGCAAGCGTAGGATCGGTGCGATGGTCAGCCCGACCTTGTAGCCGGCCTGCGCCATCTGCCGCAGCGCATGCAGCCGCCCCGACATGCGTGGCGCGCCGCCCTCCAGCCGCTCCGCCGCCAGCGCGTTCAGCGAGAACCGGATCCGCGTCTTGCCGCCATGCGCGAGGCCCAGCAGCGGCTCTACGGCGTCGAACTTGGTGGTGAAGCGGAGCTGCACCGCCGCATCCCACGCACCGAAATGCTCGATGCAGGTGGCCAACGCCCCCGTCAGATGCTCGAGCGCCAACGGGTCCGTGTAGCAGGAACACTCATAGGTCGTGCCCTCCGCCGCCCGCGCCGGCGAAACCGACGTGACCCCGCCCTGCCCCAGCGCCGGCGCCAGTTCCGCCAGGATTTCCGGCAGGTTCGCATACACGCGCACGATGGGCGGGCCCGCCAAGGACCCGGCGAGGTAGCAATATTGGCAATGCGCCGGGCACCCCTCCGCCAGGTCGAACCGCCAGTCGGCCGAGGGCGGGATCGGCTGCAGCCGCCGCCGGCTGGCCGAGGCGGTGACCAGCGCCATCGTGGTCTTCGCGTCGCGGTAGGTGTCCGGCAGCCCCGTCAGCCGGTCGGCGCGCAACCGCACCACCTCCGCGCCCAGCGCCGCGACCCGCTCGACGACGGCCGCCCCATACGGCCACTCCAGCGCGGACGGGGTTACCAGGAGGCGCTTCGGAACCCACAACCGGTTGTTCATGCGCTGGTAGATCGGGCTCGCCGCCACATCTTCCAGGCCATGAGCGACCTCGCAGGCTTCCCCCCACGCGCCTTTGACAAGGCCGACCCGACCCCCGACACCCTGTTCTACGCCCAGCCGCGCCTCGTCACCCACATCGACGACGGCGCGATCGCGGCGGTGACGCAGATCTACCGCGACGTTCTGCCCGCGGGCGGTGCTATCCTCGACCTGATGAGCAGTTGGGTCAGCCACTTCCCGCCCGAGGCGACGTATGGCCACGTCACCGGCCACGGCATGAATGCCGAGGAACTGGCGGCCAACAAGCGGCTGGACGAGTGGTTCGTGCAGGATCTCAACGCAAACCCTGTGCTGCCCTTGCCCGCCGCCCGGTTCGACGGCGCGTGCCAATGCGTCTCGGTCCAGTACCTGCAGCAACCCGTCGCCGTGTTCCGCGAGGTGCTGCGCGTGCTCAAGCCGGGTGCACCCATGGTGGTGACGTTCTCCAACCGCTGCTTCCCTACCAAGGCGGTCGCGATCTGGCAGGCGCTGCGCGGCGAGGACCAGCAGCAACTCGTCAGCCTGTATCTGACACGCGCCGGGTTCGCGACGGTGGAGACGGGCGAAGTGCTGCCCCCGCATGGCGACCCGCTTTGGGCCGTGATAGGCCGGGCGCCAGGCTGATGCTACCGCTGCGTATGGAAGTGCCCGATGGACCGGACGGACCGCAAGCTGCTCGCGTTGCTGCAGGAGGATTGCACGCTGTCGATCGCGCAGTTGGCGGAGCAGGTCGGGCTGTCCGCGACCCCGTGCTGGAAGCGCATCCAGCGGCTCGAGGCTGAAGGTATCATCGAACGCCGGGTGGCCCTGGTCGATCCGGACAAGGTCGGGCTCGGGCTCACGACCTTCGTCGCCATCGAGGCCGGGGACCACTCGCCCGATTGGCTGGAACGGTTCGCCCAAGCCGTACGGGGGATGCCGGAGGTGATGGAGGCGCACCGCATGGCCGGCGACGTGGACTACATGCTGCGGGTGGTGACGACGGACCTGCGCGCCTACGACGCCTTCTACAAACGGCTGATCGCCGCCGTCGGCCCGAAGAACGTCAGCAGCCGGATGAGCATGGAGCGGGTGAAGGCGACCACCGCCCTGCCGCTGCCGGAGGCCACGCTGAAACCACGGAAGTAGTTGGGGGAATAGGCCGATGTTTTCAGCAGGACAGAGGGTTTGGAGCCGCAACGGCAAGCACAGCGGCACGGTGCTCGAGTGTGACGGCGACCGCGTTTACATCGCGCAAGGCAACGGCGCCGAACTGGATTTCCGCGCCAGCGATCTCACCGCCACCGCTCCGTCCGGCGAGACGTCCTCCGCCGCTCCGAGGGAAAGAGGCGCTCCCAGCCTCGCCCCCAAGGTGGTGCCGGACCGCACGCTCACGCCGCGCGATATAACGCCGGAACATGTGCGGGTGCTCGGCGCCGTTCCCGTGCGGACGCTGCGCGCGGTCGCCGACCTGTTCGAACGCAACCCCAAGGCCGGCAAGTTCAGCGCGCTCGACGTCGCCGGGAAGCTGAACACGATTACCGAGATCACCGCCGTCCCCTACCGCACCATGCGGCAGTACAGCGACCGGCCTGGCGAACTCGGCCTTGTCATGGGCAAGGGCCTCGCGGACAGCCGCGAGCCCGGCTAACCGGCCCTACCGCACCTGCCGCTCGCTCGCGAACAGGTGCATCAGGTAGCCACTCTGCTCGAACGTGCTCTCTTCGCGCATCCCGATCGCGCCCAGCAACGTGCGGGACGCGATATTGCTGTCCCTCGCCACGGCGATCACCCGGGTCAGACCCGCCCGGTTGTGTGCATCCTGCAACACCGCTCCCGCTGCCTCGCGCGCCAGGCCGTGCCCGCGCACCGCCGGGTCGAACGCGACACGCAGAGCGGTGCCGCGGGAGTCGTAGCGTTCGTGCAGGCCCGTCACCCCCACAAGCACGCTGGAAACGTCACGCGCCGTCCACATGCCCACATCGTGACGGCCCCAGAACGCGATCTCCTGCGCCAGGTCCTCGGCCGTCTGCTGCGGCGTGCGCACGCCGCCCAGCATCGTGGCCCAGGTCAGCGGATTGCCCTTGAACCGCACCAGGTCCGGCAAATCCGCCGGACCGAACGGGGCCAGCAACAGCCGCCCCGTGCGGATCGGGACCACCCGTCGATCCCGCCTGCCCGTGCGACCGCCCGCCGTACTACCGTGCGAGTGGCCGGTATTTGATCCGGTGCGGGTCCGTGCTGTGGTCGCCGAGCCGGCGGCGCTTGTCTTCCTCATAGGCCTGGAAGTTGCCCTCGAACCACTCGACGTGGCTATCGCCTTCGAACGCCAGGATGTGCGTCGCCAACCGGTCCAGGAACCAGCGGTCATGGCTGATGATCACCGCACACCCGGCAAACTCGGCCAGCGCTTCCTCCAGCGCCCGCAGCGTGTCCACGTCCAGGTCGTTGGTCGGCTCGTCCAGCAGGATGACGTTGCTCTCGCTCTTGAGCATCTTGGCCAGGTGCACCCGGTTGCGCTCGCCGCCCGACAGGATGCCGACCTTCTTCTGCTGGTCCGAGCCCTTGAAGTTGAACGCGCCCACGT
>CAXTVQ010000072.1:5087-25453 GCA_964247705.1 uncultured Acetobacteraceae bacterium | reverse complement strand
ACCCGCACCAAACCTCCCCCCGAACCAACCGCCCCCGAACGCACCCAGCCGGAACCGGCAACGCCATCCCGTCCCGCCAAACCCCCAGCCGCCGCTCGATCCCCACCATCTCCGAATCGATCACCGCCAACGCATTGCCGTCCGCATAATGCGTCGCACTCCGGTACCGCAGCACCCGCCGGTACGCCCCGCCCGGCCCCGGCGCGCTCACCACCACCCAGAACCCGAACGGCGCATCCTCCGTCGGGTCCACCGAAACGATGTCCCCCCGCAACGGCCCGGACGCGATGAAGCGCACCTCCTGGTTATTGTTCGCCCCCGTCACGTGCTCGTACACCCGCACGAACCGGTCCGCACCCGGCGCATAGGCGAGCGCCTGGGTCAGCACCACCTGGTCGCCATCGCCGGCATGCACGCTCGCCGTCTGCAGCAGCAGCAAGGCCGCGCCCCCCGCCCCGTGCGGGCGCACGATCCGGGCCAGGTTCACGTAATGCGGCTCGGCAAAGACGTCATACGGCCCGGGGGCGCTCGGCACCGCGCTCAGCACCGCGCGCAACGCCGGGTCGCACGCGCCCGAGGCGCTGCTCTGCAGGCAGAGCGTGACCGCGCCCGGCGCCTCGTTGTCGCCGGGGCCCGTCACCTCCGGCCCCTGCGACATCGTCAGCCGCCAAGGCGAGCGCGTGCCGAACGGGCCGGCAAGGTCCAGCGGTGCGCCCGGCGACAGCTCCGCAGCGTCAGCCGCCCCCGCGAGCAGCGCCCCCACCGCCGCCAGCAACCCCGCCCGGGCCCATCGCCTCCGCACCGCCCCCGCAACCCCCCATGCTCACACCGCGTCCCGGCGCGGCCGCTGCAGCGTGAAACTCTCGAACGGCGCCAACGCCCCGTCCGGCCCCACCACATCGTAATACACCACCTTCATCGTCGTCAGCCCACCCGGCTGCGCCCCCGGGTCCACGGTGAACGCCGCGAACCCATAGGCATGCGCCGCATTGCGCACCGCCGACCACGGCGCGTCCTCCCGCACGTACACCGGCGGACGCTTGCCCGTCTTCGGGTCCGGCGCCCCCACCGAGACGATCACCCGGCACTGCGGCGGATGGAAGAACAGCTCGTTGGACGGGGCGGACGTGCCGCCGCCGCCGATCACCATGTGCACCGTGCCCTTGGTGGTGTCGATCACGTCCGTCGCCGTCGCCGCCGGCACCGGCGTCAGCGTCTGGTTCGCCGCCTGCCCGCGGATCGGGTGCGAGCGTTCGTAATGGTGCTCGTGCCCGCACACCACCAGGTCGACGCCGTAGCGGTCGAACAGCGGCACCCACTCCTCGCGGATGCCGAGGTCCGCGCCGTTGAACTTGTCGGCCGTGGAGATCGCCACCTGGTGCATGCACACCACCACCCAGTCGATGTCGCGGTTGGCCCGCGTCGCCGCCAGCTCCTGCTCCAGCCACGCCTTCTGCGCCCCCTGCGAGTAGCCCCGCACGTAGGAATTGCCGCCATCCTGATACGTCACGTCGTCATTGGCGATCGCGATCACCCGCACCGATCCGGCGGTGAACGCGTACCACAGCCCGCGCGTCACATCGGTCTGCCCGGTCGCCGGCGGCAGCGCGAAATACGTCTGGTACGCCTGGTAGCCGATCGGCCCGTTGCCCAGCTCGTTCTCATGGTTGCCGGGCGAGGGCATCCACGGCCGGTTGCGCGCGCTGCGGGTGTTGTTGTCCCAGAAATCCCACCAGGTCCGCACCCGGTCCTCGGCCAGGTTCGCGTAGCACAGGTCGCCGTTGAACAGATGGAACAGCGGCCGGACCTGCTCGACCCCGAGCGTCGTGTCCCCCGCCGCCGGCGAGCCCAGGTTGTCGTTCACGAACACCGGCGCCGGCAGGCTCACCCCCGGCGGCGGCACGAACGGCTTGCCGACCGTGGGGGTGCCCTGGTCGCCGAAGCTGGTGAAGGTCAGCGCCACCCGGCCCCGCGGCGCGGTGCGGAACGTGCCGAACTCCGGCGCCGCCCCGTCGTGCATCGCGCCGTACATATACGCGGTGTCGGCCTGCAGCCCGCCGAGCTTGGCGTGGTAGGCATACACCACCTGGCCCGACTTGCCGTCGGTGTAGCTCACCGGCGCCGCCTCCGCCGTCTGCTCCAGCCGCCCGTCCAGCCGCCCGAGCAGCACCCGCGGCGCCTGCACCGGCCGCAGCGTATGCCAGGACACGGTGACCTCGGCGGACGCATCCGCCCCGAACTGCAGGTGCAACCCGGCCACCCCCGGCACCCCCGCCGCACCCGCCACCCCGCCCGCCACCGGCGCCGCCTGCACCGCCGCCGCCCGCCCGAGCGAGGCCGCCACCAGTGACCCGGCCCCCGCCGCCGCCAGCAACCGCCGCCGGCTCACGTCGAACCCGGCATCCGCATCCTGTCCGCTCATCGCACCCACCTCTGCCCTGTCCACCCGACGCTCGCCCAAGCGCGCGTGCCGCGGCCACCGCAATTGCATGACAGTTCCGCCCTTGGTTGGGATTGAACCGGAACGAACACCAAGAACCGCACGCCCCGGCCGGCCGCATCACCGCGGAGGCGGCGCGCTCGCCCCCGGGCCGGCCACCACCGCCTCTGCCGTCACCGCCCCCGCATGCTCGAACCGCAGCGTCACCGGAAAGTGGTCGCCCTGCTTCAGCGGCTGCGACATCCCCGTCAGCATCAGATGGTAACCACCCGGCGCCATGTGGATCGGCGCACCCGGCGTCACCGCCAGCCCGTCCGGCACCGGGCGCATCTCCATCACGCCCGCCGCCATCCGGCTCTGATGCAGCGCGGCCGTCCCCGCCACCGGCGTGCTGGCGCCAACCAGCCGGTCCGGCTCCGAAGCGGTCACCGTCACGTACACCGCCGCCGTCTGCGCCGCCCCCGTCGTGGCACGCGACCACGCCTCCGTCACCGCGACCGACGCGGGTTGAGCCCGCACGGGGAGGCAAACCGCCATCAACCCGGCGGCCAGCAGCATCGCTCTCATCATCATGGTCCCACCCTAGGAAAGGTCGTTCGCAAGCTCGGCCGCCATCTTGTCCGGCCCGTCATCCGCCGCGACGATCCCCACGAACCGCCCCGCCGGGTCCATCACATACAGGACCGAGCTGTGATCCATCGTGTAGTCCCCGGGGTTGGGCCCCGTGCGGTGCACCGCGTAGTACACCCGGTACTCATGCGCCACGGCCGCGATCTGCTCCGGCGTCCCCGTCAGCCCCTGCAGCCGCGGGCTGAACGCGGCGGCGTATTGCCGCACCACCGCCGGCGTGTCCCGCGCCGGATCCACCGTGATGAACACGGGCGTCACCCGGTCCGCCTTGCCCCCGAGCTTGTCCAGCGCCTGCGCCACGTCGTTCAGCGTCGTCGGGCACACGTCCGGACAGAACGTATAGCCGAAATACACCAGCATGTACTTCCCCCGGAAGCTCGCATCCGTCACCGGCTTGCCCGCCCCGTCCTCCAGCGTGAACGGCCCGCCGATCGCCCCCGCCTGCTGCACCGCGGCCGGCGCCCCGAACAGCCACACCGCCAGCCCGAACACCACCAGCAACCCGGCCGCCCCCGCCGCCAGCGTCGGCACGATCCGCTTCGTCACAGCGGCCGCCCCGTCTCGAAGGGCGACTCCGTGTCGAAGGGCCGCTCTGTCTCACATGGCATGATGGTGCTCTCCTGAAGCAACGAGGGGGTGGCTGCAAATCTGCCGCACGAGCCGCGCCAGCAGCGCCGGGTCGACCGGGTTCGCATCGTTCGAGCGCAGCCAGCCATTGGGGTCGATCAACACGCTGGTGCCCGGCAGCGCGGCTTCCGGCACGCCCAGCACGACCGCATACGCCGCCGGCACCGCCGGGTCATCGGTGCTGCATCCGGCGGCTTGCTTGCCCACGACGATGGTGACCGCCTCCGTGTCCGGCAGGTCGGGCGCCGGCTCCGGCCCGGGGAACACCAGCCGCACCGCACGCCCGCGCAGATCCGCCAGCGTCAGGGACCGCCCGTCGCTGCACGCCGCACTCAGCTCCGGCGCATGCAGCGGCGGCGACCAGTCCCCTACCGCATGGTGCACCAGCCCCGCATTATGCGCCCGGACGTAGTCGATCAGCGCCCACCGGTCGTCGTCGGACAGCCTGTCCGCGAACCCGGGCATCGCCAGCCCACCCTCCGGCGCCTCGATCCCGTGCGCCAGCCACCAGAACAGCTCGCCATCGCTGTGCATCCACAGATGCTCCGCCGTCAGGTCCGCCGGCGGCACCGGCAAGTGGGCGGCCAGCGTCCCGTTCCCCTGCCCGTTGGCCCCGTGGCACGACGCGCACTGACCCGGAAACAACGCCGCACCCTGCACGATCGACGTCGCGGCAAACGCGGTCGGCGAGCGGAAGAAGCTCGTCGGGTACGCCGGCACGAACAGCAGGTCCAGATGCGGCGCCGCGAACCAGGCGATCACCGCCGCCGCCGCCACCGCCGGGATGCGCAGCCGCCGCAGCGCGAACGCGGCCGCCACCAGCACCACACCCCCCGCCAGCGCACCGCCCGCAAGCAGCACCTCGCGCATGAAGTCCGGATCCTCGCTCACCGTCACCAGGCTCGGCATGACGCCGAACGGCCACACTGGCTGCTGGTGCATCGCCGGCTCCACGCTGGACAGCAGCGCCGCCGCACTCACCACCAGCACGCCCGCCACCGTCTCGAATGCGATGCTGCCCACCAACGCCCGCCGCGCCCGCTCCGGCCGCACACCGCTCAGCGCCGGGCTGAGCACCTGCCGGTTCACCACGGCGAACCCGGCCAGCAACGCCAGCAGCCCCACCTTTGCGCACGCCACCCGGCCGTAATCGGTCCCGACCCAACCCGCCAGGCCGCCCACCAGCACCGATGCCTGCAGCGTGGCCGTCGCCACGATCACCAGCACGCACACGATGCCCAGCACCGAATACCGCCGCACCGCCCGCACCGCCTCCGGCAACGCCGCTCCGGCAACGACCCACGCCAGCGGCAACAGCCCCCCGAGCCAAGCTCCCCCCGCCAGCAAATGGCACGTGGTGGACACAAGCAGCGGGCTCAGCCCCGGATCCATCGCCGCCGCATGGCTATGCCCGGCCTGCAGCACCACCCCGGCCACCGCCGCGACCAAGGCCACCGCCAACCGCCAGCCGCGCCCCGCCACCAGCAACACCACCAGCGCGCAGCCGAAACTCGCCACCGCCAAATGGCCGAACTGCGTGATCTGCAGGATCTCCGGCGTCGCCAGCACGCTGCCGCCGAGATTGACCGCCATCGCCACGATCCAGCCCGGCAGCGCCACGCACGCAACCCCCGCACTCCATCGCGCAACGCGGATCCCGGCCGGCGCCACCACCACGCGGAACACCAACGCCCCCAGCATCGACAGCAACGAGGCGTCGCACGTCGCACGCAGGGCAGCGATCAGCCATCCACCTTCGGGGTGCACCGCCTCAGCCCGCCGCGCCGGCTACGGTGAAGTGGTAGGTCCCATCCGTCTCGTGCGTAGCCACCGCCGTCGCGTGCCGCCCCACGGCGTGAACACCCGGCATCCGCGTCCTCACGGCCTTGTTGCCGCCAGCAGCGGCATGGGACGGGCCACCATCCACTCAGCCGGCGCGAGCAGCGCAGCCGTCGTGACACTCAAACGGGTCATCATACATCTCCATGGAAGACGCTCGGTCGGCCCCAAGGGCTCCTCCTCGACCGACGGCGTAGGGCGGACATCGCCCGCCTCTTCCCCCAGGCTCCGCCGCCGCGAGTCAGACCACGCCAGGCGGCGCCCGCGACGAAAACCCGCTCGGAACCGGGCCAAGCACGAGCCGCCCCGGCGCCAGGTGGCGCACCACCCAGCGCGCCTCGGACGGGCGCGGCACCACGGCGATGGTGGGGCCGAGCGCCGGCGCCGCACTCGCCTGGCACAGCAGGCAGTGCGCGTGGCTGTGTCCACCATGCAGTGGGGTCCCGCCCCCGCCGGACGCATGGGCCGTGCTGCAGACCGGTGCGGCATCCGCGGACGCCATACCCAGCATCACGGGCAGGCCGATCGCCGCCTGCACCAGCACGGCCAGGATCACGGCGGCCGCCGCCAAACGCACCGCCCAGGAATTGCGAACCGCACGGACCATCGTGCCGCCTTATATCGTGGGACACTCCAGCGAAGCCAGTCACACACAGCAAGCAGCGCCAGCCGGAGCGGCACTCCCCGTGGCGCAACCCGTTCCCATCGCGGCACGTTCAGCGCCCATGCCATCCCGCAGCCCCGGACCCGCTCCCGCCCGCGACACCTCCATCGCCACCTACCGCGCCAAACGCGACTTCACCGTCACCGCCGAGCCCGCGCCGTCGGACGCCGTGCAGGCCGGCAACGCCCCCATCTTCGTCGTCCAGAAACACGACGCGAGCCGCCTGCATTACGATTTCCGCCTCGAGCACGGCGGCGTGCTCTGGAGCTGGGCCATCCCCCGCGGCCCCTCGCTCGACCCGAAGGACAAGCGGCTGGCCGTCCACGTGGAGGACCACCCGCTCGACTACGCCGGGTTCGAAGGGACCATCCCCAAGGGCGAATACGGCGCCGGCACCGTCGAGCTGTGGGACCGCGGCACCTGGGCGCCGGTCGGCGAGGACCCGGCGGCCGATCTCGGGCGCGGCGAAATGAAATTCACCCTGGCCGGCAGCCGCCTCCAGGGCCGCTTCGTCCTGATCCGCCTGAAGCCACGCCCCAACGAGCACCAGGAAAACTGGCTGCTGATCAAGGAGCACGACGAGCACGAGAGCGCCGGCACCGGCGTGGACCAACTCAGCGAACGCCCCCTCACCGCACCCGAGCGGCCACCTGCCCCAGCGAAGCGGCCGCCTGCCCCGGCGAAGCGGCCGCCTGCCCCGGCGAAGCGGCCGCCTCCCGGTAAACCAGCCGCAAGAACGGCCAGGAAGCAGCCAGCCGAAACGCCGGAAAATAGCGCACCCGCCCCCGGCGCCAAACGCGGCAAGCTGCCCGAAACCCAGGCCCCGCAACTCGCCACCCTGGTGGAAGAACCGCCCGGCGCCGGCGAATGGGTCACCGAGATCAAGTTCGACGGCTACCGGCTGCTCGCCTTCAAGCAGGGCGGCACCGTCCGCCTGCTCACACGCAACGGGCTGGACTGGACCCAGCGCATCAAACCCCTGGCCCAGGCCATCGCACGTCTCGGCCGCGACACCATGCTGCTGGACGGCGAACTCGTCGCCCTGCGCCCCGGCGGCATGACCTCGTTCGCCGACCTGCAGGCCGCCCTGTCCGGCGACCGCACCGAAGGCCTCGTGTTCTACGCCTTCGACCTGCTGCACCTAGACGGGTGGGACCTGCGTCCCTGCCGCCTGGACGCCCGCAAGGCGGCCCTGGCGGCGATGGATGTCTGGACCGACACTGTCCGCTTCAGCGACCACATCGCGGGCGACGCCGGCCCCATCCGCCGCCACGCCTGCTCGATGGGGCTCGAAGGCGTCATCGCCAAGAAGGCCGATGCCCCCTACCGCGCCGGGCGCACCGCCGACTGGGTGAAGCTCAAATGCGCCAACCGGGAGGAATTCGTCGTCCTCGGCTGGACACCGCCCGCCGGCACCCGCACCGGCATCGGCTCCCTGCACCTGGGCTTCTACGACGCAACCGGCACGCTGCATTACGTGGGCGGCGTCGGCACCGGGTTCAAAGACGACGAACTGACCGCGCTGCGCCAACGCCTGGACCCGCTCGCCGCCCCCGCCCCGGCCGGGATGCTGCTCTCGGGCGAAAAGCCGGACGGCAAGATCACCTGGGTCCGCCCCGAGCTGGTCGCCGAGGTGCAGTATCCCGGCTGGTCCGGCGCCGGCCGCATCCGCCACGGCGTCTATCTCGGCTTGCGTGAGGACAAGCCGGCGGCCGAGGTGGTGCGTGACATCCCGGACATCGAAGCCAAGCGCGAACCCTTCCGCGCCCGCCGCTCCACCACCGTCGTCACCGCCAAGCCGCCCAGCCGAACGACCGCCGCCCCGCGCAAGGCCAGCCAGCCGGCGCCCGCCCAGCCGCTAGGCGTTCTTCAACAAGCCCAGCCGCTAGGCGTGCTTCGACAAGCCCATCCGCTAGGCGTTTCGAAACGAACCGAACCGGAAAGCGCGTTCAAACTATCCCATCCGGAGAAGGAGCTGTGGCCCGGCATCACCAAGCGGATGCTGGCCGACTATTGGCGCCAAATCGCCCCCATCGCCCTCCCCGGCCTGGCCGCCCGCCCGCTCGCCCTGGTGCGTTGCCCGGACGGGTTCGCCGGCCAGCAATTCTTCCAGAAACACGAGATGAAGGGCATGCAGCGCCAGTTCCGCGAGGCCGAGCAGGACGGCGCACCCTACCTCACCTTCGACGACGCCGACGGCTTGCAGGCCTCGGCCCAGATGGCGGCGCTGGAACTGCACACCTGGGGCAGCCCCGCCGCCGACGCCGCCCATGCCGACCGCCTGGTATTCGACCTGGATCCCGGACCCGGCGTCGAATGGGCCACCACCGTCAAGACCGCGCACGAGGTCCGCGACCGCCTGGCCAAGATCGGCCTGGCCGCGTTCTGCCGCACCAGCGGCGGCAAGGGCCTGCACGTCGTCGCCCCCGTCCTCCCCGGCCCGGACTGGGATGCCGTGCGCGCCTGGTGCCGCGCCTTCGCCGAAGCCATGGAGGCGGAGTTCCCCGGCCGCTTCGTCGCCTCCGTGCCCAAGGCCCGCCGCGAGGGCCGCATCCTGGTCGACTGGCTACGCAACGGCCTCGGCTCCACCGCGATCGGCTCCTTCTCCCCCCGCGCCCGCCCCGGCGCCCCCGTCGCCACCCCCGTCACCTGGAAGGAGGTCACCGCCAAGCTCGACCCGGCGTCCTTCACCCTGCTCACCATCCCCAAGCGCCTGGCCAAGCTCAAGGCCGACCCCTGGGAGGGCTTCGCGGCCGCCGCCCAACCCATCCCCGGCACGGACGCTCCGCCCGAAAGGAAAAGAAAGCGCTGACCCTCCCCTCGAGAGAGGGGGCCGGGAGAGGGGTGCCACACGCACGAACGTCAGCAACATCGGCACCTGCAACGGCAGCCCCAAGAAACCACCCCAACATCCCCCAATCCCGCGCTACGCTCCCCGCATGTTCGACCTCCGCAGCCTCCCCCAATCCTTCTACGACGACCCCTACCCCACCTACCGCGCCCTCCAGCAGCAGGACCCCGTCTACCGCCTTCCCGACGGCGGCTGGTTCCTCACCCGCCACGCCGACCTGGATCGCGTCTACCGCGACACCACCACCTTCACCTCGGACAAACGCCGCGAGTTCCGCCCCAAGTTCGGCGACTCCCCGCTCTACACCCACCACACCACCAGCCTCGTCTTCAACGACCCGCCGCTGCACAGCCGGGTGCGCCGCCTGATCGCCGGCGCCCTGACCCCGCGCGCGTTGGCCGAGATGGAGCCGTCGCTGCATGCCCTCGTCCAGCGCCTGCTGGACGCACTGCCGGAGCACGCCGACCTGGTCGAGGATTTCGCCGCCGCCATCCCGGTCGAGGTCATCGGCAACCTGCTGGCCGTCCCCCATGCCGACCGTGGACCGCTGCGGGCCTGGTCGCTCGCCATCCTGGGCGCCCTCGAACCCGCGACCCCGCCCGGCCTGCTCGCCCGCGGCAACGCCGCCGTCACCGAGTTCACCGCCTACCTCGAGCATCTCGTGGCCGACCGCCGCGCCCACCCCGGGGACCCAGCGCGCGACGTGCTGACCCGGCTGATCGGCACCGAGGCCGACGGTGAGCGCCTCTCGGAAGCCGAGCTGCTGCACAACTGCATCTTCATCCTCAATGCCGGGCACGAAACCACCACGAACCTTATCGGCAATGGCATCTACCTCCTCCTGCAATGGCCGGATCAGCACCGCCGCCTGCAAGATGAACCCGGCCTGATCCGCACCGCCGTCGAGGAATTCCTGCGCTTCGAGAGTTCCAACCAGCTCGGCAACCGGACCGCCGCGGCGGATGTGGAACTCGGCGGCCAAGCCATCCCCGCCGGCAGCACGCTCACGCTCGGCATCGGCGCCGCCAACCGCGACCCCGCCGCCTTCGCCGACCCGGACCGGCTGGATCTCGCCCGGCAGCCCAACCGCCACCTGGCCTTCGCCGCCGGCCCCCACCAATGCGTCGGCATGACCCTGGCCCGGCTCGAAGGCCGGATTGCCATCGGCGAGTTCGTTGCGCGCTTTCCCAGGGTCCGTCTTCGCGGCGAACCATGTCGCGGCCGCCGCGCCCGGTTTCGCGGGTTGACGGAATTGCCCGTCGCTCTCACGAATTAGCGTTTTCTCAGCCGTCTTGCATAATCTCTCAAGCAGTCGGCTGCTTCACTGCAAGAAACGATAGCCAACGCTAGCAACAATGTGCCGGCTGTTTAGGTAATCCTCAGCAGCACATCTGAGAACCGACGTTTGAGCGTCACTTTCCGTTAACTCACACAGCAGTTACTACCTAAGTAGTATGCGGCGTGCATCCGGCCGGGGCCGTTGAAGGTAACAAGCGCGGAAGGAGCCACCCATACATGATCTCTTTGAACATTTTGTTCGCCAATGATGACGTGCTCACCCAATGGGTAATGGCCGATGTGTTGGCGGAGGCCGGGTTCACAGTCGTCGGTGCCTGCCGGGGAACGCAGGTTCTCGAATTGCTGGACGGCGCTCCCGATTTTGACCTGCTGCTGATCGAACTCGCGTTGGCGGACACCCCACCCGGGATCGACATCGCCCACCGCTGGCGTCAGGCCATGCCTGGCCGGCCGATCATCTACACGGGGCCGCAACGCGAAGCTCTCCGTGAGCCGCTGAAATACAACGAGAGCTTCCTGCGGACCCCGTTCGGCGCCGGCCTGCTGCTGCGCACCGTGGACGCTGCCCTCGAGGACGCCTTCTGCCGTCCCGCCATCCCTGCGCTGCTAGGCCATACCCAGCACATTCACTGATCCGCCCAACCTTTCCGCTCCACGACCGAACGCACGACGGCGGCCATCGATTTGCCCAGCCGGGGGATCGCCTCCGTCCAACGAGGGCAGGCGAACCGGTCGAATTCCGGCACCGGCTTTCCCGCAATCAGGAAAGTCGACCGGCATACCAGGGAGGCCGGGTCGGGCATCGTCTCCACTTGCCAGGCGAACAGGAACAGGTCCTTGCGCGGCAGGTAGGCGAACTGCCCCAACGCCTCGAGCACCTCCGGCGCCGCAAGCCCCGTCTCCTCCGCGAGTTCGCGGCGCGCCGTCGCCTCCGGGCTTTCGGACGGCTCCGCCATGCCCTTGGGAATGTCCCAGCGCGGCGAGCGCGTGGCGTGGCCGATCAGCAGGTGCGCCCCGTCCGTCACCAGCAGGCCGCAACTGAGCGTTCTCAAGCGGCGGCTACACCCCGAGCCGTTCGGCCAGTTCGTCGATCCCGCCGACGACGTGATCCCAGTTGCCGGTTGCCTCGCGGTCGCGCACCTGGTCCGGCCCGTACTCGGTCGGGCGGAGCACGAACGCCGTCTGCATCCCGTGGCTTTGCGCTGCCCGGAGGTCCTCGTTATGCGCGGCGCACAGCATGACCTCGCCGGGTTCCAGCGACAGCAGCCGGCAGGCGCCCAGGTAGGTCTCCGGATCGGGCTTGTAGTGGTGGAACACCTCGGCGCCGAAGATCATGTCCCACGCCAGACCGTTGCACCGCTTGAGGTCGACCAGGAGCGACACGTTGCCGTTCGACAGCGGCCCGGTGACGAACCGGCGGTGCAGCCGCGCCGTGCCCGGCACCGAATCCGGCCAGGCCTGCAGCCGGTGCCAACCCATCGTCAGGTAAACCCTGTCCACCTCGGTGATCCCCTCCACGCCTGCCTTCGCCAGCAGCATGTCGAGCGATTGCCGGTGCAGGTCGTCGAGCTTGGTCCACGGCGCGTCCCCCCGGCGCACCCGGTCCATCGAGGGCGCGTAGGCGGCGCGCCAGTCGTCGACCAGCGCCACCCAGTCGGCGGCGATCCCCCGCCCGGCGCCGAACTTCGTCAGTTCGGCAATCAGGCTGGACCGCCAATCCACGACGGTGCCGAAGGTATCGAACAGGATGGCGCGCAGGTCGGACATGGCGCCACGATACGGCACCGGCGCGCCGGGTGGATACCGCAAATGCGTGACGTCGCGCCTTAACCATTCCGCAATCATCCCACCGCAAACTACCGCCATGCGGATGAAGCTCTACCGGGCTCCTAGGATGGCGGAAGCGATGGCGCTCATCCGTGCCGAACTCGGGGCAGACGCCCTGATCCTGGCCACCCGCCGGGTAAAGGACGGCGTCGAGATCACCGCCGCACTCGAGCCGGAGGAGGACGCGGCTCCCCTGCCGGACCCGGCGCGCAGCAAGCTGCTGGCTTGGCACGGCGTCCCGTCCGCGGTGGCGGACCGCCTCGGCGGACCGCTTCCGGCCGCGCTCGCCAAGGCCTTCCGTTTCGGCGCGCTCGAATGGCCCCCCACTGCCAAGGGCGCGCCGGACCAGCCCCCCCTGATCCTGGCCGGCCCGCCGGGCGCAGGCAAAACCCTCACCGTCGCGCGGCTGGCCACGAGGCTGGTGATGGCCGGGTCCGCCCCGCTCGTGATCACCACGGACGGCCAGCGCGCCGGCGCCACCGAACAATTGGCCGCCTTCACCCGCCTGCTCGGGCTGACCCTGATCGTAGCCAGCCACCCCGCCACCCTCGCCCGCGCCCTGCTCCGCCGCCAGCCCGGATGTCCGGTCCTGATCGACGCACCCGGCACCGACCCGTTCGACCCGGCGCAGCGGGACGAGATGGCCGGCCTCGCCGCCACCGCCAACGCGCAAACCGCCCTCGTCCTCCCCGCCGGGCTGGACCCGTCGGAAGCCGCCGAGCTGGCCGCGGCATTCGCAGGCGCCGGCGCCAGCCTGCTCGTGGCGACCCGGCTCGACCTGGCGCGCCGGCTGGGCGGCATCCTCGCCGCGGCCACGGCGGGCCGGCTGACGATGGTGGAGGCCGGCACCGGTCCCGGCGCCGCGGACGGATTGGTCGCCCTCACCCCGGCACTGCTCGCCGCACGCCTCGAACGCGCCGGCCCATCCGCCGCTCCGCCGGCCTTCCTACCCGCCCATTCACCCGCTCAGTCGGCGCCTCCCTCGCCATCCCGCTCGCCCCCACGCTCGCCCTCACGCTCGCCCCCACGTTCGCCCTCGGAGTTGCTGCAATGAGTGCTTCCGTAACCCGGGCAGCCGTACAAGCGTCCCGTCCAAGGCTACTCGCCGTCGCCTCCGGCAAGGGCGGCGTCGGCAAAACCTGGCTCGCCGTCACGCTGTCCCGCGCCCTGGTGCAAACCGGGCGCCGCGTGCTGCTGTTTGACGGTGACCTCGGCCTCGCCAACGTCGACATCCAGCTCGGCCTGATGCCGGACCGTGACGTCACGGGCGTCATCGCCGGCCGGCACGGGGTGGCAGAGGGTGCGGTCCCCTATCCGCCAGGCGGGTTCGCCGTCCTGGCCGGCCGCTCCGGCTCGGGCTCGCTCGCAACGCTGGACCCGCAGGCGCTGGACCGGCTGCTGGCCGCGCTCGCCAGCGAGACGTCGGTGACGGATATCGTGCTCGACCTCGGCGCCGGGCTGGACCGGTCCGTCCGCCGCATGGCCGCCGCCGCCAGCACGCTCCTGGTGGTCGCCACCGAGGAACCGACGAGCCTGACCGACGCCTACGCCGTGCTGAAGCTCGCCGCCGCCGACCGCCCCGGCGGGGACGTCCGCATCGTCGTCAACCAGGCCAGCACCACCGCCGCCGGCGAGCGGACTTACGCCACCCTCGCCCGCGCCAGCGCCACCTTCCTCGGCCGCAAACCCCCACTGGCCGGCATCATCCGGCGCGACAGCCACGTGCCGGACGCCATCCGACGCCAGGTCCTGCTCCAGGTGCGCCATCCCAACACGGCCGCCGCACAAGACGTGGAACGGCTTGCCCAAGCCTTGTGACGCCATGATTTATCCGGCATGCGCTTGCACCCCCGCCACCACGGGCCTTATGTCTCGCCGCCCGGGGCAGGAGAGACAGCATGAAACTGATCCGTGCTGGCCGCGACATGCGGGTGGACTTCTTCCGCGGGCTCGCGCTGTGGTGGATCTTCCTGGACCACACGCCGGACAATTGGCTCAACCAGTTCAGCCTGCACAATTTCGCCCTGTGCGACGCGGCCGAAGTTTTCGTCCTGCTGGCGGGATACGGCGCCGGCCTCGCCTACGGCCGCTCCATGGACCGCAACGGCTGGCTGTACGCCGCCGCGGACACCGCCAAGCGGGCATGGACGCTCTACATCGCCCACATCTTCCTGTTCGTCGTCTTCTCCGCCCAGGTCTCCTACTCGGCCACCGCGCTGGACCGCACCGACTACCTGGACGAGATCCACCTCGACATCCTGGGCGAGGAACCGTACCGCGCCATGCTCGAGGCATTGCTGCTGCTGTTTCAGCCAGCCTATCTCGACATCCTGCCGATGTACATCGCCCTGCTGCTGCTGTTCGCGGCCGCACTGCCCCTGCTGCGCTGGCCGCATATCCTGGCGCTGCTCTCCTTCACGCTCTACGCCGCCGCCCGCATCGGCGGCTTCAACCTGCCCTCGATGGCGGGCGGCTGGTACTTCAACCCGCTCACCTGGCAGTTGCTCTTCATGCTGGGCGCGATCATGGCCTACGCCCCGGCGGAGAACCCCGGCCCCCGGGTACGGCGCACGATGGACGTGCTGAGCGGCATCGTGATCGTCTTCGGGCTGGTCATGGAGTTCGTGGTGTTCCCGCACCCGGAGATCACCCACCACCTCCCCGCCCGGCTGGCCCGCACCCTGCTTTCGGTGGACAAGACCGGGCTGCACCCATTCCGGCTGATCTCCATCCTCTCGCTGGTTTGGGTCGTGTCCCGCACCATCCCGGCCACACCCCGCTGGATGCAGGCCCGCTGGGCCCGGCCCTTCCTGTTGTGCGGCCAGCACTCGCTGCCGGTATTCTGCTCCGGCATCTTCCTCTCCTTCATGGCGCGCCTGCTGATGGAGGAGGAGGAAGGCTGGTGGGTGCAGGTCGTGGTGAACGTCGTCGGCGCATTATTGCTTGTTGGGGTCGGTGCACTTGCGGCCTACTATCGTGAGAAGGGCCGGCCGGTGCCGAAGCCGCTCGCTGGGGGAGTGACTCCTTGACCTCGATGGCGTTCGTGACGCGGGCTTGTCGGACGGCCTCGCCCAAGGCCCTGCTGCTGGCGGCCGTCCTGGCCCTGCCATGCGTTCCCTATGCCGCTGCCGCCACCGACCGCTGCGCCAGCCCCGAGGATATGGGCGCCAACGCGGCGTCGCTGCCCCATGTCGCCGCCGTGCTCAAGCCAGGCGGCACGCTCGACGTGCTGACGGTCGGCTCGGCCACCGTGTTCAGCCCCGCCGAGACCCTGCAACCCGGCACCGTCACCGGCCGCGCGCTGGGGCTCGGCAACACCCCCCGCGGCGGCAACCTGCTGACCACGGATGCGGCCTTTCCCATGCAGATGGCCAAGGACCTGCAGCAATCCTACCCAGGGCTGAGTGTGAACGTCACTGTCAAGGGAGGCCGCGGCATGCTGGCCAGCGAGATGCTGGACATCATCCGTTCCGAGTTCGCCACCCACAAGTATCAGTTGGTGATCTGGCAGACCGGCACGGTCGAAGCCGTCCAGAACGTGCCGAACAGCGAGTTCTACCAAACCCTGTCGGACGGTTCCGGCCTGATCGCCGATGCCGGGGCGGATCTCGTCCTGGTCGATCCGCAGTTCAGCCGATTCCTGCACGCCAACGCCGACCTCGATCCCTACACCCAGACGCTGCAGCAGATCGCAGCCCAACCCGGCGTGGTGCTTTTCCACCGCTTCGACCTGATGCGTTACTGGTCCGGCGAGGGCCAGATCGACCTCGAACGCACCCCGAAATCACAACGCGTGCAAACCGTCGAGGCCCTCCATGCCTGCCTCGGCGCACGCCTGGCCAATCTCATCGCCACCTCGGCGAAGCTTCCCCCTTGAACCGCTCCCGGTCACGCAAACGCTACCACGTTCACGATCTTGACACAGGTCCGCACAACCCAACGCTGGAACCCACAACCCAGCCGAGCCTTATCATTCCATGGATTTAGACAATGCATGGAGGATGCCGGTGCCGGTTCAACGCTCAAGCAACGCACAGGCCGTCGACCGTTGGGTGCGGAAGTCGCTCGCCCAACGCTTCGACGAGACCCTTCGTGAACCGCTGCCCGAGGCCTTGCTCAAGCTCTTGGACGAAGCCGGGTCGAACTAAGCCGGTGAGACCACGTGGATGACCCGGCTGACCAGCATATCCTTGGTCTTCGCCGCATAGGCCGCCATGTGCGGCGCCTTGGCATGCGCCGCCAGCGCCTCCGTGCTTTCCCACTTCTCGATCACCACGAAGGTGTCGTCGCCCAGCTTGGTCTGGACCGCCCCCAGGCCCGGCGTGTCGATGGCCGGCCCATACTCGATGCATCCCGCTTCAGCGTGCACCGCCGGCATGTTGGCGCGGAACGCCTCCAGCACCGCCTCCCGCTGACCCGGCTTGGTCGTGATCATGGCAATGACGTGGATCATCGTGCGCTCCCCTTGGTTGCGGCCAGCCTAGGCCACGGACCCGCTCTCGGCCAAGCCGCCCCTCAAACCGTCATCGCCTGCGCCCGCAGCCGGAACCGCTGCAGCTTGCCGGACTCCGTCTTGGGCAACGCGCTGCAGAACGCGACCGCCCGGGGATATTTGAACGGTGCGATCTCCGCCTTCACGTGATCCTGGATCGCCCGCATCGTCTCGCCACCCGGCTCCCACCCCGGCCGCAACACGACGAAAGCCTTGACCAACATGCCCCTTGCCTCGTCCGGCACGCCCACCACCGCGCATTCCGCGACCGCTGGATGGGTCAGCACCGCCGCCTCCACCTCCGGCCCGGCGATATTGTAGCCGGACGACACGATCATGTCGTCGGACCGTGCCTGGAACCAGAAATACCCATCCTCGTCCTGGCGGTAGGTGTCGCCGGTCACGTTCCACCCGCCGTGCACGTATTGACGCTGCCGCGGATCGGCCAGATACCGGCACCCGGTCGGCCCCCGCACCGCGAGCCGCCCGACCGAGCCGCGCGGCAGGTCCCGCCCCTCGTCGTCGATCAGCTTGGCCTGGTAACCCGGCACCGGCAGCCCCGTGGCGCCCGGCCGCACCGCCTCCACCGGCGCCGCGATGAAGATGTGCAGCATTTCCGTGGCGCCGATCCCGTCCATCAGCTTGATCCCCGTCGCATCGTGCCAGGCGTGCCAGGTCGGCTTCGGCAACGTCTCTCCGGCCGACACGCAGATCCGCAGGCTGTCGAGGTCGCCGGGCTGCCGCAGCCCGAGCATCGCCCGGTACGCCGTGGGCGCGGTGAAGCACACCGTCAGCCGCCGGCTGCGGATCAAAGCCAGCAGCGCCTCCGGTGTCGCATGCTCCAGCAGGATGGCTGCCGCCCCGATCCGCAACGGAAACAGCACGACCGCGCCCAGCCCGAAGGTGAAGGCGAGCGGCGCCGTGCCGATGAACAGATCGTCCGGACGGGCGCGCAGCACGTGGCGGGCATACCCGTCGCAGATCGCCAGCATGTCGCGATGGAAATGCATCGTGCCCTTCGGCTCCCCCGTGGTGCCGGAGGTGAAGGCGATCAGGCAAAGATCGTCGGACCGGCTGTCCCAAGCCGCGAACGCGCCGCTCTCCGTCTGCATCAGCGCGCAGAGGTCGCCCTCGCCCTCCCCTCCCACCGGGATGATGGCGCGCAGCCCCGGCTGCAGCCCCCGCGCCGCCTCCAGCTCCGCCAGCAGCCGGTGGTCGCACACGGCGAGCTGCACCCGCGCCTTGCCGAGCATGTACGCCAGTTCCTTGGCGCGCAGCAGCGGCATGGTGGCGATGGTGATCCCGCCGGCCTTGATCACCGCCAGGTAGGTCGCCACCATCATCGGCGTGTTCGGCGCCCGCAGCATCACCCGCCCGCCGGGCACCAGCCCGAACCGCCCCGTCAGCACCGCGGCGATCCGGTTCACCCGGTCCGCCAGGTCGGCATAGCTCCATTGCACGTCGTCCAGCCGCAAGCAGGGCCGCGCGCCCTCCCCCGCCTCCACCCACCGGTCCAGCAGCTCGCTCACGCAATTCAGCCGCTCGGGATAGCTGAAATCCGCTCCGCCGAGCAGGAGGTCTGGCCAAAGCTCCGGCGGCGGCAGATTGTCCCGGGCAAAACTATCGATCCCGTCGTCGCTCACCCTGGCACCCCGCCTCTGGAGGAACCAGCAGCCTGCCGGGTGCGTGATCCCGCTTCAAGTGCCGAACGATCCCGACCCGGAAAGGACCGAGCTTGCCCGTCTACGCCCGCACCTTCACCGTCCACTGGAACGAATGCGACCCGGCGCGCATCGTCTTCCACGCCAATTTCGTCCGCTGGATGGACGAAGGCTTCTCGGACTGGGCGGCCTGCCTCGGCATCGACTTCCCCGCCCTGCAATCGGCCGACCCCGGCTTCGTCGGCTGCCCCCTGGTGAGCGTGCGATGCGCCTTCACCAGCCCGGCGCGCTACGGCGACGTGCTGGAACACCGCGTCGGCCCGGCCATCGTCGGCGGGCGCTCGTTCCGCGTCCCCCACGTCTTCCTCAAGGGCGGCACGGAGGTGGCCGAGGGCGAGCAAGTGCGGATCTGGGGCCAAATCGACCCGGGCGAGATCCTGCGTGCCCTGCCGGTACCCCCTGACATCCGCGCCAAGTTAACCGCCATCTAGCCGCGTTGCCGGATGCGGCGACCCTGCCTACTTATCGGGGATGCAAAGCACTCCAACGACCCAGCCCGAGCATTTCGACGTCCTGATCGTCGGCGCCGGGCTCTCCGGCATCGGCGCCGGCTGCCACCTGACCAAGCGCTGCCCGGGCAAAAGCTTCGTCCTGCTCGAAGGGCGGGAGACGATCGGCGGCACGTGGGACTTGTTCCGCTACCCCGGCATCCGCTCCGATTCGGACATGTACACCCTGGGCTACTCCTTCCGCCCCTGGACGGAGGCCAAAGCGATCGCGGACGGCCCCGCCATCCTGAAATACGTCCGCGACACCGCGCAGGAATACGGCGTGGACCGCAAGATCCGCTTCGGCCACCAGGTCAAGCGCGTGAGCTGGTCGTCCGCGGACGCGCTCTGGACCGTCGATGCCGAGCGCGGGCCGGAACACGAACCAATCCGCTTCACCTGCGGCTTCCTGTTCACCTGCAGCGGCTATTACGATTACGCGGGCGGCTACACCCCGCATTTCGAGGGCACGGAGCAGTTCGCCGGCCAGATCATCCACCCGCAGCAATGGCCCGAGAACCTGGACTACGCCGGCAAGCGCGTCGTGGTGATCGGCAGCGGCGCCACTGCGGTGACGCTGGTGCCGGCGATGGCGGAGCAGGCCGCGCACGTGACGATGCTGCAGCGCTCGCCGACCTACATCGTCTCCCGCCCGGCCGAGGACGCGTTCGCCAACTGGCTGCGGAGCAAGCTGCCGTCCCGCCTCGCCTATTCCATCACCCGTTGGCGCAACGTTCTGCTGACGCTGTTCTTCTACAACCTGGCCCGGCGCAAGCCCGCCAAGTTCAAGGCCGGCGTGCTCAAGGGCGTACGCGCCCAACTCGGCCCGGACTACGACGTCGGAACGCATTTCACGCCGAGCTACAACCCGTGGGACCAGCGCCTCTGCCTGGTGCCGAACGGGGATTTGTTCCACGCCCTGCGCTCCGGCCAGGCGTCGGTGGTGACGGACCAGATCGACCGTTTCACGCCCTCCGGTCTGCGCTTGAAATCCGGTGCCGAACTGCCGGCGGACATCGTCGTGACCGCCACCGGGCTGCAGCTCAGCCTTCTGAGCGGGATGGAGGTCCTGGTGGACGGCGTGCGGACCGACCTGGCCAAGTGCATGAGCTACAAGGGCATGATGTTCAGCGACGTGCCGAACCTCGCCGCCGCGTTCGGCTACACCAACGCGTCCTGGACGCTGAAGGCCGACCTGACCTGCGAGTATGTCTGCCGCTTGCTCACCTACATGGACCGGCACGGCTATGCGGAGTGCCTGCCGAAGCGGGACGCGAGTGCGGTTGAAGCGCCCTTCCTGGACTTCACATCGGGCTACATCCAGCGCTCCTTGGACAAGCTGCCGCGCCAGGGGACGGCCAAGCCATGGAAGCTGCACCAGAATTATGCGCTGGACGCAGTGGCCTTGCGGCTAGGCCGGTTGGACGACGGCACCATGCAATTTACCCGGCGGCAACAAACGGCAAAGGCGGCGTAGGGCGGCAACGC
>CAXTVQ010000072.1:0-4987 GCA_964247705.1 uncultured Acetobacteraceae bacterium | reverse complement strand
GGCGCCTGCTCCACCACCAGGCTCCCCGCCGGCGACGGCCCCAACAACCCCTCCTCCCCCGCCAGCCATCCCGCCCAAGCCTCCCGCCCCAGCACCACCGGCTGGCGCGTGTGATACGGTTGCACGTCCGGTCCCGCCGCCGCCGTCAACAGGCTGAACGCCTCCGCCCCGCCCTCCCCGCGCCCCACCAACCCGGCGAAGCAGAACCAGGCCTCCCCCGCCCGGGTGAACCGCCACCGCGTCTTCGGGCTGCGCGACCCGGTGAACTCGTAATAGTGCGACGCCGGCACCAGGCACCGCCCGGACCCGAACCGCCGCCCCTCGGACCGCATGTTGATCACCGCCCGCGCCCCCGCCCGGCCGGGCGCCAACCCCCACCCCAGTCGCACCAGCGCCACCCCGCCATCCACGGGCCGGAACACCACCGCCCGGTCGGTCGGCCAGATCTCGTCCCGCGGCTCCAGGTTCGGCACCGCCCCATCCAGCGGCGGCTCGAGCGGAAGGCGAAGGTGGCTGAACTCCTCGACATACACGTCGTACGGCACCCGGTTGCCGAAGTCGTTGCACATCCCCGCCTCCGCTTGTGAGAAAAGACCCGGCCGGGATACACGGCCCTGGTGACGCCGCAAGGCACCAAATATCTGGAGCAACCGCACATGCCGATCAGCCGCCGGTCCATGCTTGCAGGAGCCGCCACCGCCAGCTTCGCCCCCGGCTTCACCCCGGGCTTCGCCAACGCCGCCGTACCGGAGCAGACCACCCAGGCGCCCGGCTTCTACCGCTTCAAGCTCGGCGGCTACGAGATCACCATCCTGCATGACGGCGCGCGCACCTTCCCCATGCCGGCCAGCTTCGTCACCAATGTGCCGCCGGACCAGGCCCTCCACGCCGCCTCCGACGCCTTCATGCCACCCGGCCAGGTGACCGTTCCGTTCAACCCGACGCTCATCAACACCGGCTCCAAGCTCGTGCTCATCGACACCGGCAACGGCCCCGTCCCCGACGGCGCCGTGGGCCAGCTCTTCCCGAACCTGGCCGCCGCGGGCGTGCAGCCGGGCGACATCGACGTGGTCGTGATCTCCCACCTCCACCCCGACCACATCAACGGCCTGCGCACCACCGCCGGCGCCATCGCCTTTCCCAACGCCACCATCATCGCCCCGCAGACCGACTGGGCATTCTGGATGGACGATGCCAACGCCGCCCAGGCCACCACGGCGCTGGACAAGGCCTATTTCGCCAACACCCGCAAGATCCTGACCGGCGCCGAGGACCGCATCGGCCGCTATGCTTGGGGCAACGAGGTCGCACCCGGCGTCACCGCCATCGCGACGCCGGGTCACACGCCCGGCCACACCTCCTTCGTCGTCGCGTCCGGCAACAAGAGCATGCTGGTGCAGTCGGACGTGACCAACATCCCCGAGTTCTTCCTCCGCAACCCGGATTGGCACGTGGCCTACGACCACGACCCGGACCTGGCCCAGGCGACGCGGCACAAATTCTACGACATGGCAGCCAGCGAGAAGCTCCTGGTGGCGGGCTACCATTTCGCTTTCCCGTCGGCCGGCCACGTCGAGAGGACTGCCGACGGCTACCGGCTCGTACCGGTGGCGTGGAGCTCCGCGATCTGACCGGCTCGGTTCGATCGACCCCGTTTCAACGACATTGACGCGTAGGAGCCGGTGACGGAGGCTAACCCATGCAAATTCGAATCACCGCCGCCCTGCTGTGCCTCGTGCTGTCCGGCTGCAACGGCATCGATCTGGGCGACAACCCGCCGCCGGAAGTGGCCAAGCAGCGGGGTCCGCTGACCGTGCCGCCCGCCAACCTGAGGACGACGCCCTCCGGATAGCCCCGTGCCGCCGCGCCGGCCGCGCTTGGGATAGCCGGCGGCCTCGGACAAGGCACCCGCTCCGTCCCGCGCCTCGCGTTCGGCGCTGTGTGCAAAGGCGGCGTAGGCGTGCTACTCGCGTCCGGCCTGCCGGGGCCGTTCAGGGTGACCGCTCCAGGATTTGCCCGGCTGGCGCCAGCTTTGCGCTCGCGCCGTCCATCGAACCCATGGAACGCCCAATGGAAGCTCTCCTCACCGCGGTCACGAGCCATGGAACGGTGCTGTCGCTCGACTTGGCGGACCGCCGTATCTGCCACTTGCCGCCGGGCAGCCTGGGATCCCGGCAGACCCCCCTGAAGCTCATGACCGGCGGCCGGATGGGCGAACGCTGCCTCGTGTTCGGGGTTGACCCGGCCACCCACCGGCCCGTCCTGCCCAGACCGGTCACACACGGCAGCGGTCTCTTTCTGCATGCGCGTGTGGCGGCCGAGCCAAACACGCTCCGCAGTATGGCCAACGGGCGCTATCTATCGGCCGTCCCGGACAACCGGATCGAAGCCGACCGTGCGGCAGCGGCCGCCTGGGAGCAGTTCACGCTGGTCGCGGACGAGGCGCCCCCCGCGCAGCGCTCCCCGGAGCTGGAGCATTTCCTGGCGCGCGTCCCCGCTCTCTTCGGCTCCACCATAGCCTGGGCCGACAGCATCGCGACCCTGCTCGCCGACACGCCATCCGACCTGAACGCAGCCTTGGTCGAAGCCGTCTGGCCGCTCCTGACGCTCACCGAGTTCGACACGCTCGCCGGGCAACTGCAGCACGACCGGGTGCTGCAGGCCCGGTTGTCGCACCTGTTCCATGCGGATTTCTACGCCACCAAAGCCTTGCCCGCGCTGTTGCAGTCCATCGCCGCCGCGGAACGCGCCGCTCCCACCGGCCGTCCGTGGTCCGGTCAGGCCGGGTCGTGGCCCGGGGCGTTGCAATGGCGGGCAAGGCCGCTCCCGCCGCCCCGCAGCCAGCCGGCCCCCGCACCAGACCTGCTCGGCCCTCCGCTCGATCACCTGGCGCGCGATGGCTATGACGGCTCGCTGTCATCGTTCGCCCACGCTTGCAACGCATCGCTGCGGGACCGCGTCACCCCAACCAGGGGGGTCGCAGTCGTCGCCACCGCGCGGTCGGAGGGCATCTATCTGCTGGAGTGGATCGCCCACTACCGGCTGCTCGGGGCCGAGGCGATCTTCCTCTACACCAACAACAACGATGACGGGTCCGATGCCCTCCTCGGCGCGCTCCACGCCGCGAACGTCATCACGTGGACCCGGAGCGAGATGGCCGCCGGAATTTCGGCGCAGAACAAAGCCTACGGGCATGCGCTGAACGTCAACCTGAAGATCCTCGACCATCGATGGGCGCTGTTCATCGACCTCGACGAGTTCCTCGTGCTCAACCCGGCCCGTTACGGCAGCGTCGCCGATTTCGCCCGCTGGCACGAAATGCGGCAGACCGACGCCGTCGGGATCAACTGGGTCATGGTCGGCTCCTCCGGTCAGGCACGGTGGACCGAGGCGCCGCTGAGCCGCCGCAACACGCACCTGCTCAACGAACCGAACGCGCATATCAAGGTCATGCTGTCCCCCCGGCATTTCATCCAGGCGCACCCGCATTTCCCGTTTGCCGACTACCGGCGCAGCTTCGTCTTCCGCCTGGCGAACGGCACGGTCCACGAGCACCGCAACCAGCCGAAAGGCAACTACCACGCGCAGGCCTTCACGGACGAACCGTCCGCGGCCGACGCCTGCCTGTATCACTACAACTTCAAGTCGGTCGAGGAATTCGCCTGGAAGGTGTCGCGCAACCGCGGGGACTTCCCGATGTCGCACGACGTGACGTTCGCCGGGTTGGATGCGGTCGCGGTCGGCAGCTTCGTCGAGCAGCACCGCTCGACCGGCGTCACCGTCGCCCAGCCTCTTGGCCGCGGCCTGGAGGCCGAGATCGACCGGCTGCGCAGCCTTCCCGGGGTCGCGCAGGCGGAACGCTCCATCATCGACCACTTCCGGCAACGGGTCGCTGGCCTCAAGGCGAGGCTGGTGTCCGAACCGAGATTGGATCTGTTCGGCCCCGCCGGACAGGAGATGCGCGCGCTGCTGCGGGCGACCCTGTAGCGTCCCAGCCGGCGCTGGCGGACGCACTGTCAGATCCTGCCGCGGCGACGAACCGGCCCTCAATCCATGGTCACTGCTGCGCCGCCTACGACTGCGGCGGCTCGCGGTGGTGGCGAGGGCGGCCTAGCTCGGATCGGATACGAATCCGTTGTAACGCCGACGCCAATCTTGGTTAATCTCGTCGGCTTGCTTGCGCACATTCACGTTCGCCGCGACGCTTGACAATGCGGGAATGCCGAGTTGCCGGCCGACGAAGCCGGTTTGACGGCCCGGATCCCTCACGAATGCCTCGTAGTTGATCTGTATCGGTGTGATCGCGTTCAGCCTGAAGAAGTCCCACAATCTGGCGTTCTGGTCCTTGATGGCACAGAGACACGAGTCGATCGTCGATCGATCGTAGGCAACGTCGCATTTTGCCTTCGCCGGGGGATTGTTGAAAGCCCAGACCGACGTCTCGAGGGCGAGCGCCAACGAGATTGCCTGGTCAAGCCGGTCAGACCGCTCGACAATCAGGAAGCGGCACCGAAGATCGCGTGAATCGAAGAAGCCCGAGCGATGGAGCAACACCAAGTTTTCGACCGCGAGTTTGGAGATCAGCCGGCCGTTCCGCATATTGTAGCGGCACGTCCCGCGAAAGTAGTCGCCGAAATCCTTCAGATTCTGGTTGCGAGAGACCCGGAGAACCTCGCCGCCGTTCCACCACTCCGACGCCACGTTGAGGCGACCATCGGAAGCCAGGTGCTCTGCAACGAAATTGCTGCCGCATCGGTTGGTGAAGCACAGGAACAGGAATTCCACGTCACGGTATAGAGATTTGTCGAAATCCACTTTCAGCGGGAACGACGCTTCTACTTCTGCCGTATGCGAGTAGTAGTCGCAGACGGTTTTCGGATCGATACGAAACAACGAGCTCCTCGCTACGAATACGTATGCGATGATAAGGTTCTAGATTGGATGCGCAAGACTCCGCAGCCGGCGTGCTGGCCTCCGCCCCGCAGTC
>CAXTVQ010000071.1:8622-26602 GCA_964247705.1 uncultured Acetobacteraceae bacterium | reverse complement strand
TTCCAGCTCCGCCGCCACCGCCTGACCGCCTCTGATTATCGTGCCGCACGCGACCTTGCCTTCCAAGTCTGGCGCGGTGTGACCGGCGTCGCCGCTGCACGCTAATCCAGTACGGACGTCACGCCGCTTCCAACTGTCCCTCAACAACCTGACAATGCCTCGGCGAGAACTAGGACTGGTTATGGAACGTGGCTAACTAGATGGACCAGGAGGACGGCCTGATCTGGGTCTATGGCCCAAGCGACGACGGCGTTATGGCATTCACCGACTTTGGCATCGAGACATTGGTGGAGCTGATCGAAAGTCATAAGCCGATCCGGAACGCCTCAAGCGTTCGAGCGATCCCCTCTAGCCGCCCGCGGCCTACGCCGAATGCTTACCCTTGATCGGACAGGATGTGATTAGCGGTGACCAAATCGGCCAGCAGCGCCGGGGAGGGAGCCTCTCCAGCCGGGACGGTGTCGTTTACCTCGGCAGCGGTTCGGTCAGTCGGGCACATGGATGGTCTCCTAAGCCGTCCTGTGTTCAGGCGGCATGTGTCAGTTGGAACGGTCGCAAAGGCTCGGGCGGGCAAGCGTCAGAGCGTCATCTGCGGGTTTCGCCATGCCTACAATGGGCAGGTCGGCGATGGAGAGATGGTTGTGGGTCATGCCTGACTCAGCTCGGCCGATGTCTGCGGGGCGCCAAGCGGCGGTTGCAGCAGGCGGACCCTGCTCCGCTCCGGATTGAGTGCGACAAGGCCCCAAATTCCACCCACACCCAGGACTGCGGCTGTAAACCAAAAGGCGTGGACGTATCCAGTCGGGCCGCCGCTTGCTGCTTCCACGACCCAGCCCGTCACGATGGGTGAGGCCAAACCAGCCAGGGTAATCACGGAGTAGGTCACCAGCAGCGCCGTTCCGCGCTGGGCCGTCGGCGCAATCTCACTAAGCATTGCCGGCCCGAGAACGAAGGACATCTGCGGCAGAGTGAATGCGGCTGCCAGCAGGAGGACCTTCACGCCTGGTTGGTCCACGGCCCCGGCCGTCACCAAGGCGACAGCGGCGGCAACCACGACGGCGCCGTTTACCACGCCTCGGCCGACCCGCGACGAACGGCCCGCTGCCAGCAGACGCTGGGAAAGGTATGAGATGGCGAATTGTACCACGATCTGCGACCCGAGAATCACCGATACCAGCCAACCCGTGTCGCGTTGCGAATAGCCCAAGCCGAGTTGCAGGTAAGGCGCAAGCCAGGTGATGCTCAGCCCCAGGATCCAATACGAGCTCGTCGCGATCACAAGCGTGGCGACAACCGTCGGGTCGGTCCAGAAGCGCGCCCACGGCACCCTGGGCTGTGCTGAGTCTGAAGACTCTTCCGCCAGCAACGGACCGTCCTCACCCCAGGCGATCCAGGCGGCCAGCCATAACAACCCGGCTCCGCCGCAGACCAGGAAGCCCGCGCGCCAGCCGAACCCGGCGATGACATGCGTCAGCAGAGGGCCGCCGATCAGGAAGCCGGCCCCGGTCCCCGCAATCAGCAGCGACGTCGGAAGATTGCGTTGTGCGCTGGTGAACCACCCGTATAGGACGTGGTACCCCGCGGGTGTCGCCGGGCCTTCGCCCACGCCTAGCAGCGTGCGCCCTGCATAGAGTGTCAGGAGCGAGCTGCCGAACGCGACCGGGAGTTGCGACACCGTCCAGATCAGCACCAGGCCGACGAGCAGCCATTTCGGGCTGACCCGGCGCACCACGAACAGTCCCACCAGCAGCCCCGACAGCGCGTAAAGGAAGTAGAAGCTGCTGGCGAGCGTGCCGTATTGGCTCGGCGAGAGATTGAACTCCCGCATCACCGGAACGCCTGCCAGCCCCATCACGAGCTTGTCGAGGAAGTTGACGACCGAGAAGAAGAACAAGAGCCCGGCGATAACCCAGGCTCGCCGCCCGTTCGGCTGGTCCATTGCGTGCCTAGCCCGTCACGAGCGGACAGCCACCTTCCGACATCGGCCGGAACGCCTCCTCGGCGGGGATCATGTCGACCTGTTTGTAGTAGTCCCAAGGACCCTTCGAATCCGCCGGTGACTTCACCTGAAATAGGTACATCGAATGGATCTTGCGGCCGTCCTGGCGCACCCGCCCCGTGCCGAACAGCGGGTCGTCGGTCGGCTGCGCCTTCATCGCTTGCACCATCGCAGCCCCGTCCATCACCGGCGCACCGTTGGCGACGCAGCGCCCCCAGTGTATCAGTGCGGAATACGTGCCCGCATGCATCATGGTGGGTGCACGGCCGCCGCCATAAACCGGGGTGAAGCGCTTCGCCCAGGCGCGGGTGCCCTCGGTGCGGTCCCAGTAAAACGGCGAGGCGAGCAGGAGGCCCTTGCCCGCGTCCAATCCCAGCGCGTCGATATCGGCGATGGTCGTGATCAGCGGCACGATGGACATACCAGCCTTGTCCAGCCCGAACTCCTTGGCCTGCTTAACGCTGTTCGCGGTGTCCTGCCCGCCATTGGCCAGCGCCAGCACGGTAGCCCCCGACGATTGCGCCTGCAGCAGTTGGGAGGAGAAGTCGGTCGTGCCTAGTGGGTATTTTACGACGCCCGCAACCTTGCCGCCAGCCGCCTCGACGCGCTGCGACGCCTGGTCAGTCAGGCTCTTGCCGAAGGTGTAATCGACGGCGATGAAGAACCAGTTCTTGCCGCCCCTCTTGATGATCGGCTGGGTCACGGCATTGGTGAGCGCCCAGGTGTCGAACGTCCAGATGATCGTCTGCGCGTTGCAGGCCTTCCCGGTAAGGTCGAGCGGGCCGGAGCCAGTGACCAGGGCAGCGCGATTGCGTTGACGGGCCACCTCGCTGACGGCAAGCGCGATGCTGCTGTTTCCGATGTCTGCAATCATCGCGACCTCGCCGCGGTCGAACCATTCTCGCGCGATGCTGGAGCCGATATCCGGCTTGTTGGTGTGGTCGGCGATCAGGAGCTCGATTTTGGTGTCGGGCAGCAGCGTCGCCATGTCCGCGACGGCGACCTTCGCGGCTGCGGCGCAGCCCGGACCGTCGCTGGAGGAGAACGGGCCGGACATGTCGCCAAGGATACCGATCTTGACCGTTTTCGGCGCCTGGGCGCTTGTGGCGAAGGGCAGGCCGGCAGCAAGTGTCCCGGCAACGAAGCTACGGCGTTTCATTGTGATCTCCCTTTGCTGTTATGGTTCGATGTAGATCGTTCGTTCACACGCCTTCGCCGAAGGCGCGAATGAGCGACTGGACAAGGCTGTATTGAGGTTGCCACTTCAGATCTCGACGGGCTGCCGAGATGTCGGAGGCCGTACGGCGGGGATGCGGAAAGCCGGCGAGGCCGGTCGCTATGTCGGGCCGCCCTTCAACGCGCAGGCCGGGCCGGGCTTGCGTCGCCGCGGCCAAGAACGCCGCGAAGGTCACGGCGTGCCCGGGGGCAATGTTGTAGACCGGGCCCGGATCGGGAGCGTCAAGCGCGGCGAGCACTGCGGCTGCAGCGTCAGCGGTATCTAGAAACTCCTCGACACCCGCCCAGACAAGCATGGGGTCCTCGATCCACACCGGCTCGTGTTCGGGCGCGCCTGCCAGCACGGCCAGCAGCCGTGAAACCACCCCGTCCGGGCCGGGGCCGCCAAGCAGCGGTGCAAAGCGCAGCACTATGGTTTCGAGCGCACCTGCCCGAGCGAAACAACGTGCGATCCATTCCGCCGACAGCTTGGTGGTCGCATAGATACCGGCCGGCGCTTCCGTCACGGTGTGCAAGGCAAAGTCTTCCGGGACAGGATCAGAGTATCGTGCCAGCGCGCCATACTGCACGCTGGTGGATCCGGCGATCACGATGCGCTTGACGTTCAACGCCTGGGCCGCGGTCAGCACATTGGCCGTTCCGAGCACATTCACGGTGACGGCTTCAAGTGGCGAAGCCGTCGCCGCGGTGGACAGCATCCCTGCCGTATGGACGACCGCATCCGGTTTGCATTCCGAGAGGATCGCTCTCAGTCGCGGAAGGTCACAGATATCGGCAGCTAACCCAGGCAAGCTCGCGAGCGCGGCCGGGTTGCGGTCGATGAGGATGCAACGGCTTCCGGCCGCCTCGAGACGACGTACCACGTTACGGCCAAGTAAACCGCTGCCCGTTACCAGCACTCTGCGAAGAGAAGTCGCCATCAAAACTGCCGAACGATTTTGGCCCAGTGCGGGCTGCGAAGTGCCTTCTTATCGACCTTGCCGTGCGGCAGCCGTGGCAGCGCGTCGACGAAGTGAACGGATTGCGGCCGCTTGTAACCGGCGATCAGCGTGCGGCAGTGTGCGATCAGGTCGGCCTCGGTGGCCTGTCCGCCCGTGCGCAGACCGACATAGGCGGTGACGGCCTCGCCCCAACGCGGATCGGGCACACCGATCACGGCGGCTTCCGCGACGGCGGGATGCACCAGCAGCGCGTCTTCCACCTCGCGGCTGTAGACGTTCTCGCCACCGGACACGATCATGTCCTTCTTGCGGTCCACCAGATACAGGAAACCGTCCCCGTCGATGCGGCCCATGTCGCCGGTTGCGATCCACCCGTCGTGCAGAGCTTGCCGGGTGGTATCCGGCAGGCGCCAATAGCCGGTCATGCTGCCGGGCGAGCGGACCAGCACCTCACCGACAGCGCCGGCCGGCAGCTCCTCGCCATCCGTGCCGGTGATCCGCAGTTCAACGCCCGGATAGGGCCGCCCGGCGGAATCGAGCCGTGCCTGTTCGGCCGGCGTGCCGTCCGGTTTCGCATCGGCCGGCTGGAGCATGCTGATCAGCATGTTCTCCGTCATGCCGTAGAGCTGCGCCAGCACGGAGCCGAACGCGGCGGTGGCGCGCCGCATCTCTTCCGCGGGCACAGGTGCGGAGCCGTAATGCACACGGCGCAGGGTGGAGACGTCGTAGTCGTCGCGGCGGGAATACTCGACGAGCCGCTTGACCATCACCGGCGCCAGATGTGCCATCGTGGCGTGCTCGCTGCTGATCGCCCCCAGCACGGCTTCCGGATCGAACTGGCCGAGCAGTACGCAGGACCCGCCAGCGATCTGCACGGCGGACCATTCGATCTTCGCGCCGCAATGGAAGAGCGGCATGACGGTCACGATGCGGTCGGATGGCCCGGCGCCGCTGGCAGTCGCGATGATCCGGGCCGAGCGTGCCACCGCACCATGGCTTAGCATGACACCCTTGGGCGTGCCGGTGGTGCCGCTGGTGTAGATGATGTGGACGACGTCCTCCGGGGAGGGCTTCCAGCCCGGCTGCGACCGGTCACCTTGGCGCAACAGCGATTCGTACTCGGCACCGACGCGGACCGCACGCGGCGGCGCCGTCCGCATCAGGGCAGAAGTTGCGGCGAACTGGTCCGTGAAACGATCCTCGACAAAGATCACGCTTGCTTCGGCGTCGTCCAAAACGCGGGCGATCTCGGGTGGTGCCAGCCGCCAGTTCAGCGGTACCGTGATCAGGTTGCCGCCTTCGGCTGCGGCATAGATCTCCAGACACTCGCTGTTATTCTGCGAAAGCGTGGCCATCCGGCTTCCGGCGGCCACGCCCAGGACGCGCTTGACGGCATCCGCTAGGGCCCAGGCACGGGCGGCGTGCTCGGCGTGGCTATAATGCCGGCCCTGGTTCGTGACCGCTGGGCGCCCGCCGTGCTCTGCGGCGTTATGGGCAAGCATGGCCGCCATCGTTTCGGACATCGTTACACCCCATACCGGCCGTTGAGGATCTCGCGGGCGATCGCACCGCGATGGATTTCCGTCGTGCCGTAGCCGATCGACATCCCGCGTACGTCGCGGAGGTAGCGCTCGAAGGGGTATTCCAGGGAGAGGCCATAGGCCCCGGCTAATTGGATCGCGGTGTTGGTCACGCGGACGGACATCTCGTTGATGAAGGTCTTGGTGACGGACGCGTCCATCACGCCGGCCGTCCCTGCATCCAGGCGGCGCGCCGAGCGGTGCAGCAGCGCACGCCCGGCCTCAATATCGATGGCCATGTCCGCAAGCTTCCATTGCAGTCCCTGGAAGTCGGAAAGCGGGCGGCCGAACTGCTTACGGTCCTGCACATAGGCGGCGGCATCGTGCAGGGCTGCTTCCGCGACGCCGAGGCAGACGGAGGGATTGCCGATGATGCGG
Organism: uncultured Acetobacteraceae bacterium; assembly: GCA_964247705.1. Lineage (GTDB taxonomy): Bacteria > Pseudomonadota > Alphaproteobacteria > Acetobacterales > Acetobacteraceae > LMUY01. The sequence goes on along the minus strand of CAXTVQ010000071.1, from coordinate 20,468 downwards.
TCCTGGTCCAGCACTGCGAACAGCGTGCGCATGCCGTTGGCCGGAATGATCAGGTTTTCCACGGGCACTTTGGCGCCGTCGAAATACAGCGGCGCCATGCCGGTGGCGCGCAGGCCGAACAGGTCCAGGTGCTTGCCGACGGTGAAGCCCGGGGTGTCGCGATCGATCAGCAACGCGCCGACGCCCTTCATGCCCGGCGCGTCGTCCAGTCGCACCAGCACGAGGAACAGGCCGGCCATCTGTGCGCAGCTGCACCACATCTTGGACCCGTCCACCCGGTAATGGTCGCCGTCGAGCACGGCGCGGGTGCGGACGGCGGCAACGTCGGACCCGGCTTCCGCCTCGCTCATGCTCCAAGCGGCGAGCAGCTCGCCCTTGGCGAATTGCGGCAGGTAGCGGCGCTTCTGGTCCTCCGTCCCGGAGTGCAGGATCGTACGCGGCGTGGCGCCATCGGTCATGCTCATCAGCAGGGCCGTGTTGGCGCAACTGCGGGCCACCTGAACGGTGATCAGCACGCTCTCGAACAGCGACAGGCCCGGGCCGCCATACTCTTCGGGCACGAAGGCGCCGGCGAATCCGTTCTCCGCAAGAATGCGCAGATTCTCCAGCGGTGGTGCCCAGTCGTGATCGGCCTGCGCGGCGCGGGGAGCGAAATGCTCCTCCGCCATGCGGCGCGCCGTCTCCTGCAGCAGTCGCTCCTGTTCGTTGAGGTCGGACATCACGCCTCGTCCTGCAGCGCGTGCTCGGTGACCTCGTGTTCGACGCGCTGCCAGATCTCGCGCGCGATCGGGTTGCGGATCTCTTCGGCGATGTGGCCGACCAGGCCGATGGCGCGACCGATGACCGCCAGCCCGCGGCATAGGCGCCAATCCAGTCCCAGCTCGGTCGCGAGTGCGCCGATGGCACCGGTGGCGTTGATGGGCAGGGATTTGCCGCTGCGCCGCTCCGCCTCCGCGGCGATCGCCTCCAGCAGCGCCACATGGCGTCCACGTAAGCCATGCCGGGCAGCCAGGTCGAACAGCACCGGTGTCCGTGGGTCCACCGGCTTGTGCAGCGGGTGGCCGATGCCGGGGATGGTGCTGCGGGCTGCCAGGTGCTCGTCCACCATGGCACGGGCAAGGTCTGCCGGGTCACCGGCCGGCGCCTCCTGCAACAGCCGGGCGGCACCCTCGGCGGTACCGGCGAAGGTGGTGCCCATGCCGCAAATCCCGGCCGCGACCGCGGCCTGCAAGGCTTCCGGTGCGCCTAGATACGTCAGCCGCGTGGCCAGGGCCATCGGCGTCGGCCCGTGCTCCACCAGCACCAGCAGCAGCGCCTCGAACACCGGCGACTGGTCGGACGTCGGCATGGTGCCGGTCAGCTCGAGCCAGGCCATGTCCGCCAGCGAGATGCGGCCCAGCAATTCGGTGCACAGGTCGCGGCCTTGCACCACGATGCGGTCCGGCTGGCTCCAGCCCATGGCGGAGCGGATCGGCTTGTTGCGGCGCTCAGGCATAGACGTCGATCACGTTGCGGGCGATGGTGGAACGCATCACTTCGGCTGCTCCTTCGGTGATGATGAAGCTGCGCTGCTCGCGCCACATGCGCTCGATCGGCAGCTCGGTGCTGAGACCCATGCCGCCATGGATCTGCATGCAGCGGTCGGCCGCGCGGAACCCCATCTCCACGCCGTAGGTTTTGGCGACCCAGCTGTCCCGCCGCACGTCCCCGCCCGCTTGGGCGCGCCGGGCCGCTTGGTGGACCATCGCGCGCACGCCTTGCAGTTCGGCGTAGGTGTCGGCGATCATGAACTGCACGCCCTGGCGGTTGGCGAGCGGTTCGCCGAAGGTGTGGCGCTGCTTCGCGTAGCTGCACATCAGCTCCAGGCAACGCTCCGCCACGCCGCAGGACCGCGCGCCGTGCCGCAGGATACGCCCATCAGTAATCCACCTCTGGCCAAGCTTGAAGCCATCCCCCTCGCAGCCGACCAAGTTGCGGGCGGGCACGCGTACGCCGTCGAACACCACCTCGCAGGGGCGGTCACCCATCATGGTGTCGTATTGCGCCGTCACGCGCACGCCGGGGGTGCGCAAGTCCACCAGAAAGCACGAAAGGCCACGAACCCCGGCCGCTGGGTCGGTGACGGCCATCAACTGGGCGAAACCTGCCGTCTTGGCGTCGGTGATCCAACGCTTGACGCCCGAAATCACGTAGTCGCCGCCGTTACGCACGGCCCGGGTCCGCATCGCGCCCGGGTCCGACCCGGCGTCCGGCTCGGTCTGTGCGAAGCAGGCCGTCTTCTCGCCACGCAGCACGGGAAGCAGGAATTCCTCGCGCTGCTCACCCTGCAGGCCGAGCAACAGCGGGCCGACCATCGGGCCGAACACCGAGAAATCGCGTGGTGGGATCGCGGCGGAACGGGAGATTTCCTCCCAGAACACGGCGCGGCCCATCATGTCCAAGCCGCCGCCGCCGAGCGCCTCCGGGATCTCGGCCTGCCACAAGCCCGCGGCTTTCGCGGCCTCGCGCAACCCGGCTTTGGTGTTTTCGTCGAGAACGCCCCGGCTCTCCAGCGGGATCAGCTCGGTGTCGACGAAGCGGCGCACCTGGCGGCGCACCATCTCCAGCTCCTCGGGCAGGCCGTCGAACATCGCTATTCCTTTCGGGCGCCCAGGCCGGGTTTGAATTCCTTGTCTAGGAAGCCTTGCACCTCGGTCTGCCGCCACGCCGCCTGCTGCAGATGCGTCAGCTCGTGGTATTTCGCATTGGCGTAGTTCATCGCCGCATCCGCACTCATCTCCTGCGACAGGCGATACGCGTCCTTGGTCCCCTGCAACGCGTGCGGGTCCTTGGTCGCAATTTCGCGGGCCAGCGCCAGGGTGGTTTCCCGCAGCTCGGCCGCCGGTACCGCCATGTTCACCAGCCCGATCCGCTCCGCCTGGGCGCCATCGAAGGGTCGGCCGGTCAATGCGTAGAGCAGTGCATCCCGCGGACGTAGGATCTGGCCCAGGCTGCGCGACACCGGGCCAGCCGGGAGCATGCGGAAATTAATCTCGCTCACTCCGAACGGCGCGTCCGTCGCGGCGATGGCGAGGTCGCACGCCTCGACCACCGTCAGCCCGCCGCCGAATACGTGGCCGTTCACCATGGCGATCGTCGGCTTCGGGTAAAGGCGCAGCGTGCGGCTGCGCCACTCGTAGGAGATACGTTCGATCCGGTCGTACTCGTCCGGCTTGTCCTTCAGCCCGACGAAGAACTCCTTCAGGTCCATGCCAGCACAGAACGACGCCCCGGCCCCCGTCAACACTAGCACGCGGGCCTGTTTGTCGTAGCGCAGCGCTTCCAGCACGTGCGCCATCTCCTCCGTCATCACGGGGTTCATGGCATTGCGCTTGTCGGGGCGGTTCAGGGTGACGACCGCGACACCACCCTCCTCGTAGGCGACGGTGACGGTTTCGTATTCGTGCATGGCGGCTCCGTTCAGCGCTTCGCGTCGGGGGAGGGCGGGTTGCGGAACACCGCGGACCCGGTGATCACGGTGCGGCCGCCGACATGCAGCCGGCCGCTGACGAACGACATGGTACGCGTCGTCGCGTCCACGCGGGCCTCGCCCTGCAGCAACTCCCCCTCCCGCGCCACGGCGATCAGGTTGGCGGAGAGCTGGATGGTGGCCGGGTGTCCCGTGCCGCTATGGCCGATCGCGCTTTGCACGGTGGCGCCGAGAGTGATGTCCAGCATCGTCGTCAGCAGCCCGCCATGTGCGGTGCCGATCGGGTTGGTGTGGCGCTTGGCCACGACGACGCACGTCTCCGTCCGGTCGTCCAAACGCCGCCAATGCAGGCCACCGACATGGCCGATGAACGTGTCGTCCTGCCCGATCGGCTCGTAACCTTCGGGGATCATGCGGCGTCTCCGGTGTAGGCGATGGCGATCCAGTCGGCGACCAGCGCCGGGCGCGGCTTGCCCTCGATCTCCAGAGCCAGCGCCAATTTCATTCGAGTGCCGCCGCGAGAGTGTGGTTCGACCTCCGCGAGCGTCACCCGCAGGCGCAGCCGGTCGGCCAGGGTAACGGGATGGGTGAAGCGCACCTTGTCCAGCCCGTAATTCAGCCAGCTCTTGGCGCTTTTGATGGTGTAGACTTGACCCGCCAGGCCGATCACCAGCGACAGCAGCAGAAAGCCGTGCGCCAGCACGCCGCCATACGGCGTCTCCCGCGCCGCCCGCTCCGGGTCGGTGTGGATCCAGTGTTCGTCGCCGGTGATGCGGCCGAAGCCGCGCAGATCCTCCAGGGTCAGGCTGCGCCATTCGCTGAGGCCCAGCTCCTGCCCGACATAGGGCCGCAGGTCTTGGGGATGATCGACCTCGATCACAGCGCGGGCTCCTTCTGCTTGACGAGATGCATGACGGCCGGGTGGCGGCCCTCGCGTAGCCGGGCGACCTCGGCGGGACGGTTGCTGATCACCATGCGGGCATTGATCGTGCCCTTCTCGTTGATCTCGCCGGCTGCCAGGTCGGGCGGCGTATCCAGCGCCAGGATGCGGGCGATGTGGCTACTGGCGCCGCGCTGCGTGGCGTTGTGACGCGATAGCCGCTCGGCCAGGTCGGCCATGTCGACGCCGGGTCTCGGCCAGACCAGCGCGGCAAGCTCGGCCCCGACCTCCACCAGCGCCAGGTCCGACAGCAGCGGTGCGGTGGCGTGCAGCAGCGCCAGGCGGAGCGGCCCGGCGCTCACCCAGGTGCCGGTGGCGAGCTTGAAATTCTCCGACAGGCGGCCGTCGAAGCCGAAGCCGGCATTGGGACGGTCCGGTTCGGCCAGCACGCCGGCATCGCCCGAGCAGTAGAAACCCTCGTCGTCGCACGGAATGGCTGCACCCCAGTAGCCCGGCGTGACGCTCGGGCCACGCACGCGCAGTTCCAGCTTGCCGTCCCGCGGCGACAGCTTGATGTCCGTGCCGGGCAGCGGCGTGCCGATGTGGGATGGATGGCGGTCGGCGCCATGCACCAGGGTGGCGCTCGGACCGGTCTCGGTCGAACCCCAGCCGGCCAGCAGCGGCACCTCTGTGAGCTGGGCGAAGCGGTGCCAGGTCTCGCCGGTCAGCGCTGCCCCGGCGCTGAAGACAGCATCCAGCCGCGACAGGAAGCCGGTGCGGACGCTGCGGTCGCGTTCAAGTGCCGGCAGCAGGTTGGCCAGTCCTACGGGAACAGCGCCATGGAACGTCGGGCGGAAGTCGGCCAAGTTGCGCAACGTCCGGTCCAGCCGCTCCGGCGCGCCGCCACCCTCGTCCACATGCAGCGTGCCGCCGTGGCAAAGCACGGTAGACAGATGGTGGTTGCCGCCGAAGGCGTGGCTCCAGGGCAGCCAGTCGACCAGCACGGGCGGGGCGCGATGCAGGAACGGCCACACCGCGTTGGCCATGGCCTGGTTGGCGACCAGCCCGGCCTGCGTACAGATCACCGCCTTCGGCAGTCCCGTGGAACCGCTGGTCATCAGAAGCTTGGCCGGCGCGAGTGGGTCGAGTCCCGCGCGCGCCGCTGCGATGCGCTCGCCGGGCGCACGCGCCATGCGGGCCAGGCCGTCCGGACCTTCCAGGATGGCGATGGCGTGGGTATCGACCGCCGCGAGCGCGGGTGCATCCGCCCGGTCCTGGACGTAGATCGCAGCCGGCTGCAGCAAGCCTGCCACGTGGCGAAGCTTGCTGCCCGCCGGGTCCCGGCCATACAGCGGCGTCACGGGCGCCCAGACCAGCCCCGCCATCATGCACGCCAGCCCAAGGCATAGATGGTCAGCGCCATTCGGCGCCAGGATGAGCACGGGGCGGCCCGGCGGCAGTCCCGCCTGCAACAGGCCCTCGCCAAGCGCCCGCACCCGGGTAAGGGCAGCGGCATAGCTGAGCGCGATGCGCTCGCCAGCCCCGGCCTCCGTCAGCAGGGGCACGTCCGGTGTGCGCACTGCCCCCTGTTCCAGCCAGTCCAGCACCGTTGCCGACGTGTTCGGCAGTGCCATGCGGGAGCGGAACACGCGCGTGCCGTCCTTCCTCGTCTCGACCGCGATGTCCGGGCGGGCGAACACGCTCAGGCCGCCTCGCCCAGCGCGTGCATCGGCGTGGTCGGCCCTTCGTGCAGCACCAGCGCCTTGCGCCGCAGGAAGCGCAGGATCGAGCCCGGCCCCATGCGCGACCCGCCCAGCCCGGAGAACCGGAACGAGGTCTTCTCGGCATCGCGCAGGATCGCGATGGTGAGGGCGGCGTCCTGCAGGCTGACCGCGCCCGCATCCATCCGCTCACCCAGACGCGCCGCCTCCGCCGCAGACCCGGCGATCACCGCACCCGACAGGCCGAACTCGCTGTCATTGGCCAGCGCCACCGCCTCGTCCTCGGTCCCGTAGGGCATGATGGGGATGACGGGGCCGAACGTCTCCTCCCGCATCAGCGCCATGCTGTGATCCACGCCGGTGACCACGGTTGCGCGCATGTAGTCGCCGCCGCCGAGCTGCTCGCTGCGGCCGCCAGTCCGGATCCGCGCACCCTTGGCAACGGCATCGTCCAACTGGGCGTCCACGATGCTGGCCTGGCGGGGCAGGATGAACGGCCCGATGTGGCCGCGCGCCGGGTCGGGCCAGGTCAGCTCCAGCGCCTCGCATTCGCGGACCACCGCGTCCACAAACTGGTCGTGCACGCTGGCGTGGACGTAGACCCGCTCGGTCGCGAAGCAGATCTGCCCGGTGTTGTGCACCGCGCCGCGCACCACCGCAGTGGCAGCGCGGGCGAGGTCGGCACTGGCGGTGACGATGGCCGCGTCCTTGCCGCCGAGCTCCAGGAAGGCGGGAATGAACCGCCGGGCGCAGGCCTCGGCGACCTTGCGCCCGGTGGCAACGCTGCCGGTGAAGCATTGGGCGTCGGCGTTGGCGATGATGGCCTGCCCGGTCTCCGCGCCACCCAGGACGAAGGAGAGCACGGCAGCGAGCTCCGGCACCGCGCGCAGGCTGTCCAAGACGGGGCCGACGAAGCGCGGCGCGATCTCACTGGGTTTGACCAGGACCGCGCAGCCAGCCAGCAACGCCGGGATGGCGTCGATCGTGGCCAGCAGGAAGGGATGGTTCCACGGGCTGATCACACCCACCAGCTGGTAGGGAACGAGCTGGGTGCGGAACGTGACGCCCGGAACGATGGTGGACTGGCCGGAAAGCTGGGCGGATTGCAGGATCGCCTCGGCCCGTCCGGCCCAGCCGCGCAGCCCGGCGGCCACCATCATCGGCACCTCGTGCGCCACCCGGGAGCGGCCGGTGTCGATCGCCTCGGCATCGCCGATCGGGCCACGCGCGGCCTCGATCGCGTCAGCCCAGCGACACAGCACGGCTGCACGATGCGAAACCGGGGCGGCGGACCAGGCTCGCTGGCCGGCGCGGAGCCGCGCGCATTCGGCGGCAACGTCGGCCGCCGAAGCGGGGGTAATGTGGGTGTCGACCTCGCCGGTGCGGGGATTGGTCACCGGGATCGTGGTGAGTGCCGCGTCCATCAGAATGCCTCCTGAGCGATGGCCAGGTATCCGTCGGCACCTGCCGGGCGGGCGCTCGTCTGGTTGAAGGGAGAGGCGGCCGCTTCCGCCGCGTAGGCCGGTAGTCTGGCGGCCACGATGCCCATCGCTCCCAGGCCGGTGGAAAGGCCGATGCCGCGGTTCAGTCGTTCGAGGGTATCCGCCGGGTCACCGCCGCCCAGCGCGGTGGACAGCCGGTCCAGGCGTTCGGCCGCTACGGAGGGTGCGACGAAGCGCACGGCATGCGGCAACAGCACGCCGACGGCAGTCCCGTGATGCAGCCCCGCCTCGTCGAGCGGCATGGACAGCGCGTGTGCAGCGCCCAGGCCTTTCCACATGGCCATCGCACCCTCCAGCGCGCCCATCATCATGTTCCAGCGCGCCTCGGCACCCCCCCCTGCCACAGCTTCCGGCAGATGCCGGGCGATGCGGCCGATCCCGTCCAGCGCCACGGCGTCGGCGGGTGGGTTGATCGCCGGCGAAAGGAACGCCTCCAGGCAGTGGCTCAGGGCATCGATGCCGGTGCCGGCCGTGAGCGCCGAGGGCATGCTGGCCGTGAGGTCGGGGTCGCAGATCGCGACTTTTGGAATGAGGTGCACGCTGATGAACACCGCTTTGGCGCCGCCCTGTGCCAGCGTGATGCCCAATCCGCGCCCGATCTCGCTGCCTGTGCCGGCGGTGGTGGGGATGCTGATCACGGGGGCGACGGCCTGCGTCACCGCACGCGGGCCGCCCACACGGTAATCGGCAAGCGGGCCCGGATGCGTCGCCATCAGCGCCACGGCCTTGGCCGCATCAATCACCGAGCCACCGCCGACGGCGATGATGCCGTCGCACCCTGCGGCCCGATAGACGTCGAGGGCGGCCAGCACGCAGGCCTCGGTCGGGTTGGCGGGCACGGCGTCGAAGGTCGCGGCGATCCGATCAGTCGGCAGCGTGTCCACCGCCGCTTCGAGCACGCCGGCCCGGATCACCCCGGCATCGGTCATCACGAGCGGACGCGTGACACCCAGCATCGCCAATTCCGCCCCTAGTTCGGCGCGGGCGCCGGACGCGAATTGAATCCGGGCCATGTATTGGATCAGCGCCAAGGCCGTTTCTCGCTCCCTCGTTCGCGCCGGGCTGTTTTCGCCCGTTTGCGTGAGGTGAGGTTAGACCCGTCGCAATTTACGTTTCCATTCCTCGTTCGACATTACTAGCATTGCCGTGGTGAATATCAGAGATCTCGACCTCAATCTCCTCGTGGTGTTCGACGCCGTGATGGAGGCGCAGAGCCTGACGCTGGCGGGCAAGCGGCTCGGCCAAGCGCAGCCGACAGTAAGCCATGCGGTGAACCGGCTACGCCGCATCGTCGGCGACCCGCTTTTCGTTCGCGCACGGCACGGGATCCAGCCGACGCCTTATGCCGTGCAGCTTGCTGGATCGGTCTCGCTCGCCCTCGAACATATTCGTAGCGGCCTGGCCCGCACCGCCCGGTTCGATCCGCTGACCGCGCGTGCCAGCTTCACGCTGCTGATGACGGATATCGGGCAGACGAGTTTGCTGCCAGCCCTGGTGCGCCGCATCGACCGCGACGCGCCCGGCGTCACCTTGATCGCGGCCCAGCTGCCGCGGTCCGAATACGGCAACGCCCTGCAATCGGGTCACGCCGACCTGGCGGTGGGTGCGATCCGGGAGCTGAAAGCTGGCTTCTACCAGCAGAAGCTGTTCACCGACGAATATGTCTGCGTCGTCAGCCGCGACCACCCGGTCATCGGCGATACGCTGGGCCTGGAGCAGTATCTCGCCGCACGCCACGTGGGGATCATTTCGCCGGGTCTCTCCGATCTCGAGATCGACCGCCTGTTGCTGCCCCCGGGGCGGTCCCGGCGCATCGCCGTGCGCGTGCCGCATTTTCTCGCGGCCCCCGCCCTCATCCCGGGCACGTCGCTGGTGGTGACGGTGCCGGGCCGGGTACTGACGCGGATTGCCAACCGCGGCCAATTGAAGACGGCGCGGCTGCAATTTCCTGCCCCGGTCATCACGGTGCATCAGTATTGGCACGAGCGCAGCCATCACGACGAGACGAACCGCTGGCTGCGTTCACTGGTGGCCGAGTTGTTCGCCGAAGAGACGCACGGTCCGCCGCCGGAGCTGATATGAATAGCGTGAATGCCGCTCATGGCGGCCCAGCCAGACCACAAGCATTTCGGCAGCCGCTATCGTCACCGGCAAAAGATCTGGGGGGCGAGCGATGAAGCTACTGGACGGCATCCGGGTGATCGATTTGGGGAGCTTCATAACCGCGCCCCTCGCGTCCATGCTGCTCGGCGAATACGGCGCGGACGTCATCAAGGTGGAGCGCCCCGGCGGTGACCCGTTCCGTGCCTTCGCCGGAGGGAACTACAGCCCTCACTTCCAGGCGCATAACCGCAACAAGCGCTCGGTGGTGCTCGACTATGCCAAGCCGGAGGGGCGGCAATCCCTGTTGCGCCTGCTGGACGGGGCCGACGTGTTGGTGATGAACAGCCGGCCGGGCGTGGCGGAGCGGCTGGGGCTCGGCTGGGAGGAGCTGCACACGCGCAACCCGCGGCTGATCTACTGCGCCATCACCGGCTTCGGCCAAGACGGGCCGCATGCGCAACGCGCTGCCTTCGACAATGTGGGCCAGGCGGTATCCGGCTGGATGTCGCGCTTCCGGATGGGAGACGACCCGCGTGTGCCCGGCCCGGCGGTGTCGGACGCGGCCACGGGTTGCTACGCCGCGATGGGCATATTAGCCGCCCTGGTGGATCGCGGGCGCACTGGCCAGGGCCGCAGGATAGACCTATCGATGATCGAGGCCACGATCGCGTTGGGGGCGGAACCCGTCGGGCAATACCTGGCGACCGGCAAGGTCCCGCCGGTGTTTCAGCGCGCGGCCATGTCGCAGTCCTACAACGTGTCCTGTGCGGACGGAAAGCGGATCGGCCTGCACTTGTCGTCGCCGGATAAGTTTTGGCAGGCGCTCTGCGCCGTGCTCGGCCGCTCCGATTGGATCGCCTCCTATCCGACCCGTATGGACCGGGTTCGTGCCTATGAGGAGCTTGCGGGACTGCTGAACGTAGCGTTTGCCACGCGCGCACGGCAGGACTGGCTGCCGCTGCTGGAGGCAGAGGACGTGCCGTTCTCTCCGGAGAACGCATTAGACGACCTGGAAAGCGACCCGCAGATCGAGCATCTGGACTTGTTCTACCAGGTCGAGCACCCGAAATACGGTCCCATTCGGGCGCCCCACCGCGCGGTCAGGGTAGATGGTTGCCGGGAGGTTGGGGCGCGCCCGCCACCCGACCTTGGCGAGCACACGGAGGAGGTGCTGCACGAGCTTCGACCCATCCTTCTCAATGCCGACGGTGTTGAACGCCGCCCGGCGGAACACTAGCCCGGCACCGGCGCCCGCTTGCCTGACGCACTCCGCAGTCGACGCCTCGGACCATGTCGATTGCCTCAAGCGTCGAAGAAGATCGTCTCGCGGTCGCCTTGCAGGTGGATGTCGAAAACGTAGACGGGGATGCCGCCGCGATCCTCCCGCCGGGCCAACAGCGTCTCGCGCCGCACAGGCGGGTCGATCATGCGCAGCACGGGATCGGCCTCGTTCAACGCCGCCTCGTCGGCAAAATACAGGCGGGTCTGCAGCCCGATATTGATACCTCGGGACACTAGCCAAACGCTGACATGCGGCGCCATCGGCGTGTGGCCGTGGCGGCCGATGACGGGACCGGGCTTGATGGTCTCAAACCGGTAGAGCCCCGTCTCGAAATCGGTTCCGGTGCGACCCCAGCCCCGAAACGCCGGGTCCAGCGCCTTGCCTTGCGGGTCGGCCGGATGGGCGTAGCGGCCGGCGGCATTGGCCTGCCAAATCTCCAATAGGACATCGCGGCAGGGTGAGCCTAAGCCGTCCAATACCCGCCCCTCGATGGTGATGCGCTCACCCAGTGTGTCCGGGCTGGCCAGCACGGGGCCAAACGGCTTCTTGAAGATGTCAAAGCCCGCTTGCTGCGGGATCAGGCCGATATGGACGTAGGGTCCGGCGGTCTGTGAAGGCGTCTCCTGCAGGTAGTCGAGCTTGGTCATGGCGGTCAGTTCCCGTGCAGCTTGTTCTCGAACACCGTGGAGCGGCTTCCGCGCAGCACGATATCGAACCGGTAGGCCAGGCTGTCCAGCGGCACCGCCGCGTTCAGGTCCAGCAAGGCCACTAGCCGCTGACGCGCCGCCGGGTCGGGGATGGTAGCGAGGATGGAGTCGTTGGGGATCAGCGGATCGCCCTCGAAATACATCTGGGTGATCAGCCGCTGCGCAAACCCGCTGCCGGACAG
>CAXTVQ010000071.1:0-8612 GCA_964247705.1 uncultured Acetobacteraceae bacterium | reverse complement strand
AAATGGATGTGTGCCGGCCGCCACGAGTTCACGTGGTTGCGGAACGGGTAGGCGCCCGGCTTGACGGTGCGGAACACGTAGCCGCCATCGGCATTCGTGATTATCCGGCCGCAGCCGCCGAAATTCGGATCGATCGGCGCGATGTAGGTGTCGTTGCGGTGTCGGTAGCGCCCGCCCGCATTGGCCTGCCACACCTCGACCAGCGCCCCCGGCACGCCGCGGCCGTTCTCGTCCAGCACGCGCCCGTGCACGATGGTGCGCTCGCCGATCGGCTCGCCGGTCTTGGCGTAGTTCAGGATCAGGTCATGGTCCAGCGGCCCCAGCTCGTCTTGCCCGAACACGGGGCCGGTCACCTCCGACAGCGAGTTCTGCAGCGACCACAGCGCCAGGCGCGGCGAGCGCAGCACGCTGGTCTTGTAGCCGGGGGTAAACGCTGGCGGCTGTTGCGTCCGGTCGCGCTGGAAGAACTCGCTCGATGGTGGCAGCACGGTCATACTCCTTGCCTGGCTTTCGGCAGGTCGCGCGCCCGTGCGGCCATGCGGATGGAGGTGTTGATGGCGCCGAATCTGCCGTTGCCGCGGCGCTCGACGATCTCGAAGAAGAAGAAGCGGCTCTGGATTGACTCCATGGCAGCTAGAGGATCTGTCGGAACGGAGACTTCCATCGTGGCGATGGCCTCTGCCAGCCGCTACGGCCCAGCAACGGACTGAGGCATGCGAGGCACGGCTGCAAGGGTTGCAGACCCGCGGTCGAGCATGAAGCGGTCGAAGAACGAAGACAGCCCGCGGTGGTCGTCGAGTGGCAGCACATGGGCGACATACTGGTCAGGACGCACGACCACCATGGCCCCAGCCGCACGATCGATCCCGCGCCGGTCGAAGATGTCGTCCTCCCCAGAGTTCGACGCAAAGGCCTTTTCGTAGTCCAATAACCTGAATCGTCCCTTGTGCGGCAGCAGCAGCGGCGGTAGGTGCCCGATATTCAAACTGCGGTGGCTTTCATGGAAGATGGCCCGCACGCCGAGAACCGAGTCGATGTCCGCCCCAGCCGGAGTGTAGCGGCGCACAGGTGAGGCCTCGTCCTCTATCAGGAACGCCATAAGGGCGCACAGCCGTACCCCGCCGGCATCGGCAAAGGCATACAGGCGCCAAGCGCCATCGGCACGAGCGGCATGGCCGAGCTGCATAGGCTTGGCATCGGCCAAGCGGACCACGGGCGACGAATGGAAGCGCATCCCAACCGTAAAACCAGGTGCGAGTGTCTGATGGGTAGGCTCCGCTGTGAGCACGGTGGTGGGCGGGTAATGAGTGGCGACGCCGGCCGTATAGCGTCCCGACTTGACGAAGTAAGCCTGAAGTTGTTCGGGGTCTATGCCGCCGCGCTCGGGATGAACCGGGTCAGCCGGTGGCGAGGCCATGATCTTCGACCATTCCTTGTCGAACTCGATGAGCTGGCGGGCGATCGCGCGACGCTCGGCGTCGTATGTGCAGAGCAGTTCCGGACCGGCTTGGTTCTGAAGCACGGCAGCGAGCTTCCAACCTAGATTGAAGGTGTCCTGCATGGACACGTTCATCCCCTGTCCAGCCTTAGCGCTGTGCGTATGGCACGCATCTCCGGCGATAAAGACACGCGGCAGACGGTGGCCGACCTCCGCCTCGGGAACATCGTCGAAACGGTCCGTGACGCGCTGACCGACCTGGTAGACCGAAAACCAAGCGACGCTACGGACATCCAGCGTATACGGGTGCATCACGCGCCGGGCCGTCGCAATGACGTCCTCCTGCGTTACAGCACGCAAGGCGTCGCGGTTCTCAGGCTGCACCTCGCCCAGATCCACATAAAGGCGCACCAAGTAACCGCCCTCGCGCGGGATCAGCAAGATGTTGCCCTTATCTGCCGACTGGATAGCCGCCTTGAGCCGGATATCCGGAAAGTCGGTCACGGCCAGCATGTCCACGACGCCCCAGGCATGGTTGGCGAAGTCGCCGCGCAGGTCGGCGCCGATCGCGTCACGCACGCGGCTGCGCGCGCCGTCGCAGCCGATCACATAACGGGCACGCACCGTCATCTCCGCGCTCGTATCCACGTGGCGGAGTATGACCTCCACGGGGTGCCCGCCGTCGGTTCCGATGTGGAGTGACGCCAGTTCCAGCCCATAGTCGGGGGCCAGCCGCGTTGGCGACTTGGCCATGTGTTCTTCCAGGAGCTGCTGCAGGCGCGCCTGGTTGACGATTAAATGCGGGAATTCCGACAGGCCGTCCTCGGTGTCCTGGATGCGGCCGGTACGCATGATCTTCGACCGATCCTCGGGCGAAGGGCGCCAGAACACGGTTTCGTTGACCCAATATGATTCCCGCAGCAGCCTTTGGCCCAACCCAAAGGCTTCAAAGGTTTCGACCGTGCGACACGCCACGCCGTCCGCCTGTCCGACCTGCAGCGGCCCGGAGCGCCGCTCGACGATGCGCGTCCTAATGGATGGAAAGGCCGCAAGCTGCGCGGCCAGCAGCATGCCGGCGGGACCACTACCGACGATCAGGACGTCGACGGTGGCGGGTAGTTTCGGCGACCAGGTTTCCGTGGCGGCCACATGAATGTCGGGGTCGCCCGGGGTGTAGCCGTCGAGATAGAACTGCATGGATCCTCCGTTACGAACCGCGCCGGGTTACTGCATCCGTCGTGCGGCGGCCTCTCGCTTCCAGAGGTCCCAGGGGCGCTGCACCTGGCCTTCGACGTTGCGGACACACGCTTCGCTCTCCGCTTCGGTCAGGAAGGTGACCTCGCCCATACGGCTTGCCTCGATCTGGTAACGGGCGTTCAGCTCGGCATAGACGGCGCGATACACGGCGAGCGGGATGTTGTCGCCCACCACCGTCGAGCCGTGGCCCCGCATGAGCACGATGTCGGCCCCGTCGAACTTCTCCGCCAACGCCGCTCCCAGGGCCGGCGTGCTAATCAGAAGGTCGGTGCCGTCGCCACCGGCCTCCCGGATCTCGAACAGCGGCGCTTCCTGCCCGATGAAGCCAGCCATGTGGAACAGCGCCCGCAGCTTAGCGCCACGCACAACGGTGAGCGGCACGATCGCGTGACTGTGGCTATGGACGACCGAGGCCACGTCGCCGCGCCGCCGGTAGATCTCGCCGTGGATGAAGCGCTCAAGGTAAACGCGGTGGCCCTTGGCGTCGACCGGGTCGCCGTCCAGGGTGAACTCGACGATGTCGTCCGGCGTCACCGAACCCGGCGCCATGTTGCGGGCGAGCAGGAAACGGTCGGGCCGGGCTGGATGACGGACGCTGACATGCCCGAACGCGTCCACCACGCCCTGGTCATATAGAACGTGGTTGGCTGCAACCAGATCCGCGACGAGCGATGCTGGGGCCGGGCCGGCGCTATCCAAACCGCTGTCGGGCACGAGCTGTGTGTTTGGTCCAGCATGTGCATGATGATCCGTCATGGTGTTCCCTCTCTACTCGCACTCACGTGCCTTGAAGGCCAGGAGTTGGCGCGGCTTATCTGGCGCCGGTAACGCCAAGCCGGGTGTGGGCTTCCGCTAGGAATGTCCGATCCACGTAGCTGGTCCAGTCCGAGCTTTCGGACACCTTGACCGTCGCGGCACGGTCTTTCTTGATCATCTCGAGAGCTGTTCCTATCGACTCCGGGTTCAGGTCGAGGTCGAGCGGTAATGCGTCGCCCTTCACGTGGTCCTGCCAGGCACGGCGCGCGTAGCGCTCCTCTACCCCCATCTCTTCGATGGCGATCGCGACTGCCTCGTTTTCGTTCTCGGCCATCCAATGCGAGGCCTGGATGCTCGCCACCAGAAACCGCACGACCTCGTCTCGATGCGTAGCCGCCCAGTCCACGCTGACGTTCACCGACGTGAATTGGAAGAATGGTATCCACGATTTCACCGGCCCCAAATTCGAAAATCCGGCATCCTCGGCCATGTAGTTATGGGGGTCGGTTTGCATGCCGGCATCGATCTCACGGCTCAACAGCTTGACGTGGCGCGGCGGCACAACTCCGGCGGCGACCATATTAAAGTCGTCCGGGTAGCTTAAACCAGCACGTTCAAGAATTTCGATGAACAGCGAGCTTGTCCCGCCGGACAGCGAAGAAACACCGATGGTGCGGCCGCGCAGGTCCGCCAGCGACTTGATCTCGGGTTGCGCGATCAGGTCATGGGTAGGAACGTTGACGTTGCCGCCGATCATCCGCAGCTTGCCGCCTTGTTCCACGTCGTAGATGACGTGCTCAGGAGACCCGACGCCGATCTGGGTCCGACCATCCTTAAGAGCCGCCGTCAGCGGGTCGATGCCGTCAAAGGCCGTAATAGTGACTTCGAGATCCTGATCGGCAAAGAAGCCTTTCCTGTCCGCCGCCCAAAACGGGACATAAAAGAAAGCCGGGACTACAATCCCTAACTCAAGATGCTGTGTCATCGGACACTGTTCTCCATCAACGTGAAAAGCTTTCCGCCGCCAGACACCGTGGCAGCCGAGCCTGCCCGGCGAAGTAGTGCCCAAACGACCGCCTGGTTGGTCGTCACCACGGGCTTGAGCAGCCTGTCTTCCAGCACTGCGACCGCCTCGAAGCCGCGCAGGTTGGCGCAGCTTAGGAATACAGCGTCGATGTCGTGTGAATCTGCCTTGAGAACGGCGGCCACGATATCGTCAAGCTTTACGTCCGGGCAGAGCCGCGGGTCGCGTATGCCGAGGCCGATCGTGCGCACGACGTCCAGGCCCGCCGAGGAAAGGCACGCAGCCTCGGCAGCGTTGAACGCGTCGTCAAATGGACTGAATAGCAGGATGCGCTTCACGCCGAGAGCATTGAACGCTCCCGTCAGGGCCTCCATCGTGTCCAGGACCGGCTGCCCATCTCCGACACCCGGCGCTGGCGCCGGGTGTCGGGCGCTTGCGCCCACGACGCTGGCTCCCGTGCACACCAGCGCCGTGGCCTCGACACCGGCATGGGCAAGCAGCTCCGCCGCAGGCACGCTGGCTTCAAGGGCGGCCTTGAGCGCCGCCTCAGTCGTCCCCGTGAGGGCGATCCGCGTCACATGCGCGGACACACCGCCGGGCAGGAAGCGCCTGAGGTCGTCTTCAAGCACGACGTTGACGGACGGAACGATGAAGCCGAGTCTCACGACGTCACCGCCGCCCGAAGCGCAATTTGTTCGAACCGCGCATCCTCGTCGGTCCGCCGCTGCCCGAGCAGCCCGCCGGCGACCGCCGCCGCGAAGCCGACCGGAATGGACACAATGCCGACATTGGCGAGCGGGAACAGGGCGGCGTCGCCAAGAACCGTTGGTCCCAGGAGGATACAGAGCATCGCCGCCGCCGGCCCGACAATCAGGCCGAGCACGGCCCCCTGGCGCGTAAACCCTTTCCAGAAAATCGTCAGCAAGATGACGGGGAGGTTGCCGCTCGCAGCGATTGCCATGCCGATGGTGCCGATATAGGCGAGGTTAAGGTTGACTGCCCCGAGGGAAGCCAGGATCGCAAGGAGGCACACCACCCCGGCCGCAATGCGGGCGGCCAGCAGTCGCTCCCGCTCACCGGACGTCTTGCGCAACACGCTGGCGTAGAGGTCGTGCGCGAAGGTGCCTGAGGCCGAGATAGCGACCCCCGCGATCACGGCGATGGTGGTCGCGAAGATCACCGCCGAGACGAAGGCGAGAAGTAACGACCCGCCCAATGCCTGCGCCAGCATGGGCGTCGCCAGCGTGCCGGCCGGATTCGCCGAAACGATCGGAGCGCGCCCGAGGATCACGCTCGCCCCAAGGCCGATGAACGCAATCATGGCCAGGAAGCCTGAGATGATCCAGCTCGCGACCACGATCGACTGCCGCGCGGCGCGGGAGTCCTTGACGGTGAGGAAGCGGATTAGGACATGCGGGAGACCAACTGGCCCGATGGCAACGCCAAGCGCAAGGGAGACGTAATCGAGCGATCCGGCGAACGTCGCTGGGTGTGGTGGAGTGACGGCCCGGGGACCGAGTTGGGCAACCGCCTCCGTGAAGATGCGGCCAAGATTTCCGTCGAAGCGCGCGAGGGTCAACGCGAACAGCAATAGGCCGGAAAACAACAGCAGCCCGGTCTTGAAGACCTGTATCCAAGTCACCGCCACCATCCCACCGAGCAGGACGTAGAAGGTCATGAGCACGCCGACCACGATCAGCGATGCGGGGTAGCTGATGCCAAGCAACAGGCTGACCAGCAGCCCGGCGCCGACGAACTGGGCGATCATATAAATGCCACTGACAACCAGGGCATTGACGGCCGCGACGGCCCGCAAACCCGGACCCTCGAACCGCGCCGCCAGCATGTCGGACACGGTGAAGCGCCCGAGGTTGCGCAGCGGCTCGGCGACCAACAGCGCCATCAGCACGAACGTCGTGGGAACGCTGAGCGCCACGTAGAATCCGGGCAGGCCCGTGATAGCGGTGGCGCCGAGGATACCCAGGAATGCCGCCGCTGAGAGGAAGTCGCCGGCAATAGCCATGCCGTTCTGCGCCGGGCCGATGCTGCTCTCGGCAACAAAGAAGCCGCCAGTCGATGCGGCCCGGCGCGATGCGCGAAGCGAGATCAGGAAGGCCAGCAGGACGATGGTGGCAAGGAATAGGAGCGTCTCGATCCTCGCCATCTCACGCCTCCTGCCGGGTCGCCGCAGGCACGGCCGCTTCGCCATGTATGGCACCATCCTGGCCGCCGGAACGCGCCACGAAAAGATGCAGCACAATCAGCGGCACGACGAACTGCGCAAACCCAAAAAGCCAACCCCAAGTCAACGGCCCGACTGCTGGTGGGTCGAGCAGCCGTGTGTAAACGGACAGAATCGGCTGCAGAATATTGAATGCAAGCAGGAAGGCGGACGCGCCGAAGATGAAATGGGTGCGGCTCTTCTGTGATGGCAGGACTACCGCTTGAGCTCGGGAACGGCTTCTCATCAAATCCTCCGATCTCGGTTGTTCTTGGGTCAGTTCTTGCCGCGGGCGGTGTTCACTTGGACCCGTAGTGCCGCCACTCGTCGACCACCCACGCGTAATCCGCGTCTGTCGCGGACGCAAACCCGGTGTAGTGGGGCATCATCATCGTTTCAGCCTCGCCCGACGTAATGCCCGTGAACGCTTCCCGGAGCTTCGTGGTCAGCTCCGGAGATAGGCCGGTGCGGGCCTCGATGGGGTCGAGCGGCACCTGCGGCGATGTCCAGAGCACATGTCCGACCTCCGGCGCGATCGCGCCGGACCCGATCATCGCAGCTCGATTGTTATCGCTATCGGACACGATGTCCGCCGCGCCGCCGGCAATCAGGCGCTCGTTGTCCGAATGCTGGGTGCCGTCGTGATAGGTGAAGTCCCGTTCCGGCTGCAGGCCTTTGCCGGCCAGGAACGCGTAGGGAACCAGCCAGCCAGTCGTCGAGTTCCGGTGGGTCAGTTGAAGCGACAGACCAGCCGCGCCCTCAGGAAAATCGTGCACCGTGAGTCCATTCCGGGCGATGAGGAGCGCGCGATAGCTCGGCTTGCCATCGTAAAGCGCAGTGGCTAGCACGGGACCGCCGCCCGCCAGCTTCGCCGCCGCATAGCGCGACGCGCCGCCCATCCAGGCAACGTCCACCCGGCCGGCGACTAAGGCGGCACCGACGTCCGCCCAGTCCTGGAACACCACCGTACGGTGTGGAACGCCAACGGCGTCGCCGACTTGGCCAAATAACTTGTCGAACAGCGCTGCTGTTCTTTCGGTGGTGCCCAGGAAAGGGCCCGTCGCGAAGACGACCGCGCGCGACGTGGCGAGGAAGCTACTGTCCACATAGCGAGCCGTGTCGACCGCGCTAGAATCCTTCAGGATACCGGCCCGCCGCATGGTCTCGACCACCTTGGCCAGACCGGGCGTGTTGACCGACATGTCGCGCGTGATGTTGCCCGTGGTCGTGAAGTAGTCCCAAGCCCGCTCTGCATATCTGTGGTCGATGCCGAGTTCGCGGGCAGCAAGCGCGGACGCCGCCGCCTTGTTCGCGTACATCCAGTCCACCCCCCGTTGGGTGGCTCGCAGGAAGCGGACGACCGTGTCGGGGTGCTGTCCAGCCCATCGGCTATCGCCGTTCACCGTCGTGAACTGCCAGTCGGGAACGTAAGACGCGACGTCTCCGAGGTTACTGAAGCCTTCGTCCTCGGCCACGTATGACCAGGGAATAGACTGCAGCCCGACGTCGATTTTTCTCTGTAGGAGCAATGCATTGCGGGCTGGCGCCCCTCCCGTTTCGACCAGGGTGTAGTCACTGGGCTTCAGCCCGTGCGCCTCTCCAATCTGCTCGAAATGAAAGCGGCTGCCTTCCGTAAGGTTGAGAATGCCGACGCGGGCACCCTTGAGGTCCTCGACGCGCTTGAAACGCGGCTGGGCGATGATGAAGTGGCTGAGCTTGCCCGAATTTCCGGCCAGGATGCGCAGGGGACCGCCCTCGTCGGCGTTCCTGACGATACCCTCGGTCGGTGCGACGGTGAGGTCGAGCGCCCCGTCAAGCAATGCCGGGACCTGGGCCGTCGTGTCTGCCATGACGCTGAGAGATACGTCCAGGCCTTCGGCAGCATAGAAACCCTGGTCGCGGGCAGCCCAGAAAGG
>CAXTVQ010000070.1:0-27198 GCA_964247705.1 uncultured Acetobacteraceae bacterium | reverse complement strand
ATTGAAGCAGATCGACGCAAGGCTGCATTTCTCACAACCGTTCTGGCGACCTTAGAATTGCCAGGTTGCGTGACAGCCGAACGGATAGAAGCCGTTAACGTTGAACCAGCCCGTTGCGTTACGGCTCGTGCACTTGCCCCGCTGGCGCACTTAGTTACGTTGGCGCGACCACTCTTGACCTGGGATGGTGTAGGCTTGTTTCCAAAAGGGCCGACTGCCGCAGACGAGGTGGCTGAAGCAGCAAAGCACCAGACATTCGACACGATTATACTTCCGACGGCTTCGCCCCGATCGAACCTCGTCAGAGTCACAAACTTGCGCTAGTACGGTTCCGTGTCGAACCAAGCTCCCCTGCCTGCCTCTCAAATCATCGTCGTCGCCAACCAAAAAGGCGGTGTTGGTAAAACAACAACGGTCTTGAACGTTGGGACTGCCTTGGCCCTTGATGGCCGCAAGGTGCTTATCATTGACCTCGATCCACAAGGTAACGCTTCGACCGGAATGGATGTCGACCGCCGCGACCGGGTTCCCGGGTCCTATGCTGCGCTGACCGGCCGTGTTGAGCCATCCGACTGTATAAGACCGACACAAGTGCCTGGCCTCTCGCTCATGCCTGCAGAACCTGATCTGGCGGGCGCTGAAATTGAACTCGTCAGCCAACCCGAACGTGAGTTCCGCCTTCACCGCTGCCTGGATCGCGTGCGGGGCTTTGATGTTATCCTAGTCGATTGCCCGCCGAGCCTTGGACTACTCACGCTGAATGGTCTCGTGGCTGCCACGTCCATCTTGGTGCCCCTGCAATGCGAGTTCTTCGCCCTCGAAGGCCTCAGCCACCTTGCACAGACAGTGGAGCGGGTGCGCGCCGTCCTGAACCCACATGCGTCAATAGATGGCATCCTCCTAACGATGTACGACCGCCGAAATAACCTGTCAGAGCTTGTCGCCGCCGACGCACGTACCTTCTTCGGCAAGCGCGTCTATGATGAAGCCATTCCCCGAAGTGTCCGCGTTTCCGAGGCGCCGAGCCATGGCAAGCCGGTGATCCTCTATGACCGCCGATCAGCAGGCGCTGAAGCCTACATCCGAGTAACGCGCGAGTTAGTCCATCGCCTGAACCTCTCTCGCCCGCTCGCTTGCGCAGGATGAAAGAGGCGCCCCGGCTTGGCCGCGGCTTAGCCTCTCTACTTGGCGACGCCCTGAATCCATCGCCGTCATCAAGCACGGTAGGCAGCACAGCTGTTGCCGATCTCGAGCCGAACCCGTTTCAACCACGTGGCGCGATCTCGACGGAGGATCTGGTGGAACTTGCCACCTCTATCCGGGAGCAAGGCTTGCTGCAGCCCATCCTGATACGCCGTCACCCCAGCACACCCGGCAAGTTTCAGATCATCGCCGGCGAGCGTCGTTGGCGAGCGGCCCAGATGGCTGGCCTGACCACGATTCCGAGCTTTCTGAGAGACCTGCCCGACACAGCGGCAAGTGCAGCCGCTCTCGTCGAAAATCTCCAACGAGAAAACCTCAACCCAATCGAGGAAGCCGAGGGCTTCAAACGCCTCGTCGACGGCTTCGGCCTTACCCAAGATGAACTTGCCCAAACGATCGGGAAATCGCGCAGTTACGTGGCTAACACGCTCCGCCTCCTGCAACTGCCCGAAGAAACGGTCGGCCTTGTCCGCCGTGGTCTGCTTTCCGCCGGACATGCCCGTGCCGCCCTCGCTTGCGAGAACCCGGCAGAAGCGGCTCAATTGATAATCGACCGCGGGCTCACTGTCCGCCAAGCCGAAACCCTTGCGCGTCAGCCAGCGCGGCATCAGACGCCAAAACGCCCAGTCGTGGCCCAATTAGAGCGTGGAACGGCTGACTTGCGCGCCGTCGAGGCTGACCTCTCAGAACAACTTGGCCTAGCTGTTTCGATCAGCTTTAACGGGCAGGGCGGCACGCTCAGCCTGCGTTACCAAACCCTGGATCAGCTCGATCACCTCGTCGGCAAGCTCGGTCGCGTATGAACCACCCGCCTACGACACGCCAGCCATTCGCCTCGACGCAATAGCCGCAAGGAGACGGCTCGCTATTGCCAGGTCCGGAGAGGCCGCTCGCTTGCAGGCGATATCCGCTTGCCGGATAGCCTCTCCCAGCACTTCAAGCGCAGTCGCTCGCCATTGCTGAACGTCTTGGATAAAGGAGGCTGCTTGTCGGGGGTAGACGGGCGGGAAAAGCGAACGGCACGCATCTTCGGCACTCTGCCCACTGTCGATCAGCAATCTTACCTTAAGAAAGCGTTGAACGACGCCCGACAACACCGCCAATAGCCCCGCTCCCGTGGCACCTTCCCGCGCGAGTTCCGCGATCAAAGCGTCGCACGTATCTGCCCGGCCAGACATGGCGGCCGCTACTGCAGCCCCAAGCGACGTCTCTATCGACTGTGAACAACAAAGACGCGCTGCATCAATGTCGACCGTGCCTTCACCCGCAGCAAACAACGCCAGCTTCTCAAGTTCCGAACGCCGCGTCTCCGACTCACCGGCAAGCTCGTGAGCAAGGAAAGCAAGCGCGTCGTTCGTTGGCGTGAGATTAGCGTCGGCCAGAATCGTGCGGATTTCGGCTGTAATCTGCCCCGAGTTGCCGAGATAGCACGCGATTGCACCCCAAGCGGATTGCCGTTCCGCGAACGCGCGCAGTTTCGACCGGACCTGCAGTTCCCCAGCCTCGACGACGACCAAGATATCGTCGGGCCGCAATGCCAGTTTCTCCAGCGTTGGCGTTAAAGCATCCGTCCCGTCTTGCACATGGATAGTTCTGCGTCCGCCGCCTAACGTCAAGCTGGTCGCCTCGTCACGCAACCGCCCATGCTCCTCCCGAGTAAGGACAGAATGCCGGAACGGACTTGCGCCGTTCCCAATAACGGCCCGAACGGCCGTAAGCGAGCGGGACCGTACTACTCCCCAATCCTCGCCATACACAAGCAGCCCGGCGAACTGCGTCGGTGCCCGCAATACGCCTTGAACTTGATGCGCCCCTAGCTTCACGCGTCAGGTAGTCTTAGGACGCCGGGCAAAGTAGGACGCGATCTGCTGCGTGATCTCGTCCGCCACAGTCTCGGTGATGCGCTTGGTCGCTGTCTCGCCTTCCAGATCAGCCGCGAAATACTGCTGGTCCAGGATATTGACGCCATCGATGGCGCGGGCGGTCCCGTTTGTCACCACCGTGCTACCAGGGTCGAGCGCCTTCAACGTCCATGTCGCCGTAGCAACCTCGCGCAAACGGGTGGACGACGTGTCCCTTTGAATGCCAATCGATTCCCCAGCGACACCAAAGCTCACGCTGAGGCTGAACCGCTTCGGTGTATCCTCGCCGTGATCCATCCGTTGTTGCAGAGCTTGCCGCAGCAACTGGCCCGGGCGGTCTGGAATCAGCTCCACGCTGATCGCCGCAAGCTCCTGCCGAGGGGCAGTGCCATTCGTCCGCGAACTATAGAGCGGATGGAACCCGCAGCCGGTGAGTGAGCCAACCGCCGTCAACGCCAATGCCAACCACCTAATCCGGCTGCGCATCAAGGACCATTCGCCACGACGAAATTCACCAGGCGGCCTGGCACATAGATCCGCTTGACTACGCGCTTGCCGACCAGCAACCGCCGCACGTTCTCCTCGGCTTCCGCGGCTTGGAGGACTTCCCCTTCAGCGGCACCGGCCGCCACATTGACCGTGCCACGCAGTTTGCCGCCGACCTGAACCGCGATCGTCAAACGGTCGACGACCGTAAGATCAGGGTCCGGCACGGGCCATGTCAGGTCCGGCTCCCCCGCATGATCCGGATGCAGCAGCGACAGCGTTTCCGCCGCCAGATGCGGCAGCATTGGAGCGGCAAGGCGGCAGAACAAGTCGAGCGTCTGACGTACGGCAGCACTGCCCGGAGACTTGCGCTGTTCCTCAGCGATGGCGGACAGCAGCTCGTGCAACCGGGCGACAGCGACATTGAATGCAAATTGGTCGAGGGCCGTCGTTACCGATGCGATTGCACGATGCGTCACCTGGAGCAACATACGCGCGCTTGCCGGGTCAGGTTCACCGGAGTTGCTGCTTTCGACAACGGCGATCGCCAACCGGTAAAGCCGTTGGGTGAAGCGGTGCGCCCCCGCGATACCGGTTTCCGTCCACTCCATGTCCCGGTCCGGAGGGTTGTCAGACAGGACGAACCACCGCGTCGTGTCGGCGCCATATCGGGCGATAATATCTTGCGGGTCGACCGTGTTCCGCTTCGACTTGGACATCTTGTCGCTCGGGCTGACCATAACCGCCAAGCCCGTCGCTCGTTCGACCGCGCCGCCGTCCGTGATCCGCTCTACCTCGTGCGGATAGAGCCACCGTCCGTCCGCTGCCCGGTAGCTTTCGTGCGTCACCATGCCCTGCGTGAACAAGCCGGCAAACGGCTCATCGACGGCGAGCAACCCGCCATCGTGGATCGCACGCGTGAAGAAACGGGCGTACAGCAGGTGCAAAATGGCGTGGTCGATGCCGCCGATATACTGGTCGACGGGCAGCCAGTAACCCGCTGCGTCTGCGTTCACCGGATTTGCGAAATCTGGACTGCAGAAACGTGCAAAGTACCATGAACTGTCGACAAAGGTGTCCAGCGTGTCTGTTTCCCGCAACGCCGTCGAGCCGCAAGTGGGGCAAGGCACGGACCGCCAGGCCATGTGGCGGTCCAGTGGATTGCCGGGTTGGTCGAAATCCACGTCCTCCGGCAGCACGACGGGCAGTTGGTCCTCCGGCACGGGAACCACGCCACATTGCGGGCAGTGCAGCACCGGAATTGGGCAGCCCCAATAGCGTTGCCGGCTGACTCCCCAATCCCGCATGCGCCAGTTGACGACACCCTCGCCGTGCCCTCCGTCCTGGAGCCGCCGGATGACTTCGCTCGCTGCTTGCTCGGTTGTCAGTCCGTTCAGAAAGTCCGAGTTGATGATGTGCCCAGGCCCGTCATAGGCCTTTGCGCCGATGTTGAAGGCGTTCTTGTCCTCACCCGGCGGCAGCACGACCACTGGGACCGCAAGAGCGTACTTTCGTGCAAAGTCGAGATCGCGTTGGTCGCCGCACGGACAGCCAAAGATCGCTCCCGTGCCGTATTCCATGAGCACGAAGTTTGCGATCCAGACCGGGACCAACCGCCCATCGAAGGGATGGCGGACTTGAAGGCCGGTGTCGAACCCCCGCTTCTCCGCCGTCTCGATGGCCGCCTCGCTGGTTCCCATCGTGCGGCACTCGGCGACGAACCGGGCGGCATCCGTGTTGCCCGCTGCAATAGCGGCAGCCACCGGGTGCTCGGGAGCCACGGCCAGGAACGACATCCCAAACAACGTGTCCGGCCGAGTCGTATAGACCTCCAGCGCCGGCAGCCCGGGCAGGTGTTGCACCAACGCAAACCTGATCCGAGCACCCTCGCTTCGGCCGATCCACTTGGCCTGCATCGCACGGACGCGGTCCGGCCAGCGCTGCAATCCGTCCAACGCCTCAAGCAGAGCCGGCGCGTATTTTGTGATCCGAAAAAACCACTGCGCCAACTGCCGCTTCTCGACTGGCGCGCCGGACCGCCAGCCGCGGCCATCGACGACTTGTTCGTTGGCCAGGACCGTTTCGTCGACCGGATCCCAGTTGACCCAACTCAGTCGTCGCTCGACCAGGCCGTCGCGCATCAACTGCAGGAATAGCTTCTGCTGCTGGCCGTAATACGCCGGGTCACACGTCGCGAACTCGCGCGTCCAATCGATCGATAGGCCCATGCGCCGCAGCTCGGCACGCATCGCGGCGATGTTGTTCCAGGTCCATTCCGCCGGGTGAACACCCCGTTCGCGCGCCGCATTCTCGGCCGGCAGCCCAAATGCATCCCACCCCATTGGATGCAGCACGTTGTAGCCGTTGGCGCGCTTGTAACGCGCAACCACGTCGCCGAGCGTGTAGTTGCGAACGTGACCAACATGGATGCTGCCGCTCGGGTAGGGAAACATCTCGAGGACGTAGTATTTCGGCCGATCGTCGGTTGGCACATCGTCCACACGAAAGGCTTGCCGTTCGTCCCACCAGGCCTGCCATCGGCGCTCGATGTCAGTAAAGTCGTAAACGCTTGCCCGGTCTGCACCGAATGGCGCGGTCTGCTCTTGCATCGTCACTCTGATCCATGGGGTGCACGCCGGCGCTTCAAGGGCTGGCGGTTGGCTTACTGGCTCGCCGTCTGCGCCCGCAGCTCGCGTGCCCGTGCCAACACCTTGTTTTCGATCTCACCGGTCGTGGTCTGGCTGACCGACGCGTCGACCCACTGTCCGTTTTGCAGCACTTGCCGGAAGATCGCGACGCGAACCCCATCGGCGCGGAGTTGGCGGCCGAGGATGTAGGCCGTTGCCTTGAAGCGCTCGCCGCTGCCGGACGGTGGCTGGTACCAATCGGTGATGATCACGCCGCCGAACGGGTCGGCCGAGGCCAGCGGCATGAACGCGAGCGTGTCGAGTGCCCCACGCCAGAGATAGGCGTTCACCCCGAGTGCGGCCCCGTCATCCTTGGTGCCACCGGTGCCCTTGCCGACACCGAATACCAAGCCTGCGTCGCCACCAAGCTTGCCTTTATCCTGGTTACGGTAGTCGTTGTACTCGGTATCCCGAACCGGGCGGATATTCGGGTTGTCGCCGCCGCAGGCAGTCAGCCCGACCGCGCCGAGCATGCCGCATAGAAGTGCAACGCGAGAAAGATACATGGCTTGCCTGCTGTCATGGGGCGTCGCGTGGACGCGGCGCATCTAACTACTACAGCCTGCGCCGAACGTCGCCAAGCGTTGCGGCGCACCCTACGAAAGAAGGCGGAACAAAAGAAGGCCAGACGAAAACGGGCGGCAGATTGCTCTGCCGCCCGTAACCGTCACACGAATACTAGACTTACCAGGCGAAGGACGTTCCGACCGCCAGGACAGAGCCGTCCAGCTTGTTGTGCGGGTCGGTCGCGAGGCCGACGTTGCTGGTGTTCGTCACCTGGTTGTAGCCAAGCTGACGCGACTCGTTCCAGATGTAGGAGAGATAGAGTGCTACACCCGGTGCGAGCGAGTAGGTTCCACCCGCCGCGAAGCCCATATCGCGACGCTGGCCGCCCGTTACGCCACCCGGCACGGTGAGCGAGACGCCGGTTGCCGATCGGTTGGTCGCCGCCTGCTGGTTACCCTGATACCAGCTCTCGAGGAACGAGACACCGAAGATCACCGGGCCGATCGTGTAGGACACCGTCGCGTTGTACGCGTTGGAGTTCGGCTGGCCCTTGGTGAGCAGACCGGCGGGGCCACCGCCGCCCGGCTCGGTGTAGCGGCCGAACTCGTAGTGCGCGCCAACCTGCAGGCCGCCATACGTGACCGACGCGCCGAAGTCGCCGACGCTCAGGTCCTCAAGAGGGACACGCTTCGGATCGATCGTGGAGCCGACGACGCCGCTGTCATGCACGCGGCCGGAGCCGATGTAGGCCGCCGTGCCGACGACGCCGATCGGGCCGAACGTGCCGCGGTAGCGGACCAGGCCTTCATAGGTGTCTTGACGGCGGGTGTAGTCACCCGTGCTGGTGGAGCCGAGCGCGTCGCAGCCCGGCGAGGCCGTGGCAGGACCGGCGGTCGTGGCAAGTGCGGTGCCGAACGTGCCCGGACCACCGCAGCCCGACGTGTCGAGCCCGACGGCGGCCGTGCTCGGCTCGAACGAAACGCCGAAGTCAACGCCGTAGAACTGCGGAGACAGGTAGACGGCCTTGTTCGTCGAGTAGAGGTTGCCGACGTCCTCGAACGGGAACGGGATGCCGCCGTTGGCGAGGAATGACGGAAGGTCGCCGTTCATGCCGCCGTCGTCGAAGTTTTCGCCGGTGCCTACGAGGTAAAGGCTGGTCGGCTGGTCGGACGCGCCGAAGCGGAACGTGCCCAGGCGGTCGGTGCCGATGTAGCCCCACTCACGCCGGAAATAGAGGATGCCGCGGCGGCTGTTGCTGCCGCTGACCGAACCGTTGACGCCGCCGCCGGAGCCGAAGCTGTTGTCCTGCCGGATTTCGAGCGATGCGCCATACTTCAGGCCGTTCGCGGCAACGCCGTCGAAGCCCGGATACAGCCGCGCATAACCGCCGAAACCGTAGTTGTTGAGGCGGTTGGAACCTTGCTGGAACGAGGTCGCCCCAGTCGCCCCCGTGCCAACGGCCGCGCCCGATCCGGTGGTGGTGCCGTTGACGCCCGTTACACCGTAGTTGGCCGTGCGGAGCGCGCCCTGATCGGCGCCGTAGGCATATTCACGGAAACGGCCGTTCAGCCGTACGGTAACCGTGCCAGGCGTCGGGTAGCTCTGGCCGTCAGTATCGTCGGCCACTTGGGCGTCGGCGTAGGACGCCATCGCCGTAGATACGCCCAGTGCGGCCACGCTGGCCAGCAGGAGCTTGCGCATTCAATCCTCCTCAGATTCACCGGACCACCCGGCACATATTCCAGGCCCCGCCCCGTTCCCGTGAACCAGCGCCATCCCAATGCGGGAAGCGCCGATCCCCAGAAGGGCGGGGGCAGCCAGACCTGAACAGAGTATTGCGGCGCAGTTCACATTCCCGCAATCGTTCCGAAGCAGTGGCCATGGCATTTGCGAAACACTGTGGCGAGTCGGCCACAACGCAACTTGTGGCGTCTCCACCGTTAAAACATTGGAGAAACAGAGACATGGAAAACCACTCGCTCTTGGCGCGGCTGCAAGAGGTTCGGTCACGTATCGATCACGCAGCACGGCAAGCCGGCCGTTCGGTAACCGACATTACTTTGGTAGCCGTTTCCAAGACCCACCCGGCGGGTGACGTCGAGCAGGCGATCGGCGCCGGGCAACTCTGTTTCGGCGAGAACCGGGTGCAGGAGGCCGAGGCGAAATTCCCCGGCCTGCGCGCACACCAACCCAATCTGCGCTTACACCTCATCGGCCCGCTACAGACCAACAAGGTCCGGGACGCCCTACGCATCGCCGACGTGATCGAGACGCTGGATCGCCCCCGGCTCGCCGACGCCCTCGCCGCGGCGATGGACAGGGGGGAGCGGCTGCCGAAACTCCTGGTGCAGGTGAACGTGGGAGAGGAGCCGCAGAAGGCAGGGATCCTCCCGGCCGAGGCAGACCGTTTCATAGCCGAGAGTCAGGAGCGGTTCGGCGGTCAACTCGCCGGGCTGATGTGCATTCCGCCCGCCGACGAGGATCCGAGCCGCCACTTCGCGGGCCTCGCCGAGCGGGCCGCGCGTCACAGCCTGCCGGTTGTCTCCATGGGCATGTCCGGCGACTACGAGATCGCGATCCGCCATGGCGCCACCCATGTGCGCGTCGGCAGCGCTATTTTCGGCAATCGGCCGCCAGCTTGAGTTGCTCGTGCAAGCGCGTGAGCGTGAAGGTGCGCGTTATTGTGTGCTTGGGCTGCGCGCTTGAACATTTTGGGGCTCGGGGCTTATGTGCCTCCCAAGCACGAGACGGCTTTGCGTGCCGAGCACGACGCCGCGCCGCTGCCGTGCCGGGCGGGGTGATCGCGGGAGAGGACGCCGTTCCCCCGAGTGGAGTGTTCGCATGAGCCTTGTCGCCGATGCCCCGAATGATATGCCCGACGGTGTTCCCGGGTCCGGCCCTCCCGTTGCTCTTGCTCAGGGACATCAGCTCAATGCGCCCGAGACGTTACACGGCCATGCCCGCGGCCCGCTCAAGGCGGGTGCATTGCTGGCTGTACTCGGCATCGTCTACGGCGACATCGGCACCAGCCCGCTTTACGCATTCAAGGCGAGCCTGGACCATTTCACCAGCCAGGGTGTCGCCGAGTTCGAGATACTCGGCATCCTGTCGCTGATCTTCTGGTCGCTCATTATTATCGTGACGATCAAATACGTCGTGCTGGTCATGAGTGCGGACAACAAGGGCGAGGGCGGCATCTTGGCCCTCATGGCCTTGGCGATGCGTGTCGCGACCGACGGACGCGGCAAGGCGGCACTTGCCCTGGTCGGGATCATCGGCGCGTGCCTGTTCTTCGGCGACGGCGTGATCACCCCGGCCGTTTCAGTGTTGTCGGCCATCGAGGGGCTGGAGGTCTCGGCACCTGACCTGCAGCCCTATGTGGTACCATTATCCTGCGCCGTGATCGTCGGGCTGTTCGCCGTGCAGTATCGCGGCACAGGCCGGGTCGGCCGGGTGTTCGGCCCGGTGATGGCCGTCTGGTTCGCCGTCATCGGCTTGATGGGGCTGCTCGAAATCATCGCCGAACCCTCCGTCTTGTACGCGCTCTCACCGCACCATGTGGTGACGTTCTGCCTACGCCATGGCTGGCTGGCGTTCGTGTCGCTCGGCTCGGTCGTGCTGGCCGTGACGGGAGCGGAGGCGCTGTACGCCGATATGGGCCATTTCGGCGCGGCCCCGATCCGCTGGGCCTGGATGGGCTACGTGTTGCCCTGCCTGGTGCTCAATTATTTCGGCCAGGGTGCGTTGATCCTACGCACGCCCGCCGCCATCGCCAATCCGTTCTTCCTGATGGCGCCGCCGGACCTCCGCCTGCCGCTCGTGGTGCTCGCCACCGCCGCGACCGTGATCGCCAGCCAGGCGCTCATCTCCGGGGCCTACTCGATAGCGCGCCAGTGCATGCAGATGAACTTCCTGCCCCGCATGACGGTGACGCATACCAGCACGACGGAGGAGGGACAGATCTACGTCCCGCAGATCAACTCCGCCCTGTTCATCGGCGTGCTGTTGCTGGTGCTCGCCTTCCGCAGCAGTGACGCGCTGACGTCCGCATACGGGATCGCCGTCACGGGGACCTTCATCTGCACCTGCGTGCTGGCTGTTTTCGCCTTCCGCCGCCAGTTCGGCTGGTCCCGCCCGCTGGCGATCGGCGTATTCGGCTTCTTTTTCCTCATCGATACCGTGTTCTTCGCCTCGAACCTGCTGAAGGTGCCGGAAGGCGGCTATGTGCCCCTGCTGCTCGGTGTGGCATTGATGGCGTTGATGACGTCCTGGAACAAGGGACGGGAGTTGATGCTTGCGCGTTGGAAGCAGGACAGCCTGCCGCTTGCCTCCTTCCTCAAGCGGCTGCCGCAATCGCGCACTATCCGCGTGCCTGGCATGGCCGTGTTCCTGACCGGCACGCCCGACTACGTTCCCGCGGCGCTGCTGCATAACCTCAAGCATAACAAGGTCTTGCACGAGAAGGTCCTGTTCGTGACGGTGACCAACCTGGACGAGCCGGAAGTCGGGCCCGAGCGCCGCACCGAGGTGACCGAACTCGCACCCGGCATCCACCGCGTGCTGTTGCGCTACGGCTTCATGGAAAGTCCGAATATCCCACGGGCGCTCGAGGACCTGCGTGGCACGGGTATCGATTACGACCCGATGCAGGTGAGCTATTTCCTCGGACGCGAGGTGCTGGTGCGTGCGCTGGTTCCGAAGCTGCCGATTTGGCGGCTCTGGCTGTTCCTGGTCATGGTGCGCAACGCCGTGCCCGCGACCGTGTTCTTTCGCATCCCGAGCGACCGCGTGGTGGAGTTGGGCGTCCGCGTCGCGATCTGAACCGACTATTCGGATTCGGCAACGCGTGGCTTCCATCTTGCGTTAACCTCCCCGTGATGGGCCGGGGTGGACGGGATGCTCAAAGTGACGATGGTGTTGGCACACGGGCCCGGTCACGCCGAGGGGGACCTGGATGACCGCATGCATCTGCGGGTCGTGCTCTCCCCGCAAGGACACCTGGACGCGGCTGCCTGGGAGACTGGCACAGCACCCTGGCTCACGAGCCGGCACCGGGCCGGCCAGGCAGTGCGGTCGGGCGAACTGGTGAAGATCGAGGACGGTTGGGCGCTGCGCGGGTTGGGCAGCGTGGATGAACCGCTCTATAGCCTCTCTGCGCAGATCGTGCGCCCAGGCGAGATCGTCCGCGTCTCACGGCTGGACGGGGACGAGATGTTGTACCGCATCGTCTCGGTGGAGCCGGACTGAGCGGGTTAGCGAGAAGGGCCTCAACATGATCTGGGCGCGGCTGTTGCTTGCCGCCGGCGCAGGCCTCTTGGCAGGGGCGGCGTTCGTGGCGCGAACGGCATCGCACCGGGCAGCGCGTGCCGGACGCCACAAGACAACGTCGGGACGGCTCGAGCCAGCACGGCCGGGTACACCGATCTCGCAAGCGCCAGTGTACGGCGTGGACCTTCTTATACGGTTCCGTGAACCCGGCGGCGCGCTCGTCGAAACGGTCATCGCTCCGAAGAGCATCGTCGGCCCCCGCGTGAAGCATGGCAGTGTGCGCCCGGAAGTCATCAACGCATTCTGCCATAGCCAGCACGCCATGCGGGCCTTCCGGTATGACGACATCGTCTGGGCCGCTGACGCGTGGTCCGGCGACTTAATCGACGACCTGTATAACTACCTGGGAGGCGCTCAGCCCGGCGGCGCGCCAGCGCTGCCCTACGCCGCGGAAAGGAAGGTTTAACCCTTTTCCGTTACTCAGGCTCTACTGTTGTTAGTGGAGACCGACTTGCCTCGACCGACGGCCTTTCTGACGATCCGCGCCAGGATAACGGTGGCTTTCACGCTGGTTCTGTTCGGCACGTTCGGGTTGGGCGTGTTCGCGATTGACCGTTTGGGCGCGGTGAATGAGGCCGCCCGAACCCTCGGCGAAGTGGTCTTGCCGTCCACCCGTGCCCTGGGACGGATCGCACAACTGACCGAGCGGGTGAGATCCTACCAGGGTATGCTGTTGCTCGCCGATACGGATACTGAACGGCAGGCCCGGATCGTCAAAACCCAGACGGTCATCGGCGACCTACGGAGCGCCACGGCAACATACCGGAGCCTTGTGCAGCCGGGCGCCGAAACGACGCTCGCGGACGAGCTAGATGCTGCTTGGACGGTCTACACGGCCGAGTCTACCAAGCTCGATCAGGCCGTGATCCACGGATCGTCCGAAGACACCGCAAGGGTGATGCTGTTCTTCAAACGGGACATGCTGTCCTCCATCGATGGGTTCCGGGCCAAGCTCGACGCCGCGATGACGTTCAACATGACGCAAGGCCAGGACGCGGCCAGGCATAGCCAGGGCGTCGGCAGCGAGGCGAGGCAATTCATCCTCGCGGCGATGGCGGTGGCGGCGGCGCTTGGACTTCTTTGCGGCGCCTGGATCCTACGCGGAGTTTCGAAGCCGATCATCGGCATGACGGTCGCCATGCGCCGGCTCGCCGGGCAGGATCTCGCCGTCACGATCCCCGGCGCTGGCCGGGGAGATGAGATCGGGGCCATGGCCAGCGCGCTGGTGACACTTCGCGACAACGCCGTGCGCGCCGAGGCGGCCGAAAGCGAGCAGGTGGTGCAACGCCAACGGCGGGCCATCGAGGACGAGACGCTGCGCCGGGAGACGGAGGAAGCCGCCGCTGCCGAAGCGGCTGCACTGGTTGTGGCTTCGATCGGCCGGGGCCTCGAGGGCCTTGCCGCCGGGGACCTCACGATCCACCTCGCAACGCCGCTGCCCGCCGCCTATGAGCGTTTGCGCCGCGACCTGAACGGCGCCTTCAGCAGCCTGTCCAGCCTCGTGAGTGGGATCGTGAGCGCCACTGCAAGCCTTGGATCCGGCACGGAGGAGATCACAGAGGCCGTCGAACACCTCTCCAAGCGCACCGAGCATCAGGCGGCGAGCCTGGAGGAGACGGCGGCCGCCCTTGATCATGTTACCGCCACGGTCGGCAAGACAGCGGTGGCTGCCAAGCAGGCCCGGCAGACTGCGGAGACGGCAAAAACGCAAGCAGCCCAGTCTGGCGACATCGTACGGCAGGCTGTGGCCGCGATGGCCATGATCCAGACATCGTCGGAGCAGATCGGCCAGATCATCGGCTTGATCGACGAGATCGCATTCCAGACCAGCCTGCTTGCCCTGAACGCCGGCGTGGAGGCGGCGCGGGCCGGCGATGCCGGTCGTGGCTTCGCGGTCGTCGCGAGCGAGGTGCGCGCCTTGGCCAGCCGCTCCGCCCAAGCTGCGCGCGAGATCAAGGCGCTGGTGTCGGCCTCCGCCAAGCAGGTCGGCACCGGCGTGGTCCTCGTCGGTCAAACGGGCGAGGCGCTTGTCACGATCATGGGCCAAGTGTCGGAGGTTGCCGCAGCCGTGTCCGCTATAGCCGCCTCCGCGCAGGAACAGGCGACGGGATTGCAGCAGATCAACGCCGCGATCACCCAGATGGACCAGGTCACCCAGCAGAACGCAGCCATGGTCGAGGAGGCTACGGCCGCAAGCCAAAGCCTGGCCGACGAGAGCAGCGAACTCGTCCGCCTGACGAGCCGCTTCCAAGTGAGCAAGCAAGGAGCGAACGCGTTGATCCCGGGAAAGGCCGACTTGGCTTCTGCGCGGGACAGGACCCATGTAGCTCTTGCCAGTTAGATGGTCTGCTTTGCGGCCACCCGGTAGCCATAGCCGGGTAGGCTTATAAACCGGGTCCGCAGCCGCGCTGACGCTATGGACGCTGGCCGGCGCCCGCGTGACCGACTTAGATGGCGCCACCATGCTGCCACCGACCCAACACCCATGTTGATCCGCGAGGGCGGGGCCCGCGACCAGACGGCCGATCTCCGCCTTGCCGGCTCACTCGCCGGCGTGGCCGGTGCACTCAACGCCGCTGGTTTCTACGCCGCCGATCTCTATTCCTCGAACATGACGGGCAATGTCTCGGCGTTCGCGAGCCATATCGCGCTCGCGCACGTAGCGGAAGCGGCAGTCTACCTGGCGCTGGTCGTGGTGTTCATCATGGGCGCGGCTGCGTCCACGCTTCTGTTCAACGCTGGGCGGCGACGCGGTGTGGTCCGGATCTACGCCTTGAGCGTGATGACCGAAGCGGTACTGCTGGCCGTGGTTGCAGTGGTCGGTCTACTCGCCACGGGCCGGGGAAGCGAGTTCGTCCTGGCGTATGGGCTGAGCTTCCTGATGGGATTGCAGAATGCCGTGGTCACCCGGATCTCCGACGCCCGCGTCCGGACCACGCATGTAACGGGGATGGTCACGGATATCGGGATGGAGCTCGGCAACCTGGCAGACGCGGCGTGGCGGCGCTCGGCCCCGGATGGCGGGGCCGCGAACCGGCAGAAACTGCGCCTGCACGCCATCACGGTCGCCTGTTTCGTGCTCGGCGGGATCATAGGGGTCGTTGCGTTCCGGGCGATCGGTCCGGCTTGCCTCCTGCTGGCCGCCGCGGTCCTGTTCGCCCTTGCACTGCCGGGCTTCGTGGAGCGGGCGGGCGGGAAGCCCTCGGATCCGGCCGGACTGTGGATGCGGCTGCGGAAAATGCTGTGATGCGTATCGCTGGTCAGTCTCGCCGCAGGAAGGTGTCCGCCGTGCGCAGGCCCAGCGCCATGATCGTGAGCGCCGGGTTCGCCGGCATCGCGCTCGGGAATACCGAGTTGTCGCAGATGAACAGGTTCGCTACCTCGTGGCTGCGTCCGTTCGGGTCCACCACGGCGTCCTCGGGGTCGGCCCCCATGCGGCAGGTGCCGATCGTGTGCGCCGAACGCGGGCAGGCCCAGATGTCGGACGCACCGGCCGCTTCCCACGCCGAGCGCATGAAACGGGTGGCATGATCGTGCATGGCCATTTCGTTCGGACCGTAGCTGAACCGAATCAGCGCTTTCGGCATGCCGAGATCGTCGGTTTCGTCCGAGAGTTCGAGGATGTTGTCCGGCGACGGCAGGCAGTCGCCGTTGATGCCGATTCCCGCCACGTGGTTATACTGGTCGATATAGTCCACCAGCGCCCGCCCCCAGAGCGGCCGCCCCCGCGACACCTGGCTGGCCCAGGTGACAGGCAGGACGCCGAGGCTCTGCACCAGGTAGCCGCCGGCGAAATCCGCATCGGCAGGCCGGATCATATCCTCGGTGATCAGCGAGGAAGGATAGCCCTTATTGCACCGCATCTCGGTCTGGAACGTCCCCCAGACCTGGGTCGCCACATGGGCCATGTAGTTGCGCCCGACCTGCCCGTTCGCGTTGCCCAGGCCGTTGTGCAGCAGCAGCCGCGGCGTCTCCACCGCACCGGCACACAGGAACAGCGCGGTGCAGCGCTGCCGTTGGTCCACCCCCGCCGCATCCCGGTAGATCACGGCGCAGACCCGGCCTGCCGCGTCCCGCTCGATCCCGTGCACCATGCACTCCGGACGGATCTCGGCACCGGCGGCCACGGCCAGCGGCAGATAGGTCACGTCCATGCTCGTCTTGGCGCCGTTGCGGCAGCCCTGGTGGCAGTGGCCGCAGTTGATGCAGGCCTGGCGCAACCCGCCTCCCTGCTGCGCGAAATCCCGGGACACGGCAGCCACCGGCGCCGCGGCCGTGCGGATACCGACTGCCGCACATCCGGCCTGCATGACCCGTGCAGGGGCGTTGAGCGGGATCGCGGGAAGTGGGTAGCGGCGGGCCGGGTCCCACGGATAGGGCTCCGGCCCGGACACGCCGATGAAGGCTTCCACTTCCTCGAGGTAGCGGAACAGCTCGGCATGCGGGATAGGCCAATCCCGGGCGACGCCGTATTCGGTATGCATGCGCAGGTCGCGCGGGTCCGGGCGGGGGCAGAATGCGCCCCAGTGCAACGTGGACCCACCAACGCCCGTGCCGCTGTTGTTCCCGCCGAACGCTTCCGGGGTCTGCCCGTCGCTCAGGCGTTCGCGCAGCCAGTAGATCGGCGCGGCCGCACTCTCGTCGGCCGGATAGTCGTTCGGCGTCCAGTTCCGGCCGGCCTCCAGGGCGACGACGCGCAACCCCGCCTGCGCCAGCCGGGCCAACACCGGCGCTCCACCGGCGCCGGTGCCGACGACCACGGCGTCGACCACGTCATTGGTTTCGTAGCGCCGCATCGTGTCGAGGTTCATCGCGCGGCAGCCCGGGCCGGCAGCGGCTCCCACGGCTCGCGGTCGCCGGGTTCGATCGCGTGGAAGCCGGGTAGGCGCGGGGCATCGCCGCCGTAGCCGATTCCGCTGTAACCGATCCGCGCCATCGTCGCCGGGTGCGCGACGTAAAGCTTGACCACCTCCGCGCGCAAATCCTCGAACCAGCGCTGGAGCTGCTGCCCGGTCCAGTCGTCCTCGCCCAGCGCGGCTCGCCCACCGGCCGCTTCGTCCAGCACGCGATCCTGTGCCGCCTCGCCGAGCGCCACGAAGGGTTGCCCATGCGTCCCGTTTGCCAGCGCATCCAGAGCGGCCAGCCCGGTGCGGCAGGCCGCCTGGTCCGGCGGCAGGTCCGCGTAGCGCCAGCCATCGCCGGTGCCCGACGCGAGCGCCCGGTCGAATCGGGCCGCCAGATCGATCGCCGTGCCCTGCTGCGGCAAGACCCGCGCGAAGACGGACCGTAGCGTCGCCACTTCGGCGGCCGACAGCACGGCGGGGACATAGGCCGGGTCGTCCGCGGCGGCCCGCTCCAGCAAGGCATCGCGGGTGCGGCTGCTCACCCGGTCCGACAGGATCAGCGCGCGATAGGCGGGATCGAGTTCGGGGTCTGCGCTCACCGCACATGCTCCGCAATCAGGCGCGCGACTTCGTCCGGGCACTCGTATGGCAGCAAGTGCTTGGCGCCCGGCAACGTCACCAGCCGCCCGTTGGCATAGTGCGGCAGGCTGAATTTGCGCTGGCCTTCCGGGCCGAGATGGACGTCGTTCTCGCCGGCTAGGATAAGCGTCGGCGTCTGCAACACGCCGACCCGCTCGGACCAGTCCTCCTGGCTGCCGCCTTCCAGCCACGCCCGCCACCCGGTCCGTTGGGCGCCGAGTACGTCCCCCACTGCCTGTTCCTGCCGGTCGGGGTGCAGCTTTTCGCTGACGTTCTGGTTGATGAAGCCGTGCGCCTCCTCCCGGCTCGCCGCATCGCCGCTGCCAAACCAGCCGAGCATCGTGGCCCGCTGCTTCTCGTCCATCGGCTCCGGCGAGGGCGGCGACCCGGCAAGCAGCACGATGCGCTCGAGGCCGGCCAGTCCAGCCTCCCCGTCCTCCGCCCGGCGTGCGACCACGGCCACGATCTTGGCCCCCATGCTGTGCCCGACCAGCGTGTAGCCCCGTGGCGCCTCCGTACGGATGGCGCTGGCGAGCACGTCGGCCATCTCGGTCACGGAATGGCCGGTGTTGGAGTCGTCTTCCCCAAAGCCCGGCATATCGATCGGGATGCAGCGCGCCTGGCCTTCCAGCCGCCGCTCGACGTCGGCCCACGCCCGCGCGCTGCCGCCCAGGTAGTGGATGAAGAACAGCACGGGTCGGTCGCTCGGATCAGTTGGCACGGTGGTCCTGGAGCAAGGTCAGCCGGGAGATGATGGTGTTCGGTGACCTGTCCAGTCCTGACCCGGCTTGACCGTTCCCTCGGGCGCGATGCTACGATCCATTTTGGGAACGCGGTCACTCCAACAGGAGCACCGACGATGCAACTACCGCCTATGAAGCGGCGCACACTGCTTGCTGCCGCGTCTGCAAGCTTGACGTCCGCAAGCCTGGCTTTGCCGTCGGTGGTCCGCGCCGCCAGCGCCACCACGCTTAAATTCATTCCGCAAATCGATCTCGCCTTCCTCGACCCGCATTGGACGACGGCCAACGTCACCCGCGGGCACGGCTACATGGTGTTCGACACGCTGTACGGCCAGGACGGCACGTTCACCTCCTCGCCGCAGATGCTGGCCGGCCATTTGGTGGAGAACGACGGCAAGCTCTGGACGCTGACGTTGCGGGACGGGTTGGTTTGGCACGACGGCGACAAGGTGTTGGCGCGGGATTGCGTCGCCAGCATCAAGCGCTGGGCAGCGCGGGACGCGTTCGGCGGGGCGCTGATGGCGGCGACCGACGAGCTTTCGGCGCCGGACGACAAGACGATCCAATTCAAGCTGAAGAAGCCGTTTCCACTGCTGCCGCAGGCGTTGGGCAAGCCGACCACGCCGAACCCGCTGATGATGCCGGAGCGGCTGGCGAACACCGACCCGTTCAAGCAGATCACGGAGATGGTCGGCAGCGGCCCGTTCCGGTTCGTGGCGGACGAACGGGTGCCGGGTGCGCGCAACGTGTACGAGAGGTTCGACAAGTACGTGCCGCGGCCGGACGGCAAGCTGGAGTGGACGTCCGGGCCGAAGGTCGCCCATTTTGACCGCGTCGAGTGGACCACGATGCCGGACGCCGGGACGAAGGTCGCCGCGATGCAGTCTGGCGAGCAGGACTGGTGGGAGAACCCGACCGCCGACCTCCTGCCGCTGCTGGCCCGGCAGCGCGGCCTCAAGGTCGTCAACACGAACCTGACCGGCAACGTCAACATGATGCGGCCGAACCACCTGCAGCCGCCGTTCGACAATCCCAAGGTGTTGCAGGCGCTGTTGTATGCCGTCGATCAGCAGGCCTGCATGGAGGCGATCGTCGGCTCCGACAGTTCCATGTACTACACCCCGCACGGGGTGTTCTGCCCGAATACGCCGATGGCCAGCACCGCCGGGCTGGAGCCGCTACAGGGTCCGCGGGATTACGCCAAGGCGAAGGAGATGCTGAAGGCGGCGGGCTATGCGGGCGAGAAGATCACGACGCTGATCGCGACCGACTACCCGCAGTTCAAGGCGATCGGGGACGTCATGACGGACTGCATGAGCCAAGCGGGCATGAACGTGGACTACGTCGCGACCGATTGGGGAACGATGCTGCAACGCCGCAACAACCGCGGGCCGGCGTCCCAGGGCGGCTGGCATTGCCTGTTCACCGGGTGGGAGGGGGAGGATCACCTCAACCCGTCCAACCACTACGCGATGCGCGGCAACGGCAACGACCCGGCAGCCTGGCCGGGTTGGTGCGTGAGCCCGAAGCTGGAGGATTTGCGCAACGCCTGGTTCGATGCGCCGGATCTGGCGTCGCAAAAGCAGGTGTGCGTGGATCTGCAGCGGCAGGCGATGCTGGATGTGCCGAGCGTGCCGCTCGGGCAGTTTCAGGCGCCGACGGCTTACAACACGCGGATCACGGGGTTGCTGGACGGGTTCGCGACATTCTGGAACGTGCGGCCGGCTTGAGAGCGGCTGTCACCGACAGCCGCTCTCTGAAGCGGCGGCTTTAGCCGAAGACGCGCGCGAAAATGCTGGGCTTCTTGAATGTCACGACGGGGAAGAACTGCTCCCGGCCCTCGCTTGCGCGAGCGACTTCCTGTTGCTTACCGGCCACGACCTTGCGGATGTAGTGGTGCTTGCCCCGGCTGCCGTCCTTGGCGAAGGAGTCAATGGAGCCGAAATAGCCGAAGAACGTGCATTGCTTGTAGCCACGCGTGTAGAGTTCGTCTGCGACCAGCCGGGCGAAGGGCGGGCCCACGCATTCGGGGTCGCTACCGGGCACACCGGCCTCGGCGCTGTGGCAATTGAACAGCTTGATCTTGCCGGTATAGGTCTTTTTCAAGCCGCTTTCGATGAGCCGATCGACCACGACGTCGTAATCGATCCGTTCGCCGCCGCGGCCGCCCTCGATGGATTTGAAGCCAGGCATGCCGTGGCCCCGGATGTAGATCTGCCCCGTATTCAGCGAGGAGATGAAGGCGTTCTTGGTTTTCCGCTGATACCAGACCGGAACGGCGTTGTTGCCCTTATCCGTCTCGTGATCGACGTCCTTTTGCAGCTTGTCCATGTCCGCGCCGCCCATCGCACCGTACTCATACTGAGTCGCCATGTAGCCGGGATGCGAGGGGTCGTATGGCATGAAGAAAGCTTTGTTCATTTGTCGCTCCAATCTCGGGCCGCAACAATAGAAGCCGCCGCTGGCCGGGGCTGCGTGTGACGGTCTGCTTTATTACGCGGACATAATGTACATCAGCAACGGCATCCGCAACGAATTTGCGGGTTGCGCGGCGGCCGACATCGCGGTCCCTTCCTACCCGACGAGGCCCAGGCTGCGCATCAGCGGCAGCCGCACCTCGGCCGCATCGCGCAGCACCTCGCGCAAGGTGGCGTGGTTCTCCTCCGGGATGTCGTGGCAGAGCTGCCGGAACCAGCTATCGACCGCGCCCGCATCGTCGCCGTCCAGCACCCGGGCGCAGACAAACTGCATGATCCGCGTGGCAGGAACCCCCGTCGCCAGGCAGGTTGCGGCCAGCACCCCCGCCGCCTCGGGACCCGCGACCGAGGTGATTCTGCGCCCCAGCACGCGATTGAGCCTGTCGGCGCCCGGCGCCTGCGCCACGGCCGGGCGCGGCATCGGAATGGCCTGGTTGCTGCCGACCATCATTCCGGCGAGTTCCGCCGGATTGCCCTGGCCCGACACGGCGGCCACCAGCGAGGCTATGCTGGCCGGGCCGGCTTGCAGTGCGGCAACATGGTCGCGGTACGTGGCCCCCATCTCCGCGTTGCCCGCTGGAAGGATCAGGCTGTAGGAAAACTCCGCCGCGGGTACGCGCAACGCCAGCACCACCCGGCCCAGCGCGGCATCGCGCTCGGCCTGGGTCAGGCGACGTGCGCCGCGGACGAACACGTCATGACGCAACTGGCGCGACAGGCAGAAATCCTTGACCGTTTCCCGCATCGCCGGGTCGTCCTGCCGGTCCAGCAGAGCGCGCTGCGCGGACGATAGGATCAGCTCGGGAAAGGACTCGAGCAGGTTGGCCGAGCCGGCCCAGTCCAGCTTTGCCTCCGCCATCGCCGCAGCGACGTCGATGTGGAAGCAGGCCGACCAATGCGCATTCATGTACTCATGGGCCAGGTAGTTCACCGAAGTGCCCGCCAGCCGCCCCAGCAGCTCAGCCGCGAGCGGATGGGCCCGCAAATGGAGGGCGTCGGCTTGGTGCATCTCCTGCGCGAAGGCGATGCCGGTCCTGACCTGCCGGTCGCTGCGCCCGGGGCCGCGATGGCCCGCCTCGTACACCAGGCGTTGCAGTCCGAGCGCGCCTTGCCAGGCCGGCAGCGCGTTGTAGCTGACGTGGACCAGCCCGCCCGGCGCCACCACTGCGGCCAGCAACCGCACGAGGGCGGCGCGCCCTTGAAGGCCGATCCAGCTCCAGACACCGTGCAGGCTGACGATGTCGGCCTGCGGCAGGTTGTGGAGGACAGGCGCCGCGAAATCGGCCTCGATGAACGTGATATTGTCCAGTCCGGCCTCGTGCGCGAGCGCCATTCCGGAGGCGATGTGCGCAGGGTTGTAGTCGACTGCCGTCACCCGCCAAGCCGGGTTGGCAGCGGCCATCACCACCGCGTTCAGGCCGCGGCCACAGCCCAGCTCGAGGTAGTGGGCCTGCTCCGTTCCGGCGGGCAGGCGGCTGTCCACCCCACCGAGCAGCGCAGCCAGCTCCATCTGTGGCGGCGACTGTTGGCGGTAGAAACCGGTGATGTATTCCACGTCGGCGACGTAGCCGCCCGTCCAATCCGTCACGCCGCACACCTTTGCGCCAGTTCCATCGCGACCACCCTGCGTGCTCCTCGATCGTTCAGTGCGCCTCCCGCACCCCGCACCAATCCGCCACGAAGCACGCGATCGCCAGCGTGACCTGCTGCAACGTCGGCAGATGCGCGCCCTCGTCGAACCCGTGTACGTTGATCCCGCGCGGGCCGTAACACAGCGCCGGCATGCGGTGGTACAGGCCGTAGAACCGCGTGTCGTTGACCGCAGTGGACCGGCGCTCCTCCATCGCCGCGCCGAACACGGCCTGATGCGCGGCGGCCAGCACCCGCTCGGCCTCGCTGCCGGGTTCGAGCACGTAGCCGTCCGCCTGGAACCCGTTCCAGATGATTTCGGGCGGGTTGTTGGCCATGAAGCCGCCCCCGCGCGCCGCCTCCGCCACGCAGCGCTGCACGCCGGCGCGCGCATCTTCCAGCGTGCTGCCGGGCATTAGGCCGATGCGGCAGTCCACCTCGCACCAGGCGGGGGTGCTGCTGCCCCAGTCGCCGCCGCGGATCACACCCGGGTTGAACTTGATCGGGTCCGGGATGCCGCCGAACCAGGGATCCTGCCGCGCTGCCTGGTTCAGCGCCTCGGTGTGGCGTTGCAGCGCCAGGATCAGCTCGTAGGCGGACATGATCGCGTTGGACCCGGTCTGTGCGCGCGCCACGTGCACCGGCACGCCGCGCACCCGCAACCGGAACCACATCACGCCGACATGGGCGCGGGTGATGGTGGCGTCCGTCGGCTCCGGGATCAGCACGGCATCCGCGCGGTAGCCGCGGGCGAGGGTGGAGAGCGCGCCGTTGCCGGTGCATTCCTCCTCCGTGACACTCTGTACATAGATGTCGGCCGCCGGCTCCAACCCGGCGTCGCGGATCGCGTCCAGCGCGAACACCATGGCGGACACGCCCTGCTTCATGTCGCCAGCACCGCGCCCGTGCAGCCACTCGCCCTGCACGGCGGCGCTGAACGGCGGGGTGGACCACAGATCGGCCGGGCCAGCCGGCACCACGTCCACGTGCCCCTGGAGGATGAGGCTCCGCCCCGTCGCCGCCGTGGCACGCTTCGTCCCCACGACCTGCACCGCGTGCGTGTAGTCGGTGTCCATCACCGGGCTGAAGCCGGGCAGGCCCGCCATGTCCACGTCCGCCAGCGTGTAACGGTCGACGCTGTAGCCGCGGCCGGCGAACTGCCGGGCCAGCCAGTCCTGCAATGGCGCTTCGTGGCCGCGCACCGAGGGGAAGCGCACGAGGTCGCTGAGGAAGGCAGTCTGCCTGTCGAAGCCGGCCGTGACGGCAGTGCGCAGGCGGTCAAGCAAGGCTGGGTCAGGCATGGACGTCCTCCTCTACAGGGCAGCATTCCCT
Organism: uncultured Acetobacteraceae bacterium; assembly: GCA_964247705.1. Taxonomy (GTDB): domain Bacteria; phylum Pseudomonadota; class Alphaproteobacteria; order Acetobacterales; family Acetobacteraceae; genus LMUY01. The sequence continues at coordinate 3,461 of CAXTVQ010000070.1, read as the reverse complement.
TCTCTGAAGGGCAGCACGCCCCGCACTATGTCAGCCATCCGCTCGGCAATCGCCACCGTCGTGAGATGGGTGTTCGCCCGCGGCACCTCCGGCATGATGGAGGCGTCCACCACGCGCAGGCCGGTGCAGCCGATCACGCGGCACTCCGTGTCCACGACGCTGCGGGGGTCCGTCGGGCTGCCCATGCGGCAGGTGCCGCTGGCGTGCTGCGCGTCGGAGCATTCCGCGAACAGCCAGTCGTCCACCGCCGCGTCGTCCAGCTCTTGCTCCATCGACACGCCGGACACGCCGTAATCCACCCGTTCCGCCACATCCTGCACCCCGGCGTGCAGGCAGATCGCGCGCAGGCGCCGGACGCCGTCGCGCATGCGGACCAGGTCGCGCTCGTCGGACAGCATGCGTTCCTCGACGGCGGGATCGATGGCCGGATCAGGCGTGGTGATGCGAACGTGGCCCTCGCTCCAGGCCTGGTAGACGGAAAGCGCAATGCGTCCTTGCGCGGCGGTCGGTCCCGATTTGCTGAGCAGGCTGCCGGCCAGGTTGCCGGCGATCATGATCATGTCGTTCTCGCCGGCGCCGCCCAGGCCGGAGCTGTAGCGCAGGCAGCAATTGGTGTGGCGGTGCATCAGCGTGTCGACCCGGGCGTGGGGACGCAGATGCAACAGGGCGCCGACGATCGGATGGTCCAGCAGCACGGCGCCGGCAGGCCGGTCCGATACTACGGAGATGCCGAGACCCTGCAGCAGAGCCGCCGGACCGACGCCGGAGCGTTGCAGGATAGCAGGCGAGTGGATCGCGCCGGCGCAAAGGATGACCTCCCGCGATGCCCGAGGCTGGTGCGTCAGGCCGCCAGCCCGCAGGCGCACGCCGGTCGCATGCGGGCGGTTGCCCTCGAAGCTCAGCGCGTCGACCAGGGCGTCCCCCACGATCGTGAGGTTTGCCCTGCTGCGGGCCGGCTCGAGGTAGCCGTCATTGGTGGACACGCGCCGGCCGGCGATGCTGTTGATGGCATAGGGCGAGACGCCGGTGCCTTCGGGCGCGTTGTGGTCCTCGCACCACGCGTAGCCGAGACCCAGGGCGGAGGCACGCAACGCCCGGTCCACGGAGCCCCAGGCCTCGACCGGCGCGCGGTAGACCGGGATCGGCCCGGTGGCGCCGTGATACGGAGCGTCCGGGAAGTTCTTGTCCGTCTCTAGCTTGCAAAAATACGGCAGCAGGTCAGCCCACCCCCATCCGGTGGCGCCCGCCGCCGCCCAGCGGTCGTAATCCTCCGGCACGCCGCGGATGGCGATCTGGCCGTTGATGGTGGAGCTGCCGCCCATCGCCCGGCCGCGCCACAATAACCGGGGCTGCTGCCGCTCCGTCCGCCGGGCCATGAGACCCGGCCAGCGATAATCGTCGTCACCGATCGCGGCCATCGGGTTGGGGATGGTGATGTGCTCGGGCGTGTCCGCCGAGCGCATGTCCCGCCCCGCCTCGAGCAGCAGGACGCGGGTTGCCGGGTCCTCGCTCAGCCGTGCCGCCAAGACAGCGCCGGCCGACCCGGCACCGATGATGATGTAATCGTACTCCTGGCCAAGCATCGTCGTTACCTCTGGCGCGGATGACGCTCCGAGGATCGACGTCCTGACGGCTTTTCGCAACGGGCTGTTTGGGCCCGTCAGCTTGGCAGGGAGGACCGGCTCGTACGGCTATTCGGACCGTAACGAGCCGGCGCTGCCAATCTGCGCCGCGCTGTTCTACGCCGAGCGCTGGGTCAGGTAGGACTGCACGAATTGCGGGATGTGGCCGCCGAGCCAGTCGCCGGTTTCCTGCTCTTCCTTCATCGACTGCTCGAGCACGGACTTGTCCGCCGTGGCGCCCGCCGCGTCGGCAAGGGTGAGAAGCACCTTGTAGGAGGCGATCTCGTACGCCTTGAAGCCGATCGCCGCGAGGACGTTCTTCAGCACCTCGTCGTCCGCTGCGACATGGGCGAAGCCAGCCACGGTAGCGACCGCTCCGGTCACGGCCTCTTTCGCGACCGACTTGCTGCTGCCGTGCTTGGCCAGCAACTCGTCCAGCCGGGCAGCCTGCGTTTCCGACATATCCTTGTCCGCTTGCATCTTGGCATGCAGCTCGGGGTACGCCGTCATCCGCGGCAGTTGGTTCTGGAGCGTCCCGATCGCTTGGGTTTCGACGGCGTGCTGGTTGCGCAGGCCCGTCAGGTAGACATCCATCGTATTTGTATCAGCCATGTCAGCCTCCGGTGTTGACGGGGGCAGAACGTGCGTCGGCTGGAAATGTGCAGGGCTCGTTCATCAGAATAGATTGCACTTGCGGCTTCACGCTGCGGCCTCAACTGCAGAGATTCGTCGCTATAAACCTGAGCACTCAGATACGGTTTCTACAATGGCGAACTGGTGTATGGCGTACGTTGGCAAGTGCCTTACCAGCACGTGGCAATGAGTTGGAACTCCTCGCCCGTGAGCGTCAGCTTAGCCTTCGGATCCTCACTGTGGGCGGCATTCGCTAGATGCAGGATCACAACGATCGAATTACGGTTGGGATCGGTCGCCGGCAACGCCTGAGCCGCCTTTTCCGCCGCGGGGATCAGGCGCTGTGCCGAAAGGGTCGTGTAAGCCATTCATAATCTCCTCGAGACCGACGGGGTTACCCCAAACCTCCCGGAAGGACCATGGGTCCCAGCGGGAAAGCAGCAAAGGTAGGACGCACCGCCCACCGGGCCGCTCCCGAGTCACGCCTTGCCCGAGTTACGCCTTGAAAGACGCTCTTCGTGCGGAGTGCTTGCCGTGCAGGACATCGTTGCAGGACCACAACGCCGCCTGACCAGGACTGTTACCGTATCGCATCGATAATTGTGCATCGCACAAAAAGCTTGCCAAGGGCGGTACGAGGTGGCTTATTGGCGTCGCGGCGTTCGCGCCGCATCTTGGACGTTTCCTCCCTAAACTTTGGCGGCATCGAGAGGTGCCGCCACTTCTTTCATCTGCAAGTCAGCGAGTCAACGGCGGCCACTCGGTTTGCTCCGCGGCCGAATTACCGGTCGGCGGCCTTCGCCTCGTGCTTGGCCGCCCGTGCTGCATCCTCGCTCGCAATCTCGGCTTTGTGCTCGACCACTTCCTCGGCGTGGTGCCGATACAGGTCGGCCGCGTCCAGCGCGTGGCGGTTTGCCACGGTGTCGGCCTCGGCTGCCGATGTGGCGAGGCTCTGCGCTTTCTCGTAATTGCCGGACAGGCACTGCTTGGCCGCGTCACGGTGCATCTTGGCCGCGATGTCCAGATGGTGAGCGGCCTGCTCATGGTGCTCGGCCGCGCTGGTTTTGATGTTGTCCATAATGGTCACTCCCTGGAAGACCGCCGGCGACGGCCAGCGGCAAGAACCGCACGTCTTGCCGGAACACTGACGGGGGCAATGGTGGAGCCAAGCGGGGTCGAACCGCTGACCTCCTGAATGCCATTCAG
>CAXTVQ010000069.1:25906-28098 GCA_964247705.1 uncultured Acetobacteraceae bacterium | reverse complement strand
CGCCCGAGGAACTCGCCGAGAAGCTGGGCATGCCGCTCGAGAAGGTGCGGAAAGTTCTCAAGATCGCCAAGGAGCCGATCAGCCTCGAGACGCCGATCGGCGACGAGGAGGACAGCCATTTGGGCGATTTCATCGAGGACAAGGCGGCGGTGATCCCGCTCGATGCGGCTATCCAGGCCAATTTGCGCGAGGCGACGACGCGTGTGCTATCCAGCCTCACCCCGCGCGAGGAACGCGTGCTGCGGATGCGGTTCGGCATCGGCATGAACACCGACCACACGCTGGAAGAAGTCGGGCAGCAGTTCAACGTGACGCGCGAACGCATCCGGCAGATCGAGGCGAAGGCGCTGCGGAAGCTCAAGCACCCGAGCCGCAGCCGCAAACTGCGCTCCTTCCTCGACGACTAGGCAGCCGTGCAGCCGTCGATCCGGGCCGCGGTAACGGTCACCTTTCTGCGCATGGAGCGCCCACCTGGCGTTCCAGCGCCGCCGCTGCCCGCCACCGCCAGCCTTGTCCGCCTCGCGCGCCCGACGGTGCCGTTCTATCGCTATCTGTATGACACCGTCGGCGCCCCTTACCTTTGGTGGCTGCGGCGTGCGTTGCCGGTTTCGGCACTGGCCGGCATTCTCGACGACCCGGCCGTGAGCGTCCATGTCCTTTATCAGGACGGCGAACCGGTCGGCTTTTTCGAGTTGGACGGCCGTGCGCGCCCGGACGTGAACCTCAGCTATTTCGGCCTTATGCCTCAAGCTGTCGGGCGCGGCTTCGGCCGGGCCTTCCTCCGCGCCGCAGTGGACGAGGCGTTTGTCAGCAGCGGGCGAGGTATCACGGTGAACACCTGCACCGCCGACCACCCGCGCGCGCTACCGACCTATCTACGGACCGGGTTCAAGCCGGTGCGATCCGTTCGCGAGGTCTGGGATGTGCCAACCCGGCTTGGCATGACGGTGCCGGACCATCTGCGAGCCTAGGAGTGCTAGACCGGGGTAAGTTGTGCCTCATCGAGCACCCGCTCGTGGCTATCCAGCGCGTTCTTCACCCGGTATTGGCAGATCGGTCCGGTTACCGGCATGGTGCGGACGATCGTGTAGACACCCGGCCGTGCGTTGATGTTCGTGCGGTCCGGAGAGACGGAGACGCGGTCGCCAGCGTTGAACCTGTGCTTGATCATGGAGCCTCCTCGCAGTTGGCTAAGTCAGCGCGCCAAACCTGACCTGCGCAGGCTGACATACGCATTGCTTATCATGATACACGAAACAGGCCGCCAAACCTATTGACGAATGTTACCCCGCTTTGCGTCCGATCGGCGGCACGAACAAGGGGGCCGTGTCCCATGGAAACAGCACCCAAGTATCCTGCGCCACCTCGGCCACGAACGTGTCGGCTGCGTCACGGCCTGCGGGCTTCGCGTAAAGGCACGCAAAATGCGCCAGCGGCAAGACCGCGCGGACAACCCGCGCAGTGTCCCCCCGGTCCACGAGGTCGTCCACGACCACAAAGCCAGCCCCGTCTCCTGCGGCCGGCGCCGGCTTCAACACCACTGGTGGACCCGGGGCTTCCTCGTCGTACGCCGCGACGGAGATCGTCTCCACCAACCGGCACTCCAGCTCCCGCGCCACGATCGCCGCAGGGATCATGCCGCCGCGCGTGATCGCGACGATGCCGCGCCACGGCCCAAGCGGCGCCAGCGTGGTCGCCAGCGCGCGGGCGTCACGATGCAACTGGTCCCAACTCACCGTCGCGTAGTTGGTCAGAACAGCCGCCCGCCATTCGGCACGGCAAGGTCCGGACGCACCAGCACGACGTTCCCGTTCTCATCGGGCATGCCCAGCGTCAGCACCTCCGACAGGAACCCGGCGATCCGGCGGGGCGGGAAGTTCACCACCGCGCAAACCTGCCGCCCGATCAACTGATCCGCCGCGTAATGCACCGTAAGCTGCGCTGAGGAGACCTTCACGCCCAGTTCATCCCCGAAATCGATCCACAGCTTGAACGCCGGCTTGCGCGCCTCCGGGAAAGGTTGCGCGTCCTTGATCGTGCCGACCCGGATGTCGAGGCGGTCGAAATCGTCGATGCTTGCTTCGGTCATGGCGCAGTCATGCCTTCGGTCATGGCGCGATCATGCCTGAGGCCGCGGCATTGCCAAGCGGGGGAGGGGTGTGGGAGCGTCCAAACATGCGCGATCTCCATCT
>CAXTVQ010000069.1:0-25806 GCA_964247705.1 uncultured Acetobacteraceae bacterium | reverse complement strand
GCCGCGGACAAGTTGCGCCGCAATGACACGCACGCGTTCCTGCCGGGTGGCCATGCGCCGAAGCCGGGGGATGTGTTCACCCAACCGGCGTTGGCGCAAACCCTGCGCACCATCGCCGCCCGGGGCTCGCGGGGCTTCTACGAGGGCGAAGTAGCGGCCGACATGGTGGCGACCCTGCGCGCCCGCGGCGGCCTGCAGACGGAAGAGGATTTTGCCCGCGGCCGCACCGCCGCCGAGTTCGTCGAACCGATCCGGGCCGCCTGGCGTGGCTACGAGGTCTGGCAGTGTCCGCCCAACGGGTCCGGCCTGCTGGTGCTCATGCTGCTCGGCATCCTGGACGGGTTCGCCACCGAATCCGATCCGCTCTCCCCCGAGCGCCTGCACCGCCATATCGAGGCTGCCCGCCTGGTCTACCGCGACCGCGACGCGCTGCTGGCCGACCCGGCGCACACTGAGGTGCCGCTCGAACGCCTGCTCAGCCCCGCCTACCTCCGCACTCTGCACGACAGCATCGACCCGGCACGGGCCATGGACCTGCCGCGTGCGGGCGAGGCAGCGCTGCCCATCCATCGCGATACAACCTATCTCTGCGTCGTGGACCGGGACGGCAATTCGTGCTCGTTCATCAATTCACTGTTCAAGAGCTTCGGCTCCGGCATCCTGGCCGAGGACAGCGGCGTGATGCTGCAGAACCGCGGTGCCGGGTTCGTGGTGCAGCGCGGCCATCCGAACTGCATCGCGCCGGACAAGCGCCCCATGCACACGATCATCCCCGGCATGGTGACCAAGGACGGCGAGGCGGTGATGCCGTTCGGCGTCATGGGCGGGCATTTCCAGCCGATGGGGCAGACGCTGTTCCTGACCAACCTGCTGGAATACGGGCTGGACATCCAACAGGCGATCGACCTGCCGCGGGTGTTCCCCTACGGCGGCAAGCTGGAGGTCGAGCGGGGCGTGCCGCAATCCGTGGTGGACCAGTTGACGCGGCTCGGCCACGTGACGACCGGCATCGAGCGCCCGCATGGCGGCGGCCAAGCGATCTGGATCGACCGTGCGCGCGGCACGCTGGTGGGCGGCTCGGACCCGCGCAAGGACGGCATGGCGCTCGGTTACTGATGGAATTCCTCAAGGCGTTCTACCCGATCCTGATTTTCCTCGTGATCATGGCCGTCTGCGTGTGGACGTTCTTCGCCTGGTATTTCGGGCTGGGGTGGGTATGAGCGAGCCCAGTGTTACCGAGCCCTGTGATCTCGGCGCCGTCCTCGCCCGCACGCTGATCGGCCGCCGCGCGCTCTCGCCGGTGGAGCTGCTGGAAAGCTGCATCGCCCGTACGGACGCGATCGACCCGGCGGTGAACGCCATGCCGGCCCGCGACGATGGGGCCGCCCGCGCCGCCGCCCGCGTGGCGGAACGCGCGGTGATGGCGGGCGACAGCTTGCCCGTGCTGCACGGCCTGCCGCTCGGCGTGAAGGACCTCAATGCTGCGGGCGGCCTGCCTTTCACCCGGGGCAGCCCGATCTACCGCGACACGATCGCACCCGACGATGAACGATTGGTTGCCGACCTGCGTCGCGCCGGGGCCATCGTGCTGGGCAAGACCAACGTCCCCGAGTTTGGCGCCGGCGCCAACACGCGCAACGCGGTGTGGGGCGCCACCGGCAATCCGTTTGACCCGGCACGCTCGGCCGCCGGGTCCTCCGGCGGGTCGGCCGTGGCGCTGGCCTGCGGCATGGTGCCGATCGCGACCGGGTCGGATACGGGCGGCAGCCTGCGCAACCCGGCGGCGTTCAGCGGCGTGTGCGGCTTCCGGCCCTCCCCTGGCGTGGTGCCCAGCGAGGTTCGCGGCCACGGCTGGATGCCGCTCGGCAGCAACGGCCCCATGGCCCGCTCGGTGCCGGACTTGGCGATGCTGCTCTCGGCGATGGTGTCCGATGATGCGCGCGATCCCTGGGCGCGTCCGGCCGACCCAGCGTCCTTCTACCCGTTGCCACCGGTCGACCTCGCTTCCATTCGGATGGCTCTCACGCCCGATTTCGGCTTTGCCCCCGTCGAACGGGTGGTCGTGGACGCGTTCGCGCAGAAAACCGCGCTGTTCCGGCATTTGTTCGCGTGTGCGGAGGATACCGCGCCCGACTGCACCGGTGCGGACGAGGCGTTCGCCATTTTGCGGGCGGTTGCCTTCCTCGGCAGCCACCTGGAAAAGGTGCAGACCCGCCCGGACGACGTAGGCCCCAACGTGCGCGCAAATGTTGCGGAAGGGCTGGGCTACTCGGCGGCGGACGTCGCCCGTGCGCTAACCCTGCAGACGTCCATGCAGCGCCGCTGGAATGCCTTCTTCCAGCATTTTGACGTGCTGCTGGCGCCTTCCATCGCGATCAGCCCGCGGCCCTGGACCGAACTCTACCCGGCGCAGATCGATGGCCGGGTGCTCGACAGCTACTATCATTGGCTGGCGCTCGCCTATGCCGGCACGCTGGCGGGCCATCCGTGCCTGTCGCTGCCGGTGGGTTTGGATGCGAACGGGTTGCCGTTCGGGTTGCAACTGGTGGGCCGCCGCAACGGCGATGCCGCCTTGCTGGCCGTCGCGGCCGCCCTCGAATCGGTGCTGGGACAGGACACTCGGACCGCACGGCCAGTGCCTGACCTGGCGAAGCTGCGTGCGATGCCGGCGATCAGCTCGATGCCCGGGTTCTTGGGGTTCGACTAGACACCATACCCGCGCCGCCATGCGTCAGTCGGGCAGTCCGCCGCTCGTCGCTGGCAAACGGCGGTGCAACGCTCACTGCGCATCGCACCGCCCGCTGACGGCTACCGACGCCACCAACCCCGCTTCTTTTCCGCTGCTGGCACGCTGCCGACCAGGACGGGCGGGGGCACCGCCGTGTTGAACGCTGCCGGCTCCGGATCCGGCGCTGCGATCGGCTCCGCCGCATGGCCGTTGGCGAGTGGCGGCTCCTCCTCGATCACAGCCGGCGGGGCCTCGGCGATGTGGACCGGCTCCGGTTCAGCGGGCGGTAGGGCTCCGGCTTCGAAGTGGTGGACCGGTTCCGGCTCGAAGTGATGGTCTGCGACCGGCTCGGCATGTACGACCGTCACCGGTTCCTCGGCGACTGGCGCTGGCGCTGCCTCGGCCACGACGATCTCCGGTGCGGGCACACGCTCCACCACCGGGGCGGGAGCGGGCGGCATGTCCGGCTCGTCCATGATGTCGAAGATATCGAACACCTGCCCGCCGAACGGGTCCGCCGGGGTCGGGCCGTTATAGGTGTAGGCGGGTGCCGGCGCCGGTGCGTCGAACGAGGACAGTTCCTCCGAACCGCTTTCCGCAACAGCCGCGTCTCCATCACCGGGTTCGCGACGGCGACGGCGGCCACCACGCCGGCCGCGCCGGCGGCCGCGTCCGTCGTCTTCGCCCCCACTCTCTGATGCGGCGGCCTCAGGTGCGCCAGCCTCGGACGTGGTGGCCTCTTCCGGCGCACCCTCTGCAACCAGGGCGGGCTCGGCATCTGCTGAACCAGGCTCGACCGTGTCGGCCATCACTGGATTTGCCGCGGCTGGGCTAACCAAGTCCGGGCTAACCAGTATCGGGCTGATGTCCGGTTGGTCGAGCGACGCCGGGTCCACGCCGGGTGCTGATGGCGTTTCCTCGCGACGGCCACCACGGCGGCGGCGGCGGCGTTTGCGGCGGCGATTGTCCGCTTCCTCGGCCGTCTCGCCCGGCACAGCGCCCGGGTCGGCAGCCAGACCGGGAGCTTCGTCGACGGTCTCGACCTCCTCGGCCTCGTCCTCCTCGGTGTCGGCTTCCTCCTCGATCAGGTCGTCCTCTTCCGGTGTCGCGGCCAAGGCCGGCATCGGCGGCGGCACGTAAGGCATGTCCGCCGATTGCGCCCGCACCCGCTCGATCCGGGTCTGCGGCGGCAGCAGGCTCTCATCGGCGGCGAAGGTCACTTCCATGCCGTAGCGCGCCTCGATCTCGGCCAGCCGCTGCCGCTTGTGGTTCAGCACGTACAGCGCCACCGCGCCGGCGACGTGCACCACGATCTCGGCGGCGCGGCGCTTGGCGCCCTCCTCCTCCACTGCGCGCAGCACCGCGAGTGCCGCCGTCTCCGTCGTGCGCACGTGGCCCGTGCCGCCACAATGCGGGCAGGTCGTGAAACTCGTCTCCGCCAGCGACGGGCGCAGCCGCTGCCGGCTCAGCTCCATCAGGCCGAAATGGCTGATCGAGCCCAACTGGATGCGCGCCCGGTCGTCCCGCAACGCGTCCTTCATCCGCTTCTCGACGGCCGCGTTGTTGCGGCGGCTTTCCATGTCGATGAAGTCGATCACGATCAACCCGGCCAGGTCGCGCAGCCGGAGTTGGCGCGCCACCTCGTCCGCCGCTTCGAGGTTGGTCTTGAGCGCCGTCTCCTCGATGCCGCGCTCCCGGGTGGAGCGGCCCGAGTTCACGTCGATGGCGACCAGCGCTTCGGTTTGGTTGATCACGAGGTAGCCGCCGGAGCGGAGTTGCACCGTCGGCTCCAGCATCCCGTCGAGCTGGGCTTCCACGTTGTGCTTGGCGAACAGCGGCTGCGGCTCGTTCCACATGATCACTTTGCGGGCGTGGGCCGGCATCAGCATGCGCATGAAGTCGCGTGCCGCCCGCCACCCCACTTCGCCGTCCACCAGCACTTCCTCGACATCGCGCGAATAGTTGTCGCGGATCGAGCGCTTGATCAGGCTCGCTTCCTCGTGGATCAGCGCCGGCGCGATCGAAGCCATGGTGGTCTCGCGGATGCTGTCCCACAACTCGAGCAGGTATTCGCAATCTCGCTTGATCTCGGCCTTAGGCCGGGCGGCGCCGGCGGTGCGCACGATCAGGCCCATGCCGCGCGGGATCTGCAGCTCGGCGGTGACTTCCTTGAGGCGGCGGCGATCGGAGGCCGACGTGATCTTGCGCGAGATACCGCCGCCCCGGGGGGAGTTGGGCATCAGCACGGAGAAGCGGCCGGCCAGCGAGATGAAAGTGGTGAGGGCCGCGCCCTTGGTGCCGCGCTCCTCCTTCACGACCTGGACGAGCAGGATCTGGCGGCGGCGGATGACTTCCTGGATCTTGTAGGAGCGCATGTAGCGGGCAGGGGGGCGGGACTCGCGCCGGTCACTGTTGCCGGCTTCCTCGACATCGTCGTCCTGGCCGTTGTCGTCAGCACCATCGTGCGACGGCGCGTCCAGCATCGCGGGCGCCGGTGCAAGCGGCCCGGCCTCGCTACCGACGTGTGCGAGGGTGCCGTCGGCGCTCGGCTCGGGGTCGGCCGTTTCGCCCGAAGCGGTCAGGGCAGGACATTCGGACGCTGGCTGCTCGGGTGCCGAAGCTTCCGGCTCCACTTGATCGGGAGCTGGAAGTTCGGCGGCTTCAGCGATTGCTGGCTCGGGTATCGCCTCTGCCTCCGTTGGTTCGGAGGGCAGCGCCGCCATGTCGTGCAGTGCGGGCTCGGTGGACTCGGGCGAGATGTCCACGCCAGGGTCCGCCACGAAGGGCAGCTCCGGCGACGCCTCGTCCCGCGCGGCCAAGAAGTCCTGGTCCACGGCCATGGCGAGAGAGGCCGGGCCCTCGGCCGGTTCATCGAACGAGGCAGCGGGTTCGGCGGCCATGTCCGTGTCGGAGGGCTCGGTATCCGGCCGCTCCATATCCATGGAGTTGGGGGCATCCGGGGAACGAGGCTCGTCCACGTCGCCCTGCGCGCCATCGTGCCGCTCTTCGGCTTCGGCAGCGGCGGCGGCGGCGTCCTCCGCTTCCTCCTCGGCGCGGGCCTCGGCTTCCTGCATCTCCAGCAGGCGCTGCCGGTCGGCGACGGGGATCTGGTAATAGTCGGGGTGGATCTCGCCGAACGCCAGGAAGCCGTGACGTCCGCCGCCGTATTCCACAAACGCCGCCTGGAGGCTTGGCTCTACGCGGACGACCTTGGCGAGGTAGATATTGCCTTTAAGCTGCTTCTTGGCAGCCGTCTCGACGTCGAAGTCTTCGAGCCGGTTACCGTCCAGCACCACCACGCGGGTTTCTTCCGCGTGGGTGGAATCGATGAGCATACGCTTGGTCATTGAGGGGGAAACTCCGGTGCACCGGGATCCGCGCGAACAGCGCAGAGCGGCGGCGGCCTGAAGGGTGATGGGGTTGGGCAGGACCGGACCGGGGTAAGCGCCCACCGTCGGGTCGCCCGGCCAAGCCGCGCCGCGCTGCATGAGCGCGGGCGGACGGGCTGTATGGGCAACAGACGGGCACGGCGGCGCTCATTCGGCCTGAAATGGTCCTAGTCGGTCGGCCGCGCGAGCATGGGCTGCGAAACCGGGTTGGGTCTCTGCCGGCCTGGATCCGCGAACGAGAGTTCTGGAACAAGCCCCAGCGCGCGAGACGCGCGGTGCGGGCGGAAGAGCCATCCCGGCGTGAGCGCCGCCGCCATTCTGGCCGAGCAGCAAGCCCACGGGGCAAACCCCGCCGCAGCGACACCGACCATGACCTAAACGGAGGCTACCCGCAAGCCCGCTCGTCCTTGTGGCTGGAGCGCAACATGGTGCGGCCATAATCAGTGGTCAACGTCCGGCAGTGCACCCGATCTGTTAGTTTGCGCGTGTTGGAGCGTGTGTGATGGACCCTGACACTTTGCGGCGCCGGGCCTTGCTAGGTAGCGGCGCATTGGCCTTGATGAGCAGCCTTGCCCATGCGGCCGGCCATACCTCTCCCGTAACGGCCGGACGAACCGTGGCGCATCCGCCCGCCGCTGCCCCGCATAACGCCCCTCAGTTGCCGCTGGTGGTGCTCGATCCGGGGCATGGCGGCAAGGATCCGGGCGCAATCGGCGTCACCGGCACCTATGAGAAGCATGTCGCCTTCGCCGCAGCCACCGAGCTCGCCCGCCAGATCCAGGCCGAGCGCCGTTTGCGCGTGGAGCTGACCCGGCAGCGCGACGTGTTCATCCCGCTCGAGGAGCGGGTGGGTTGGGCGCAGCGCCGAGGTGCGGCACTTTTCGTTTCCATGCACGCGGATGCCGTGGGCGACCACACGGTCCGCGGCGCCAGTATCTACACGCTGTCCGATACGGCGTCCGACCCGCAGACCGCGGCGCTTGCGCAGCGTGAGAACAGCGCCGACCGCTACGCCGGCGTCGCCTTCGCCAATCAGCCTCCGGACGTCGCGCACATCCTGGCATCCCTCGTGCGGCAGGAAACCCGCACCGGATCGGCCCGGCTGCAGCACGGCCTCGTCAACGCGCTGGACCGCGACTTGCCGATGTTGCAGAACCCGGCCCGCCACGCGAGCTTCGTCGTGCTCAAGGCCGCCGATATCCCGTCCGTGCTCGTCGAGATGGGGTTCATGTCGAACGCGCAAGATGAAGCTGCGTTACGTCGTCCGGATCACCGCGCCGTCGTGGCGGCAGCGATGAGGCGGGCGGTGTATACGTTCTTCGATGGGCCGGGACTGCGCATCGCGGGCTGACGGCTTGATCGAAGGGCTGCTCGAAGGCTGGTCGAAGGGCCGATCGAAGGTTGGGGCGGCGTGCGGTTGGGGAGAGTAGATTGCCGATGGACGACTTGAGAGCGAGTGAGCGCCTGTCGCCGCCGACACCGCCCAACGAGCCGCCCCGGGCCCCGCGTACCGTATCGCGCCGCCGTACGCAGCCCGTGGCCACGCGCAGCCGTTCCCCGCTGCGCACGATCGGCCGCCTGGCCGGCATCGCGGTCACAGGCCTGGTCGTCGTCATGATCCTGGGCGGTGCCGTCGCCTACCACGCATTCCAGCAGCTCGCGGCCGAACTGCCGACGGTGGATGGGCTGCGCCAGTATCAGCCGCCAGTGATGAGCCGGATCTATGCCGGCGATGCCCGCCTGATCGCCGAGCTCGCGAAGGAGCGGCGCATCTTCGTGCCGTTCACCGCCATTCCGGACGTGGTCAAGCAGGCCTTCGTCTCCGCCGAGGACCAGAATTTCTGGACCCACAAGGGCGTGGACCCCGGCGCCGTCGCCCGTGCGGCCGTGACCGACCTGATGCAGATGGGCCGGGGGCGTCGCCCGATCGGCGCCTCCACCATCACCCAGCAGGTTGCCCGCAACATGCTGCTCGGCACCAACGAGCGATCCCTGGAGCGCAAGGTGAAGGAGGCGGTGCTCGCCATCCGCATCGAGCAGACGCTGACCAAGGAACGCATCCTCGAGCTTTACCTGAACGAGATCTATTTCGGCCTGCAATCCTACGGCGTGGCTGCCGCGGCGCAGACCTACTTCAACAAGTCCCTCGAGCAGATCACGCTGCCCGAAGCCGCCTTCCTCGCCTCTCTGCCCAAAGGGCCGAACAACTACAACCCGTTCCGCTTCCCCGAGGCCGCGCGCGCCCGGCGGGATTGGGTGCTGGACCGCATGGTGGACGACAAGGCGGTTACGCCGGAGCAGGCGGCAGCGGCGAAGACCGGTCCCGTCGTAACCGGCATGTTCCACCGTCCGGACGTGGTTGCCGGGTCCGACTGGTTCGGCGAGGAAGTGCGGCGGCAGATGATCGACCGCTTCGGCGCGGAAGCCACGACGGAGGGCGGTCTCGTCATCCGCACCAGCCTGGATCCGGCGTTGCAGGCGACCGCCGACCAGGTGCTGCGCCGCGGGTTGATGAGCTATGACCGGGCCCACAGCCTGTTCAAGGGGCCTGTGGCACGGCTCGACCCCTCGCAGGCGTTGCGCACCGGCTGGGCCCGCTCGCTTGCCGCCCTGCCACGGCCCCCCGGCATGCTGCCGGAATGGCAGTTGGCGGTGGCGCTCGAGGTGAGCGGTGGCGATGCCAGGATGGGATGGGTCGACGCGTCCGGCGCCGATCACCTCTCGCCGATGCTGCTGTCCGACAGCGGTTGGGCGCGCACCAGCCGCGGCTCGCCGCACCGCATGGCGGACGTGGTCCAGGTAGGCGACGTGGTGATGGCCGAACCCACTGGCACCGGCAAGGGCGACCGCGTGCAGTTGCGCCAGGTGCCGCAGATCCAGGGCGCGCTCGTTGCCATGGACCCGGCGAGCGGCCGCGTGCTCGCCATGTCCGGCGGTTGGAGCTTCGAGGCCAGCCAGTTCAACCGTGCCACCCAGGCGCAGCGGCAGCCCGGCAGCTCGTTCAAGCCGATGGTCTACCTGGCCGCGATGGAGCAGAACATCTCGCCGAGCCAGAAGGTGTTGGACGGTCCGTTCGAGCTGGACCAGGGTGCTGCCGGCGTCTGGCGGCCCGGCAACTACGAGAAAGGGTTCATGGGCCCGGTCTCGCTCCATGTGGCGATCGAGAAATCGCTCAACCTTGCGACCATCCGCGTGGCACAACGCGTTGGCATGGACGCGGTGGCAGCCAACGCGATCGCTTTCCACGTGGTGGACCAGATGTCCCGCTATCTGCCCAACGCCCTGGGTGCTGTGGACACGACGGTGCTGCGTCAGGCTGGCGCCTATGCCTCGCTCGACCAACTGGGCAAGGAGGTCGTGCCGACACTGATCGACTCCGTGCAGGATCGCGACGGCCACGTCATGTGGCGCGCGCCGGGTGCGCTGTGCGATGCGTGCGGCAATATTGCGCATCCCCCGGTGCTGACGGATACGCGCCGCCAGATCGCTGATCCGCAGAGCACGTTCCAGACCGTGGCGATGATGGAGGGCGTGGTCGCGCACGGCACTGGCTACGAGGCTGGCAAAGGGCTCGGCCGGCTCGGCATCGCGGGCAAGACCGGCACCACGCAGGACTTCAACGACGCGTGGTTCGTGGGCTTTACCCCGGACTTGGTGACCGCTGTCTGGATCGGTTACGACACACCCTCCAGCCTTGGGAAAGACGAGACGGGGGGCGTCATTGCCGCCCCGATCTGGCATGACTTCATGCAGGTCGCCTTGAAGGACCGCCCGAACCTGCCGTTCCGCGTGCCGGATGGGCTGACGCTGTCCACCTGGTCGGCCAACGTGACGGACGCATTTAAACCAGGTCAGTCTCCGGGACAGAGCGGCCCTACCATCGGCGGCGGCGGTGGTGGCGGCAGCGGGGGTGGCGATGGCGGCGTCACCGCTTCCAGCAGCGGCGGGACCGGCACGGGTGTGGACAGCGGGGTTGGTGGACTCTACTGATCCCCTTCCCAAATCGAAGTGTGTCATGAGCACCGAAACCGACGCCCTGAACGAACAGATCAAGCAGTCCGTGGCACTGCTAAGGAGGCATCTTTGACTGGGATGCTGCCGTCGAACGCCTCGCGGAGCTGAATCACCGCGCGGAGGATCCCGACCTCTGGAATGACGCGGCGAAAGCCCAGGTTCTGATGCGCGAACGCACTCAGCTCGCAACGCAGATCGAGGGAGTGGAGGCGCTGGAAGCCGAGGTGGCCGACACCATCGAGCTGATCGCGATGGCGGAAGGCGACGGGGATGCCGCCCTGGTCGCGGAAGGTGAGGCTGCGCTGCGCAAGGCGGCTGCCGAGGCCAAGCGGCGGGAGATCGAGAGCTTGCTCTCCGGCGAGGCGGACGGACGGGACGCGTTCCTCGAGGTGAACGCCGGCGCGGGCGGCACGGAGGCGCAGGATTGGGCCGAGATGCTCGCCCGCATGTACTCGCGCTGGGCCGAGGCGCATGGCTACAAGATGCAATTGCTGGAGCAGAGCGAGGGCGAGCAGGCAGGCATCAAGTCCGCAACGTTCCAGATTACCGGGCCCAACGCCTATGGCTGGCTGAAGACGGAGGGCGGGGTGCACCGGTTGGTACGCATAAGCCCGTTCGACAGCGCGGCGCGGCGGCAGACGTCGTTCGCCTCGATCTACGTATACCCGGTGATCGACGACACGATCCACATCGAGATCGACCCTTCCGACCTCAAGGTGGACACGTTCCGTGCGTCCGGCGCAGGCGGCCAGCACGTGAACAAGACGGAATCGGCCATCCGGATCACGCATGTCCCGACGGGTATTATCGTGGCTTGCCAGACCGACCGCTCCCAGCACCGTAACCGGGCGACGGCGATGGAGATGCTGCGCGCGCGGATGTATGAGGCCGAGCTGCAGCGGCGCGAGGCGGCCAGTGCGCAGACGGAAGCGGCGAAAACGGAGATCGGCTGGGGTCATCAGATCCGATCCTACGTGCTGGCGCCTTACCAGATGGTTAAAGACCTGCGGACGGGTGTGGAGAAGGGTAACCCGGCAGCCGTTCTGGATGGCGAGCTGGACGAGTTCATGGCAGCCGCCCTGGCCGCCCGCGTCGGAGGCACCCGCAGCGAGGCGAGCGCCAACGCCCAGTGATCCCCGCGCGATGACCAAGGGCAAGGTTCATGTCGGGATCGGGGGCTGGACTTTCGCCCCTTGGCGCGGCGCGTTCTACCCGCCGGGTCTGCCGCACTCGAAGGAACTGGCTTATGCCGCTGGCAAGCTAACGGCCATCGAGATCAACGGCACGTTCTATCGAACGCAGACCCCGGCTAGCTTTGCCAAATGGCGCGGCGAGGTTCCCGAGGGGTTCGTGTTCGCCGTAAAGGCACCGCGGGTTACGACGCACCGCACGGCGCTCGCCGAATCCGAGCCCGCCATCGCGCGTTTTCTCGACTCCGGGCTGGTCGAGTTGGGCGACCGTCTCGGCCCGGTCCTCTGGCAGTTTCCTCCGACCCGGCGCTTCGAGCCAGAGCATTTCGAGACGTTCCTGTCGCTGTTGCCGGCCAGTCACGGCGGACTTGCCATGCGCCACGTGGTGGAAGCGCGGCACGACAGCTTCGTCGTTCCGGAGTGGTTGGCGTTGCTGCGCAAGTATAGTGTTGCCGCAGCGGTGATCGACTCGGACAAGCACACGCTACTGGGCGACCTTACTGCCCCCTTCGTCTACGCCCGGCTGCAGCGCAATTCCGAGACGGAGGCGGAGGGATACGCCGCCGCCGGCCTGGATGACTGGGCCGCCCGGGTGCGTTGCTGGATGGCGGGGCAAGCCGTAACCGATCTGAAGCTGGTGACCACGGCGCCAAAACCGTCGCCCCGGGAGTGCTTCGTCTTTTTCATCAGCGGCGACAAGGTGCGCGCGCCAGATGCCGCACAGGCCTTTCTCGGGCGTTTGTCTCCGGTCTGAAGGAGCCGGCTGATTCCCGGCGCCAGCCTCGCGGTGCTAAGGCGCCGCCTCGCCTCCACCCTGAAACCGGGCAAATGACTGGGCCAGCACCTCGTAGATCGGCCGCTTGAAAGCCACCGCCAACCCCGGCAGTGCCGCAAGCTCCACCCAACGCCAGGCATCGAACTCCGGATGCGTATCCAGGTCCAGGCGGATTTCGCTGTCCTCTCCGAGATAACGCAACGCGAACCAACGTTGCCGCTGGCCACGGAAACGACCGCCGAATGCTTTGCCGACCAGCTCCGGCGGCAAGTCGTATGTCAGCCACTCCGGGTGCTCGCCAAGGATCGTGGCGTTCGCCGTGCCTATCTCCTCCTGCAGCTCCCGCAGCACGGCCGCACGCGGGTCCTCGCCCTCGTCCACACCGCCCTGCGGCAACTGCCAAGCCCCGGCGAGTGCTTGATCCGCACGGCGGCCTACGAAGACCTGGCCGGCTGCGTTGAACAATACGGCCCCGACGTTGCTGCGGTATAGTAGCCCGGTCATTGGGAGGGAACTGACTGAGAGGAGATCGGCGGCAGCAGCGCGCTCACCGGCACCAGGGACACACCGCGCCCATCCAGCCCGCGGGCCCAGGCGGCGATGCGCTCCACCGTCACCGGACGCAGCGGCCCGGCCAAACCGACCGCTGGCTTGCCGTCCCGCGCCCGCTGCTCCAGGTCGGCCAGCCGCGTGTCGATCGCATTGCGTTGCGGTGGATCGTCCACGACGTTCGTGACGTCGATCGCGGCGCCAACGACTGTCCGATCCGGCCGTGGGTCGACGTAGAACAGGCCACGCTTGGCCAACTCCTGTTGTACCAGTCCGAATAGCACGCCTGACCCAGCGAAGCGCTCGCCTCGCAAGCCGTCGGACGCGCCCGTGACGCCAGCCGCACCCTGCACACGGGACAGCACCCATTCGAGGTTGCGCGCATTGTCCGCCGGGTCGGCCCCGGTCAGGAGGGCGCGGGGGCCGGAGTCGTTCAGTGGATAACCCTGACTCTCCATCGGCAACGTCACCAGGATTTCGTGGCCATGCGCCCGGGCAGCGGCGAGCAAGGGCGTGAGTTCGGGGGTATAAGGCGAGATCCCGAGTGTTACGCCAGCGGGCAGCGAGATGATGGCGCTGCGGCTCTCACTGTCCGAAAGACCGATGCCGACGAGTAGGAAGGCGACTTTCGGGCGCTTATCCGCCGGGTCCGCAATGGGAGCGTAAACGCGCATCGGCATGCGACCGTCAGGCCCGATCCGCGGTAGCAGGGCACCCGGGAAATCGGGCGCAGGCTCCAGGAGCGCCGGATCGGGACTTGCAATCGCACCACCCAAGGGTTGCGCCAGGACGACCGGATCCGGCGACGGCGCCGAGGCGGGAACTGCGATGGTCTCACCGGGCGGATCCTGGTGGACGATCACGGGAGTGGGTGCCGCCGTGACGTGCGGCCGCGGAGCAGGCGGCCCGAGAACCTGAAGGGCCGCCACTCCAGCGCCGCCGACAGCGAATACGGCCAGCCAGAACAGCCCTAGGCCGCGCCAGCCTGCCACCATGCCGGCCTCTATTGCGCGGCGTGCCGCTGCTGCTGCGTCGCCATGGCCCGCACGACGAGCAGACCCTCCTGCAACTGATAATCCGTGTCCGGCTTGGCGGCATCGAACGCCGGCCAGTTCTCGGGCGGCAATCTCTGGATCGAGGCCGCTACCGGCGGCAGGTCCGTGCGCGGCGGCGCGGCTTGGTTGGGCGGGGTGCCGCCCTGGTTGGTGATGGTGTGGTTCAGGTCCGCCTCACGCTCTGGCCCGAAATGCAGCGTCTCGGTCCGGCTGGCGGCGACTGGCACGTCCGGCGTGATCCCAAGCCCTTGGATCGACCGGCCGGACGGTGTGTAGTATCGCGCCGTCGTCAGCCGCATCGCGCCATTACCCGGCAACGGAATCACCGTCTGCACTGAACCCTTGCCGAACGTGCGCTGGCCGACGATCACCGCGCGGTGATGGTCCTGCAGCGCTCCGGCCACGATCTCGCTGGCCGAAGCACTGCCGCCGTTCGTCAGCACCACGACCGGTAGCCCGCCCGTGATGTCGCCGGGCTTGGCATTCCAGCGCTGGCTGTCGTCAGGATGCCGGGCGCGGGTGGAGACGATCTCCCCCTGCTCGAGGAAGTCATCGGAGACCGACACGGCTTGATCCAGCAGCCCGCCGGGGTTGTTGCGAAGGTCGAGCACGATGCCGGCCAGCCGGTCACCCAGTTGCTGACGGAACTTGGCCACCGCGGCGCGCAGCCCGGCATCCGTCTGCTCGTTGAACTGGGTCAGGCGGACGTAGCCGATGTCGCCCTCCAGATGCGCTTTGACCACTTGGATGTGGATCACCTCGCGCTGCAGGGTCACCTCGATCGGTTTGTCCACGTTCTCGCGCTTGATGATCAAGCGAATCGAGCTGTTGGGCGGACCGCGCATCTTGTCCACAGCGTCGTTCAGCGAAAGGCCCTGGACGGTGGTGTTGTCGATCGTCGTGATCAGGTCACCCGAGCGGATGCCGGCGCGGGCGGCTGGCGTATCGTCGATCGGGGAGACAACCTTGATGATGCCGTTTTCCTGGGTCACTTCCAGGCCCAGCCCGCCAAACTCGCCATGCGTCTGCACCTGCATGTCGCGGTAGGCCTTGGCGTTCATATAGGAGCTGTGCGGGTCGAGCCCGGTGAGCATGCCGTTGATCGCGTTCTCGATCAGGTCGCGGTCGCTGACCGGCTCGACATACTCGGCCTTGATCTTGTCGAACACGTTCCCGAACAGATTGAGCAGCGCGTAGGTGTCGGAGTGCCCGCTGCTGTCCTGGGCGAGGGCGGAGGTGATCGGCGACCGGCCATCGATGATCCCGGCGACGGGGCCGATCGCGACGCCTGCGAGGAAGGCTGCACCCACGAGCAGGCCCGAACGGAACTTCATGCAATCATCCTCTCGGCGCTCGTCCAGCGCGGTTCGATGTCGTCATAGTGCCACATAGGACAGGATTGGGCCATCGTCATGGTCGCCCATGCAAAAATGGCGCAGGATTAATCGGCTGACCGTGGTCCCGGAGCTCGACGTAGAGCAGCGGGCGGGTACCCGGCGTGCGCGGGTCCCATGCCGCCATCACCCCCACCGGCTCCCCTGGTTGGACTGGGTGGCCGACGGCGACGTCCAGCCGGTCCAGCCCGGCGAGCACGAAATGGTAGCCGCCGCCGCAATCCACGATCATCAGCTGGCCGTAGGACCGGAACGGCCCGGCGAACACCACCCGGCCGCCGCACGGGGCCGAAACGCGGGCGGCAGGCGGTGCGCCGAACGAGATGCCGGTGGCCGGCCCCCCGTCTCCAGGTTCGCCGAACGCATGCACGACACTGCCGACAACGGGCGCCCCCAACTGCCCGCGCGCTTCCCCGAGCCCGGGCCCGGCGGGTTGCGTGAGCGCCACCTGCCGCTGTCTCGCCTCCGCCGAGGCTGCGTCCTGCTTGCGCCTCGCTGCCGCGGCGGCCTCGGCCTGGGCGCGTGCCTCGTCCTGCTTGCGGGCCAGGTCGAGCGCGCCGAGGGCGGCACGCAGCGTGTCCGCCTGCGCGGCCTGTTCGGCTGCCCGGCGTGCGGCGTCGGACCCGGCGTCCTCGGCGGCGCGGCTGCGGGACTGGGCGTCCGCGATCTGCCGGTCCAGTTCCGCCGCCTGGGCCGCCTGAGCGGATTGCGCGTCCGTCAGGTGATGCTCCTGCCGCGCCATCCCCTCGGTCAGCCGCGCGACCTCGGCCTGTTCCGCCCGCAGCGCTTCGGCGTCCAGTTCGAGCTGCCGGGCCAGGCCGCGCAGCACCAACAGCCCATCCAGCGACGCGTCCGGACGGGCGGGCACGGCGAGCAACGTCTCCGCCGGGTAGAGCGAGAGCCGCTCGATCAGCGGCAGCAGCGGGGTGAGTTCCTTGGCGCGGGACTGCAGGCGGCTCTCCGCCTCCGCCCGGCGCCGCGCCAGGCCGTCCATGGTGGCCGCCGCGTCGGCCGTGGCCTGTTCCAGTGACCGCAGCGACGCCGCGGACGCCACCCGAACCTGGGCGAGCCGCTTTGCTTCTGCCTGCGCTGCCTGTTGCCGGATGGCTTCGTCGCGCACCCGCGCCAGTGCGGCGGCTCTTGCCTGCTCGGCCTCGCGCACCTGCTGCGGTGTGGTCTGCGACGCGGCGGCCAGCCAGACCAGGGCCGCCGCGAGGCAAGCCGTCCGGGCGGAAGCACGCAGGGCGGCGGGCCGGCTGTGCAAAGGGGCGGGGGACTCCGAGGGATACGACGAGGAATATCGCATAAGCCGTTGGGGGAGCGAAGCGATCTCTGGCGCCGTTCCTTTCGCCTCGTGATGCGTCCCTCAGAAGACCGTGGCCCCGTTCCCGAGATTGTAGTTCAGGCCTTTCGTGAACGGGAGCGTCTGATTCAGGTACTGATCCACGAACAGGTCGAAGCTCGCGATGTCCGATTTCGGCACGAAAATCACGTCAGATGCCTGGAGCGGGAAATCATCCGCTGCGTTGGCGGACCCGGCGTAGCGGTTGAGGTTGACCGTCCGCAGCATCGGCACGTGATCCGCCCGGCGCCGTATCACCACGACCTCATCCATCCGCGCCGTGTTGGTGAAGCCGCCGGCCTGCAGCACGCCTTGCAGCACGTCGGTCTGTCCCTGCAACGGCAACACGCCCGGCGTCTTCACCTCGCCGCCGACGAAGATGCGTGACGAGTTGAAGCCGCGCACCACCACGTCCAGGTCCGCCACGCGCAACTTGCTCGCGTAGTCCGTTTCCAACTGCCCGCGGAACTCGGCGACGGTCTGCCCGCCGGCGACAACCGCGCCCAGCAGGGGCACCGTTACCCGGCCGTCGGGTCCGATGATCAGCCTGTTGTCGTTCAGTTCGGGGTTGAGCAGAAAGCGTAGTTCGATTTCGTCCCCGGCGGTGAGCCGGTGGACGGGCACTTCGTCCGACCAGGGGGCGAAGCCGGAGACCTGCGTCGGGACGATGGACAC
Organism: uncultured Acetobacteraceae bacterium; assembly: GCA_964247705.1. Classification (GTDB taxonomy): domain Bacteria; phylum Pseudomonadota; class Alphaproteobacteria; order Acetobacterales; family Acetobacteraceae; genus LMUY01. The sequence continues at coordinate 8,695 of CAXTVQ010000069.1, read as the reverse complement.
GTGCTGTACGCACCCTGCGAGCAATGCCAATCCGGCCAACAGCAATCCCGTGGCAAACGATAAGCGTGGGGCAAGTGGGAGGCGCGGGCGCATTGTCGGACCCTCCGTCGGTCGGCTCAGTCGCGGAACGAATGGCAGAAACGGCAAAGCAAGGCCAGTCTGCCCGATTATTGTTCCGAACCTTTTCGTTAACGATATTTCGTGCAAAATAGGACGCATGAGCACGGCATGATGGTTCAGGGACACAACCGGAGGTGAGCGCAACGCTGTCCCAAGAAGACCGGATGCGGTTCCGCTCGAACTCGTTTGCCGGGTTCAGTCTGCGGGATCTTGCGATCGCGCTGTTCTACTACAAGCGCCCGACGATCATAGCCTTTCTCATCCCCTGCCTGCTCGGCCTGGTCGCGGCGCATTTCGCGCACACCACGTTCATTGCGCAGGCGCGTCTGCTGGTGCTCTACGGCAGCGAATACGTGTTCCATCCCGGCAACCGTGACACTGGCAACGATATCACGCTGGACCGCAACCAGATCATCCAGGGCGAACTGCAGATCCTGCAGAGCCCGGCGCTGGCGGCGGAAGTTCTGCAGGAGATCGGGCCGGCGACGGTCTATCCGGGCCTGAGCTCGGACGAGTCGCCCCTGCGCGCGGCGATGTCGCGGTTCGCGGTGGACCTGACATCGACCAGCATCCCGCAATCCAACGTCGTCGAATTGAACCTGCGCAATGCGGACCGCGCGGTGGCGATCCGCGTGCTGAACGCTTTGATCGCCCATTACCTGACCTATCGGTCATCCATCTTCGAGAAGGGGCAACCCGGCGGCGAGAACGTGCAGCGGGACGAATTCGCGGACCGGTTGCGCAAGGCCGAGGACGACTTGGCGAAGTTCGGCATCGACCACGGCATCACCAACCTCGACGAACAGATGAGCCTGCAGTTGCGGCTGATCTCGGAGAACACCACGCAGCAGAGCGTGACGGCTCAGCAGGTCGGCGAGACGTCCGGGCGCCTGAACGCGCTGCATAAAGAGGCGGCCAACGTGCCGGCCAGCGTCCAGATCTACGCCGAGAGCGCGCGCTCCCAGCAGACGAGCGGGCTGACCGACAGCCTCGTCAAGCTCGAGATCCAACGGCGGGATCTGCTGTCGCGCTATCAGGCGGATTTCCCACTCGTCCGGGATGTGGAGAAGCAGATCGCGGCCGTGCGCGGGCAGATTGGCAGCGACCCGTCGCGTGAGGCCGCGATCACGCGGATGGGCCGCAGTACCCTCTATGACGATCTGCGCCGCGAGGAGATCACGCTGTCGTCGCAGTTGCAGGGCTTGCAGGCAAAAAGGGCGCAACTGGAGCTTGAGGGTGTGCGGCTGCAAGCCCGGAGCGACGAACTGGCCAGCCTTGCACGACCGTACCGGGACATGCAGCGCACGCGTGACGTGCTCGACCAAAGCTACCGCGCGATCAGCCGCTCGAGCGAGGAGACGCAGCTTTCCGGTGCGCTGGAGCGGGCGAGCGGGGCGAACGTGCGGGTGGTGCAGCCGCCAGATGCGCCGTTGGCAGGCCGCAATCCCGGTTTGCTCATTGAGTTCGCCGGGTTCGTTTTGGGAGGGTTCTGCGCACTCGCCGTCTTCGCGCTGCTGAATGCGACACGCCAGGTCTTCGTCAGCGTGCGAGACGTGGAGCGCCAGCTCGACCTGCCGGTGCTGCTGGCCGTGCCGCTCGCGACGCGCCGGCCCGCCGGCAAGGTTCGCCGGCCGCCGCCGGGTCGAAGGGCGTTCGAGCGGCCGAGCTTCGGCGTTTGAGCGGCATCATCGAGGGCGAGGCGGGTGCGGCGGGTTTGCCGCCGCCGTTGCTGCTGAGTGTGCCGGACGCCAGCCAACTTGCTTTCTCGCTACAGCGGGACCGTGCCGGGTGCTCGGTCGTGCAGCTCATGTCGGCGCGCAGTGGCGAGGGCACGTCGACCCTCGTCCGGGATATCTGCCTCGTTTCCGCTGGCAACGACGTCCGCACGCTGTTGTTCGCCGCCGAGTCACCGGGCCGGCGGACAGATTGGCCGCGCAGCATCTACGGCATGCCGGGTGTGTGGCACGGGGATGCGGCGGCCCGTTTGCCGGGCTTGGAGCTCGTCCGCATGGGAGAGAACCGACTCTGGCTAGCGGCCCCGACTGGCCCGGCGCCGCTCCATCTGCCGGCTTGGCTCGGCCTGATCAGCCAGTGCCGGGAGCAGTTCGATTTCGTCGTGATCGACTCGCCGGCCTTGGAGCGTGCGTTCACGGGCATCATGCTGGCGCCCCACCTGGACGCAACGGCCGTGGTGGTCGCGGCGGAGAGCACGCGCGCGAGTGCTGCCCGCACGTTGCGGGACCGGCTGGCGGAGGTTGGGGGTAACACCATCGGCGTTATCCTAAACAAGCGCCGTTTTCACGTTCCGATGGCGGCCTACGAGAGGCTTTGAGCGCGCGTAACCAGAAAAGGTGAGCTTTTTCCTCCCGACCCTCGAACCGCCCGGTTGCGGAGATCGAAGTTTCCGGCCCACCTTACTCGGCATCCGCAGGGGTATTCGTTGGCCGCCCCAAACCGGGTGTCCATAGGGCTTTTGCTGATGGGTTTCGGCTGAGCCGACTTACCTCCGCCGGGACGCGGCAGCGGCCTCCGGCAGGCCGACTGGTATCGGCCCGCGGAGTAGTCCGGCAAGCTGGTCGGCCATTTGGCCAAGCGCGCTGCTCTCCGCGGCCACCAATTCGGGCGTGCCTGTTCCGGTCGGTTGGACGGTCAGCCGCAGCGAGTGCGTGGCCGATGGATCATGGCTGCGTCCTTGCTCCACCGCGACCTGCGCCAGCAGCACCACCTGGCCGTTCGTATCCAGGTCAAACCGCTGGACATCCAGTTCTATCGTCGCCGAGGCGTCGACCGAGATCGTCCCCGCCTCGGTGAACACGCTGCTTCCTGGAAGCCGCTGCGACAGGTCCAGCGCCAAGACGCGGCCGATCATGTCGCCCAGCGGCTCACCCCAGCGCTCACCACCGTTGAGTTTCAGCCGGCTGGCGGAGCTATCACGGACGATCTCGGGCCGGTCCAGGTAGCCTGCCAAGCCGGGCCGTGCCAGCTTGATCGCCGGCGGGCCACCGCCTATCGCCTGGCCGGGCACGGCCCGCATCGTGTAGATCGCGGGGTCAGCGGAGGCGCAGCCCCACAACGCCAGCAGGGCTGGCGCCATCAGCATGGATCGTCGGATCAACGCTCGGCGCCCTCGTTGGTGCGGCCGCGGATCAGGGCCTCGGGATGGCGGTCAAGGAAGTCCGCCAGCAGGCGGATCGAACGGGCAGCGTCGTTGAATTGTGACATCAGCCGGTCCAAGTCGCGCGAGAACTGCGAGTTTCCACCGTATCCCGTATCGACCGACCCAACCAGTTGACTGGCGCGGTTCAACGTCCGGTCCAGGTTGTCGCTGATTTCCGGCAGGCGGCGCATCAGCGGCGTCAATCCGGCATCCGTGCGCTTCACGAGGCCCTGCACGTCCACCAAGGCCCCGGTCGCCGCGTTCAGCGCCTGCTTGACTTCCGGGCCCCCCACCGTCGCATTCAACGTAGCCAATAATGTGCTGGCGTTGTTGCCGATCTGGGCAAACGGGATGGCGCCGACCTTCTGCAGGATTTCGGACGCGGTCTGGACCAGACCGCTGAAGCCGCCGCCCAGCGTGGGCAGCACGATCGCATCCCCCTCCATCGACACCGCACCCGGCGGCGGACTGCTCGGGAAGTCCAACGACACCGCGAGCGCCCCGGTGATGTAGCTCGTCGTCGTCAACTCGGCCCGTAACCCGTGCTGCACCAGCCGGCGGCTGACATCTTCCGGGGTATCGTTCGGATCGCCGCCGACCGCCTGTAGCCGCTCGGGCTGGATCTCGGCGCTGACGCGAACCCGGGCAGTGGCGTGCACCGGGTCGAGTTCGAGCTTGACGTCTGTCACGTTGCCGATCTGCTGGCCGTAGATCGTCACCGGCGAGCCCTCCGCCAGCCCGGTAGTAGAGGTCTGGAAATACATCACCGTCTTGATCCGCTGCTTGTAGCCGGAGGCGGCGGCGGCATCCTCGCTCGGGAACAGCTCGAACGCCGTGTCCTGCTTGGCGCTCTCCGTGTCGCGGGCGTCTTCCGGCGTGCCGAATGCGATGCCGCCGGAAAGCACGGCTTGCAGCGACTCGAGTTCCACATGGAGCCCGCCACCGCCGAAGGACACGTTCACGCCCGAGGCGTTCCAGAATCGTGTGCCTGTGCGGACCCATTTGTCATAGGGCGCCCGGACGAAGACGTTGACCGTGATCTCGCCATTGCCCTCCGGCAGATGGTAGCCGAGGACCTCACCCACCACGATGTCGCGGTAGAACACGGGCGACCCGCTGCCGAGCGAACCGACCCGGTTCGTGTTCATGACGAATGTCGTGCCCGGCTCGTCCGAGCGGACGCCCGGCGGGTCCTCGAGCCCCGTGTACTCGCGTTTCTCGCTGCCCCCTTTGGCGCCGGGATCCATTTCGATGTAACCGCCTGATATCAGCGTCTCGAGCCCGGAGATGTTGGAGCCGGACAACCGGGGGCGCACGACCCAGAAACGGGCGTGGTCCGTGAGATACGGGTCCGCCTCGCTGTTCATGCGCACGTGGACGATGACGTGGCTCATGTCGTCGGCCAGATGAATGCTGGTAATAGTGCCGAGGTCCACCGCCTTATGCCGCACCTTGGTCTGCCCGGCGGTCAGGCCGTCCGCGCCCTTGAAGGTGATCACGATCTCCGGCCCGCGTTGCGACAGCGTCGTGAAGGCGAGATAAGCCCCTACGACGACAGCGACGATCGGAAGGATCCAGACGAACGAAAAGGCGGTTTTCCGCCGTATGTTTGCCTGCGGGATCGTGGCCTGCTCGGTTTTCGGGGGGGTCGACGGCGGCCGGTTGCTATCGCTCATGCGGTTCCCGCGGTGGCCGGCGAGGATGCCAGGCGCTCGGTTTCAGTGATGTCGGAGCCGATGTGCTCAAGTGCATCTTCGCCCGCAGCATCCCACATCAGGCGTGGGTCGAAGCACACCGCGGCAATCATCGTCAAGACGACAACACTGCCGAAGCAGATCGCGCCCACGCCGGGCTTGATGTCCGCGATCACGCCCGCCTGCACCAAACTGACCAATGTTGCGAGCATGAACACGTCAATCATCGACCACCGGCCGATGAAGTCCACGACCCGGTAGATACGCGTGCGGTCAACCAGGTGCCAAGGCGAACCCCGGTGGGTGGCGAGCAGCATGAGGGCCAGGCTCACCAGCTTGAACAGCGGCACCGTGATGCTGGCCACGAAGACCAGCAAGGCGAGCGGCCACATGCCGGCATCCAGCAACTCCTGCGCGCCGCCCAGGATCGTGGAGGGCGTGCCATGGCCGAGCCGCGTCACTGTCATCACAGGAAAGATATTGGCCGGGATGTAGAGCGCGGTCGCAGCGGCGAGCAACGCCCAGGTGTTGGAAACGCTGTTCGGCAGGCGCACGTGCAGCCTCGTGGCGCAGCGGGTGCAAAGATCCCCTTCGCTGGCGAGGTTTACGCGCCCGCATTCATGGCAGCTTATTGGCTGGCCACGCCCGGCTTGCGGCGGTGGGACCAGGCCGCGCTGTTCCATCGCCTCCCACACGCTCTCGGGCTCGAGCAGGAAATCGGCGGCGACCATCGTCACCATCAACGCCGCCACGGCATACAGCGCCGCCCCCGTGTTCACGGTAGCGATCGAGCCCAGCCGGGTGAACGCCACGAACACGCCCAGCAGGAACACCTCCACCATCGCCCAGGGGCCGATGCGGTGGTACCACTTGAAGATGAATGGAAGGTTGGCCGGCGGATGGTCCGAGCGCAGCCCGTGCAACACATAGATCAGCACCATGATCTTGGCGATCGGCGCTACGATGGCCGTGGCGAAGACGATCACTCCAAGCTCCCAGGCGCCCTGAGCGATGAGGGCGGTCGGCAAGGACAGCATGGTCGTCTGCCGCTGTTGGCCGACGATGTCCACCGAGAGGAACGGCGCGAGCACGGCCACGAAGTAGAGCACGAAGGAGGTCAGCGCTAAGGCCATCACCCGGCCAGACCACCCCGGCCGGGACCGCCGCAGCGTAGCGTCGCAGCGCAGGCAGGTAGCTTCACCGCGAGCCGGCAGAGACGGGACGATCTGGAACAGCCCGCAATCGGGGCACTCCCGCTCGTGATCCGGCACTTGCCTGAGGTCCGTCACGCGAAATCCGCCACTTGCTTGGGAAAGGAAGCGATCGTCATGACGCGCAACTACCGGACCCGGCGTCCGCACGCTAGCCATGGTGCGTGCACGTGCCTGCGACCATGGTGATGCCGGCCGCCGTTGCGCGGGCTGGATTTGGACGATATAGGACGCGCACTGCCGGCGTAGCTCAGGGGTAGAGCAACTGATTCGTAATCAGTAGGTCCGCGGTTCAATTCCGCGCGCCGGCACCGCAGCCCTACCCACGTAGCAAGCTTTGCTCTGGCGGTGCAACGATTGTGCATGGACGTCGAGCGTTCCTGGCGCGAACCCCTCCTTGCGCAACACCCTGAGTGAGCGGCATCCGACGACACCGGACGGGCGGTATTTCGTCGTCCGGGGCCGTCTGTGGCGGTGCTCGGACCCGGCGCTGCCGGCCACGGAAAGGGCAAGGCTGACCCGCGAACTCATGTCCGCGCGACGAGAGAAAGGCGCCGCCATGCGGGCCGGGGACGCTGTCCGGCGAGAGGCAGCGCGGGCAAGGGTGGATGCGGCCAAGGTGGCGCTGGGTGAACGTGGTCCGACGTGGTGGACGGATGGAACGCCGGACTTCAACCGCAGGCTGGCGGCCAACACGCCGTATGCCGATTGGTGGAGCAGCCTGAACGCAGCACAAGGCCAGGCGTGATCCCGGCCAATCTATCGGGCTTGGTGGGCCGAGATGTCGCAAGTGACAGGGTTTGCGTCGGTAGCTAGGCTTTAGAGCTCCAGAATCAGCAGCAAAGTGCGGAATACATGGACGCGCGCTATCGCTTCGGCATCGAGGAAGAATATTTCCTGGCAGACGCCTCGACCGGCGGCACGCCAAGCCTTACCAAGCCGTTTCACGACGCGGTCACGCTGCGCGTGCCGTCGGCGGAGCGGGAACTGCTGGCCGCCCAGGTGGAGACGGCCACGACCCCGACCGAGGACCCGGCCAGCGCCCGCGCGCAATTGCTGGAGTTGCGCGCGAACCTGGCCGAGACCGGGCGGGAGCACGGGTTGCTGGTGCTGGCGTCCGGCACGCACCCGCTCGCCCGGTGGGAGCGGCAGAGCCAGACCAAGAAGGAGCGCTACGACCGGCTGACGCAGCAAATGCAGATGACCGCACAGCGCAATTTCGTCTGCGGGATGCACGTGCACGTCGAGGTACCTCTCCCGGAGGCGCGCGTCGACCTGATGAACCGGATCCTGCCGTTCACCCCGTTGTTGCTGGCGCTGTCCGCATCCTCGCCATTTTGGCAGGGGCGCGACACCGGGTTAGCGGCTTATCGGCTTTCGGTTTGGGGTGAGATGCCACGCACCGGGTTGCCCGACCTGTTCGAGAATGCGGCCGACTACGACCGCTACGTCGCGGCCATGACCCGGTCGGGCGCGATCACCGATGCGAGCTTTCTGTGGTGGACGCTGCGGCCCTCGATCCACTTCCCGACCCTGGAGCTGCGTGTTGCCGATAGCTGCACCCGGCTGGACGACACGCTGGGCATCGCCGCGCTGTACCGCTGCCTGGTGCGGCTGGTGGACCGCTCGCCGGCGCTGAACCGCGGGCAGACCGGCGCTGCCCGGGCAATCACCGGCGAGAACCTCTGGCGGGCGCAGCGCGACGGCATACGTGCGGCATTCTTGGATATCGATGGCGTGACGGCGCCGTTTGCCGCCGGGCTCGAGGCCGTGCTGGCGCAAGTGGCCGAAGACGCGGCGGCGCTGGGCTGCGAGGCGGAGCTGGACTGGCTCCGTATTGTGGCGGCGCAGGGTACGAGTGCGGACCGGCAACTCGCCGTGTTCGCGGCGGCGGAGGGGGACGCTCAGCGTGCGCTGGCCGCCACCGTCGACTGGATCGCAGGCGCCACGGCCAACGCCGCATCCTGAAGCCCGGGGACTGCAACCGGCACGACCGACCTCTCCGGCTGTCGAACGAGCATCATGCCGCCGGTTTGCCGGATGCAGCGCTATGGCGCACGGGTGGCAGACGGATCGCCGCCGCGATCAGTCCCGCCAGTCCGGCGCAAGCGGCCATCATATACAGGGCATCCTCATAGCTCCCCGTCGCCGTCCTGATCCAGCCGATCGCGTAGGGCCCCACCAACGATCCGATCTGCGCCAGGCTGTTGATGATCGCGATGCCAGTGGCCGTTTCCGCCGGGGCGAGCACCATCGGTGCGATAGCGAAGATGGCGGGTGTGCAGGCGAAGCAGCCGATCGCCGCGACGGTGATCGCCACGAGCGACCATAGCGAGTGGCTGACCGTTCCCGCCGCGGCAAGGCCGATGGCGCTGACGGCCATGGCACACGCGAGATGCCAGCGCCGCTCCTGCCGCCGGTCCGAGCTGCGCGACCAGAGCCACATTCCGAGGCCGCCGACGATGTATGGGATCGGCGTCACCAAGCCGACTTCGGCGTTCGACAGCCCGAGC
>CAXTVQ010000068.1:11841-28735 GCA_964247705.1 uncultured Acetobacteraceae bacterium | reverse complement strand
CGTGTCGCGTTGCAGAACGCAGCGTCGGTCGCGGGATTGCTGATCACCACCGAAGCGATGGTGGCCGAGCGGCCCGAGAAGCGTGCCCAGTCGCTCCCGCAGGGCGGTGGCGGCGGCATGGGTGGCATGGGCGATATGGACTACTAACCCAGCCAAATTCCTACGGTGGGGTACGCCTTGGCACCCCACCACCGACGACGAACCGGTGCGTCCCTACTCGGTAATTGTCTGAGCGGGACCGCACCGGAACGTGACGTCGAACGCCGTTGGCCAATAGATCGTATTCGGATTGCCGTCCGGATGCGCGTCGAGCAGCACGACACCTTGGCCCCGTTGCTGGCAGAACGCACTGGCCCTGGCCAACACCACCCGCTCCGCCTCCGCACCTCCCCCACGGGCAGGTGCACGCAGTTCCGACACCGCGTAGGTGTCGGGGCCGACCGGGACGATACGGGAACTCAGTGAGCACCCCGCCAGCCCGGCCGCTGCCCCGATAGTCAACACTGCCCTCCGCATCATAGCTTTACACCCGCATCTTCGGGGTGATGTGTCGGACAACGTTGGCGTGAAGGGAAGAGTGGGTGCCAGGCACGACGAACCGAACCGAACCGAGCCCGCCTTTGTCGCAGGAACGGCTGGAGCGTATCGGGATCCGGCTGGATCGGGATGTCGCCGCCGGGCGGATTGCCGGCGCGTCGGTCATAGTCGGGCGGCGTGACGGCATCGTCTATCAACGGTCGGCCGGGTTTCGGGACGTAGCGAGCCGGGACACGCTGCGTCCGGACGCAATCTGGCGCATCTACTCCATGACCAAGCCGGTCGTCACCGCCGCTGCCATGGTGCTCGTCGAGGATGGTGCGCTCCGGCTGGACCAAGCGGTCGCCGAGATCCTGCCGGACTACGCCCGGCTTCGCGTCGCACGGCCTGATGGCGGTACGGACCCGGCGGAGCGGGCGCCGACGATCCAGGACCTCATGCGCCACACGGCCGGCCTGGCCTACGGCTACCTCGGCGATGACGCGGCGGCGCGGGCGCTGGTGGCGGATGGGTTCCTGCGCGAGGACCTGCCGCTCGCACAGTTCGTGGCGCGGCTGGCGGCGTTGCCGTTGGCCTATCAGCCTGGGACGGTTTGGCACTACAGCCACGCGACGGAGGTGCTGGGCCGCGTGCTGGAAGTGCTGACCGGACAAACTCTGGGCATGGCACTCCGGTCGCTGCTGTTCGACCCGCTCGGCATGACGGAGACGGGGTTCGTGCTGCCCGCCACACAGCGCGGCCGGGTTGCCGAGCCGCTGCCGCAGCCGCCGGGCGCCCGCCCCCGCTTCTTCGACCCGTGCACCCCGCAGCGCCACGAGAGCGCCGGGGGTGGCCTGGTTTCAACCGCCGCCGATTACGGCCGCTTCCTGCGCATGCTGCTGTCCGGCGGCGCGCTTGACGGACGCCGGGTGCTCGGTCCGGCTACGGTCGCGCTGATGACCGCGGACCACCTCGGCACGGCGCTTGGCCGCGCGCCCTATTACCCGCCGGGTCCGGGGTACGGTTTCGGGCTGGGTTTCGCGGTCCGCACCGCGGCGGGCCAGGCGCCGTATCCGGGATCGGTGGGCGACTATTTCTGGAGCGGGGTAGGCGGCACCTATTTCTGGGTGGACCAGGCGCGTGACATGTCGGCGCTCGTCCTGCTGCAGTCGTCGTCCGCAGAGCAGCGGTTGCACTACCGGACGATGCTGCGGGCCATGGTGTATGCAGCCGTTTCCTAAGCGTCCGGCTCATCACATCACCGCCATTTCCCTACCGTAAATAGCAGCTTATCAACGCTGTAACTGAATGTGTTCAGCTTTTCGATGTCCAGCCACTTTGCTTGACCGCGCGATGCGTCTACGGGCCCTGCCGCAACTGAGAAAGAGTGCACCATGCGGCTTCGTACCTCGCTAGCGGCCACCGCCGCCCTCCTGCTGCCGGCTTACGCCATGGCGCAGCCGATCGACGGATTGTACGTCGGCGCCGGCGCGCTTTGGAACTTCAAGCAGGATGAGCACATCCAACCCGCAGCCGGCCTCGGCACGGGCGCCCAGCGCTTCCGCTTCGACGCGGGTGGCTTCGGCGGCCTGGGCAGCGTCGGTTACGGCCTGGGCAACGGGCTCCGCTTCGAGATCGAGGGCAACTACCGGCAGAATACGCTGACGTCGATCGGTGGCACGGCCGTGCCGCGCGCCGGCGGCAGCACGCAGCAAGATTACGGCGTGATGGGCAACGTGCTCTACGACGTGAACCTGCGGCCGTTCGGCGTGACGTTCGTCCAGCCCTACGTCGGTCTCGGCGCCGGTTATGAGTGGAGCCACATCAACGGCCTGAACTCGGTCAACCCCGCAAACGGCGCGTATCGCCACATCGGCGGCACCAGCGACAACTTCGCCTATCAGGGTATCGTGGGTGCAGCCTACCCGATCCAGGCCGTGCCAGGCCTGGCGCTGACGGCGGAATACCGCTTCCTCGGCGTGCTCGGCAACGAGACCTTCAAGGCGTCGGCGTCCAACGGGCGGACGAGCAATATCGACATTACCGAGAACCTGAACCACAGCGTGCTGCTCGGCGTGCGTTACGCCTTCAACACGCCCTCGGCCCCGCCGCCGCCGGCTCCCGCCGCCCCCGTGCCGACCGTGGCGCCGACGCGCACATACCTGGTGTTCTTCGACTGGGACCGCGCCGACCTGACCGATCGCGCCCGCCAGATCATCTCCGAGGCGGCGCAGAACAGCACGCGCGTGCAGGCGACCCGCCTCGAGGTGCAGGGCAACGCCGACAGCTCCGGCACCGCCGCCTACAACCAGCGCCTGTCGCTGCGCCGCGCCCAAACGGTCGCGGCCGAACTGGTGCGGGACGGCGTGCCGAGCGGCGCCATCACCATCCAGGCCTTCGGCGACACCCGCCCGCTAGTGCCAACCGCACCCGGCGTCCGCGAGCCGCAGAACCGCCGCGTGGCGATCATCCTGCAGTAGACGCTTCTACGACGGCGCCGTGGCGGCTCGGCCATGGCGCCAACTCTCTGCGTTGACGGCGCCGGGCGGGGCCAGGCCGCGGAGGATTGCTTCCACCTGACGCACCGTTTCCAAGGCTTGCGCGGCGATTGCGGGCGGGGTCAGCCCACCGACATGCGGTGTCGCGATCACGTTCGGCAGGGCCGCAAGGGCCGGTGTCGGCATCTGGTCCGGCGCACGGCCGACATCGAGCGCCGCACCCGCGATACGCCCCTCCCGCAACGCGGCCGCGAGTGCGTCCTCGTTCACCAAGCCGCCACGCGACACGTTGATGAAGAAGGCGTCCGGCCGCATGCGGGAGAAGGCAGCGGCATTCATCAGGTTCTCGGTTTCCTCGTTGGCCACGGCGAGGCAAACCACGAAATCCGCCTCCGCCAGCAGCCGCTCCAGGTCTACCTGCTGGAACGGCGCCTCCACCGTCGCGTACGGGTCGCACACCTGCACCGCCATCCCGAGCGCCGCGCCGAGCGGGGCAAGGCGCCGCCCGATGCTGCCGTAGCCGATGATGCCGAGCGTGCTGCCGGCGAGTTGGCGGCCCATGCTGGCAGTAGCCGCCTTGCCCAACCGGTATTGACCCACCGACGCCGACACGCCGCGCGACAGGTCCACCATGAAGCCGAGCACCAGTTCGACGACTGAGGCCACGAAGCCCGGCCCTGCTTGCGTCACCAGCACGCCGGCGGCTGTAGCAGCGGCCACGTCGACGTTGCGGATGTCCACGGCGACACGGACGAACGCGGACAAATTTGGCAACCCGGCAAAGACCTCGGCCGGACCTTCCGTCATGCGGTCCGCCACGATCACCTGCGCGTCGGTTGCGGCAGCCACGAGCTGCGCCGGGTCGAGCGGCGCGTCCCCCTCATGCAGCCGCACTTCGCCCAGGGCGCGCAGCCCGGCGAGCGCCTCCTCGCCGTAGTAATTGCGCCGCATCGCGGGCGTGTGTGCGAGCAGGATAACCGGTGCGGTCAAGGCGTCCTCCTATGGTGACGCGTGCCTACATCACGCCGAACCAGCGCGGCAGCGTCAGGGTGATGGCGGGAACGAACGCGATCAGCAGCAAGGCCACCGCGATGATGGCCAGGTATTTCGCGATCGGCCGGGCCACGCTCTCCATCGACACACCGCCGACGGCGCACGCGGTGTACAGGCCGACGCCCAATGGCGGCGCGAACAGGCCGATGCCCATCGAGATGATCAGCAGGATGCCGAAATGCAGCGGCGCCACGCCGAGCTGCTGCGCCGCCGGAAACAGCAGCGGGCCGAACACGATCAGCGCCGGCGCGCCCTCCAGCACGGAGCCCATCACCACCAGCATCGCCATCGCGACCACCAGGAACAGCCAGGTGCCATGGGTGGCGCCGAGCCCGGCCAGCGACGCCGCCATGTGCTGCGGGATCAGGTTGACGGTAAGCAGGTAGCTCAGCATCTCGGCCGAGGCGACGATGAACAGGATCATCCCGGAGAGCGAAGCGGAGCGGACCAGGAAGTCGGCGAATGACCGCCAATCCATTTCCCGAAACGCCAGCCCACCGACGACGATGGCGTAGATCACGGCGACCGAGGAGACCTCCGTTGGCGTCGCGATCCCGCCCACGATGCCGCCGACGATGATCAGGATCAGCAGCGCCGCCGCCAGCGCGCCCGCGGTGATGCGCGCCACCGCCGCGGGTGAGCGCCGGGGCCCGCGCACGCCCTTCCGCTTCCCCGCCGACAGCACGGCCACCAGGATCAGCCCCGCCGCCATCACCGCCGCCGGCAGCAGCCCGGCGATGAACAGCCCGGCGATCGACACGTTCGCGACGTAGCCGAGGATGATCATGTTTATGCAAGGCGGGATCGTCTCGCCCATCACGGCGGACGCGGCGAGCAGCGCCACGCCGTCCGTCTCGTCGTAGCCGGAGCGGCGCATGGCCGGCAGCATGACCGAGCCGATCGCCGCCACGTCCGCACTCTTGGACCCGGAAATGCCCGAGAACACCGCCATGGCCACGACCATCACCACGCTCAGCCCGCCACGTACCCCGCCGCAGATCATGTCCAGGAACGCGACGAGCCGGCTGGACATGCCGTTCACCCCCATCACCAACCCGGCCAGCACGAAGAACGGGATCGCCAGCAGCACGAAGCTGCCCACCCCCGCCTGCATCTGCTGGGAGAACTGCACCATCGGCAGGAGCCCGGTCACCCCTATATAGACCAGGCTGCCGGCCGCGAGCGCGAACGCCACCGGCACGGCGGCGGCAAGGCAGACCGCGTCCACCGCCAGCATCACCCAAACCCCCGGGCCCGCCCCGGCCGGCGTGTAGGCGCCCCAGACTGCGACCAGGGCCGCACTCCCCACCACGAGGGCGCCGGACAGCAGGTTGGCCCGCATCGGGATACGCAGGAGGTGGAACAGTGCGAACACCGTCATCGCGGCGCCGCCCGCCAGCAGCGGCCAGTAATCGATGCTGGCCGGCAGCAGCCCGCTCACCGTGGTCTGCCCGGCGACGCTTTGCAGCAACGGGATCGACGCCCAGGTCAGGCAGGCGGAGACGGCGAGGATCACCCACGCCACGAACCCATCCGCCCGCTCCGCCCACGCGCCGTGCAGCCGGGTGCGGACCACGCGCACGCCCAGGTGCTCGGACCGGTGCAGCGTGAGGGCGCTGCCGAGGAAGGTGATGGCGATGAGCACCGCCAGCGCCACTTCGTCGGACCACTCCAGCGCGTCGCCCAGCACGTAGCGCCACACGACGCCGGCGAACACCACGCCGACCCCGCCGAGCAGGATGAGCGCGCAGAGCACGCTGACGACCACCGCCAGCGCACGCTCGGCGCCGTTGAGCAGGCGGACGAGAGTCAGCCCGGCGATCCGCGCTCCTTCAGGATCGCCTCGACCACCGGCTTGGTGTCCGGGTACTGGTCGGTGAAGCTGGTCCATAGTGGCTTGACCTCGGTTGCGAGCGCCGCGCGGTCGATGTCGATCGTCTTCACGCCGTTCTGCTTCAGCACTTCCAGCGACTCCGCCGCGGCACTGGCCGCCTTCGGACGCTGCGCCCGGATCGCGCCCGCAGCCGCCTCGCGCACGGCCTGCTGCTGCGGTGCGGACAGCCGGCCCAGCGCCACCGTCGAGACGATGGGCGCCACCGGGTCGTAGATGTGCTCCGTCAAGGTGAGGTTCTTGGCGACCTCGTAGAACTTGAACTGCTGGATGGTCGGCGGATCGTGCTCGAGCCCGTCCACCACCCCGGTCTGCAGCGAGGTGTAGATCTCCCCGAAGCTCATCGGCACGGGGGATGCGCCCAGCAACCGGAATGCCTGCACGAAGGTGGGCGACGGCAGCACGCGGATCTTGACCCCGCGGAACTCGGCCGGGGTCGTGATCGGCCGCTTGGTCAGCACGTTGCGGCCGCCGAAGTTGAACCCCCAGCCGAGGATCTCCGCCTTCGTCTTGCTCTTGAAGATGTCCTGCAACTGCTGGCCGGCGGGGCCGTCCATCACGGCACCTTGCTGATCGAGCGAGGTGAACAGGAAGCCCAGCGTCATGACGCCCAGTTCGGGCACGATCGGCGTCCAGTCGGACACGGTGAGCATCATGTCCATCGTGCCGAAATTGATCTGCGTGGTGTATTTGTCCTCGGGGCCAAGCTGGCTGTCGCCGTAGAACACCGCGCCGACATCGCCGCCGGTCTTGGCCACCAGGTCCGCCGCGAACTTGTCGAAGAACACGCTGTGGGCGTTCTCGGCGTGCGTGGACTGGGACGAGCCCACCTTCAGCGTCGCCGTCTTGCCCTCCTGGCCGCGGATGCCCGATTGCGTTTGTGCCTTCGCGTGGCCTAGGCCGAGCCCGACCGACGCCGCCGCGGTTAAAGCCAGCAGGTCACGCCGGCACATCCCGTTGCCATCCACCCTGGACATCGCGCTCTCTCCTTCGGAGATGGTTCTGTGCACCTCGCGGCGCCTCCCGTGATTTTGGCTTAGACCGGGACGCGGGTGCCGTCCACCGTCAGCCACCATGGGTTACGCTTGGGCAACGCACGCTCGTGACGCTTCCGGTGGGTGCCAAAGCACACACACCCGACAGGTCTGGCCGTTACCCCGGCGCGTCGACCAAATGGCACGTCGCTCCGTGGCCGCCCTGCACGCGCACCGCCGGCGGCTCCACCCGGCACCGGTCGAACGCGGACGGGCAGCGCGTGTGGAACGGGCAACCCGGCGGCGGGCGCAGCGGGCTCGGCAACTCACCCCGCAACGCCGCACTCGTCCGGCGGTGGCCCGGCTCGGTGCCGGGCGCCGCGCGCAGCAGCGCCTGCGTGTAGGGGTGCAGCGGCCCCGCGAACACGGCCGCCGCCGGACCCCACTCCACCACCCGGCCCAGGTACATCACCGCCACCCGGTGGGCCAAATGGCGCACCACCCGCAGATCGTGCGACACGAACACCATCGCCAGGCCCAGCCGTTCCTGCATGTCGAGCAGCAGGTTCAGGATCTGCGCCTGCACCGACACGTCCAGCGCCGAGACGATCTCGTCCGCCACCAGCAGCTCCGGCCCGACCGAAAGCGCGCGGGCGATCGCCAGCCGCTGCCGCTGCCCGCCCGAAAATGCGCTGGGCAGCCGGTCCGCAGCCCCCGCCGGCAGGCCCACCAGGGCGAGCAGCTCCGCCACCCGGCCCGCAACCTGACCCGGCGGGACCAGCCGGTGCACGCGCAGCACCTCCGCCAGCGTCTCGCCCGCCGTTCTTCGAGGGTTCAGGGAACCATACGGGTCCTGGAACACCATCTGCACCCGGCGGTTGTACTGCCGCAGCGCGCTGCCACGCAGGGCCTTCACGTCCTGGCCGTCGAACACGAGCTGCCCGGCATCCACATCGATCAGCCGCACCAGCGCCCGCGCCAGGGTGGACTTGCCGCAGCCGGACTCGCCCACCACCGCCAGCGTCTCGCCGCGGTCGACGGCGATGCTCACCCCGGCCAGCGCGCGCACCGCCGGGTGCTCGCCCCCGGCCAGCAAGTCGCGCAGCCCGCGCCGCATGGGAAAACGGCGCTCCAGATCGTCCGCCCGCAGCAGCACCGTCATGCCGCCATGACCGCTTCCGCCCGGATGCAGGCGCTGTCCTGGCCTGGCGCGACGGCGAGCAGTGTTTTCTCCCCGATGCGGCAAGCCTCCACCGCAAGCGGGCAGCGCGGCGCGAACCGGCAACCCGGCGGCAATGCACGCGGGTCCGGCGGGGCGCCCGGGATGCCACTCAGCCGGGTGCGCGCATGCCCCGCACCGGGTAGCGAGCGCAGCAGCCCGAGCGTGTAGGCATGCGACGGCCGGCGAAAGATGTTGGCAACCGGCGCGCTTTCCATCACCCGGCCCGCGTACAGCACGGCCACCCGGTCGCACGTCTCGGCAACCACGCCCAGATCGTGCGTCACGAGCACGACGCTCATGCCCAGCTCCGTCCGCAGCCTTAGGAGCAGCATCAGGATCTGATCCTGGATCGTGACATCGAGCGCCGTGGTCGGCTCGTCCGCCAGCAGCAGCTTGGGCCCGGCGGCGAGCGCGATGGCGATCATGGCGCGCTGCCGCATGCCGCCGGAGAACTCGTGCGGGTAGTTGGTCAGCCGGTGACGCGGCTCCGGAATGCCGACCTGGTCCAGCAGCTCGACCGCCCGGCGCTGGGCGGCGCGCCCCTGCAAGCCGAGGTGGACACGTAGGCTTTCCGTAATCTGCAGTCCGATCGGCAGCAACGGGTTCAGCGCCGTCATGGGCTCCTGGAAGATCGCCGCGATCTCCCCGCCGCGGACCGCGCGCATCGCGGCTGGCGCCATGGCCAGCAGGTCCCGCCCTCGCCAGTGCACCGCGCCGCCGACCGAAGCCGCCGCCGGCAGCAGGCGCAGGATGGCCGAAAGCGTCAGGCTCTTGCCGCTGCCGGACTCGCCCACCAGGCCGACCACCTCGCCCGGACCCACCTCGAGGTCCACGCCGTCCACCGGCACGGCCGCGCCGATCCGCACGGTGAGGCCGCGCACCGAGAGCAGGGCGCTCATGCCTGACGGCGGCGCAGCAGGCTGGCCAGGCCGTCGCCCAGCAGGCTGAACCCGGTCCCCGCCAGCACGATGGCCATGCCGGGGAAGATCGACATCCACCACGCCTTGACCATGAAGTTCTTGCCGTCCGCGATCAGCACGCCCCACTCCGCCGTCGGTGGCTGCGCGCCCAGGCCCAGATAGCCGAGCGAGGAGCCGAGCAGGATCGCCAGCGCGCCGTCCGTCATCCAGTAGATCAGGATCGGCGCGATCGCGTTCGGCAGCAGGTGGCCGAAGATGATGCGTACCGGGCCGAAGCCCATCATCCGCCCGGCGGCGGCGTAGTCGCGTTGCGCCTGCACCATCACCTCGGCCCGCATCAGCCGGGCGAAGATGATCCAGTTCACGGCGCTCACCGCGATGTACATGTTGCGCAGCCCGGGGCCGAGCACGGCGATGATGGCGATGACCAGCACCAGGAACGGGATGGTGACGAAAATGTCCAGGATGCGGCGGAACACCGCGTCCAGCCAGCCGCCCGCATAGCCGAGCACGGCGCCGACCACGGTGCCGAACAAAGCGGGGAACAGCGTCGCGAACACTGCGATCTGCAAATCCACCTGCGCCGCCCAGATCGTGCGAGACAGGATATCCCGACCGAAATTGTCGGTGCCGAACGGGTGCGCCCAGCTCGGCGCCTGCAGCAGCGCGCGGTAGTTGAACCCGGTCGGCGAGTACGGCGCGATGCGGCCAGGAACCAGCGCGCAGGCCAGCAGCGCCAGCAGGATCACGCTGCCGCCCACCAACGCCGGCGGCAGCCGCACGCGCCTCACCCGGCGATCCGCGGGTCGATCAGCACCTGCAGCGCGTCCACCAGCAGGAACACCACGGACACCATGATCGCCAGCACCATCACCATCCCCTGCACCACGGCGTAGTCGCGCGCGTAGATGCCGTCGATCACCAGCCGCCCGACGCCCGGGATGGCGAACACCGTCTCCGTGATCACCGCGCCGCCGACCAGCGAACCGATGTTGAGGCCCAGCAGCGTGATGGTGGACACCCACGCGTTGCGCAGCACGTGGCGCCGCAGGATGAGCGCGCGCGGCAACCCCTTGGCCGTGGCGAAGCGCACGTAGTCCGCCGCCAGCACCTCCATCAGCGACTGCCGCAGGTTGCGCAGCAGCACCGCCGAGAGCGACAGCGCCAAGGTCAGCGACGGCAGGAACAGGTAGTACAGGTTCTCCCACGCATTCGCCCCGACGCCGCCGACCGGGAACAGGTGCAACCCGGCGCCAAGCCCGATCAGCAACACCAGCCCGATATAGAACACCGGCATCGACAGGCTGATCTGCGCCACCGCCCGGATCACCAGGTCGGCCACCCCACCCGGCCGCAACGCCGCTGCGAAGGCAAGCGGCACGGCGAGCAGCAGCGCGATCACCGCCGCCATTCCCGTAAGCTGCAACGTGATCGGCAAGCCGTCCCGGATCAGCCGTGAGACAGGCACGTGCATCAGAAGCGAGTCGCCCAGGTTCAGCGTGGCCGCGTTGGCAAGGAAATCCCAGAACTGCACCAGCAGCGAGTGATTGAGCCCCATCTGCTCGTGCAGCCGAGCGATGTCGGCATCGGACGCGCGGTCGCCCGCCAGCACCAGCGCCGGATCCCCGGGCAGCAGCCGCATCAGACCGAACACGAGCAACGCCACGGCGACGACGGTGACGGCGATCTGCCCCAGCCGCCGTGCCAGCACCAGAAGCAGGCCCAAGCGTGGCTACCGCTTGTCCATCCAGGTCGCCAGGAAGATGTTGTTGCCGAGCGGGATCTGCACGAAGTCATGCACCGTGCGGCGCAGCGCCACCGGGTAGGGGACCTCGTAGGCGAAAACGAAGGGCGCCGCCTCGGCGAAACGCTGCTGGATCTCCTTGAACTCGGCCGCACGCTTCGCCGGGTCGAGTTCCACCTGGCTCTGCTCGAACAGCGCGTTGGAGCGAGCGTCGTTCCACCCGGACCGCGCGCTCTGCCGCGTCGGGTAATACGCCATGATGGAGGTGATCTCGCTCGGGTCGTCGATGTCGTTGGTCCACAGGCTGGTGCGCATCTGGAAATCGGCGGCGTTGGTGCGCGCCAGCCGGGTCGCCGCCTCGAGAGGCTGGATGGTCAGCGTGACACCCACCGCCGACCAGAGCTGCTGCAGGGTCGCCACCTTCGCCTGGTCGTCCGCATTGCCGGACTGGGTGAGGATCGTGATCGGGAAGCCGCTCGCATACCCGGCGTCGCTCAGAAGTTTCTTCGCCTTGTCCGGATCATACGGGTAGAGCGGTT
Organism: uncultured Acetobacteraceae bacterium; assembly: GCA_964247705.1. Lineage (GTDB taxonomy): Bacteria > Pseudomonadota > Alphaproteobacteria > Acetobacterales > Acetobacteraceae > LMUY01. The sequence continues at coordinate 17,378 of CAXTVQ010000068.1, read as the reverse complement.
CCGGCCCGTAGCTGAACGGGGTGGACATCGGCATGAAGGAGCGTTGCGGCGTGCCCGTGCCGTAGCTGACCACCTGGATCAGCGCGTCCTTGTCGGTCACGTAGTTCAGCGCCTGGCGCACCCGCTGATCCGCGAGCGGGTTCTTACTGCCGTCCTTCAGCTCGGGGCGGATGTTCATCAGGAAATAGTTGGTCTGCGCCGCCGGGAACAGCTCCATGTCGAGCTTAGGATCAGCCTTCAGCTCGGCCACCCGCGCGTAAGGCACGAACTCGGCGGCATCGACCTCGCCGGCCTGCAGCTTGAGAATGCGGGTCGCGTCGTCCGGGATGATGACGAAGCGGATCCCGTCCAGATAGGGCAGTTTCTGGCCGTCCGCCGCGTCCTTCCAGTAGTACGGGTTGCGCGCGAACAGCATCTCGTTGTTGCGCTTCCAACTCGTCAGCATGAACGGGCCGGAGCCGATCGGCTTCTCGGCAAAGTTCTTGCTTTTGTCCAGCAACGTGTCGCCGGGTGCGGCCATCACCAGCTTCTCCGGCATGATGCCGGCGTTGAAGGTGGCGAGTGCCTGCAGCAGCACCGGGTCCGGATGGGAGAGGTGGATGGCCACCGTGTTCGCGCCCCCGGCCTCAACGGAGGCGATCGAACTCAGCAGGAAAGCGAAATCGCCTCCGGTCTCCTTGTTGCGCGCGCGGTCCAGCGACCACTTCACGTCGCTGGGCTGGATTGCCGAGCCGTCGGCGAACTTGATGCCCGGCCGCAGGGTGAAGGTGACGGTCTTGCCGTCCTCGGACGTCGTGTAGGCGGTGGCCAGACCCGGTTCGACGCCCTTGCCGTCGGCGCTGGCCAGCACCAGCGTGTCGTACAGGTTGAGCGACAGCCAGATGTCGGCGTTCTGCGTCGTGTGCACCGGGTCGAGGAACTGACTATCGACCTGGCGCGCGAACACCAGCGTGCCGCCACGCGTCGGGGTGGGCGCTGCAGCGCCGGCGGGTTGTGCCAGCGAGAACGCTAGCAGCGCGGCGGCAAGCCAGGTGAGGGGGCGGGTCATGCGGCGTCTCCCAAGCATCGCGGTCATCATCGGGTTCATTGCGGCCTTGCGAAACCCGTGCCAGGCTTTACGGCATGGATATGAAACTGCTCACCCCCGGCCCCGTCAGCGTCACCCGGACCACGCGGGAGGCGATGCTACTCGAGCGGGCGAGCGGCGACGCGGATTTCGTCGCCGACCTGCGGTTCGCGCGCGACTACCTGGTGCGCGTGGTCAACGGCGGCGAAGAATACACTGCCATTCCGGTCCCCGGCAGCGCCACCTACGCCAACGAGGCGGCGATCGCGGCCCTGGTGCCGCCGGGCCGCACGCTGCTGCTCCACAGCAACGGCGTGTACGGCGACCGGCTGCTGGAGATCTGCGAGGCGCTCGGCATCCCGGCGCTGGTGCTGCGGACGGAACCGTTCACCGTCCCCACGGTGCAGGCCTTCGCGGACATGATCACGCCCGAGGTCAGCCACATCATGGTGGTCCACTGCGAGACCAGCACCGGCATCCTCAACCCGCTGGAGGGCGTGGCGGCCCTGTGCCGCGAGCGTGGCCTGGGGCTGCTGATCGACGCGGTGGCATCCTACGGCGCGATCCCGATCGACGCGGCGGCGCTGGGGGCGGACGCGATCACCCTGTCCTCCAACAAGTGCATGGCCGGCGTGCCCGGCATCGGCTGGGCCGTGATGCGCCGGGCCGCGCTGGAGGCCGGTGCGCGCCCGCGCGTGCTGAGCCTCGACCTGCTGGACCAGGACCGGCACCTGGCGCGCACCGGCACCTTCCGCTTCACCCCGCCGATGCAGGTGCTGGCGGCGTTCGCGCAGGCCTGCCGCGAGCACGAGGCGGATGGCGGCAGCCCGGCCCGCCTGGCCCGCTTCGAGGCGAACTGGCGCCGCCTGGTGGACGGGATGCGCCAGATGGGCTTCCGCACCGTCGTCCCGGACGAGCACGCAAGCCCGATCGTGGCGACGTTCCACAACCCCGACCACCCGGCGTTCAGCTTCGACGCGCTGTTCCAAGGCATGAAGCGCCGCGGCTTCGTGATCTTCCCGGGCCGGCTGGCGCTCGCCAACACCTTCCGCATCGGCTGCATGGGTGACGTCTCGGCCGCCGACATGGGCCGCGCGATGGAGGCCGTTGCGGAGACGATGGCGGAGATGGGCATCCACGCCATGGGCCGGGAAGCGACCGTGCCGGCGTAAACCTTCCACCCAGGGTAGGATACAAAAGCCTCCCACCAAGGAGAGGCAAAAAGAAGAGTAGGGGAGAACGACACCATGCGACTGCTCGCCGCCGCCCTCAGTATGCTCGCCATCGGCACGGCCCATGCCCAGCCCGCCGACCCGATCGGCCATCCGGTGCGGATCGGCGTCATCACCGACATGAGCGGGCCGTTGTCGGCACAAACCGGACCGGGCGCGGTGCTCGCCGTGCAGATGGCGGCGGAGGATTGCAAGAAAGCCGAGTGCGCCGGCATGACCATCGACATCCTCTCCGCCGACCATCAGAACAAGGCGGACGTCGCGATCGGAATCGTGCGGGACTGGTTCGACAACAAGGGCGTCGACGCCGTCGCGGACATCGTGCAGGCCACCGTGCAGGTCGCGGTGCAGCACGAAGCCGCCAACCACAACAAGGTCGCCCTGTTCACCGGCGGCACATCGCGCCTGACCAACGAGGATTGCGCGCCCGCGACCTCCGTCATGTGGCTGTGGGACACGTACGGCCAGGCGGTCGGCATCACCAAGCCGCTCGCCAAACCCGGCAGCAAGTGGTTCTTCATCACCGCGGACTATGCGTTCGGCAAATCGCTGCAGTCGGACGCGACCGGGCTGATCAAGGCGGCGGGCGGCACCGTGGTGGGGTCGATCAGCCATCCGTTCAACTACCCGGGCGACTTCTCGCCGTTCCTGCTGCAAGCCCAGGCTTCCGGCGCCGACGTCATCGCGCTGGCCAACTCCGGCAGCGACGAGATCAACAGCATCAAGCAGGCGCGCGAGTTCGGCATCGGCACCGGAACGCAGCAGCTTGCCTCCCTGGCGCTCACCATGCCCGACATCGTTTCCATCGGCCTGCAGGCGGCCCAGGGCGTGCTGGTGAACGAGGCGTTCTACTGGGACCTGGACGACCGCACCCGGACCTGGTCGCGTGCGTTCGCGGCGCGGTTCGGCGGCCGCATGCCGTCCAACATCCAGGCGGGCGACTACACCGTCGTGCGTGCCTACCTCCGTGCGGTCGCCGCCGCCCGGACCACCGACACCGCCGCCGTGATCGCCAAGCTGCACGAGCAGCCTGTGGACGACCTGCTCACCCGCAACGGCACGCTGCGCCCCGATGGCCGGATGGTGCACGACACCTACCTGTTCCGGGTGAAGTCGCCGGCCGAGTCGAAGGGGCCGTACGATGTGTACGACCTCGTTGCCACCATCCCCGCCGCCGAGGCGTTCCGCCCTTTGTCCGAGAGCCTGTGCCCGGCCTTCATGAAGTAGCGCGCTAGGCCAGAGCGTTCAGGAAGTCCATCCGCGGTGGCGGCCCGAGCCCCAGGATGTGCTTGCGTATGATGCCACGCAGGGCCGCAGCATCGCTCCGGTCCAGTGCGTCCACCATGCCGAGATGGTCGGCGGCACTTTGCCGGGTGTGGGACACCGTCTTCCAGTGCTGCCAGCCACGGGGCTTCGTCCGCTCCCGCAGTTCGTTGATCAAACGCTCCAGGTCCGGGTTGCCGCAGAGCTGCACGAGGGCGCGGTGGAACCGGTGATTTGCCGCATCCAGCTCCGGAACGGTGGCGCTTTCCAGCGACTGCTCGAAATCGCGCGCCAACTGCAGTAACCGCTTCCGGTCCTCCGCCGTCGCGCGCTGAACCAGCAGCGGGGCGAGCGGCAACTCGAGCAGCAGCCGGATCTCGACCCGGTGCACCAGCTCCTCCTCGGTGACGGTCACCACCCGGTAGCCGCGGTTCGGGAAATGTTCGAGCACGCGTTGCGCCGCCAAGCGGGTGAAGGCGGCGCGGATGTCGGACCGGGTGGCCCGGTAGCGCTCCTCCATGTCCGACAACCGCAGCCATTCGCCCGCGGCCAACACGCCGAGCAGCACGTCCGCCTCGATCTGCGCCGCCACGCCGGCCGAGACCGGCTCCGGTGGGGGCAGGGGTGCGAACGGCCGTGTTGCCGGATCTGGCGTGATGGGCAGCCTCCATTGCCTGCTTGCCGTCGCACACAACGTGGCGCAATGATGTGCGCAAATCAATCGCGTTAGGGGACACCATGCGCCGGCGGGACCTTATCGGGACGGTTGGAGCCTTGCTCGCCGGGTCTGCGGCCTTCCGGCCAGCCTCTGCCCAGCAGCCTCGGCTGACCGAGTTGGTGTTCGGCCGGGCGACGGAACACTCCTCCATCGACCCGCATTTCTCCCAGACCGGCCCGAACAACGCCACCGCATCGGGCATGTTCGAGCGCTTGGTGCAGTTCACCGCGACCAACCAGTTGCAGCCCTGCCTCGCCACCTCGTGGAGCGTGACGGATCCGCTGAACTGGGAGATCAAACTCCGTCAAGGCGTGCGATTCCACGACGGCACGCCGTTCACCGCGGCGGATGCCGTCTATTCGCTGGACCGGGTCCGCCACATCCTCCGCAGCCCGGCCCCCTGGACTCACGCCGTCACCAACGTCGCGGCGGCAGAAGCGGTGGACGACCACACCCTGCATATCCGCACGCCCGTGCCGACCCCGCTGCTGATGCAGCAGATCGGGCTCATCTTCATGCTGCCCGCCAAGCTCGGGCCCAACCGCGGCAACGAGGACTTCAACAACGGCCAGGCGGCGATCGGCACCGGCCCATACAAATTCGTGTCCTGGACACCGAACGACCGGGTGGTGATGCAGGCGAACCCCGATTGGTGGGGCGGCAAGCCCGAGTGGCAACGCATCACGCTGCGCTTCCTGCCGAACGACGCCGGCCGCGTGGCGGCGCTGCTGTCCGGCCAGGTGGACCTCATCGACAGCGTCCCGCCGGCGGATGGCGTGGAACTCGGTCACAACGCGGACGTCAAGCTGTTCAGCGACGCGACCAACCGCATCATCTATCTCGCGGTGGACACCGCGCGCGACCAGACGCCTTTCGTGACCGGCCGGGACGGCAAACCGCTCCCGCACAATCCGCTGCAAGACCTGCGGGTTAGGCAAGCCCTGTCGGAGATGATCAACCGCGAAACCATCGCCACCCGTCTGTTGAGCGGCGCCGCGGTGCCCGCCGGGCAGATCGTGCCGGAAGGCGAAGGCGGCTACGACCCGGCGCTCAACCCCAGCCCGTTCGACCCCAAGCACGCCAAGGCGTTGCTCGCCGAGGCGGGCTACCCGGACGGCTTTACCCTCACCGTTCACTCCTCCGCGGACCGCTACCCGGCGGATGGCCAGGTGGCCCAGGCAGTCGGGCAGATGTTCGCCCGCGGCGGCCTGCACATCGCCGGTGTCGAGGCGCTGCCCTACAACGTGTTCGCCCCCGC
>CAXTVQ010000068.1:0-11741 GCA_964247705.1 uncultured Acetobacteraceae bacterium | reverse complement strand
CCCGGCGTCCGCTTCGAGGCGAACGAGAGCGAGGACTCCTCCGTGCAATTCGCCCACCCGGACGGGGGCGCTTGACGGGCCTTGCTTCCTTGGCTGCTCCGCCGCGTGCTGCAAGCGGCTCTCGTGATCCTGGCCATGACGGTGCTCGTGTTCGCGGCGGTCAACGTGATCGGCAACCCGGTCGACGTGCTGATCTCCCCGGACGCGAGCCAGGCGGACCGGCTGCGTGCGATCCACGATCTCGGCCTGGACCAGCCGCTCTGGCTGCAATACGCCACCTTCCTCCGCAACGCGCTGCACGGCGACCTCGGCCGCTCGTTCGTCTACAACGTCCCGGCGCTTAGGCTGATCCTGCAGCACATGCCGGCCACGATGGAACTGGCGGTGGCCGCCGTGCTGCTGTCCGTGCTGATCGGCATGCCGCTCGGGTTATACGCCGGGCTGCGGCCACGCTCGGTGCTGTCCCGGCTGGTGATGGCGGTCAGCATCCTGGGCTTCAGCCTGCCGGCGTTCTGGGTCGGGCTGATGATGGTCGTCGCCTTCTCCGTGCACCTGGGCTGGCTGCCCAGCGGCGGGCGCGGGCGGACGGTCGACGTATTGGGCGTCGGCTGGTCGTTCCTCACCGTGGACGGGCTGCGCCACCTAGTGCTGCCCGCCGTGAACCTCGCGCTGTTCAACATCTCCGTCGTGCTGCGGCTGACCCGGTCCGGCACGCAGGAGGTGCTGCCCGCGGACTTCATCCGCTTCGCTCGCGCGAAAGGCCTGTCGCCGGCGCGCATCGTGGGCGTCCATGTACTGAAGCTGATCGCCGTTCCCCTGGTTACGGTCATCGGGCTGGAGTTCGGTTCCACCGTCGCCTTCGCCGTCGTGACGGAGACGGTGTTCGCCTGGCCCGGCATGGGCAAGCTCATCATCGACAGCATCAACGTGCTGGACCGCCCGGTGATCGTCGCCTACCTGATGGTGATCGTGACACTGTTCGTCACCATCAACCTCGTGACCGACCTACTCTACACGCTGCTCGACCCACGCATCCGCGTGGACCGGCAGGCCTGACTTGGAAGAACGGCCCGGCCTGCGTCTGGCGCGTGACTTCGTGTTCTCTCCGTTCGCGTTGCTCGGTCTGGTGCTGGTTCTCGCGGCGGCCGCTGCGGCGCTCTTCGCACCCTGGATCTCGCCGCAAAACCCGTACGACCTCAGCCAGTTGGACATCACGGATGCCCGCCTGCCGCCCGGCTCGGACAGCAGCGCCGGGTTCCCCTTCCTCCTTGGTAGTGACGGCCAAGGGCGGGACATGGTCTCGGGCATCCTGTATGGGCTGAGGCTCTCCCTGATGGTGGGCGTCGGGTCCGCCGCGTTCGCCGCCGTGCTGGGCACCAGCCTCGGCTTGCTCGCGGCCTATGCCGGCGGGCGCACCGACGGCTTGGTCATGCGCCTGGTGGACCTGCAGCTTTCCTTTCCCTCGATCCTGATCGCGCTGATGATCCTGGCCCTGCTCGGTCGCGGCGACGGCAATGTCGTGCTGGCGCTCGTGCTCGTGGAGTGGGCGTATTACGCCCGCACCGCCCGCGGCGCCGCAATGGCCGAGCGCCGGCGCGAGTATATCGAGGCTGCGGAATGCCTCGCTCTGCCGCGTTGGCGCATCGTGTTCCGCCATCTGCTGCCCAACTGCCTGCCGCCGCTGATCGTCGTCCTGACCACCCAGGTCGCCCGCGCGATCACGCTCGAGGCGACGCTGAGCTTCCTCGGCATCGGCGTGCCGATCACCGAGCCTTCGCTGGGTTTGTTGATCGCCAACGGCTATCAATACGTGCTGTCCGGACAGTATTGGATCAGTTTCTACCCGGGTCTCGCTTTGCTCGGGACCATCCTCGGCATCAACCTGGTCAGTGACCGGATCCGCGACGTGCTCAACCCGCGGCTGCAGCGGTGATGCTGGACGTACAGGACCTGCGGACGGAGTTCCCGGCCCGCGCCGGCGCCGTACGCGCCGTAGACGGTGTTTCCTTCACAGTTGGCAAAGGAAAGATCCTCGGTCTGGTGGGTGAATCCGGCTCCGGCAAGTCCGTCACCGGCTACTCGCTGATGGGCCTGGTCGATCCGCCCGGGCGGGTGACCGGCGGCCGCATCCTGCTGGACGGGCAGGAGCTGCGCGGCCTGCCCGAACGCGAGATGCGGCGGCTGCGCGGCAACCGCATCGCGATGGTGTTCCAGGACCCGATGATGACGCTGAACCCCGTCCTGCGCATCGGCACCCAGATGACGGAGGCCGTGTTGGCCCATGCGCACGTAGGCCAGGCCGAAGCGCGCCGCCGTGCCCGGGACGCGCTGGGCAAGGTCGGCATCCCCTCGCCGGAGGACCGGCTGGACGCCTACCCGCACCAGTTCTCCGGCGGCATGCGCCAGCGCGTGGTGATCGCCATCGCCCTGCTGCACCACCCCGCCGTGATTATCGCCGACGAACCGACCACGGCGCTGGACGTGACGATCCAGGCGCAGATCCTGGCGGAGATGCAGGCGCTGGTGCGGCGGGACGGCACGGCGCTGGTGTGGATCACGCACGACCTGGCCGTGGTCGCCGGGCTCGCGGACGATCTGGCGGTGATGTACGCCGGCCGCATCGTGGAAACGGGCGACGTAGACTCCGTGCTCGACGACCCGGCACATCCCTACACGCGCGGCCTGATCGGCAGCGTGCCGGCCAGCAACCGCCGTGGCGAGCGGTTGCGGCAGATTCCCGGCACCACGCCGAACCCGGCGTCCCGCCCCGCCGGCTGCCCCTTCCGCACCCGCTGCGCCCACGCCGATGCCGCCTGCCTCATGGAACCGGCCTTGGCGCCGCATGGGAACGGCCGAGCCCTACGCTGCTTCCACCCGCAAGCCGGACCGGTGCTGTGACGGCCGCCATCGAGTTGCAGAACGTCAGCCGCCGCTTCGGCACAGGCGGCGGCATCGTGCACGCGGTGGACGGCGTGAGCCTGAGCGTGAACCGCGGTGAAGTGGTGGGCTTGGTCGGCGAATCCGGCTGCGGCAAGTCCACCCTGGGCCGGCTGGCGGCCGGGCTGATGCCGCCCTCGGACGGGACGGTGCTGCAAGCGGGCCGCGCGCTGGCCGGCTTGCCGGCTGCCGAGGCCCGGCGCGCCCGGCTGCGCGTGCAGATGGTGTTCCAGGACCCGTACGCCAGCCTCAACCCGCGCATGCGCATCGGCGAGATCGTCGGTGAAGCGCCCCGCGTGCACGGCCTGGTGGACGGGCCGTACCCCGCCTTCGTGGACGCGCAACTGCGCCGCGCCGGCCTGGACCCGGCGTTGCAGCGCCGCTACCCCCACCAGCTCAGCGGCGGCCAGCGGCAACGCGTGGGGATCGCCCGCGCGCTCGCCGTCGGCCCGGACGTGCTGGTGTGCGACGAAGCAGTCGCCGCGCTGGACGTGTCCATCCAGGCGCAGATCCTCAACCTGTTCGCCGACTTGCGCGAGCAGTTAGGCCTGACCTACCTGTTCATCAGCCACGATCTGGGCGTGGTGCAGCATCTGTCGGACCGCGTCGTGATCATGTACCTGGGCCGGATCGTGGAACAGGCCGCCGTGGCCGAGTTGTTCGATCACCCCAACCACCCCTACACGCAAGCCCTGCTGGCCGAGGTCCCTCGCATCGAGGCCCGCCATCGCCGCTTCTCCACCCTGAAGGGTGAACTCCCGAGCCCGGCGGCGCCACCGCCCGGCTGTCATTTCCACACCCGTTGCCCGCACGCCATGCCGCGCTGCCGGGCCGAGAGTCCTGCGCTGAAGCAGGTGGCACCCGGCCATCTCAGCGCCTGCCACCTCAACGACTGAGACGAAGGAGCACGCCAGTGGAACCGACGCTGCACAGGGTCACCATGCGGGACGGCGTAAGGCTGGCCACGGACGTATACCTGCCGGACGGGCCAGGCCCGTTCCCCGTCATCATGGAGCGTACCCCCTACGGCCGCAACGAGCCTAGCCGCAGCGAATTGTCAGCCGCCGATCCGCTCCCCGCCCGCCGCGGTGAGATCGCGCAGCGCCTGGCCGCCAAGGGCTACGCCGCCGTATATCAGGACTGCCGCGGCCGCTACGGCTCGGAAGGCCGGTTCGTAAAATACCTGTCGGACGGCGAGGACGGCTTCGACACCTGCGCCTGGCTGGTGCAGCAACCCTGGTGCGACGGGCGGATCTGCACCATGGGCCTGAGCTACGCCGCGCATACCCAGGCGGCCCTCGGCTGCCTCGACCCGCCCGGGCTGGTGGGCCAGGTGCTGGACAGCGGCGGCTTCTGCAATAGCTGGACCGGCGGCATCCGGCAGTTCGGCGCGTTCGAGCTGAAACAGGCGACCTGGGCCTTCAACAACGCCCTGCTCTCGCCCGAGGCGCAGGCCGACCCGGTGATGCACGCCGCCCTGGCCGCCGAGGACCTGCGCGACTGGTTCACCCGCATGCCGTGGAAGCCCGGCCACTCGCCGTTGCGCCACCATCCGGACTACGAGGCCTATTTGTTCGAACAATGGCGGCACGGCCCGTTCGACGCATTCTGGCAGCAACTCGGCATCTGGACCGAGGGCTGGCACGACCGCTACAGCGGCGCCGAGTGCGTCCACATGTCGTCCTGGTTCGATCCCTATCCGCTGACCGCGACGGGCAACTACGCCGGGTTGAAGCGGGCAGGGCGGGGTAGGCAACGCCTCATCCTGGGACCCTGGACGCACGGCGCCCGCAGCGTCACCCACTTCGGCGACGTGGAGTTCGGGCCGGACGCCACCATCGATTCCTGGGCCGGCGACTGGCTGTCCTACCGCCTGCGTTTCTTCGACCTGGTATTGCGCGGCACGCCGGGCCGGGAACCACCGGTGCGCCTGTTCCTGATGGGCGGCGGCAGCGGGCGGCGCACGCCGGAGGGCCGGCTGGACCACGGCGGCCGTTGGATCGAGGCACAGGACTGGCCGCTGCCGGACGCGCGTCCCACGCCCTACTTCCTGCACGGCGACGGCCGCCTGTCGCCGCAGCCGCCCTCATCCGGCCAACCGCCGCTCTCCTACGACTTCGACCCGCGCCATCCCGTGCCCACTATCGGCGGGAACCTCACCAGCCTCGAACCGGTGGCCGTCGGCGGCAGCTTCGACCAGACAGAGGACCCGGCGTTCTTCGGCTGCGCCCCGCCTTACCTGCCGCTCGCCTCCCGCCCCGACGTGCTGGTGTTCCAAACCGAGCCGCTCGCGGCGGCCCTGCGCGTCGTGGGCCCGATCGAGGCCGAGCTGTTCGTTTCTACGGACGGACCCGACACCGACTTCACCGCCAAGCTGATCGACGTCTACCCCGCCAGCGAGGACTACCCGCGCGGTTACGCCATGATCCTGACCGATGGTATCCTTCGCCTGCGCTACGCCGAGGACCCGGCGAACCCGCGCCTGCGCACACCCGGCGAACTGGTCAAAGCGCGCGTGACGCTATTCCCGACCGCCAACCTGTTCGCACCCGGCCACCGGATTAGGCTGGACATATCCTCCAGCAACTTCCCCAAGTTCGACGTGAACCCGAACACGGGCGAGCCGGACGGGCAATCACGCCAGATGCGGATCGCAAGCAACACCGTCTACGCCGACGCGGACCGGCCCAGCCGCGTGATGCTGCCGCTCCTATCCGTGGGAGAGGCTGCTGCATCGCGGATTGCGGGGGGGTGACCGCGGGTGGCGCCTTCGACCACCTGGCAACGGCCAGTCCCTCCCGTAGCGCAAGCATGTGTGCGTGCTACGGCGGACGCAACGACCGGCCGGGACTGCACAGGATCGACATCCGAAACCGGGCGGACGCAGCCGTCAGGACAGCTCCCGCAGCACCGCCTCCAGCCCATCCAGGAACTGCGCGGCGTGCTCCGGGCGGAACACCAGCGGTGGGCGGATCTTCAGCACGTTGGCGTGCGGGCCGGATGCGCTGAGCAGGATACGGCGCTGGCGCAAGGCGTTCACCACCTTGGCCGTGAACGCCCCGTCCGGCGTCCGCGCGGCGCGGTCCCGCACCAGTTCCACCCCCACGAACAACCCGGCGCCGCGCACGTCGCCGATCGCCTCGTAGCGGCCGGCGAGTGAGCGCAATCCGTCCTGCAGCAGGCGGCCCACGGCCAGTGCGTTGGCCATCAGCGCCTCGTCCTCGATCACTTCCAGCACCGCGCGGGCGGTGGCGCAGGCGACCGGGTTTCCGCCGAACGTGTTGAAGTAACGCGTGCGGGCGCCGAATTCGGCGAGCAGATCCGGCCGGGCGACCATGGCGGCGACCGGGTAGCCGTTGCCCATGGGTTTGCCCATGGTGACCAGGTCCGGTGTCACGCCATGCCGCATGAAGCCCCACATCGCCTCGCCGGTGCGGCCGAACCCGGGCTGCACCTCGTCGGCGATGAACAGCCCGCCCTCGGCCCGTATCGCCGCGACGGCGGGCTGAAGAAAACCGGGAGGGTCCGCGAACACCCCGTCGCTGGAGAAGATGGTATCGACCAGCAGCGCCGCCGGCCGGATGCCAGCCGCCCGCATGCTCGCCACCGCGTCCCGCACGGCTTGTGCCATGGCCTCGCCGACCGCGGGACCGTTGCGATACCGGTCGGGCGCCGGAATGGTGCGCACGTGCTCCCCGAGCGTGATGCCGGCGCCCAGGGACGGTGACATCTCGGAGATCGCAATGGTGACGCCGTGATAGGCGAGGCTGGTCACGATCACCCCGGTGCCCCCGGTCACGCTGCGGGCGACGCGGAGGGCGAGGTCGTTCGCCTCGCTGCCGGTGCAGGTGAACATCACCTGCGACAGTTCGGGCGGGAAATACCCGAGCAGCTTCTCCGCATAGTCGAGGATGATTTCGTTCACGTAGCGGGTGTGGATGTTCAGCACCCCCGCCTGCCGCGCCATGGCCGCCACCACGTGCGGGTGGCAGTGCCCGACGCAGGCGACGTTGTTGTAGACGTCGAGGTAGCGCTCGCCCGCCGGGTCGAACAGCCAGACGCCCTCGCCGCGCACGACATGGACGGGCTCGGCATAGAACAGCCGGTAGGCCGGGCCGAGCAATGCCTGCCGCCGCGCGATCAGCGCCCGTTCCGCCGGCGGCATGGCGTCCGCCTTGCTGGCGTCGAACGCGTTGATCATGGTCATTGGCAAGCGCCCCCCGTGCAGGCCGCGTGCAGCATGGCACGGGCCTCGGCGCGTGGCACGGTCGCCAGGCGCTCCATCGCGGCCCAGGCGCGCTGGCCGTTGCGGGTGATGTAGGCGGCGTTCTCCGGCTGCATCCGCGCGCGCCAGCCGCTGATCGCGACGCTGACGGCGCCGCGGGCGGCCATGATTTCGAACAGCACGTCCAGTTCCTCCGGCAGCAACGGGCAGACGGCATGGTACGCCCGCACCATCTCCAGCGCGGCGGCGAGTGGGTGGCCCTCGGCCGGAATGTGGTAGGCGCAGGCGGTCGCCAGGTCCTGCACCAGCGGCGCACGGACCATGTCGCCGAAATCGAGGATGCCGCACACGGCGCCGCTGGCGGGGTCGAGGACCATGTTGTGCGGATTGAGGTCGTTGTGGATCATCTGCCAGCGCATCGTCCGCATGGCCGGCAGCGTTTCCGCGAGGAACACGTCCAGCACGCGCTCCGGGACCGCGCGGCGGACCGGGTCCTCGATATGGGCCAGCAATGGCCGCACCTGCTCGGCTAGTTGCATGTTCCACAGCAGCGCGTGGTTCTCCGCGGGGTGGCGGAAGTCGCCGAGCGCCATGTCGAGCCGGGCGAGCAGGCGGCCTGTTTGACGCAGTTGCGGCGGGGGCAGCGGCGTGACCTGGGGTGGGACACCGGGCAGCCAGGAGTACACTCGGATCTGCCGCCGCTCCCACCAGATCGTCAGCGGCGGGCGCGGGCGCGGGGTGGGCAAGGCCGGGTCACGCCGGGCCACGTGCAGCATGGCCTGATTTTGCAGGTCGGTGACCGCCGGGTCCTCTTGCGGATGGACCACCTTCAGCACCCAGTCAGTACTGTCACGCGCGCGCAGCCGGAAGTTGCTGTCCCGCTCGCCGGTGAGCGGGGTGATGGCGCTGCCCTCCAGCCCGAACCGCTCGGCGAGCGCCGCGGCCTCCGCCACCGACACGGGCAGGGTCGTCCCGCCGAGCACGCCGGCAAGCACGCTGTGATCCGCCACGGCTACTCGGCGACCGCCCGTGGCGTTACCGCGCCGGTTATGGACACGCGCGGGACCAGGGTCGCCAGCACCAGGGTGAGCGCCCCGAGGACGAACACCGCCCAGAACGTAATGTGCAACGATTCGCCGAGTGCCGACCGCACGGCCGCGATCCCGGCCAGCGTCCCCGGTTGGTCCAGCAGCAGGCGGAGTTGGTCGGGCGACACCACGGCCCGACTGCCGCCCGCGTTGAGGCTGCTGTTCAGCACCGCCCCCAGCACCGTGGCCCCCAGCGTGCTGCCCAGGCTGCGGGCAAAGATGTTGGACGCAGTGGCCGCCCCGCGCTCCGCCCAGCCGACGCTGGACTGCACGACCATGATCGCCGCCGTGCTGAGCAGGCCCATGCCCAGCCCCGTCACCAGCGAGCCTACCCCACCCAGCAACGGCGAGGAGCCCGGCCCAAGCAGCACGAACACGAAGCCGCCGACCGGCAGCAACGCGCCGCCGCACAGCAGGATGGCGCGCAGGCCGAACCGGTTGAAGCTGCGCGCGCCCAGGGTCGCACCCACCGGCCAGCCCAGCACCATCGCCGTGAGCGTGAACCCGGCGACCAGCGGCGTCTGGTTCAGCACGCCCTGCACGTACATCGGCAGGAACGCGGTGAGCCCGATCACCACCATCCCGCTGAGCAGTGTCGCGGCATTGGCGGTGGCGATCGGGCGGAACGACCACAGCCGAAAGGCGACGATGGGGTTCGCCGCCCGCCGCTCCTGCCACACGAACAGGGCGGCCGCAGCGGCGCATACGGCGAAGGCGGACAGGGTCGACCGCGCATTGCCGGTGCCGATCTGCGTCAGCCCCAGCATGAGCGAGGCCATCGCGAGCGTGAACAACGCGGCCCCCGGCACGTCCACGCGGGCGGGCCCGGCCGATACGTCCTCGCGCAGGAAGGCGGCGAACCCGGCCATCGAAAGCAGGCCCACCGGCAGGTTGATCCAGAAGATCCAGGCCCAGGACAGATGCTGGATAATGAGCCCGCCCGCCAGCGGCCCGAGCACGGAGGACAGCCCCCACACGCTGGCCAGCCAGCCCTGCACCTTGCCGCGCTCCTGCACCGGATATAGGTCGCCCACGACCGTCATGCACACCGGCTGGATTGCCCCGGCGCCCACCCCCTGCAACAGGCGGAAGCCGATCAGTGCCGGGATCGACCAGGCCGTTCCGCACAGCAACGAGCCAACGAGGAAGATGCTGATCCCCACCAGCAGCACCGGCTTGCGGCCATAAGTGTCGGCCAGCTTGCCGAACACGACCGTCATCGCCGTCTGCGTGAGCAGGTAGGCAGAGAACACCCAGGCATACAGGTGCAAGTCGCCAAGCTGGCCGGCGATCTTGGGCATGGCGGTGGACACGATGGTCGCCTCCACGGCGATCATGAAGGTGCCGGCCATCACGGAAGCGATGATCCAGGGGCGGCGGGCATGGGAGGGATGCATCGCCGTCACATAGGCCGCTGCGGCCGTTTGCCAAAGCATGCCGGGCTGCGTTGGCTTCGAGGCAGCCCCGCAAAGCTATCGCTCGCCGGCCTCCAGTTCGTTCGCGATCGGGGCGTGGTTGAGCAGCGCCGCGAGGGCGGTTCCGCCGATCGTGTTGCCCAGCAGCACCGGCAACAGGAAGCGGGTGAGGTAATCGCCGACGGAGGCGTGACCGGATACGACGAGGAACGTCGCCTCGACCGATCCCGCGATGATGTGGGGGAAATTGCAGACGGCGACCACGTACGTGAGCAGAATGATGATCAGCGGCCGGGATGACCCGGCGGCAGGCAACAGCCAGACCATCAGTCCGATCAACCAGCCCGAGGACCCCGCGAGCGCCACGGTCTGCCAAAAATCGTGCTGCATCGTACTGGCGCCGAGCGTCAGCATGGCCTCGTACGCCTCGGGGGAGAAGATGCCTCGTTGGGCTGCGATGGCGCCGAAGATGAACGTGCCGGCGAGGTTCGCCGCGAGCACGAGCCCCCAGACGCGGAACGCGCCCAGGACCGACTTCGTGCTCGGGTGCGTAAAGGCCGGGATCACGGCGGTTAGGGCCGTTTCGGTGTAGAGTTGCTGCTGCCCGAGCACCACGATGAGGAAGCCGAGGCTGTAGCCGAAGCTGCTCACCAGCGGCGCCCAAGGCGCGTTTGGCAGCCCGGCCTTCAGATAGGCCTGGGCCACCATGGAGAAGCCGATCGACAGCCCCGCCGCCAGCCCCGACCACAAAAGGCCGCTTGACGCCCGGTCCTGCTCCTTTTGCCCCATCGCACGGATGACTTCGTGGATGACGAGGGAGCCGACTGGAGCGACCTCTTTGGCCTGGCGCTGTTCATTGCCGTCGAGGTGAGGGGAGTCTTTGCCGGTCTTGTCGCCTGCCGAGTGCTCCGGTTCGTACATGCACCACCTTGCGCGAGCAGTTCACGCCACGGCGGCGATCACCGGACCCATAACGCAAGAGCGGCGGTTACAGATCGATAGACAATGGCCTTCGATACGCCACGAACGACCTGACACCGTTTCCAGATTGAAGGCTGAAGGCTGGCGGACCCGACACGATTCGAACGTGCGACCTTCGCCTTCGGAGGAAGTGAGTGAGGTATGCGCCTGGCTGAAGGGGCCCGCGACCCCCATAGCGAGTATGCTTCACCGATCGCATCGCTGGGCGGCAAGGTGCGGCTGGAAGCGGCGTGAAGATGCTGGCACCGAAGGCGAGCGTTAGCCACATGCATAAGTGCACATTAGGACACGACCCATGCCCAGCCTTACGCCGGCTATAATCGCATCGATACTGGGAATCGTGGGCAGTGTCCTTGTTGTTACAATCGCGCCAATTTTCACGTGGCGCATCTTTCGTCGACAACGTCTGTTTGAGCGCAAGATGCAAGTCTATGAACAAGTATTTGGAGAGATTCATCAGATACGACATACAGCAGATATCAGGAGGGACGAGATAAGGAAGGGTAAAGAAGGTCCAGATAGTGAGGCTACAAGAAAGGAATTTAATGACGCGCGGGAGCGCATGATGAAATTGGCAGCCTCTACCGCCTATCTGTTACCCGACGACTTTCTTAGGGCGGTGCGCAAGATCAACACTATGATTTTTGCCGGGGACGAATCTGTAGTCAACCGATATTATAACAATGCAGTTGCGGCCACAAATGAAGGGGATGCAGATCTTGTCAGGGTAGCGAGGGCCGATTTAGGCATCCGTCGTTCTAAAAGGCTTCTGGATCGCTTCAAGCTACCGCGGTCTTGAAGTCACTCGGCCGGCGCTACGACGGGGTCGCAGATCCCACGGCTCGCATACCCGCGAGAAAAGCGCGTTTGGCCAGCACGATCTCGTCATCCGACCTGTTCTCTCTAACTAGCTCGCGGTGGAGCCTGTCCCAGTGACCGGACTCACCTTTTCTTTGTCGTTCGATGTCTCTGCCATCAAGCTCCTTTGCTTCCGGCAGTCTTCTAACCCTAGCCGATGCATCCAGTAACTATCTAAAAAATTGGCGGACCCGACACGATTCGAACGTGCGACCTTCGCCTTCGGAGGGCGACGCT
>CAXTVQ010000067.1:22070-30817 GCA_964247705.1 uncultured Acetobacteraceae bacterium | reverse complement strand
TCCCCAGCAACGTCTCCCGGCGACGATACGAATAAGCGCAGAGTCTGCCCGCTCATCCTGGCCTCCGGACACCGCTTTAACGGCAGACTAGTTGATCCGGCAAGATCGCACTGTGATGTCTTTCATGCGCCGGGCGTCCGCGATGTAGTAGTCTGAGCAGGGACCCGAACTGGGCGAATCCAGGAGACCGTCGTAGTGACCATTTGGGCCAAGAACCACAGCACGCCTTTTCCTAAAGACATGGCGTTCCTCCACAGCGAACTCGCGGAAACAAAGGACGCGCCTCATTGATGGATGGACATCGGCCGCATCGTAGCGGCTGGGCATCCCCCCGGTGCTTCCCACACGACTGGCCGAGCCGTCTGCGCTTACCCCGATGAACCGCCACGCGGTTCAACACCATAACGCGGCACTCCAGGAACGCCTGCACGCGCCGGGTCCGAAAGCCATCTTGTCGCTGGACGGCGGCGGCACCCGCGGGATCGTAAGCCTAGCGTTCCTGGAACGTATCGAGGCGGTTCTGTGCGGGCCGGACCCGGCGGCATGCCTCTGCGACCATTTCGACCTGATTGGCGGCACGTCGACCGGCGCCATCATCGCTGCGGCACTCGCCCTTGGCTGGCGCGTGAGCAGCATCCGCGCCCTGTATGACGAGTTTGCGCACTCCGTCTTCCGGCGGCGCTGGTATCGCGTCTCGCCACTCGTGAACCGCTATGACCCGGGGCGGCTGGAGGCGCTTCTGAACGCCCATTTCGGCCGCACTGCCGAGGGGGACGAGCTGCTGCTTGGCAGTAAGGCCCTGCGGACGGGCCTGGCCATCGTCGCCAAGCGCGTCGACACGGCGCAGCCTTGGGTGGTCTCGAACCTTCCAAATGCGCCTTATTACGCCGACCGGGACGGGCAGAACGGTAATTGGCGCATACCGCTGCGTAATCTCGTGCGCGCCTCGGCCGCGGCGCCGACCTTCTTCCGTGCCGTCTCCTTGCCACTTGGGCCGAAAGTGGATGGAACGGCGGAGATCGGGCGCTTTGTCGATGGTGGCGCCTCGCCCTACAACAATCCTGCGATGCGCCTGTTCGAACTCGCGCGGCTGCGCTGCTACGGCCTGGGCTGGCCACCCGGGCGGGACAGCCTGCTGATCGTATCGGTCGGCACCGGCCGCTTCCGGGTCAGGGAGGACTATCCGGCGCTGAAGCCGGGTCACATCGCAACCTGGGCTCGATCCCGACCGCGGCAGTTGCTGCTGCTGCAGGCGTTCAGGGTATTGCACGGCATGATCGGTGACGGCAGCACCCACGCTCTACGCAGCCTGCAAGGGTTCGGCTACACGCCCCTGCCCTTTCCGGTCGATTCCGAGGTCGGCGACATGGCGCAGGACTTGCTGGGCGCCGAGCCGCTGTTCACTGCCGTACGGTACGATCTCGACTTGGACGATGCTCAGGATGCGGCTTTGAAACCACGTGAGCTACAAACCTTGCGGCGGCTGGATGCGCCGGAACAGATGCAGGCGCTCTGGGCGTTGGCGCAGGCCGCCGCACACCGCGTCGTCGATGGGGACCATCTCCGGCAAGCATCGCGTGAAGGGCGCAACGTTCCCATGGCCTGAGCCAAGCCCGACGCGCCGCAGATCCGGATGACAGGGACTGCTAGCCCAGAAACGCGTCATTGTGCAGTGCAGCATAAAGCGCCATAGTGCGGGCATGTCAGCCTCCGCCAGACTGCTAACCTCGGGTGACGCCGCCAGGGCGGGAAGCGTCCGCTTCCTGATCATCCTGAGCGCCCTTATGGCGTTCGCATCGATTTCGACCGACATCTACTTGCCAGCACTGCCGGCGCTCGCCTCCGCATTCCATACCGATCCCGGGCGCGTGCAACTCACGCTTTCCGGCTTCCTGGTCGGCTTCAGCTTGGGTCAGTTGCTCTGGGGACCGATCAGCGACCGGTATGGCCGCCGCATCCCCGTGGCCATTGGCGTCGTGCTGTTCATCCTCGGCTCAGTCGGATGCGCGCTTTCGGCATCGGCGACGCAGATGATGGCATGGCGGGTGGTTCAAGCCGTGGGCGCTTGCGCCGGGCCTGTGCTGGCCCGTGCAATGGTCCGTGACCTGTATTCGCGGGAACGCTCGGCCCAGATGCTGTCCACCTTGATGCTGGTGATGGGGGTAGCCCCCCTGCTCGGGCCGATCATGGGCGGCCAGATCCTTGCGTTTTGGTCGTGGCAAGGGATCTTCTGGGTCCTCGTCGGGCTTGGTCTGCTCGCTCTGTTGGGGTTGCTGGCATTGCCGGAGACCTTGCCGAAGGAGAAACGCACGAGCCAGCGCGTGAGCGAGGCCCTGATCGGTTACGTGTTGCTGGCGCGCAACCGGCGGCTGCTTGGGTTTGCGATCTCCGGCGGCTGCTTCTACGGCGGCATCTATGCCTATCTTGCCGGTACGCCGTTCGCCTACATCGAATACTACCATGTGCCGCCGCAGGCCTATGGCTTGCTGTTCGGCGTCAACATCGCTGGGATGATGGCGGCCAACCTGATCAACAGCCGCTTCGTGATGCGGCTCGGCAGCGACCGGCTGTTCCGCATGGGCGCGATCATCGCGGCGTTGTCCGGGGTGGCGATCGCACTCGACTCCCGGTTCGGCTGGTTCGGCTTGGCCGGACTCGTGGTGCCCTTGTTCTGCTACGTCTCTATGCTCGGCTTCATCGTGGCCAACTCGGTCGCCGGAGCGTTGGTCGCGTTCCCGCACAAGGCCGGCGCCGCATCCGCGCTGGTCGGAGCGTTGCAATATGGCACCGGCGTGCTGACGGCGGCCATGGTTGGCTGGTTCGCCGACGGCACGCCCTGGACCATGGGGTGGATAATCGCAGCAGGCGGCCTGGGGACCCTGGGGGCAGCGCTATTCCTGGTGGGATCAGCCAAACCAGCCATTGCGGCCCCCCCGACGGACGCCCGGCCTTAGGGGACATCCCGACTCAATCCGTTGACCGCCAGCTCTAAGCGGGCGAAGCCTCCGGTGCGATGGTCGACAGCGTGACGTCGCGCAACGCCGCCGCATGGGCGGTCGCGAGGTCGGCCATGCTGTTGAAACGGAACTCGTAGGCAGCGCCTTCCGGCGGCGGCATTGTCGCGCCCCAACCCTCCTGCGCATGACGGCGGTCGATCCAGGCGGACCGCAACCCGGCGCGCTTGGCCGGCGCGTGATCGTGGAACAGGCTCTGCGCCGTCATCAGGATCCTGTCCTTCGGCACGCCCAGGTCCGCCTGCTTGGCCAGCAGGTAGTCGAAATTGCGCGGGCTCGGCTTGTAGGAGCCGACGTCCTGCGCCGTGTAGATCGCGTCGAACGCCACACCCAGCCGCGCATTGCTGCCAAGGAAACTCTCGCGGTCCACGTTGGAGAGGATCACCAGCTTGAAGTGCCGCTTGAGGTAGGCGAGCGCCTCCGCACTATCCGGGAAGGCGAGCCAGTCGGGCACCGAGGCGCCGAACGCTTGTGCCTCCGCAGCGTCCTCCGGCAGACCGAGCATGCGGGCGACGCGGCCGTGCACGACGCTTAGCAACTCGGAATAGATCATCGCCGGCGTTTCGGCCTCCTGCGCCGACTCCTCGCGTGCGAACAGCTCCAATGCGGCATCGCGGCTGGGGGGCGCGGGCATGCGCGCCAGCAACGGCTGCAGCGCGGTGTAGATACCGCCCTCCCAGTCGATCAACGTGCCGTAGCAGTCGAATGCCAACACGTCGAAGTCGGTGAGGCGAACGTCCCGTGTGTCAGCCGGGCGATCGCGGTAGGCCTTGGTATTGCTCATGTCGGGTTCCCATCAGGTGCGCGTCGAAGCGCGCGTGCCGCTCGGGTTGCAGCAGTTCGCCCATGCGCCGGCTGGGCAGCATGGGTGCCGGCATCGCCGCATCGTCGCATCGCCTGCCCCTTCGTTCTTGGCCGTTCTTTCCGCCTACCCACTCAGTATCCCCGCGCCGGATCGTAGAGCGTATCCGGCATCTCGCCGCGCTCCAACCGGCGAATGTTCTCCGCGACACTGGCGGCCCGCGACGGGCGGGAGGCGTTGCCGGCCACGTGCCCCGTGACGATCACGCGGGGATGCGACCAGGCCGGGTCGGCCGGCGGCAACGGCTCCTCCGGGAAGACGTCCAGCACCGCGCAGGACAATGCGCCGCTGTCGAGCGCCGCCAACAGGGCGGGCTGCACGATCAACGTGCCGCGCCCGGCACTCACCACGCCTGCCCCGCGGGGCAGCATGGCCAGCCGCCGCGCATCCAGCAACCCACGCGTCTCCGGCGTGTCGGGCAGCAGACCAACTAGGATTTCGCTCTCGGCCAGGAATGCGTCCAGCGAGGCCATGCCGGCGCGGCACGGCACCGTCCCGCCCTCCCGCGCGGTGCGCGACCAGCCGTGGACGGCGAAGCCGATCGGCGACAGCATAGCCGCGGAGGCGAGCCCGATGCGGCCGAGCCCCATGATGCCGACCCGCGTGTGGCGCGCGGTGCGCGGCACGTTGAACGTCTCCCAGCGCCGCTCCCTCTGCCCCGCCACTATGCGTGGCAGGTCGCGGAGACAGGCGAGGGCGCCGAGGCAGACATATTCCGCGACGGTCTGCGCGATCTCGTCCGCGCCCATGCGGACGATGGGCAAATGCTTCGGCAGGTCCGGGTCACGCACGAGGTGGTCCACCCCCGCGGCAGCGCTGAACACCGCGCGCAGGTTCGGCAGTCGCGCGATGCGGCCGGGTTCCGGCTCCCAGACCAGCACGTAGTGGACGCGCACGGCATCGACGGTGGCATCGTCCCACCAGCGCACCTCGAGGTCCGGCATGACAGCGGCGAATGCGGACTGCCATTCAGGCAAAGCGGCGGCGCCACCGGAGCGGACGAGCAGGATCGGCTGGGTCATGCGGAAAACTCCGGTTGCTGCGGCTGCCCGCTAGCCGACACCGGCATCCCACCGCAACAAGCATATGGCGGCGGCAAGATCGTCCAGCCGCGACACCG
Source organism: uncultured Acetobacteraceae bacterium (assembly GCA_964247705.1). Taxonomy (GTDB): domain Bacteria; phylum Pseudomonadota; class Alphaproteobacteria; order Acetobacterales; family Acetobacteraceae; genus LMUY01. Next base: position 25,821 of record CAXTVQ010000067.1, on the reverse strand, counting down.
GAGGCGCCGGCCGCCCTGCGCGCGACGTTGCATCTGGACCAACCGGCGGCGGTCCGGTACGCCGCCAAGTCGAGGCATCGGCACGGCCGGCGCCGAGGGGGAAGCCACCGCACGATGAGGCTCACCTGCGTCGCGGCCGTAATTGCTCTTCCCAATTCGGCGATCGTGGCGGACCTTCTGGTTCATCGCCGGCTGGAGAATGCGCTATGACGGATGTGGTCGTTATCGGGGCCGGGATCAGCGGGGCAGCCACCGCCTATGAACTGGCCACCGCGGGTGTGCGCGTGACGGTGATAGACCGCTTCGGCCCGGCGGCGATGGCCAGCGGCTGGACGCTGGCCGGCGTGCGTCAATCGGGGCGGCATCCCGCCGAACTGCCGTTGGCGCAGGCGGCGGTGGCGGATTGGGAGCATCTGGCGGAGAAGCTCGGTGCACCAACGCATTACACGCAGCGGGGCAACCTTCGCCTGGCCCGGACCGAAGCGGAGATGGCCAGCATGGCCGCTATGGTGGCGGAGCAGGCCACCGCCGGGTTGAGCCTCTCGCTGCTGGACCGGGACGCGCTGCACGAGCTTGCCCCTGCCATCGCGCCGGACGTCCTGGGCGCATCCTACTGCCCGACCGACGGGCACGCGGACCCGCACGCCACCGTCGCCGCCTTCTTGCGCGCCGCGACCGCTGCCGGGGCGGTGCTGCGCTTCGGCGAGCGGGTGATGGCGATCGAGACCGAGGCCGGCCGGGTCACCGGCGTACGCACGGAGAAGGAGACGATCGCTTGCGGCCGGGTAGTGATGGCGACCGGTGTGATGGGCAACGCGCTGCTCGAGCCGCTCGGCCTGTCCGTGCCGATGACGCCGCGCGGGGTCACCCTGCTGCGGACCGCGCCGGTGCCGAAGGTGCTGGCGCAGGTGATCGGCGTTGCCGACGCATCCTGCGCCGGGCGGCAGGAGGTGGACGGGCGATTCCGCTTCACCGGCAGCGGCGGCGAGTGGGGCGGCGAGCTCGACTTTACCGAGTCGCCGGCCACCGGCCCCCGCCTGCGCCCGCGCGTGGCCGAAGTCGCGCGGGTAGCGGCACTGTTCGGCGCCGTGGTGCCCGCAGCTCTCGACGCACCGCTGGACGAGACCTGGGTCGGGCTGATCGACATGACGCCGGACGCGCTGCCGGTGATCGAGGCGGCGCAGGAGCCACGCGGGTTGGTGCTGGCGATGGGGTTCTCCGGCCACGGCTTCTGCCTCGGCCCGGTCACCGGACGGATCAGCGCCTCGCTCGCCCGCGACGAGACGCCGAACCTGCCGATCGAACCCTTCGCCCTCGCCCGCTTTGCCGCCGGAGCCGGCCCGGCGCAATCGATGACGCTGCACGGATAGCGGCGATGGCACGCACCATCCTGCACCGGATCGGCCAGAGCCTCGTGCTGCTGGTGCTCGTCTCCATGATCGGCTTTGCGCTGTTGCACCTGGCACCCGGCGGGCCGCTCAGCCAGTTCGCGCTGACCCCCGGCATGTCGGCCGCGACGATGGCGCAGATCGCGCATCAGATGGGGCTCGACCGGCCGTTGCCGATCCAATATTTCGACTGGGCCGGGCATTTGCTGCGCGGCGATTGGGGCCATTCCTACCGCGACGGCGCCCCCGTGCTGACGGTGATCGGCGCGCATATCGGCGCTACGCTGGAATTGATGCTCAGCTCCACGGTGCTCGCCGTGTTGATCGGAACCTGGGTCGGCGTGCTCGGCGCGACCCGGCGCTACTCCATCGCCGACTACCTCGCCACGATCGGCGCGATGGTGGCGCTCTCCATCCCGACTTTCTGGTTCGGGCTGGTGGTGATCTACGTGTTTTCGGTCTGGCTCGCCTGGCTGCCGTCCGGCAACATGTATAGCTCGGGGACGCAGACGCTGCTGGATTACGGCCGGCACCTGATCCTGCCCTGCCTGGTGCTGACCCTCGTCACGGTCGCGACATGGAGCCGCTACATGCGCGCCTCCATGCTGGACGTGATCTCGCAGGACTACATCCGCACCGCCCGCGCCAAGGGTGTGCGGCGCCGAACCGTGCTGATCCACCACGCCCTGCGCAATGCGCTGCTGCCGATGATCACGGTCGCCGGACTGCAGCTCCCGACTCTGCTGGGCGGCGCGCTGGTGACGGAGACGGTGTTCACCTGGCCCGGGATGGGGCGGCTGTTCCTCGACTCCATCGGCTACCGCGACTATCCCGTGGTAATGGGGCTGCTCATGGTCTCGGCCATCATGGTGCTGATCGGCAACCTCATGGCCGACATGTTCTACGTCGTCGCCGACCCGCGGATCCGCGTCGGATGAGCGCCACCGTCCTCTCCGCCCGCACCAGGGGCGCCAAGCGTCCCGCACTGAGGCGCTTCCTACGCCATCGTCTGGCGATGTTCGGCCTAGCCACGATCGTCCTGCTCGTGCTCGCCTGCGCCGTCGGGCCTTACCTCGTGTCCTACGGTGCGCTGACCATCGATCTGCGGCACCGGTTTCAGCCGCCCTTCGCCGGGCCGCATTGGCTGGGATCGGACCCGCTCGGGCGCGATCAGCTCATCCGCCTCTTGCTGGCGGGTCGGATCTCGCTCTCGGTGGGGTTCGCCGCGATGGGGCTCAGCACGGTCACCGGCGTCCTCGTCGGGCTGACCGCCGGGTTCTACGGCGGCTGGACCGGCACGGCGCTCATGCGCGTGGTGGACGCGGTGCTGTGTTTCCCCTCCATCTTCCTTCTGCTCACGCTCGCCGCCCTGGTCAGCCCCGGCGTGCTCACCATCACGCTGATCGTGGCGCTGACGTCCTGGATGGAAGTGGCCCGCGTGGTGGAAGGACAGGTGCGGTCGTTGCGGGAGCGGGACTATGTGGTCGCCGCCGAGGCGATCGGGGTGTCGGACGCCCACCTCATGCTGCGCGAGCTGCTGCCCAACGTCATGGCGCCGATCGTGGTCGCGGCGACGCTGAACGTGGCGCGCGCGATCCTGCTCGAGAGCTACGTGAGCTACCTCGGCTACGGCATCCAGCCGCCGACGCCCTCCTGGGGCAACATGCTAAACAACGCGCAGGAGTACCTGACCAACGCGCCCTGGCTCGCCATCCTGCCCGGGGCCGCCATCACCCTTGCGGTGACCGGCTTCAACTTCCTCGGTGACGGGCTGCGGGACGCTCTGGACCCGCGGATGGACCTGCAGCGGTGAGCACGGTCCTGTCGGCGGCCGACCTCGCCGTGACCTTCCGCACCGAGGGCGGCCCGGTCCACGCCGTCGAAGGCGTCTCCTTCGAGCTTACCGCCGGCGAAACGCTGGCGATCGTGGGCGAGTCCAGCTCGGGCAAGAGCGTCACCGCCTTGGCGCTGATGCGGCTGCTCGGCGGTCCGCCCGGCTGCCTCATCCGCGGTCGCGCCACGCTAAGCGGCGCGGACGGCCGTGCGATGGAGCTACTGACGCTGCCGGAAGGCCGCATGGCGGAAGTGCGCGGGCGCGACATCGCGATGATCTTCCAGGAGCCGATGACCTCGCTTAATCCCGTGCACCGGGTCGGGCATCAGATCGCCGAGGCGGTGCTGGCGCATGAACGCGTGGGTGCGCGCGCGGCGATGGCGCGGGCGGTGTCGCTGCTGGAGCAAGTGGGGATCCCGGAGCCGGCGTTGCGGGCGCGGGCCTTTCCGCACCAGCTTTCGGGCGGCATGCGGCAGCGCGCGATGATCGCAATGGCGTTGGCCTGCCGCCCCCGCGTGCTGATCGCCGA
>CAXTVQ010000067.1:0-21970 GCA_964247705.1 uncultured Acetobacteraceae bacterium | reverse complement strand
CATGTGCGCGCACGGACGCTGGGTGCGCGGCTGACCGCAATCCCCGGCAACGTGCCCGATCCGCGCGACCGGGCGGCCGGTTGCGTGTTCAGCCCGCGCTGCACCCACACGCTGCCCAATCCCTGCGAAGCCGCCCGCCCGGTGCTGGAGGACGCATCGCCCGGCCACGCGGTCCGGTGCGCGCGGTGGCGGGAGCTGGCGGCATGATACCGCTGCTCGAGGTCGATGGCCTCGCGAAACACTACCCGGTTGGCCGCGGGCGCACCCTGCGCGCGTTGGACGGCGTGTCGTTCACCCTCGCACCCGGCGAGGTGCTGGGCGTGGTGGGTGAGAGCGGCTCGGGCAAGACGACGCTGGGCCGAACCGTGCTGCGGCTGCAGGCGCCGACGGCCGGCAGCGTCCGTTTCGCCGGCCAGGACATCTCGCAGGCGTCCCGCCACAGGCTGCGTTCAGTGCGGCGGCGCATGCAGATCATCTTCCAGGACCCGTATGCCTCGCTCAACCCGCGAATGACGGTGGAGGCGAGCCTGGCCATCCCGCTGCAGGTGCACGAGCCGTCGCTCGGCCGCACCGCCCAGCGTGGCCGGGTGGAGGAAGCGCTGCAGCGCGTCGGGCTGACCGCCGGCGCCGCGGACCGCTACCCGCACGAGTTCTCGGGCGGCCAGCGGCAGCGGATCGGCATCGCACGCGCATTGATGTCCCACCCGGACCTGCTGGTGGCCGACGAGCCGGTGTCGGCGCTGGACGTCTCGGTGCAGGCGCAGGTCATCAACTTGCTGCTGGATCTGCGGGCGGAACTGGGCCTGGCGATCCTGTTCATCGCGCACGATCTCGCCGTGGTCGGGCTGATCTCGGACCGGGTTGCGGTAATGTATCTCGGGCGCATCGTCGAGCTGGCCGACACGGCGGCGCTGTTTGCCCGCCCGCGCCACCCCTACACCGAGGCGCTGTTCTCCGCCGTGCCGGATATCGGCGCCCGAAAGCAGCGTATCCTGCTGCAGGGGGACATCCCAAGCCCGCTCTCGCCGCCCTCCGGCTGTCCATTCCGGACGCGCTGCCGTTATGCGGAGCCGGCCTGCGCAGAGGCGGTGCCGCCCTTGGCTGAATTGTCGCCGGGTCACTTCGCGGCCTGCCGCCGCCCGGAGCTGCACCTCGCCTCGCCGTTGCCCGACGCCGTGCCTGCCATAGCCGAGTAGGAGATCCAAGATGGGACCCCAGATCGACCCTGCCCAGACCGACACGGACCTGACGCCGCATGCCGATGTGGTGGTGATCGGCGGCGGCATCATCGGCGTGAGTGCCGCGCTGCACTTGGCGAGGCAGGGCGTGTCCGTCCTGCTGTGCGAGAAGGGCAAGCTCGCCGGCGAGCAATCCAGCCGCAACTGGGGGTGGGTGCGCAAGACCGGGCGGGACTTGCGCGAGGTTCCGCTGATCATCGAGGCGTTGCGCATGTGGGGCGAGTTCAACCGCGAGGGCCTGCCGACCGGGTTCACCGAATGCGGCGTGCTGTATGTCGCGACCAAGGATGACGACCGCGAGCGCTACGAGCGTTGGATCGACCGGGTGGCGCCGTATCAGATGGGCAGCCGCATCGTGGAGGGCGACGAACTGGCCGGGCTGCTCCCCGGCGCCACCAAGCGCTACAAGGCGGCGCTGTATACCAAGACGGATGGGCGGGCCGAGCCGCAGAAGGCCGTTCCCGCATTGGCCGCCGCCGCAAGGGCTGCCGGCGCCGTCATCGTGGAGAACTGCGCCGTGCGCGGGCTCGACCTCTCGGCGGGGCGCGTGGCCGGCGTGGTGACGGAGCGCGGCCGGGTCGGCTGCAACAGCGCGATCCTGGCCAGCGGCGCCTGGTCCCGCCTGTTTTGCGGCAGCCTCGGCCTGCGCCTGCCGCAGCTCAAGACGCGCTCCTCCGTGCTACGGACTGCCCCGGTGGCCAACGGCCCCGAGGTATCGGCCTGGCTCGGCGACTTCGCCTTCCGCAAACGCAGCGACGGCGGATACACGATCGCCAACGGCAGCGCCAACATCGTGCCGATCACGCCGGACACGTTCCGCTTCTTCTTCGACTTCCTCCCTGCCGCCCGGTCGCAGCACCGGGCGCTCCGGCTACGCGTGGACGGCCGCTTCATGGCCGAGGCACGCACCGCGAAACGCTGGGCGCTGGACAAGCCCAGCCCGTTCGAGGGCACGCGCACGCTTGACCCGGACCCGGTGACGCCGATCAACGACGCCGCGGTCACGAGCCTGCAGGAGGTGTTTCCCGTCTTCCGCGGCATTCAGGTGGCACAGCAATGGGCGGGGCTGATCGACGTGACGCCGGATGCGGTGCCGGTCATCTCCGAGGTGGATGCGGTTCCGGGCCTCGTTATCGCCACCGGCTTCTCCGGCCACGGTTTCGGCATCGGCCCGGCCGCCGGACGGCTGGCGGCCGAGATCGCCACGGCAAAAACACCCATCGTCGATCCGGCGCCGTTCCGGTACAGTCGCTTCACCGACGGCACACCGGTCTCGCTCGAAACCGCCCTCTGACGCCATAATAGCCGGAGCATCGCCATGAACATCTCGCGCCGTAATCTTCTCGTCACCTCGACCGTCATCGCAGCCGCACCGCGGCTGGTCCGGGCGCAGGGTAAGCCTAAGCCGGGCGGCCAGGTGGTGATCGGCCTGTCGCAGGAACCCACTGTGCTCGACCCGCGCCGCCCGCATATCGAAGTGGACGAGGGCGTGTTCATGGCGCTGTACAGCCCGCTCTGGGGTGTCAGCCCGAGCGGCGAGATGATCCCCCGCCTGGCGCTTGAAGTGCCGACGGTGGCCAATGGCGGGCTGTCCGCCGACGGGCTCACCTGGTCGATCAAGCTGCGGCCCGGCGTGAAGTGGCATGACGGCACGCCGTTCACCTCCGCCGACGTCGCCTTCTCGCTGACCAGCGTGATGCAGCCCGACTTCCCCGCCTACAGCCGCACCGGGCACGAATTCGTCGGGAATATCCAAACGCCGGCGCCCGACCGTATCACCTGGACGATGAAGAAGCCGTTCGCGCCTTACATCTCGATCCTGTCCTGGTTCTACATCGTACCGAAGCACAAGCTGGAGAACGAGCCGGTCACCGGTGGCCATTACACCGAGAACCCGGTCGGCACGGGGCCGTTCAAGTGGCAGCAACGCGTGCCCGGCGACCACATCACGCTGACCGCCAACGAAGACTATTTCGGCGACGGGCCGCTGCTGGGTACGGCGGTCTACAAATATATCCCCGACCTCACCGTGCTGTACACGCAGTTCCGCACCGGCGATATCGACTACATCAGCCTTCAGGGCATCTCCGCCGACCATTACGCCGAGGCGCAGAAGCTGTCCGACCGCAAGGTGTACACCGCGCCCGAGGCCGTCATCGAGAACTTCTACTTCAACCTCGGCCTGCCGCAGTTCCAGGAGAAAGCCGTCCGTCAAGCGATCTACTACGCCTACGACAAGGACAGCATCATCCAACAGATTTATTACGGCCTGCCCGGCCCGTCCGAGTCCTACCTTCCCAAGCAGAGCTGGGCGTTCAACCCGAACTTGCCGAAGCACGAGTACAGCATCGACAAAGCCAAGGCGATGCTGGACCAGGCAGGATGGAAACCCGGCGCGGACGGCATCCGTGCCAAAAACGGCATGCGCCTAGCCTTCACCAACTCCACCACCGCCGGCAATCACTTGCGCGAGCAGGTTCAGCAATTCCTGCAGCAAGATTTCCAGCAGGTCGGCATCGAGATGACGATCAAGAACCTGCCCGCAGCCGTGATGTGGGGCGACTACTGGATCAAGTCACAGTTCGAGACGGCCATCGTCGGCAACAATTTCATGGTCGGGCCGGATCCGGATGCGTCGGATTACTTCTCGAGCGCATCCATCGCGGTCAAAACCGGGGCGGGCCAGAACACGATGCAGTATTCCAACCCCGAGGTGGACAAGCTGCTGCAGGACGGCGCGAACGAACTGGACCAGGCCAAGCGCATCCCGATCTATCAACGGCTGCAGGAAGTGCTGCGCGAGGACCTGGCGTTCCTGCCGCAACAGCAATATTCGTTGATCGAGGGCACGAAGTCGAGGCTGCTGGGCTATCAGCCGAACATCAACGTCCGGCTCAATACCTGGAACATCGAGACCTGGCACTGGGTCGAGGCGTAACGGCCCTCGGCGCACCGGCCGTTCCGGCGCTGTTGCAGTCGGGCGCGGCACCACACCATAGTCCGCGCCCGCTTCAGGATAGCCCCGTGCCCGACCCAATCGATCACCAGGATGAACGCGTCAACCACGCCGCCGACCTCGCGCGGGACGTGGCGCCCGACCTCGATGCCGTACTCCTCACCCACTACCCCGACATCGAAACGCTCGACACGCTTCGCCCCGGCGAAACCGACCTCCCGGCGGTCCACGCCACGACCCGGGCTGCCGCCACCGAGTTGCTGCAAGCCGGCGTCGAGCTCCTGGTGCAGCGGGCCGACCGGGCGGCGTTCCGGCGCTGGATGTCCGGCCGCGACGACACGCCGGAGAACCGCCGTGCCTGGATCGACCGCGCCCGCTTGCTTCGCGGGCCGGCGGCGCTGGAGCTTCTCGGCCTGCGGGGATCGGCAGCACCGCCGCAACAGACCTTCGGCAAGGCTCCGGGCCCGGTCGCCGACCGGTTGCTGGAGGCGTTCGCCGACGAGGACAGCGACGAGTTCGACGTGCTGGTGCAGGCGCTCCTGACAGCCGGGCGGACCGACATCCTGGACCTGGCCGTTCGCAAGCTCGGCGAGCAGCAAGGCGAGGACGCCGGTGACGAGCTCAACTGGGTGCTGTTGGTCGCGGCGGAGGGGGCCGCGGTCGGGCCGTCCGGCTGGGCCGAGTTGGTCGCTCTGCCCGTCGCGTTGGCTGCCGGGGAGGTTCCGGACGGGGAGGCGCTCGGAGAAGCATTGATCGCGTCGGGTGCCCTGGCAGACAGCGAGGAGGTGCGGTTGCTGCCGGGTTGGCGCTCGCCCGATGCCCTCGCGGAACTCTCGTTTGGGGCGGTCCGCCGCGTTCTCATCGACTTGGTCGACGGCAACGCGCCGCGCGACCTGCCGCCCGGCGACACGGACGACCTAGCACGGCGTGGGTTCGGCGTGCTGCTCGGTCTGCGCACGGACTGGGCCATCCCGGTCTGGGAAGAAATCCTGGCGGCCGGCGGCCTTCCGGAACCACCCGAGGACGACACCGGGCCGACACCGGAGGAAGCAGAGCGGGCGGCTCGCTTCGATCGATGGCGGGGCCGGGTGTTTCAAGATAGCCAGGGCTGCGTGCCGCTGGCCGTGGTTGCACTTTCCCAAGTGGCCAATGAGATCGCCGACTTTCTCGCCGATGCAGGGGAGCAAACGGGTGGACTCGAGGACATCCGAGCCTTCGTGGCCGAGTGCCGCGGGAAAGCCGGGGGCGATGAGGTCGTGTGCCGTCCCGAGGTCGTCGGTGATGACCTGGAGCTCTCGGTGTACACGGTGAGCGGGCGGTTCCTGGACAGCCTGACGATGCCGGCCAGCAAGCTTCCTGCAAGGGCCGAGCAGATGCCGCCGCTGATCGGCGCCTTCGTGCGCGTGGTGCAGGACGCTCCCTGATCGCCCCTGAAACTGGACGCGATTGACGGGTCTTGCGCGCACAGGGCTCAATACGGTTCGCAGCCGCCCTGTTTTGCTGCTTCTCGAGAGGTTATGATGCAGGTGGCTTCAACCAGATGATCGTGCGAAGAGCGCTGCTCGGCGGTGTTGCAGCGTTGGCGGCGGCGTCAGCCCATGCGGACGCGGCGCCGTTGGTGCTCGGGGTCAGCGTTCTGTTCGGCAGCGTGCAGTTCGACCCTGAGACCCGCCGCGTTCGCCATCCCGCGAGCATCGACCTCGTCGTGCGCGGCGGCGCCTTCGCGCTGTGGGACGGCAAACCGGCAACCCAAGGTTGATGGAGACCAGAATGAGGCTCACCCGACGCTCCTTGCTGGCAACGGCCGCCGTGGCCGCCGCCGTCCCGTTGCACGCACGTGCCGCCGAACCGGTGTGGGCCGGGGTCAGCGGCCCGCTTACCGGGCCGAACGCGCAATACGGCGCACAGTGGAAACGCGGCTTCGACCTGGCCCTCGAGGAGATCAACGGCGCGGGCGGGGCAAATGGCCGCCCTCTCGCCTACATTTTCGAGGATAGCCAGTCCGACCCACGGCAATCGGTGGCGCTTGCGCAGAAATTCGTGGCCGACCCGCGCATCGTGATCGAACTCGGCGATTTCTCCTCTCCCGCCTCCATGGCCGCCTCGCCGATCTATCAGCGCGCAAAGCTCGTGCAGTTCGGCTTCACCAACTCCCACCCGGACTTCACCAAGGGCGGCAGCTACATGTGGAGCAACTCCACCAACCAGGCGGAGGAGCAGCCTAAGCTGTATGACTTCGTGGCCGCCGTCGGCCTGAAGCGCCCGGCGGTGCTGCACCTCAACACCGATTGGGGCCGCACCGCGAAGGACGCGTTCGTCAAGGCGGCGGAAGCCGGCGGCGCCAAGGTTGCCGCGGTCGAGGCGTACCTGTCCGCCGAGCAGGATTTCCGCCCGACCCTGGTGCGGGTGCAGCAGAGCAACCCGGACGGGCTGGTGCTGCTGTCCTACTACGCGGATGGCGCGCTAATCTGCCGCCAGGCGCGCGACGCCGGCATCAAGCTGCCTATCGTCGCCGGCACCTCGAACTACTCGCCAAAATTCCTTGAGTTGGGCGGCGCCGGCGTGGAGGGCGTTTACGTCATGACCACGTTCTTTCCCGCCGACCCGCGGCCGGAGGTGCAGGATTTCGTTACCCGCTTCCGCGCCAAATACGGCGACGAGCCCGACAGCTTCAGCGCCGGCGCCTATGACACGATGGTACTGTGGGCCAAGCTGGTGGAGGGCTGGGGACCGACACGGGAGGGCATGGAGAAGGGCCTCACCGAGATCAAGGACGTTCCGAGCGTCATCTACGGCCGTGTGACATTCAACCCCGACACACGCCGGGTGCAAGGCGCCGCTTACAAGCGGCTGGTGGTGCGGGACGGCAAGTTCACGGTGTGGGACGGCAAGGCCACGCCCGCTTGAGTCCTGCCGCCTGATGGGTCCCTGGCTGGATTACACGATCAACGGGCTGATCGTCGGCAACGTGTATGCGTTGCTGGCGGTCGGCCTAGCGCTGATCTTCGGCGTCAGCCACCTGATCAATTTCGCCCAGGGCTCGATCTACATGGTCGGCGCCTTCATCGGCTGGACCTGCGCCGCCTACCTGCACACGCCGCTGCCGGTCACCATGCTGATCGTGGTCGCCGGGTGCGCGCTGCTGGGCGTGCTGATCGAGCGCATCGGGCTGCGGCCGCTGGCGGGGGCCGCACGGATCGCGCCGCTGCTGGCAACGATCGGCATCTCCCTCGCACTCGACCAGACCGTTCAACTGATCTTCTCGCCCGACCCCCGCGCGCTGGAGAACCCGCTGCCGAACTGGCGGCTGCAGATCGGCACGGGAACGATCGGCGCGCTGGATCTGCTGATCGCGGCGACGGGGATCGTGAGCGCCGCCGTGCTGTTCGGCTTCCTCCGCTTCTCGCGCCTGGGCTGGGCCGTGCGCGCCACCGCGCAGGACAGCGAGGCCGCGCGCCAGATGGGGGTGGACACGGACGCGGTGAACCGCACGGTGTTTGCCATCGCGGCCGGGTTGGGCGGGCTGAGCGGGCTGCTGGTCGGCATGTATTACAACCACATCGACACGGCGATGAGTTTTCAGGCCACGCTAAAGGGCATCGTGGCGCAGGTGATCGGCGGCATGGGCAATGTGCCGGGCGCGATCGGCGGCGCCATGCTGCTGGGCCTCACGGAATCCTACGGCGTGGCGCTGTTCGGATCGTCCTATCGCAACCTGTTCGCTTTCGTGCTGCTGCTGGTCATGCTGGTGCTGCGACCTAACGGCCTGTTCGCCCCGCGCCGCACCACCCCTCCCGAGCCGCTGACCGGCACTTTCATCGCCCCCAGCCGGTCCTGGACGATCCCTTCGCCGGTGGTAGCCGTCGCCGTGGTGGCCGCCGCCCTGCTGCCGCTGCTGCCGGGTCTCGGCTACGCGCTCCAGGTGCTGACCAACGCGTGGCTCTACGCCGTGCTCGCCGTCAGCCTGACGCTGGTGGCCGGCACGCTCGGCCAGGTGTCGCTCGGCCACGCCGGGCTGCTGCTGATCGGTGCCTACGCCTCCGCCCTGCTGGCACTGGACGGCGGTTGGCCGGTCTGGCTCAGCATTCCGGCGGCGGGCGTGGTGACCGCCGCTCTCGGCACCGCGCTCACCTGGCCCGCGTTCCGGCTGCGTTCGCACTACGTATCGATCGCGACACTCGGCATCGGCGAGATCGTGGGCTTGGTGATCCTCAACTGGGAAAGTCTCACCCGTGGCCCCATGGGCGTCACCGGCATCCCGCCGCTGGAAGTCGGGCCGGTCGACCTCAGCTCCGCCGCAGCCGCCTACTGGGTGGCGCTCGCCGCGCTAGTGTTGCTGGCCCTGGCGCAAACACGGCTGCTGCGCACGCATCTGGGCCGCACCTTCCGCGCCATCCGTGACGACGACGTGGCGGCGCGCACCTACGGCATCTCGCTGGACCGCTACAAAGGCCTGGCCTTTGCCGTCAGCGGGTTCGCCGCCGGCATCAGCGGCGCCATTTCCGCCCACCTGTATTCCTACATCAACAACGAAACCTGGACGTCGCAGGTCTCGATTCTGGCGCTGACCATGGTGATCCTCGGCGGCATGGGCAACACGCTGGGCGCCGTGCTGGGCGCACTGCTGCTGACGGCGCTGCCGGAGGTGTTCCGCTTCACCGCCGAATACCGCTTGCTGATCTACGGCTTGGTGCTGCTGCTGGTGATCCGCTTCCGGCCGCAGGGCCTGCTGGGCACGGCATGACCGCCGCGCTGCTCGAGGTGCAAAACCTTACCCGGCGCTTCGGCGGCATCACGGCCGTGAGCGACGTAAGCTTCGCGCTGCACGAGGGCGAGATGCTGTCGATCATCGGGCCCAACGGCGCCGGCAAGACCACGCTGTTCAACCTGGTCAGCGGCCACGACCGTCCGGATGGCGGCCGGGTGCGCCTCGGCGGCACCGACGTCACGGGTTGGGCGCCGGAGCGCCTCGCCGGCCACGGGTTAGCCCGCACCTTCCAGCACGGCCGGGTGTTCGCCAACCTTAGCGTGCGCGACAATGTGGCGGTCGGCGCGCATAGCCGTTTGCGCGTGGCGCGGCGCGGGCCATTCCTGCTCGGCGCCCTGCGCGAACTCGCCGCCGCCATGCTGCGCCCCGCCACCGTGCTGGACGAGGAGGCGGCGCTGCAGGCGGAGATCGCCACCATCCTCGCCCTGTTCGGCGACCGGCTGCTGCCCCGCATCGACGACCCGGCGTTCTCCCTGTCCTACGCCAACCGGCGCCGGGTGGAGATCGCCCGCGCGCTGGCGCTGCACCCCCGCCTGCTGCTGCTGGACGAGCCCACCGCCGGCATGAACGAGAGCGAAACTACCGAGATGCAGGGCATCATCGGCCAGCTCAAGGCACGGGGGCTGACGATCCTGCTGATCGAGCACAAGCTAGACCTCGTGATGCAGCTCTCGGACCGGATCATCGCTATGGATGACGGGGTGGAGATCGCGTCCGGGACCCCCGAGCACGTGCGCCACCACCCGGCGGTGCTGGAGGCCTATCTCGGCCACCGCCATCTCGGCGACGACACCCCCGCCGTGCTCGAGCCCATGCCGTGAGCGACGCCCTGCTGCGGCTGCACGGCATCGACACGTTCTACGGTCCGGTGCAGGTGCATTTCGGCCTGTCGCTCGAAGTGCGGCCGGGCCAGATCGTCTGCCTGCTCGGCGGCAATGCCAGCGGCAAGTCCACCACGATGAAGGTCATCCTCGGCCTGCTGCAGCCGCGCGCGGGCAGCGTGCACTTCGACGGGGAGGACATCACCGGGCTGCCCACGCCCCGGATCATCGCCCGCGGCATCGGCTCGGTGCCGGAGGCGCGTCGCCTGTTCGCCGCCATGACAGTGCGTGAAAACCTGCTGATGGGTGCGTTCACCCGGCGCGACCGCTCCGCCGTGCTGGCGGATTACGACCGCATGCTGACCCTGTTCCCCCGCGTCGCGCAGCGCGTGAACAGCCGCGCCGGTTCGCTGTCCGGCGGGGAGCAGCAAATGGTGGCAATGGCCCGTGCGCTGATGGGCCGGCCGAGGCTGATCTGCATGGACGAGCCCACCATGGGGCTGTCGCCGCTGTACGTGGACCGCGTGCTCGAACTGATCGCCACCATCCGCAACGAGGGCGTATCCGTGTTCATGGTCGAGCAGAACGCCAGTCTCGCCTTGCAAATCGCCCAGTATGGTTACGTATTACGGACCGGGCGCATCGTGCTGTCCGGTTCGGCCGCCGAGCTCGCGCGCGACCCGCGCATTCGCGATGCGTATCTCGGTGGTGACAAGACCAGTGACGCCGCCTGACAGGAGACCCTGCCCATGAGATCACTCCGGCTAGGCTTCTTCACCCGCGTACTCGACCGGGGGGCGCCGCCCGAGCGCTACCGGTTAGGGATCGAGCAGATCGTTCATGCCGAGCGTCTCGGCTTCGACACCGCCTGGGTCGCGCAGCACCATTTCCACGAAAACGAGGGCGGCCTGCCTGCGCCGCTGGTGTTCCTGTCGCACGCCGCGGCCCGAACGCAGCGCATCCGGCTCGCCACCGGCATCATCACCCTGCCGCTCGAGCTCCCGCTGCGTGTCGCCGAGGACGCGTCGGTGCTGGACATGCTGTCCGGCGGGCGGTTGGAGATCGGCGTCGGACCCGGCGGCAACCTGTCCGCCTTCCAGGCTTTCGGCCTAGACCCGGCGGCGCGGCGCAAGCTGATGAGCGGCAACCTGGAGGTGCTGCGCGCTGCCTGGCGCGGCGATGTGCTCCCCGGCGGCGACCGCCTGTATCCCGCCGACCCGAGCCTGGCGGAGCGCGTGTGGCAGGCAACCTTTTCCGCCGAGGGCGGCCGCATCGCGGGCGAGGCCGGCGACGGGCTGTTGCTATCCCGCACCCAACCGCGCCCCGCCGATCGGCCCGACATGGGCATCGACGAGATCCAAGCGCCGATCCTGGACGCCTACTACGCTGCCCTGCCAAAAGGCCGCATTCCCCGGGTGTTGGCCTCCCGCTCGGTGTTCGTGGCCGATAGCCGGGCGGAGGCGATGCGCTGGGCTGCCGAAGGCTTGCAGATCGCCCGTGCCCGCCGCGGCCTGTCGGGCGGCACGCTGTCGGAGTGGCTGGCGGAGGCCAACAGCCATGTCGGCACTCCGGCGGACGTTATCGCCTCCCTCTCCGCCGAACGCACGCTGGACCGCGTCACCGAGTTGTCGGTGCAAGTGCACTCGATCGACCCGCCGCATGCGCTGGTGCTGCGCTCGCTCGAGCTGATGGCTGAGATCGTGGCGCCCGCGCTCGGCTGGGCCGGACCCGCGGTATTGGAGCGGCAGGTCGCCTGATGGACGCGATCGATCGCCTGGCGAGTATCGAGCCCGGCTCCTTCCTCGACGCGCTCCGCCGGCAGAAACCAGTCACCCGTGACAACGCGCAAGCGAGTTTCGACGCGCTGTTTGCGCCGGGTGAGGCGTCGGAGATGAGCATAGCGGAACGTGCGGCCGTCGCGGCGTTCGTGGCGGCGCTGCATGAAGACGACGACGGCATCGCCTTCTACCGCCAGCGCCTGCCTGCCAGCGGTGTCACGCCCGCGCAAATCCAGGCACTGGAAGCGGAGGCGGTCCGCGCCGCCGGGTCAGGTCCGTATGGCAGCTATCCGGCGGGCCCGCTCAGCGTGGAGGACACGCCGGGCCCCCACTACACGCCGGACGCCAGCGACGCGCTCGGGCCGCGTCTGACAGCGGCCCTGGCCCATGTGCACTTGCTGGTGTTCCGTCCCCGGGACGCCGCCGCCGAGCACCTACGTGCGTTGGAAGCGGCAGGGTGGTCGGCCACCGGCATCGTGACGCTGTCCCAGTTGGTCGCTTTCCTGTCGTTCCAGCTCCGCGCCGCCGCCGGGCTGCGCGCCCTCGATCGGAGCCGGGCATGAGCGAGCAACCCACTGCCTTCACCCGTGCCGTCCTGGACTGGGATCCGTGGCTGGATCCCGTCGCGGAACCCGAGTTGACGGAGCGGCAACGCGCCGGGCTGGTCGACCCGGCCCGTGCCAAATCGCCCTACTTCCGCCTGCTCGCACGTGACCCCGACATCCTCGGCGCCCGTACACGGACGGACAAGGACATCTTCTACAACGTCGCCCAAGGCCTGCCACGCGCTGAGCGAGAGTTGGCCGCCGCCTCCGCCTCCCGGCTGAACGGCTGCATCTACTGCGCGTCCGTGCACGCCCGCTTTGCCGCGACCTACTCGAAGCGGGATGCCGACGTGGACCGGTTGCTGGCCGAAGGCGTCGGCGCCGACCTGGGCGAGCGATGGAACGCGGTCATCGCCGCCGCAGTCGCCCTGACGGAAACTCCGTCACGGTTCGGAGCGGCCGAGGTCCGCCGGTTGCAGGCAGCAGGGCTGAACGACCTGGACATCGCTGACGTGATCCACGCAGCTTCTTTCTTCAACTGGGCCAATCGGTTGATGTTGTCGCTGGGTGAGCCGGCATTTCAAAGCTGAGTTGACGGACGGTTTCAGGGGAACGTCAGCCACGGCCAGCGGCGCAGATCGCAACGGCCGTGCTATACCTGCTCCGGAGGTGACGTGCTCGCCGTGAGTGCGAGGAGCTCGCTGGACAAGCTTCGCAAGCTGGTTTCGCCCTTGGTGACAACCTTCTGCGCCTCCGCCAACTCCTCCCTGTCCTGGCGCGAGAGATCGCGCGCCGTGATGACGATGACGGGGATCTCCTGGCAGCCCGGCTGCTCCCGGAAGGCATGCAGGAAAGCGAACCCGTCCATCACGGGCATCTCGAGGTCCAGCAGGATGACGCGTGGCAAACTGTGCCCCACGCGGTCGAGCGCGTCCTGCCCGTTGACCGCCTCGGCGACCGTCCAACCGTCCCGTTCCAGCGCCACGCGAAGGCGTGCACGGGCGTCTGGATCATCATCCACGACCAACACATCCCCCGCACGGTCACGGAAGCGGTCCATGACCTGCCGGAACCGCTCCCACTTGACCGGTTTCGGCACGAAGTCCGCGGCCCCGAGCGCGGTGGCCAAGCCGTTGTCGGAGATGAACGTCACCATGATGACGGGGATGGCCTCCAGCTCGGGCTCGGCCTTCAACGCCCGCAAAACGGACCAGCCATCCAGACCCGGCATCGTCACGTCCAGCAGGATGACCTTCGGCCGCAATGCCTTCGCCATGCTGAGCCCCGAGGCGCCATCCTGTGCTGTGCGGGCGGCGAAGCCCTCGCGCGCCAGGAAGCGGGCCATCAGGTCCAACTGCGCCGGGTCATCGTCGATGACGAGCACGATGTCCTTGCCGGCCCGGATGTCATGATCGTCGAGCCCGATGCGGGCCGCCGCGCCCATCTCCTCGCGCGCCGCTTCGGAGAACTCGACCGGCAAGCGCACGGAGAACGTGCTGCCCTTTCCCGGGGCGCTCTGGACA
Organism: uncultured Acetobacteraceae bacterium; assembly: GCA_964247705.1. Taxonomy (GTDB): domain Bacteria; phylum Pseudomonadota; class Alphaproteobacteria; order Acetobacterales; family Acetobacteraceae; genus LMUY01. Next base: position 8,341 of record CAXTVQ010000067.1, on the reverse strand, counting down.
CCGATCGACCCACCCAGCATCGTCATGAACGCCTTCGTGATCGAAAGCCCCAGCCCCGTGCCGCCGAACTTGCGGGTGGTGGACGCGTCCGCCTGCGTGAAGCGCTGGAATAGTTTGGCTTGCTGCTCCTCGGTCATCCCAATCCCGCTGTCGCAAACGCTGAACACGAGGAACCGGTCGTCCGCCGGGTCTAGGCCGGCCGTCAGCGTGATCGTGCCATTCTCGGTGAACTTCGCGGCGTTGGAGAGGAAATTGAGCAGGGTCTGCCGCAGCTTGGTCACATCGGAGCGCATGGGGCGCAATCCGGTCTCGACCTCCACCACCAGCGTATTGCCATTTTTGCGCACCAGGCCGTCCACGGTCGCCGCAACGTCCTGCACCATGGCAGCCGCGTCGAAGCTCTCGATGAACACCTCCATCTTTCCGCTCTCGATCTTGGACAGGTCGAGCACATCGTTGATGAGGCCGAGCAAGTGCCGCGCGTTGCTCTCGACCTTGCCGATATCCCCATCGAGCTGCTCGGGGTCGGCGCCGTCCGCGATCTCCTCCCGAAGCATCTCGCTGTAGCCGATGATGGCGGAGAGCGGGGTGCGCAGTTCATGGCTCATGTTGGCGATGAACATGCTCTTCGCTAGATTGGCTTCTTCGGCCGCCTCCTTCGCGGTGAGCAACTCCTGCTCGGCCTTCTTCTGCTCGGAGATGTCGATTGCGACCACCAGCAGCGTGGCGCTCGCCATTCCGGCCGCCGCCTTTCCAGCCTCTATCAGGCTGACGGTGCTTGCGACCCAAACGGTGCTGCCATCCTGCAGCACGTAGCGTTTCTCAAGGGTGTCCGGCGTGCCCGTCGCCGCGACACGCCCCAGCCGCTCGATATCGGCCTCACGGTCGTCCGGATGAGTGATATCGCCTACCCGCAGGTTGAGCAGCACCTCCCGCGGGCGCCGGGCCAACTCGCAGAAATGGTCGTTGACGGTGATGAAGCGGCCGGACAGGTCGGTTTCGGCGAAGCCGGCTCCGGTTTGCGCGAAGATGCCGGCCAGGTGGGCTTCACTGTTGCGCAACGCCGCCTCGGCGTAGGCCCGCTGCGTCGCGTCCCACACCCGGCCCGCCGTCGTCTCGATGAGGTCGACCTCGTCCGGAGTCCACACGCGCGGCTCGCGGCTGTTGACGAAGAGCAAGGCGCCGAACGTGCCATCCTTGATCAAGGGCACTGCGACGTACGCCCTTATGTCGATCGCGGTCCAGGCTGAAGCTAGATCCCCCATCAACTCGACGTCCGTGCACACACTCGTGGTTCCACGGGCCTGGGCCGAAACAACGGCCGGCCCGAAGGAGGGCAGATTGAAGTCCCCCGTGAGCGGAGCAACCCCGTCGACGTAATCCGTCGTAAGATGCACGGTCACACCGTCCGGGCGTATCGTGCCGTAACCCACCCGGCTGGCGGCGAGGTGGCTTCCCAGTGCCTTGACGGTTGTCGCGATCATCGCCTGCGGGTCGCGGCTCTTGCGCAGGTCTTCCTCCAAGGCCAATCGGAAACTTTGCCGGCGCTCCGCCATGACCTGGGCCGTCGTCTCCCGGCAGGCGCAAAACAGCCCGGCAACCGCCTCGTCATCGCCGAGCACGGGCGTGTAGGAGAAGGCGAAATGCGTCTCCTCCGGCCAGCCGCGCCGCCACATGAGCAAGCTGATATCATCCATGTGCACGGGCGTACCCGAGAACACGCGGTCGGTCAGCGGCGTCAGGTCATCTCGGATCTCGGACCAAACGTCCAGGAACGGCCTGCCCAGAGCCGTCGGATGCTTGTTGGCCAGCACCTCCCGGTATGGGTCGTTGTACAGGAGTATCTGCTGGCTCCCCCACACGATGAACATTGGCTGCGTCGCCGTCAGCATCAGGTTCACCAGCGTCTTGAGCGGTTGCGGCCAGAGAGCGGGCACACCCAGGGGGGATGCCGACCAGTCAAAGTCGCGCATGATCTGGCCCAGTTCGCCTCCATCCCGTAGGAAGTTCTCAGGCTGGTTCGACACTCTTACGTCTCCCGGTCGGCACAGAGTCGCCGACTGCTGTCGCATCTCAAAGATATCTGAACACCTATGGCTATCGTCAGTCGATCCGACTAGGGAAGATAAGCGGCAGTGTAACGCGCGCGGGCGATTGACACTCTGCTGAACGGCAACGCCACCGTCTCAGGCGAACGCCAATCCCTGCCAGGCAAGGGTATTCGGCTGATCGGGTCCGAGGTGGCAAATGCCGGCAGCCGGCCCCTCACAGCCGGATTGCTTATGTTCGGCACGGTGCAAAAGCACTGCGTCATACGCGTGAGTAGTCTCCGAGGGTGTGCCTCTGTATATCGTAATGCGCAACTGCGTGATCCTTGATCAAAGCCTTCGCGTCACTGCTGAAGGCCACAGCCGACGTTCCGAAGTTTCGTCCGAAGCGGACGGTTCTTCTATGGTGGTGATCAGTTGGAGCACAACTGGGCCAGTTCGTTACTATGACAGCAGCCTTGACAAGCATCTGGCCGGGGAGTAGCGCGTTTCGCCGCGCCGCGTACATCAACTACGGTTTGCGTCAAGGCTGCCACAGGCACCGTCGCGGGTATCTCGAAACCGGTAATCTGGCGCTGTGGTGAGGGATCCAATCCGGTCATACGCCGGTATCTGCGGTCCACCAGCGATGCGCGCCACCCATGGATGTAGCTTCCGTCCTGTAGCCTGCGCCTGGTTTTGCAATTAGATTGTAAATACAAACGTATGGTTTTATAGCACGCTGTGTCTTCAGAAAATACACGCCCAACGCTCGTTACTACCCGCACCTTAGGCTTAAATTAAATGCCCTCGCTCGATCAGCTTGCCAGCGGTCCCCCGTTCGAACTTGATCCAACGGTCTGCGAACGCGAGCCAATCCATATCCCGGGTGCTATCCAGCCGCACGGCGCATTGCTTGCTGTTCTTGCCGAGAGCCAGATCATTACTCATGCCAGCGCGAACCTTTTCGACATCCTCGGGCGAGCGGCCGATATGGTGCTTGGCGAACTGCTCGAGGACATCGTTGGAAGTGCCGCTGAGCATATCGTGAAGTCGACCATGCTGGGCGAGGAAACGGTCATCAAACAGCAAACGGAACCGGGCGGACGATTGCTTCGATTCCACGCTTTCAAAACTGGGCGTCATATCGCAATCGATATCCAACCCATTCATCCCGCCCCAAATACGAGATCGCCGTTGGCAGACGTTCAAGGAATTCTTGAGACGTTTGGGCATGCTACCAGCAGGGCAGAGCTCTACCAGAGCGCACTTGCCGGGCTGCAAGCCATTAGTGGCTATGATCGCGTGATGGTCTACCAGTTCGGCGATCAAGGTCATGGAAAGGTTGTTGCGGAAGTTCATGCCGCGCACCTCGAACCGTATCTCGGAAACTCTTACCCCACCACGGACATACCTCCGCAAGCCCGGCGGCAATTCCTTCGTACGCGCGTGGGTTCAGTCTCAGACTCTCGTTACCGGCCGGTTCCGTTGTTGGTGGCGGCCGACTTCGACGACGGTGTGCCACTCGATCTGACTGAGAGTAGTCTACGCAGCGTGTCCCCGATCCACCGCGAGTTCATGCGCAACATGGGCACGAGCGCAAGCCTATCGATTGCTTTGATCTCGGGATCGGATCTTTTCGGACTGATCCTTTGCCATCACGCCGTTCCACGTATCGCCGAACCTGACTTGCGGATGGCTGCTGACATTATTGGTCGCGTTGTTTCGCTACTCGTGATCAGCTTAGGTGAGGCAGAAATCTTCGCCGAGCGCAACGCACGGAGTGTGACGCTGCATGCGATCGGTCGGGCGCTTGCGGCTCCTCTGCCGTTGCCGGCCGCACTGGCCGCAGCCGAGTTAGACCTGCTCCGTCTACTTGACGCCACGGGTGCTGTGATCCGTCTGGACGGTGACTTACTGCACCTCGGCAAAACGCCTCCCCCGAGCGTCACAGCTCAACTGCTGACGATCATGCAATCGAAGGCGGCGGGGGCTGTGGCCGCGATGGACGACATCCCTGTGGCTTATCCGGAACTGGCAGACTTTGCTGCGGATGGCAGTGGCGCGCTGTTGTTGCCCTTGTCTCGAGGGGCGGAGGACCTGATCATTTGGTTTCGTCCGGAACTCTCACGCATCGTAACTTGGGGAGGTAATCCGAACGAGCATACTCACGACTCGATCAATGGGCAGGTGTCGCCACGTCCCTCGTTTGCGGCTTGGAAGCAAATCACCAGGGGGCGGTCCAAGCCTTGGACTGCTGCCGACATGGCGCTTTCGGGCGATCTACGCCGGGTGTTCGAAGAAGAAATCGCAAAGCGTCGAGAGGCTGAACTCACTCTGCTTAAGCACTACGGAGAACTGAACAAAAACCTTGAGGCGAAGATTGCCCAACGCACCAAGCTGTTGGAAGAGGAGGTATCTGAGCGACTCAAGGCAGAAGCTAGCTTGCAACAGCTCCAGAAGATGGAAGCAATTGGCCAGCTTACCGGTGGCGTCGCACACGATTTCAATAACGTGCTGGCCGCCGTGCTTGGCAACCTTGAGATGGCCGAGGCTGCCATAACTGAGCCCCTAACGCTTCGCCTGCTTGGCAAAGCCCAACGCGCTGCAGAACGCGGCACGAAACTTACCGACCACCTATTGTCATTCGCTCGCAAACAGCCGCTCAGCCGGGAAATCTGTGATGTCAACCAGCTGATTACAACGTTCCACAGCCTTATCAGGCGGACGATAGGATCTTCGATCTTGATAGAGTTGGACCTCTCCAACGAGGTTTGGCCCGTGATCGCCGACCCCGTCCAGTTCGAAATGGCACTGCTCAACATTGCTGTGAACGCAAGGGATGCAATGCCGAATGGCGGCACTCTCACCATTGCGACCCGCAACTCTCCCGAAACTTCAGCGGATCAACCCAGAGACTTACCCCCTGGCAACTACACCCGCATCTCAGTCCGAGATACCGGCATTGGGATGAGCGACGAGCTTATGCGCAGAGTGTTCGAACCGTATTTCACGACCAAAAAACTCGGTAAGGGCACGGGTTTAGGATTGAGCCAAGTGTATGGGTTCTGCAAACAGATTGGAGGTTCGGTGACGCTCTTGAGCGAGGTCGGCGCTGGAACCTGCATCAACATCTTACTGCCACGCACCGCAGCGTTGAATCCGGGCCTGCCAGTGTCAGACCTCGCCCTTGAGGTCCGAGAGCCGCTTGCATCGCCGCTTTCTCTGCGAGCTCTGGTGGTTGACGACGACCCCGACGTACTTGAAACCACCTCTGAAATGTTGCAGACGCTTGGCTTTGAGGTGGTGACTGCAGAGAGCGGCTCCCGTGGCGCGGAAATCCTCAAGGGCAGTAGTCACGTTGATTTCCTAGTTACTGATTTCTCAATGCCGGTAATGACCGGCATTGAATTGATCCGGCTCGCAAGAAAATCAAACCCTGGCCTACCGTGCCTGATGATGACTGGTTTTGCCGATATCGGTAATTTCTCAGAGGCAGCGGCTGAGAAAATTACCGTTATACGTAAGCCCTATAGAATGAAGGACCTGGCCTTCAACATAGAGCGCATGCGGAAAGTGGTCACGCTTACCGGACAGCCTGTGTATTTCCACTGACATCGAAGTTCTTAGTGGCGCCGCGACCGGCGTTGCTGCGGGTCAATGAGATAGTCGCAGGCCGTAGGATTGGTGGCCTTTACATCAGATGTCCTGCCGCTCGAATTCATTTGTAATGATCTCGGACCGGCCCTAGAGCCGGGGATGATTCTACGTCGAGGTCAGGTGACGTCAGGTCCCGGCTGCTTGCTCGCTGCCTGATATCGACAGCTTCAAGCCTTGCTGCAGGATGAAGCGCAACGTGTCGTGGACACCCTGCATGCGCAGTCGTGTAAGGTATGCGATGGGGGTCGCACCAATGAACGGTGCGACTTCAATCGGCTGGTTAAGCCATTTTCCGGGATCGACCTGAAGCGGTATCAAGGCTGTGTCGATTTCCTGCAGACTCCTAAAAAGCTCGACCTCTCCATCCATGAGTTTGAAGCGGGGCCGTGTCCCCTTTTTCGTCAGCCTATTTGGATGACCGATCAACTCGAGAGCTGCCGTGTCCGAGATGCGCCAACGATCCATTAATGCCCAGAAGGCTATCGAGCTCGTCTTGGTAGATCCCCGGCTGACCTCAATCGATGCGCGTACCTCGACTTCACGCGGCTGCGGCATGATTGCCGCGCTAAGCCTGAAAGGTTCCGGCAGCTTTGGCGAGGCGTCGTTCTTGGCCGTACGTGACTCGGCTTGTTGCTCCCGGGAAGCCGACACACGGTTTCGATACGTCTGGGCCGTGTTAGACGTCGAGCGCTTCGGCAGCTCCGGCTTTGCCTCCACGACTGTGTTCAATTGTAATTTCGGCGGCAGACGCACAGGCGCAACTTTGCCGGCGTCGCCGGTTCCGAATAGGTCTACGTCAAATTCCAAGGCAAAGGTTTTAAGCGCAGCGCGGATGATGAGGATATTGACGCGAAGATCCGTCTTCTCGGGAAGAATGGGCAGGTTACCGTCGTCCGACAAGATGACGACACGCGCATCCTGGCGGATCCTTATCAGTTCCAGCGTCCGTTCTTTCAGGGGATTTCGATCAGGAACCAGGTCCGCATCGGCTTTCCTGAAAGGAAGCGGCCATCCGTGTTCGGTTGCAAGGACAGCTTCCAACAGGCGGTCCGCGGCTTGTCCCAGCAAAGCCGGTGCGTTGGCCGGATAGCGCCCAGAACTTAGAAGTTCCGCGTCTTTTAAATCCAAGTTCGCCAAGCGGAGCAGGCTTGCTACGGCGCGGCGTAAGACCAATGCAGTTTGACTTGGCAAGCTGACTTGAGCCTCTTACCTACCATTGGCAATTGAGTCCTGAACAAGCTGGCCTAGCCAACCCGTGTTGGGAAGTCAGACTGTTCGCATCTCTCAAGTTGCGGCGCGCAAGCTGAAGGATTTCGCATGTCCACCACCACCAAGCAGACCGTCGTGCCACTCTGGCACTACCGCTGTCCTGAGTGCGGCATCGGCGATGAAGACACCGGATATCATGGTCAGACTCACATGATCTATTGCGAGGTCTGCCTAGAAGACGACCAGCATGTTAGGCTCAAGCGATGGCAAGTGGACCACGATTCAGGCGCTCTTCCGCCGAGTGGGCTTGGCAGCGGCAGTTGAAGCTTTCTTCGCGGCAGGCCTCTCCGCTTTAGCTTCCGGCTTGGATTTCACCGTGGTTTTCGGGGACAACTTTCCTGCAACAGCCGGCTCGCCAGTCGGTTGCCCCAGGCTTTTGCGGAGTGCCGCCATTAGATCGACGACGTTGCCGCGATCAGGTTCCTCTTCAGCCTCTGGCTCTATTCCCTCGCCCTTGAGCTTAGCCTCGATAACCGCCCGGAGCCGCGTTTCGTAGCGGTCCTCCATATCTGCCGGATCATATTTTCCAGCCTGCCGGTCAATCAACTGAGTCGCTAGTTGGATCATGTCGGGATCCGGCTTTGTCGTTGGTAGATGGTCGAACAAGCCGGCAAAATCATTGAGATCCCGCTCCTCATGCAAGGTGTGGATCACCATACCCTTGCCCATTGGCAGGATTGCGATAGGGTGCTCACGCCGCGCAATCACCAGACGAGACAAAGCGATTTTACCGGTGCTTGCGATGGCATCCCGCAAGACGATGTAGACGTCCTGCCCAGCCTCCCCATCGGGTGCAACATAGTAGCTCGCGTCGAAGTAAATAGGGTCGATCGAGTCTGCGTCCACGAACTTATCGATTTTGACCGCCGATGAACTCTCAATGCGGGCGCTCTCAAAATCCTCGTCATCCACGATGAGGTAATGATCTTTCTTGAACTCATAGCCCTTCACCAAATCTCCGCGGGAGAGCGTATCGCCCGTCTCAGCGTCCTGAGTAATCATACGGATGCGATTGCCCGTCGAGGGGTTGATGAGATTGAAATGCAGCGACCCACGATCGTGGTTGGCGCTGTAAAGCGCAATCGGGCAAGAAACCAGGGCCAGTCGAAGATGTCCTCTCCAAATCGGCCGCTGCGGCATCTGTTATCTCCTTGCTTCTAGGACGGACAGGGGCGCCGGTCGGATATGGTTTGACTGGTGCGGTGGCAAATTTGATTGCGAGTGTGTCGGGCGCGAGATCAGGCAGCGTTTAGCCGACCATGTCAAACTCCGATCAAAGATCGCGTTTGTCCAACTGCCATTTGGGGACAATTACCAGGAATGATCAGCAGCACTGAACCGCAGAGGCTCTCTGGTTAACATGCCGCAGAATACCCTGTCGTTAT
>CAXTVQ010000066.1:0-31000 GCA_964247705.1 uncultured Acetobacteraceae bacterium | reverse complement strand
GCGTCCTTGCCGATCAGGTCGATGCGGCTGATGTGGCTGTCCAGGTTCACCCGGATGCAGGGCCAGTTCAGCCGCGCGGCAACCTGCTCGATGTGGGTGGACTTGCCGGTGCCGTGATAGCCCTGGATCATCACCCGCCGGTTGAACGCGAACCCGGCAAGGATAGCGACCGTCGTCTCGCGATCGAAGCGGTAGGTCGTATCGAGATCGGGCACATGCTCCGTTCGTACCGAGAACGCCGGAACGTCCATGTCGTGATCGATGCCGAACACTTCGCGCGCGCGTACGGTCGTGTCCGGCCCATCGATGGCGGAGGTTGGCAAAGGGCGAGAGTCCGCTAGAGCGGCGACATTGGTCATTAGCGGTTGGTATCCTCGGACAAAGGCGGACGAGATGCGAAGCTAACTGCCGTGGCGGTCGAGGGCTACCCTGCAGCCGCCATTGGAGACTGATCAGCCGTCAGGTGGTGCCGGACGGCAGCGTAGGCCAGGTTTATCGTCTTCAACCGTTCCTCCGCAGCGCGATCCCCGCCGTTCGCGTCCGGGTGATGGCGCTTGGCGAGTTCCTTGTAGCGGGACTTAACGGTATCGAGCGAGACCGGCCATTCAAGTCCGAGCGTGGTGAGTGGTTCCCGCAGTTCCGATGGCGCAGCAGGGCCCGAACGGTCAGCGGCTTGAGGGCGATGACCACGCAACGTTTCAAGTGGATCACGGAGGGCATCTTCATTGAGGAACTTGGCGCCGAGCCGCCCAAGCGGCCAAGTTGGACGTTGCCATTGGGTGTCAGACCGGGTCTGCGCCTCGATTTGGCTGGCCGTCATGCCTTTGTAGAAGTCCCAGGTGGCATTGTAGGCGCGCACGTGGTCCAGGCAGTACCACCAGTATTCATTCAGCGAAGTGCGCGATTTCGGCGCGCGGTATTCGCCCTGGCAAGGGCAACCGGGATAGTCGCAAGGACGGCCTGGCGCATCCGGATCGGGCGCGTAGGCCCGTGGTCGCGGTGTGCGTCGGGTCATTGGCCTTTATGTGCGCCCACGGGTGAACGGGGCAAGCCCCGCCGGTGTGACCGGTCCACGCCTTCAACAAGGGATGTCCGAACCGGCGAAAGTGTCTCGGCAGCCACATTCATCGGTCGAATGACGTTATTAACGATGCGTTGACGATAACGTTGTTGCGGGTCGCAGGCGCGTCGCGAAAATGTCGTCGAAACATCCGCATTGCGCGCAGCGCTTAAGGAAGCGACAACATGTTTTGTGCAACCACGGTTTGAAATCCTGCCCACATGACTCGACAACAACGGCTTGAAGCCGCACTTACCGACGCATTCGCTCCGACGATGCTCGAGATTATCGATGACTCGGCGCGCCACGCGGGACATTCCGGTTCATCGCCGAGCGGAGAAACGCACTATACTGTGCGGATGAAATCCGCCTCGTTCGCCGGACAAAGCCGTATCGCTCGTTCACGGGCAGTTCACGACGCGTTGACACACGAGTTTGAAGCCGGTCTTCATGCGCTATCGCTGGTTCTGGAGCCACCGTCCGACCTTTAAGAGACTCGCAGGACTACTGGCGGCGTATCAAAATTGCGATGATTGGTTGCAAATTGGTTGTGAGTTGCGAGTAATCATGTTAACGAAACGGTATGTGGTAACTTTTAGACGGATGCGGTTGGAATGCAAAGTCGTCTCGTTAATAGAAACATCATCGCGGCACGCGGGCGCTCTTCGATGCGTCTGGAGCCGGAAATCTGGGACGCCTTGCAAGAAATTTGCAAACGGGAACGCGTGGCACTCGGAGACCTTGTCCAAAGTGTAGAGGGCAAAGGTGGCGAGGGTGGCCGCACCAGTGCCGTCCGGGTTTACGCGTTCCAGTATTTCCGGGCGGCGGCAACGGATGCCGGACACGCATCGGCCGGCCATGGGGCACTCACCTGACTTGCATGCACCGCGCCGTATTAACGAGGACGCCGCTTGCAGCGTCACAGCCCGGCCGCTTGCGTTGAACCCGCTCTCGGCGGAGCTTGACGTATGGCCGATAGCCTCGAGACCATTTCCGTCATCGTCCCTGAACATGCCGTAGAGCCGTTCGAGGCGGCGTTCGGGCTCGCTTGCCGCACCGTCGGCCTGTTTCTGACGGACGAAGTGCGGCGGATCTGGACTGTCGAAGGGGTGAGGCAGCTCGGACAGGGCGAGCAGGGGCTGCAGTCGGGCCTGGCTCTCGCTCAAATGCTGACCGGCGAGACGCCTGAGTTGCAGCGTCGACCGGTCGAAGCCGGAGGTTGGCTCGCCCGGACCCATTCGTCCTTCCCCGAGCAGCGTGTCGGGCGGCGGTTCGCTATCCGTGGCACCCATTTGGCAGTCGCCCAGGCGCCTGGCCGGATTACAATTGTGCTCGACGCGGGCGTTGCGTTCGGATCGGGCGAGCATGGCTCTACCCGCGGGTGTCTGCGCGCGCTCGAGCGTGTCGCGTTCCGCAAGCCGAGCCGCATCCTCGACCTTGGCTGCGGCTCCGGCATTCTCGCCATGGCGGCGTGCAAGCTGTTGCACCAGCCTGCGCTTGCAACCGATATCGACGGCTGGTCGGTCCGCGTAGCCAATGAGAACGCGGTCGCTAACGGTCTGCGTGGCCGGCTGCGCTGCCGCGTCGCGACGGGCTGGCAACCAGCGGCCCGCGCCGGTGCACCCTATGACTTGGTGTTTGCCAACATCCTGGCGCGTCCGCTCTGCGCCATGGCGGCCAGCCTGGCTGAGAACCTTGCTCCAGGCGGCACCGCCATTCTGGCAGGCTTACTGTCAACGCAAGTACGGATGGTGCTCGCCGCGCATCGCCGGGTTGGCCTGACGCTGGAACAGATCCTCCAGGAAGAAGCCTGGGCGACGCTCTTGTTGCGAAAGCCGTTCCGCCGGGGCATGGATACTGCCCCGACGAGAAGGGCGGTCTAATGCCGAGCCTTGCCGAAATCGGCCTCGAACACCAATGGCAGTTCACTGCGGGAAAGACCGATGTCCAGCAGTTCACGGTCAGACAGGCTATTGAGTTCGGACAATACGCGCTGCCGGTCGAAGAATGCCGCGATCCGGGCCAGAATGCCGCCGCGGCGTCCAACGCTCTGTTCGCGAGCCTCGGAGTAATGCTCCGGATAGCTGACCCGGTTAGCGGGGAGGAGAGCCAATTCCTCCTTGGTGGTGTAGGCGTTCATAGCAACAGTCCCAAAACTTCCGCAGCGGGCTACGGAGGCCATCGGCGATGGCTTGCTCCCGTCTGCTGCAACGCAACATGGCCCCGCGACGGCCAGACGACCTGCGGTAAGCAAAGCGTCCAGGTATGTGCTGAAAGCATACCATCGTTAACAGGTATGTGAAGAGACGATGACAGCACCTCGTTTGGAAGCGTTGCGCGAGAAGCTGCTGCAGTTGGGGATCGAGGGATTCGTCGTTCCCCGGGCTGACGAACACCTCGGCGAATATGTCCCCCCGCACGCGGAGCGGCTCGCGTGGCTGACCGGGTTCACCGGAAGCGCCGGGCTGGCCATCGTGCTGCGCGACGAAGCCGCCGTCTTCACGGATGGCCGCTACGTCCTGCAGCTCGCGCAGCAGACCGATGCGGACCTGTTCCAACGGCTCCACTTGATCCAGACGCCACCGCCGGGTTGGGCTGCCGAGCGCACGAAGCGCCTGGGCTACGACCCATGGCTGCTCGGCGAGGACGCAGTAGCGCGCTACACGGCGGCTGGCATAACCATGGTGCCGGTGTCGCCCAATCCGATCGATGCCGTGTGGGAGGGGCGGCCATCGCCGCCCAGCGCACCTGCCCGGCCGCAACCGCTCGCCTTTGCCGGCCAGTCGTCGCAGGACAAACGCCACGCCATCGCCGAGACCTTGCGGGAGGCGGGCCAGGACGCCTGCGTGCTCACCGATCCCCCGAGCATCAACTGGCTGTTGAATCTGCGCGGCGGCGACGTGTCCTACACCCCCGTGGCGCTCTGTTTTGCGATCCTGCATGCCGACGCGCGGACCGACCTGTTCATCGACCCGGCGAAGCTGGACGGCACGACCCGCGCCTGGCTCGGCAACGGCGTTGCATGCCAACCAGTGGACGCCTTCGCGCCCGCCCTGGCGAACCTGACCGGTCGCACCGTCCGGGTTGATCCAGCGGGTTCGCCGGCCGCGGTCGGCCAGGCATTGCGGACGGCAGGCGTCACCGTGGTGAACGGAGCCAACCCTTGCTTGCTGCCGAAAGCGTGCAAGAACGCGGTCGAGCAGGAGGGGGCTCGCGCGGTCCACCGGCGGGACGGCGTTGCAGTCAGCCGCTTCCTGCAATGGCTGGAAACGGCAATTGGCGAGACCGAGGCTTCCGCCGCAGCCCAACTCCTGGCCTTCCGCGGCGAAGTGGCCGGTTTTCAAGGCGAGAGCTTCCCCGCCATCTCAGGCGCCGGCGAGCATGGCGCCGTGATCCACTACCGGGTCACGCCCGAGAGCAACCGCCCGCTCCGTCCGGACGAGGTGTACCTGATCGATAGCGGCGGCCAATTCGAGGATGGCACGACGGACGTGACCCGCACGGTATGGACCGGGCCCGGCATGCCCCCGGCCGCGCTGCGCGCCCGCTTCACCCGCGTTCTGCGCGGCAACATCGCCCTGGCCACGACGGTGTTCCCGCACGGTGTCGCCGGCCCCCACTTGGACGCCATCGCCCGCCGTCCGCTGTGGTCCGCCGGGCTCGACTACGACCACGGCACCGGCCACGGGGTGGGAAGCTACCTTTCGGTGCACGAAGGGCCGGTCAGCGTGTCACGGGCCGGCGGTCCCGTGCCGATCGAAGCAGGGATGATCCTGTCCAACGAACCCGGCTTCTACCAGCCGGACGCCTACGGGATACGCCTCGAAACCCTGTTGCTGGTGCAACCGGCCGAGAGCGGCACGGACAAGCCGTTCCTGCGCTTCGAAGTCCTGACCCTGGCGCCATTCGATCGCCGCCTAATCGATCCGGCGCTGCTCGAACCGAGCGAGATCGATTGGCTGGACGGCTACCACGCCCGGGTCGCTCGCGAGCTGAAGGGCAAGGCAGGGCCGGACTTCGACACCTGGCTCGAAGCGGCATGCCGTCCGTTGCGCGTCGAATCAACGCAATAGACGGCTAAGCTGAGATTCGACTTCCCGCATTAACCCTTCAGCCTCACGGATGTGCCATCTTGCTGAGGCAGCGATGGAGTGCGGCGATGTTGGATGGTTCTGCAATTCGGGCGCTGAACGCGTGGTGTCGGTGCCGGGCGCTAAGCTGGTCCGCAGCCCACCGTAGCGGAGCAAGTGCCGTCATCATGTTGACGCCGGTCGGGCATGGCCGGCCGTGGCAACGCATGTTGCTGGTGTGGAGCGGCGAGGAACTGAGCCTGGAGGACGAAGCAGGCGAGACGCTCGCCAGTGCGTCGGACCTGCCTGCGTTGCTGGACGCGGTGGATGGCGGCGTGGCGGACGCGCCTCCGGTCTGGTCAGGCGCATGGGCCGGGCTGCTGACCCGGCACGCGGCCAGCGCGGCGCAATTGGTCGTTTGACCCGCTAGCCTGCGCTGGCGTCCGCTTTCGGACGTACGCCGAGGATATGCGCGATGGCATAGGTCAGGTCCGGCCGGTTGAGCGTGTAGAAGTGGAATTCGTCCACGCCGTTGGCCTGCAGCAGGCGAACCTGTTCGGCCGCGACCACGGCGGCGACCATCCGGCGAATCTCCACGTCGTCATCCAGACCGGTGAACAGATCGGCGAGCCAGTCCGGGACCGACGTGCCGCACATGGCGCTGAACTTTGCCGCCTGGGCGAAATTGGACACGGGCATGATCCCCGGCACCAGCGACGCCGTGATCCCGGCTGACAATGCACGGTCCAAGAAATTGAGGAACAGGCCGGGATCGAAGAAATATTGGCTGATTGCCCGCGTGGCGCCCGCGTCCAGCTTGCGCTTCAGGTTGTCCAAGTCGTGCTCGGCACTGACCGCTCCCGGGTGGGTTTCCGGATACGCCGCTACCGAAATCTCGAAATCCGCTACGCGCTTCAGCCCCGCGACCAGGTCGCTGGCGTAGGCGTAGCCCTGTGGATGTGGCGCGTACGTCTCACCCGCCGGAGGATCCCCACGCAGGGCCACGATATGACGCACGCCCGCATCCCAGTAGCGGCGGGCGACGTCATCCACTTCGCCCCGGCTCGCGCCGACGCAGGTCAGGTGGGCCGCCGGGGTAAGCGTCGTCTCCGCCACGATCCGTGTGACCGTGGCATGCGTGCGGTCCTGCGTTGACCCGCCAGCGCCATACGTTACGGACACGAACCGGGGCGCCAGCCGCTCGAGCCGGCGGATGCAGGCCCAGAGTTGCGTCTCGAGCGGCTCGGTGCGCGGCGGAGAGAACTCGAAGGACAGCGCCGGCGGCGTCCCACCATGCCCTGGCGCGGGCAACGCGCCGAAGCGAGGGCCGGTCAGCCAGCGCTCGAGAGTCGGTTGCGGCGTATGCACGGCGGAGAGTTGGTTCATCGTTAACCCAATGTGTGTATCCCGGCTGCAACGCAAGCGGCGGTGCGTGACAGCTTTGGGCAACCTGGCTATCCGGTGTTCGGTTGTGCGCGCGCGACCCTGTGCTAGACAAGACAGAACTTTCGTTGTTCCACTCCAAAGCTTCGCCGCGGCCTGCTTCCACCCGAGGACTTCCGATGCCATCGCTCCCGTTCCGCGCTTTTCTCGCCGCTGCAGCTCTGTTGTGTCTTGCCGGTTGCGCGACCAGGCCGCCTGCCTCCGATGCCGAGGCAACACAGGAATTCAACGAGAACAATGACCCGTATGAGCCGGCCAACCGCGTCGGCTTCGCGATCAACGATGGGCTGGACACCTACTTCCTGGCCCCGGTCGCCCGCGCCTACCGGTTTGCCGTTCCCGGCGTGATCCGCCGTCCGGTCCACAACGTTCTGCAGAACATTACCAGCCCCGTCTTGTTCATCAACGACGTGGTGCAAACCAAGCCGCGCCGGGCGGGCGACACGTTCATGCGCTTCGTTATCAACACCACCGCGGGCGTGGGCGGCCTGTTCGACGTCGCGGCGGACGTCGGTTACCCCTTCCACGACAACGATTTCGGTACGACGCTGGCGCTCTG
Source organism: uncultured Acetobacteraceae bacterium (assembly GCA_964247705.1). Taxonomy (GTDB): domain Bacteria; phylum Pseudomonadota; class Alphaproteobacteria; order Acetobacterales; family Acetobacteraceae; genus LMUY01. The sequence continues at coordinate 23,868 of CAXTVQ010000066.1, read as the reverse complement.
GGGCGTGCCGGAGGGGCCGTTCCTGTTCCTGCCGGTGCTGGGCCCGTCCAACCCGCGGGACGCAACGGGCTACGGCGTGGACATCTTGTTCGACCCGCTGACCTACGCGCCAAGTGGTCACGGGATGCGTACGCTGGATTATACGCGCGTTGGCCTCTCCGCCGTTGATTCGCGGGAACGGGTGCTGGACGAGGTAGACTCCATCAAGAAGACGGCGCTCGACCCATACGCCACGTTCCGCAGCCTGTACCGCCAGAACCGGGAAAGCACGATCGAGCAGCTCGAGGCACAGAAACCCGGCACCGTGCCGAACTGGTATTCGAAGTGAAGGTTCTTGCAGGTATGCGACTGACCCGCCGCGCCTTGCTGGCTGGTTCCGCCGCCGTCGTGGCACTGCTTCATGTTTCGCAGTCCTGGGCGCAAGACTCGGCGGCCGAGGCAAGCTTCGTTCAGGATTTTGGCAACAGGCTCATCGGCATCGTGAACGGGCCCGGTACGATGCCCGAGAAGGAACAGCAGATCCGTCCGTTGATCGACCGGAGCGTGGACGTCGATACGATCGCCCGCTTCTGCCTCGGGCGCTACACCACCATGGCGACGCCCCAGCAACTGGCCGAGTTCACCTCTCTGTTCCACGCCGTGCTGGTCAACAACATCACCAGCAAGATCGGCGAGTATCGCGGCGTGTCGTTCCGCATGGGCGAAGCCTCGATGCGCGGCAGTGAGGCCTATGTCGCGACCGTCGTGCAGCGGCCGAACAACGCACCGACCAATGTGCGCTGGGTGGTGAGCACCGCATCCGGCAGCCCGAAGATCGTGGACGTCATCGCGGAGGGGACCAGCCTGCGGTTGACGCAGCGGAGCGACTACTCGTCCTATCTCAGCCACAACGGCAACAGCATCGACTCGCTGCTGTCGGCCATGAAGCGCCAAACCGCCAACAATAGCTGAAGCCCAGCGGCCCGCCCCCGGTGAAGAAGCGGGCCAAAGTTCATCCCCGGCCGACGTAAGGCATTCCCGTCGCCATCACCGTGAGCGTCAGGATATTCGCGTCAAGCGGCAGCGATGCCATCAACGCGACCGAGCGTGCGACGTTGGTCACGTCCATCACCGGCTCGACCTGCATTGTGCCGTTCGCCTGCGGCACGCCGCGCGCCATCCGCGCCGTCATATCCGTCCCGGCGTTGCCCACGTCCACCTGGCCGCACGCGATGCCGAAAGCGCGCCCGTCCAACGCGATCGTCTTGGTCAAGCCGGCTACCCCGTGCTTGGTCGCCGTGTAGGGCGCCGAACCAGGCCGCGGCACATGGGCCGACACCGAGCCGTTGTTGATGATCCGCCCGCCCTGCGGCGACTGGGCCCGCATCATCCGGAACGCGCCGCGCGCCACCCGGAACACCCCGGTGAGGTTCACCGCCACCACGTGATCCCACTGCTCGTCCGTCAGGTCGCCGAAGTTCGTCGAGGGCACGTTGCCTCCGGCGTTGTTAAACAGCACGTCCAGCCGGCCCCACTCGCGCCCGATCGTGTCGAACAACGCCGCGACGGAGGCCGCGTCCGACACGTCGGTCGGCACCACCAGCGTGGCGGCGGACCCGGCGAGTGCGGCCGTCTCCTCCAGTTGCTCGCGCCGACGGCCTGCGAGCGCTACGGCGAACCCGTCTTTCGCCAAGGCGAGCGCCGATGCGCGCCCGATCCCGCCGCTGGCCCCCGTGACAAGTGCAGTGCGTTGCATGACTCGTTCCCTCCAATGTGTCCGTCAGCCTAGACGGCCCACCCGGGCTTGCGAAGGCAGCCAGCCCGCGTCTTGCGGTTGCATAGGACTGTGCGAATCGCGCCGAGCTACCACGTGCCTACTGCGCCACCCCGAGGAACCTGCCCTTGCCCGACCAAACCCGCATGCTCATCGTTTTCTACTCGCGTTTCGGCTCGGTGGAGAAACTCGCCCTTGCCGCCGCGAAATCAGCCGAGGAGGCGGGTGCCGCCGTCCGGGTCCGCCGCGCGCGGGAGGTGGCTGACGAGGAGACGATGGCCAAGGGCAAGGGCTGGCTGGAGAGTGCCAAGCGCCAGAACGCGCTATACGGCGCTCCCACGATGGACGATGCCGAGTGGGCCGATACGATCATGTTCGGAACGCCCTGCTATTTCGGCGCGATGGCGACGGAGCTTAAGAACTACCTCGATACCCTGGGTCCGCAGTGGAAGAAGGGCAAGCTCGCCGGCAAGGTGGGGGGTGCATTCGCCGCTGCCTCATGGCCGCATGGCGGCACGGAGGTCGTGACATTGTCGCTCTACGCGCCGATGGCCCATCTCGGCATGGTCATCCTGCCCACGGGCTACACGGACGAGGCGATGCTGGAGGCCGGGTCGCCGTATGGCGCGTCGGCGATCGTAGGCGAGGAAAACCGGCCGCCGCGGGAGGAGGATTATGACGCGATCCGGCACCAGGCCCGCCGGATGGTGGCCATCACGCAGGCGCTGATTGCGGCCGACGAGATGCCCAATCACCAGTAAGCCGCTGGCTTCACGTCTTCCCCATCTCCCGTGAAAGACGGAAGATGGGATAACCCCTACTCCAAGCTGATCTGCGTCAGGTCAACGAACCAGCTCTGCACCGGTACGAACCCATGAACCCGCTTGCTCATCGCCCGCGGGTTCAGGTCGTGCACGATGTAGAGCCAGGGCGGATCGTCCACCATGCGCTCATGCGCGTGCTGATACGCCGTCGCGATCACCGCCGGATCGGTTGCCTCGGCCAACTGCTTCAGCGCCGCCTCGAACTCGTCGTCCTTCCAGTGCTCCCAGTTGAATCCGGCGGGCGAGAAGCTGCTCGCCGCGAAGTAGCGCGCCATGATGCCCACGTCGGACGACGGCGAGCTCACGTTCAGCGCCACCGCCCCCTGGAGCGACGGGCTGTCCGGCACCTGCCGGCTGGACGTCAGCAGCACCTGCCATTCCACGACATCGAACTCGACCTTCACACCGCAGGCCGTCGCCAAATTCTCCTGCAGGAACTCGTTCATCGGCAACGGCACCATCTGGCCGCTGCCGCTGTTGCTGATCATCACCTTGAAGCTGAGCGGCTTGCCGGCCCCGTAGCCGGCGGCGGCCAGCAACGCCTTACCCTTCGCCGGGTCGAACCCGTAATGGTTCTGCGGATGGCCGAAATTGGGGTCGGACGGCTTGAGCCAACCCACCGCCGGCTCCGCCGTGCCGTTCAGCAGGCTCACCAGCCCGTCGCGGTCCACGCAGTAGTTCAGTCCCTGGCGCACCCGCACGTCCTTCACCGGGCTGTTGTCGCCCAGGCTGTAGAACCAGGGCCAAACGTGCGGATAGGACCCCGTCGTCACCACGAACCCGGCATCCTTCAACGAGGGGATCCCATCCGGCGGCGGCACCTCGATCCAGTCCACCTGCCCGCCGCGCAGAGCCGCCAGCCGCGTGTTCGCCTCCGGGATCGGCAGCAGCAAGATGTGGCCGACCTTGGCCTTGTGCGCCGGGTCCCAGTAATCGTCCCATCGGGCCAACGTCACCGATTGCCTTGGAACCACCGTCTCGATCTTGAACGGCCCCGTGCCCGCGGCGGGTAGCAGTGAAACCTTGCCCCAATCATGGCCGGCCTTCTCGAACGAAGCCGGCGAGGTGAACAGCACGTAGACGAGCTGATACGGAAAATACGATGCCGGCGTCTTGGAGCTGATCGCCACCGTCATGTCGTCGATCTTGCGGTAGCTATCCATCACCGGCACACGTGCGCGCATCAGCCCGGACCCGGCAGCCTCGAACTGCGGGCTGTCGGTCTTGAAGAACCGGTCCAGGTTCCAGATCACGGCGTCCGCGTCGAACTTGGTGCCGTCGTGGAAGGTGACGCCCGGGCGCAGGTGGAATACCCAGGTCCGCGTGTCGCCCGGCGTCTGCTCCCAACTCGTGGCCAGGCCGGGCCGAAGCACCGCTGGCTTGCCAGTGGGCGACAGGTCCCACAGCACCAGCCCCTCGAAAGAGGGGTAGCCCAGGAAACGCACGCCCTCGAAGCCGTTGTTCGGCGCGCCGGTGGTGGTCGGCACGTCCGAGGCCGTCATCGCAATCCGCAGCGTGTCATCCGCGGCGCGCGCCTGCCCTTGCGACAGCGCGCAGCCGATCGCCATGAGGGCGGCAAGAAGGCGTAAAGACGACATGCTGGCTCCGAAGCTGTTGCATCGGCGTTCAGCAAGAAGCACGCCACGGCACCCCTAGGTGCCGGTGATCTGCAACTCCCAGGTTTTGCGTCCGGGCGCCAGTCGGCGGATCACGTAGGTGATCGGCTTGGAGCCAAAAGCCAACTGCATCACCGCGCTGCAGCTCCGGTTGCCACGGTCATCCGACGCCGTCTGCTCGATATTGGCCAGCCCGCTGATCCGGACAGTCTGCGTGCGGGTCAACTCGCCCTGCACGGCCGCCAGCGCCTCGAGCGAGTCGCAGTGCGGGATGGTGGTATCCTGCCGCACGGCGGACGACTCATCGGGTTTTGTGGTGATAGCCATGTCTGCCTGCGGGAGCGGCAATCCTTGCGGTCGCAGTCCATAGACGACCACGCCAAGGAAGATCGCCCCGGAAACAGCAGCGAAACCGGCCTGCTTGAGATGGGCGGAGCGCACGTCGTTGCGGAATTTTTGCATGGGCAAGGCAGTCGCCTCCTGAACGGGCAGGATCTTGAAGGTGATGTCAGTCCTAAACCTGATGCCAGTGCGGCCGCATCAATCTGCCGTGACACCGGACGCTATCACCTCACCCTGCCACCGGCTCCTCCTCCGCCAACAATTTCTTCCGGCTTGACGGTTCCAACTGCCAAGGCACCCCGATTACCGCCAGATCCTCGCCGCCGTTGCGCAACAGGGCCGCGCGCAGCCGCCGCTCGCGATGCGTGTGGAGCACCCACTCCCACCACCGCTTCTCGATCAACTGCGGCAGCACGATCGCCACCGGCCGCCCCGGCTCGCACCCGCCATGCTCCTCGATCAGCCGCAACAACGGCCCCAGCACGCTGCGATAGGGCGAACTGCGCACGATCAGCTCCGGCACCGGCAATCCCGCCCGCCGCGCCGGTTCCTCCACACAATGCTGCCACTCGGCGCGGATCGACTTCTCATGTTCCTCCGCGTCCGGCCCCTCGAGCTCCGTGCAGTGCAGCGCCGTCACGTCCGGCGACAGCCCGATCGCGAACGTCACCGCGTTGCGCGCCACCCGGTCCCAGCGCGAGATCGGGATGATCAGCCTGGGCGGCTCATGCCGGTGCAGGTCGAGTGGTGCTTCCTGTCCCTGCAGCAATTGCTGGTCGAGGGAGGTGTAGTAACGGTGGATCGCGCGCAGCAGCAATAGCGTCAGCGGAATAATCAGGACCGTCAACCACGCGCCTTCGATGAACTTGGCAGCCAGGATGATGGCCAAGGCAAGCCCGGTCGAGACCGCGCCGACGCCGTTCACGCAGAACCGGGCACGGTTCGCGCGCCCCTTCCTTTTACGCCAATGCGCCGCCATGCCCGCCTGCGACAGCGTGAAGGACAGGAACGCGCCCACCGCGAACAACGGGATCAGCCGGTCCGTGATGCCGCCGAATGCCGTCAGCAGCAGCCCGGCGCCGCCCGCCAGGAACAGGATACCCACGGTATAGACCAGCCGCCGCCCAGGCACCGCGAACGCCTTGGGCAGGAAGCTGTCGCTGGCCACCTGACGGCATAGCCGCGGGAAGCCCACGAAGGACGTGTTGGCCGATAGGCACAGTACCGCCAGAACGCTCGCGATCACGATGTAATACAGCCAGTCCCGCCCGTGCACCGCCGCCACGAGCTGCGACAGCACGCTCTGGTAGCCGGGCTTGGTCTGGTCCATCGCCATGATGCCGTAATGGCCGCAGAGGTAAGCGATCCCACCCAGCAGCAGCCCCAGCACGACCACGATCACGCTCAACGTGCCATGCGCGTTCCTGGTGCGGGGCTCGCGGAAGGCGCCGACGCCGTTGCTCACCGCCTCCACCCCCGTCATCGCCGTGCACCCGGCGGCAAAGGCCCGCAGCAACAGCCAGACGGTGACCGCCTGCGTCGCCGCCGGCATTGCGGGTGGCGCCACCACGGCGATGCCATCGCCGAGCACGACGCGCGCCACACCGAGCACCAGGATTCCCCCCAGCCCGGCGATGAACACATAGGTCGGCAACGCCAGCGCCAGCCCCGACTCCTTGGTGCCGCGCAGGTTGACCAGCGTCACCACCGTCAGCACGATCAGGCACAGCGGCAACGTGTAGGCCTGCAGCACCGGCAATGCCGAGGTCAGCGCCCCGATCCCGGCCGAGATGCCGACGGCCACGTTCAACATGTAGTCCACCATCAGCGCCGCCGCCGCCAGCAAGCCGGCGCCTGTGCCCAGGTTCTCCTGCGCTACCGTGTAGGACCCGCCGTTGGACGGGTAAGCCTGGATCGTCTGCCAATACGAGAAGAACAAGATGGCCAGCAGCACCAGGATCACCAGCGTGATCGGCCCGATGCTGCCCAGCCCCACCGCCCCGAGCGGCACCAGCACGGTCAATGCCGCCTCCGGCCCGTACGCGGCGGAGCCGAGACCGTCCAACCCCATCGCCGGCACGCCCTCGAGCACGCCGATCTTGTCGCCGTCAGCCTCCTTGTTCGCCAGCGTGCGGCCGAGCAGCGCGGACATGACGGTCATTGTGGTCCAGCCATGAGATCGGTCCCGGATGCTTCGAGCCCGCACTAACGCGAGCGGCGCTCAGTCGTTAGCGGGCCGGCCGCGTCCGCGCTTTACATCGGCGCGAACCGATTTCGCGTCGAGCCGCCGTCTCTTGCTGGCCAGCGTCGGGCGCGTCTTCACGCGGAACACGGGGGCAACCGCGGCGGCGCGGATCAGCTCGGCCAACCGCTCGCGCGCGTCCGCCCGGTTGCGCTCCTGCGTGCGGAAGCGGTTGGCGGCGATCAGCAGCACCCCCGCATCCGTCATCCGCCGGCCCGCCAGCACCTGCAGCCGCGCCCGGATCGAGGGTGTGAGCGCGGGGGAGTTCAGCGCATCGAACCGGAGCTGCACCGCCGTCGCCACTTTGTTGACGTTCTGCCCTCCCGGCCCGGCCGCGGCGATGAACCGCTCCTCCAGCTCCGACTCCGCAATGGTGATGCGAGGGGTGACGCGCAGGTCGTCCATGCCGCCTTATAGCGGCGCTTCGCCCTCCCTGCGCCAGCGCTTCGAGCATCCCGTGCCCTGCAGCAGCAGCGAGGAGGCGATGCATACGCCACCCACGGCCGGACTGCGCCGCCGGACATGCTCCGCCTCGGCGGCCGTGAGCGTCAGCACTCCGCTCAACACCCACCAGGCCACGATCCGCACTTCCTTCAGCCCCGGGCGGGGATTTGCAGCCTTGCCTCCGTCCAGCCCGCCTGGCGCACCAGGTCCACCCGGCCGCCATGCCGCTGCGCGATCAGTTCGAGCGTGCTCAACCCCTCGCCGAAGCCCCGCCGTTCCGGCCCCCAGCCATTGTCGCGCACCACCAGCGCCACCCCGGTATAAGGCGCGCCCGGCCGCTTGCCATGCAGTACGAGTTCGATCTCCCCGGCCAGCCGCATATGCAGCCCGTGCTTGACGGCGTTGGTGACCATCTCGTGCGCCACCTGCAGGACCGTGGCCTCGAACCGCCCGGGGCAGTCGCCGATTACGTGGACGGTCGTGTTGATCGTCTGCACCTCGTCGGCCATCAGCTCCACGACCGACCGGCTCAGCAAGGTCAGCCGCGCCTGCAGCGGTCCCGGCGCCTCCGTCAGGCCGAACAACGCGTCCGACACGCGCGCGCTCAGCCGGATGCGGCGCTCCAGGTCCTCCGCCAAGGCCTCTCCGCCGGGCGTTGCCCGCAGGTCGGAGTTCGCGATCTGAGCGATCAACCGCTGCAGCGCATTCTTCGTGTGGTGGCGCAGCAGGCGCATGCCGAGCGCATCATCGAGCGGGTCGGGCTGCGTCAGGGCGGCCGTCGGGATCTGGCGCAGTCGCATGAGGGCGGCGTGGGACATCGGAGCCTCCGTGTTGGCCAGGACACAATTGCGTGGGAAAATATCCCACGTCAAGCCTGTGTGGGGTTTTTTCCCACGAGGATCGTGTTAGCTTGATCCTCAGGAGGAATCGCCCGCCCCATGCCAACCGCGCGCCCAGCGCCCGAGACGATGCTGCCGCCGCTGCGCCGCCTGCTGCGTCCGCTGGTGCGGCTGCTGATCCGCTGTGGCGTGACGTTCCCGGCGGCGGCCGATGTGTTGCGGGCACTGTATGTGGAAGTGGCGGCTGCCGAACTCGGCCCCGGGCGTACCGACAGCCGGGTCAGCCTGATGACCGGCGTGCACCGCAAGGAGATCCGCCGCCAGCGTGACGCCGTGGACGAGGCGGCGCCCGAACTGGTCACCCGCAACGGCCAACTGATCGCCACATGGCTCGGCGCCCCCGGCTACACCGACGCTGCCGGCGCACCGCTGCCGCTACCGCGCTCGGCCGATACCGGACCGAGTTTCGACCGCCTGGTGCAGGGCGTGACACGGGACGTGCGTCCCCGCGCGGTGCTGGACGACTGGCTCGCCCAAGGTATCGTCACCGTCGGCGCGGACGAACGGATCGCGCTGTCCTCCGCCGCGTTCCTGCCGCAGCAGGGGCGGGAGGAGCAGTTGTTTTATTTCGCCCGCAACTTGCACGACCATCTGGCAGCGGCCTCGGCCAACGTATTGGCGCAGGGTGGCGCGCCGTTCATGGACCGCAGCGTGCATTACGACCGCCTCACGCCGGTAGCCGCCGCCGAACTGGAGCGGCTGGCGCGGGAAGCGGGGCAAAAGCTCCTGCTGGATATCAACCGCCAGGCGCTGGCACTGGCCGAGCAGAGTGTCCCGGAGGGAACCGTGTCCCGCCGGGTCAATGTCGGCCTCTATATCCTGTCCGAAGACGAGCCCCCTCCTTGAGGCGTCGCCCTTGAGACGATGTGTCTGGCTGTTGCTGCTGGCGCTGGCCTGCTGCACCCAACCGGCGCCGACGGTGCAGACAGCGGCGCCAAAGGTTTGTCGCCTCGGCCCCGACGGCGCGCGCCCGGCCGATATCGCCGATCGCGGCATCGGCGGCACGGGCGCCCCCGCAACCCAGGTGACGGACCGCGGCATCGGCGGCACCGGCATCATCGGCGTGATCACCGGGTTCGGCAGCGTATGCGTCGCCGGCGAGGAGGTGGCCCTGCCGCCAGCCGTTCCGCTCAGCATCGACGACGGGCCTGCCACGCCAGACGATCTGCGTGCCGGCCAGGTCGTCGCGATGGCCGCTTCCGGCCCGCCATCGGCCCTGCTGGCGCAGCAGGTCGTGGTCCGCCACGCCGTGATCGGCCCGGTCCAGGCAGTGGGGCCGGGCACGATGACGGTCGCCGGGCAGGTCGTCGGCACGGCCGGCGCCTTGGGGCCGGCCGTCAAGGCCCAGCCGGGCCAATGGGTCGCGGTCAGCGGCCTATCGGATGGCAGCGTGATCACCGCGACCCGGATCGACCCGGCTTTGCCCGGCCAAGTCCTGGTGCGCGGCGAGTTGGTCCGCAGCTATGGCGCTGCCCGGGTTGGTTCGCAGCCCGTGGTCCTGCCCGACTCGGTCACGCCACCCGCGGGTTGGCCGGTGGTCGTAACGGGCCGGCTCGTGAACGGCGTGCTGATCGCCGACACCGTGACGCGCGATCTGGCGAGCGAGAGCCCCTCGGCCTATTTTGGCCCGTCGATCGACAGCTTCGTCATCGAGGCCGACATCGCAGCAGTCACGGGGGGCTACCGCATCAATCGTGACTTCGTCCGGGGCAGCGGCCTCGCCCCGCTGGGTGCGTCCGGCCGCGGCGTCGTCCGCTTCGAGCGCGGCCCGGGCGGTCTGGTCGCCACCGGCCTACAATTCGGTGACGCACGGCGCACCGGCGGCTTCGGCTTCGGGCAGGAAGGAGGCTTTAGCCGGAGGCTGGACCGGGGCGTTGGTCTGCCGGGGTTCGGCCCACCTGGATCGGACGCCTCCGGCTTCGTTGGGCCGGGTGGAGGACCGTCATTCGGCCCGGAACGCCCGTTTGGAGCACCAGGCGGCGGCGGCCCAGGACGACGGTGATGACAACGGCGGTGGGGCTCGCCCTCTCCCGTTCTTCACGGGAGAGGGCAGGGGCGAGGGCTCTGCCAGGCGTAGGAGAGCAGCCTAAACCGCCGTCGTCTGCGCTCCGGACTGCTTGCGCGCCTGCCACAACGCCACGAAATCGATCGGCTGCAGCAGCACCGGCGGGAAGCCGCCATCCCGCGTCACGTCCGCCAGGATGTTACGTGCATATGGAAACAACAGGCGCGGGCACTCGATCAGCAACACCGGCTCGACCGACTGTTCCGGAATGCCATTCAACGTGAAGATGCCTGCATAGGTTAGCTCGGCAATGAACACCGGCCGGCCCGGCTCGCCGCCTTCCTGTCCTTCGACCCGCGGCCCTTCGGTCGCGTCCGCCTTTACGACCAGCGAGACCTCGAACACGCTCTGCCCGTCCTGTATGCGGCGGGCCTGCACGTCCAGGTTGATCGCCACGTTCGGCTGTGAGCGCAGGCTGGAGAAGATCTCTGGCGCACCCGGCACTTCGAACGACAAATCCTTCACGAACTGGATATTGACGACCAGCGGCGGGCCAGCCTGGGGGCCTGCGGAATTGTCCTGCGGTGCGGGCGCGGTCTCAGACATCATGATCTCCTGGGAACTGTGCGCGGCGGGTAGCACGCCAGGAACGATTGGGACAAATACGCCCGGTGTCACGTATTCCTATCACGTGTGCCGCCACACGATCTCCGCCGGCGGCGGCACGGTCGGGTCGCACCGTATCCACTGGCCATTGGCCACGCTGGTGCCGGTCATCGCCAGGATGAACCCCCAATGGCTGACCACCAGCGTGTCCGCCCACTCCGGATCGGCCGCCATCTCGGCGCGGAACCGTCGCGCGCGCTCGATCACGTGTTCCTTGGGCTCGTCCTCGGTCGGCCACCAAACCTCGTCCAGCGCCGTAAAATCATGCCCGGGCCAAGCTTGCCGCAGGTCGGCAACCGGGCTGCCCACGTCGCACTTAAACGCATAACGCTCCCGCACCGCGACGCTGACCAACACAGGCAGGCCCAGGCGGCGCGCCAGCGGCTCGGCCGTTTGCAGCGCACGGGTATAGGGCGAGGCCACGATCCGCCGTACGCGATCCGGCCCTGCACCGGCGAGCGTTTCGGCCGCCTGCGCCGCCTGCTCGTGGCCGAGCGGCGTCAGCCGTGGGTCGATGATGCCCGGGTCGCGCTTCGTCGCCGTGAAGTGCAGGTTGAACTCGCTTTGGCCGTGACGCAGCAGGATCATGCAACTGCCCTAACCTGACCGGTGCCCCAGAGCAATCATGACGCAGCCGTGCGGCAATCGTGCTGCGATCAAGGGCCGCGTTGCCGCCGGGCCCATCAATGCTTATCTGTAGCGGATTGGGAGTTGTTCATTATGGGCTCAGGCGGTTTTCCGATCGATCTGATACTCTTCGGCATGATCGCCGCCTTTCTGGTGCTGCGTCTGCGGAGCATCCTCGGGCGGCGTGACGGCTTCGAGCCGAGCCAGCAAGGCCCGGCACGCCCCGTTGTCCGCCCAGCCGGTCCAATCATCGAGGGCCGCGCCGAGCCCGCCGCCACGTCCAGCCGCGCCGTCCCGGATGCGAACTCGGCGCTCGGCCAAAGCCTTGCCAGCATGCGGCGCGTGGACAGCAGCTTTGACCCGGCACATTTTCTCGACGGCGCCGAGGCTGCTTTCCGCCTGATCGTGACCGAGTTTGCCGCTGGACATCGCGACGTCCTGCGCCCTCTGCTGACCTCTGAGACGTTTGCGATCTTCGACGGCGCGATCAACAGCCGCGAGCAGGCCGGCGAAACGCAAACCAGTGAAATCCGCGCGATCAACGAAGCGACGATCGAAGCCGCCTCGCTTACGGGGACGATGGCGGAAATCACCGTCCGGTTCGTCTCCGACCAGATAAGCCAGACGCTGGACCGCCACGGCAAATACGTGGCCGGTGCTGACGCAGTCATGGAGTTGCGCGACATTTGGACCTTCGTCCGTGATCTCGCCCGCTCCGACCCAGCCTGGAAACTAGCACAGGCCCGCTCGGCTTAGGGCGGCCAACGTCCGTCTCGGTTCCCAAGGGACCGTTTGCCCTTGGCACCAAATGGCGGACGTTGTCCGCCCGACCGCTGAACGCTACTCCGCTGCAACCTCGCTCTTGGCCTTGTAGAACTCGGGCCAGCGCTTCGCCACGACGGGACTGTCCTCGGCATAGGCGTAGCACGTGTTGATCAATCCCGGGCGTTTCACCGCGTCCGGTTGCGCTCGCTTCGCGAGCACCGGAAACAGCGTTTGGTACGCCACCGTCCCCATCTGCTGCATAAGCTCGCGCAGATGCGTGCAGCCGTGCACCCCGCCCACCCGCTCCGCCACCGCGCGCAGAAATCCGGGGCCGATCCGCAGACCCGCGAGCTTGGCATAGTTCGGCGCGATTTCGGGGCAAATACTGTGCGGGCTATAATCTGTCGCCGCTTCGAACGCCACGATCATCAGTTCCTCGTCCACCGTCATCCGCATCGACATGCCATGCAGCGGCTCACCCGGGGAGACCCAGCCTCGGTCGGCGGTCTCGAACCCGCAATCCTTGGTGTCGGTCAGCCTTGCCTCGATGTCGAACAGCCCATCCTCGCGGCTGTAGCCGTGTAGCTCGATCCGCCGGGTATGGACGTGCTCACGCCCTGCAACGGGTGTACTGAGAGGCATGGCGAGTCTCCTTGGTGCAGCGCAGCAATGCGACGTGCCCTATATGGAGGCGTCAGACGAAGCGCGCCAGTCTCACTGCGGTATGGCCGCGGCTCGGTCGCAGGCTTGGCATGACGAGCATGCAATTGTCGTGCGGTGTGCGGATCTCGGCGGTTCCGTCTAGCGCGATCAGGGTGTTGCGTTCCGGGATCACCTCTCCGCCGCGGAACGGCCGCAGGAAGGCGAATGCAGCCGTTGCCGCCGTGACCGCCACCGTAACCTCCGCCATCCGGACAGGGCCACGCGGGCGAGGGGACGGCACCAGCCCCGTTACGTCCAGCAGCCCGCTCAAGGCGTTGCGGGCGCAGGTGACGGTTTGCCGCTCCCAATGCTGCCCCGCCTCAACCAGCACCGCCGCGGCCCCACCCGGGCCCACGAACGGAGCGTAGTCGATTAGCCGCGGCCCGCTGATGTGCCCATGATCGGCGACAACCAGGTCCGGCGCGCCGATCGCCTTGCCTAGTGAGCGGCCCTTCGCAGTGGGGCCGCTCAGGATCAGGGCATCGCTCGGCCACAGCATCGAATGCAGATCCAGCAGCAAGTCCGCTTGATCGATCAGTGGGCGCATCCGGCGCGCCCGGTCCAGCTCGACCGACCGGCGTGTGCCGTCCAGCGACGCCGGGTCCCATAGGCGGTTGAGGTCCTCGTCGACGAAGCGCGAGGCGGTGGGGTTGTCGGGGCTGAACCGGGCGAACGCCTCGATATTGGCGAACCCGACCGTCAACCGCCCACGTGCCAGCCGGAACCCCTCCCGCAGCATCGCGTCCAACACGATGGCGCCGGCCAGTTCGTTGCCGTGGATCAATGCCACGACGACCACGTGCGGCCCCGCCTGCTCCGCCGCGAACGTTGTGAACCCGGCGACGCCCGTGTTGCCCTCGAGCCACGGCGCGATATCGGGAGCCGTAAGGTCGACCGCGAAATGCGGCAGCACGGCGTCACCCGGCTGGCTCATGATGCCTGGCTCATATGACCTGGCTCATGTCGCCTGGTGCGCGGCCAGGCGCTGGAGGAAGGCGTCGCACGCCGCCATCTGGCTTTGCGCGATCCACTCGTCCGCCGTGTGCGCCTGCGCGATGTCCCCCGGGCCGCAGACGATGGAGGGAATGCCCGCCTCCTGGTAGATGCCGGCCTCCGTGCCGTAGCTCACGTAACCCGTGCTGTTGGATCCGGTGAGTTGCCGCATCAACCCGGTCAACGCGTGGTCCCCATCGAGCGACAGGCCGGGCAGCCAGTTGTTCTCGGTGAAGGTGAAGCCGGTCGCCGGGTCCACAGCGTGCATTGCCGGTTCGATCGCCGTGGCGACGTGGTGGCGCAGCCGGTCGAGTGCGGCATGGGCGTCGTCGCCGGGGATCACGCGCCACTCCATGCTGAACTGGGCGCGCTCCGGGATGATATTCAGGATCGTGCCGCCCGCCATCGTGCCGACATGCACCGTGGTATGCGGCGGATCATAGCCGGGGAAGAACGGCCCGTCCGCCATGATCCGCCGTTGCTCGCCCGCGATCCAGGTGACGGCCTCGGCCGCCGCGAACACGGCGTTGACGCCGCGCGCCGGCGTGGAGGAGTGGGCGGGGCGGCCGCGCACGGCCACGTCCACCGCCAGCCGGCCTTTGTGGCCCAGAATCGGTTGCATGCTGGACGGCTCGCCCACGATGCACAGCGCCGGTTTCCGCCCGCTCTCCGCCATGTCGGTCACCAGTCGGCGGGCGCCCGAGCAATCCACTTCCTCGTTATAGGAGATGAACAGGTGGATCGGCCGGCGCAGCCCGGCGGCCTGGAAGCCCGGCACCGCAGCCAGGCAGCACGCGACGAAGCCCTTCATGTCCGCCGACCCGCGCGCCATCAACCGGCCGTGCTCGCGGCGCAGCTTGAATGGATCGGCGGACCACGCCTGCCCATCCACCGGCACCGTGTCCACGTGGCCAGAGAGGGCGATGCCGCCCGGTCCGTCGGGGCCGATTACCGCATGTAGGTTGGCCCGCTCGCCCGCCGCGTCGTGGCTCAGGCGGTAGGTGACGCCGAGCCCATCCAGATAGGACTGCACCCACGCGAGGAGCGGCAGGTTCGTATTGCGCGACGTGGTGTCGAAACCAACCAGGCGATCGAGGATGTCGAGGCTGTCTAGCTGCGGGGCAGGGGCCATGCCGGCCATCCTATACGGCTCCCGCCCGGCGGCAACCGGCGCCAGCCCGTCGCGGCGGCCTTCGAGGACACACGCTTGCGGCCACCCTCCCCCGGGGGCAGAACGTCGCGCATGTCCCGAGGCCTGCATCCGTTGCACCGGCTGTGGCGGTCGCTGCCCACCGAGGCCCGCCGCCGCTGGCTGGCCCGCGGGACGGCGCTGCTCGCTCCCCGCCCGGACAGGCCGCCGCCGCCCGCCCGCCACGGACTGATCGTCGCCGGTGAACTCGCCCGCGCGTCCGGCCTCGGCGAGGGTGCGCGCCTGATGCTCGCTGGATTGGAGGAACTCGGCGTGCCGGGTTGGCCGCTGCTTGCGGGCCTGTCGCTGCCTGGCGAGACGCAGGACGTGCCGGTCGCCGCCGCCGGCCCGCCCCCGCCCGGCGCGCCGCTGGTGCTGCACGTGAACGCACCCCACGTCGCCGCTGCCTTGCTCCGCCTGCCGCGCGGGCTGCTGCGCGGGCGCCGGGTCATCGGCTGTTGGGCGTGGGAGCTTCCGGTCGCGCCGCCGGACTGGGCCACCGGCCTGCGCTTCGTGCACGAGGTTTGGGTCCCTTCCCGTTTCACCGCGGCGGCGATGGAGGCGCTGCTGCCGGGCCGGGTGCGGGTCGTGCCGTACTGCGTCGCCTCCCGTCCGCCGGCGCCGTCCGCGCTGGACCGCCAGGCGTTCGGCCTGCCGGCGGACGCCGTGGTCACGCTGTGCTCCTTCAGCCTCGCTTCCTCGTTCGAGCGCAAGAACCCGCTTGCCGCCATCGCCGCCCACCGGGAAGCGTTTGGCGGCCGGGCGGACCGGATCCTGGTGATGAAGATCGGTCACGCCGGACATTTCGGTCCCGACCTCCGCCGGTTGCAGGACGCGGCGGAGGGCGCCGGCAACATCCGCTTCGAAACCCGCACCCTCCCGCTGGCCGACAACCACGCGCTGACCGCCTGCTCCGACATCGTGCTCTCCCTCCACCGGAGCGAAGGCTTCGGCCTGGTTCCCGCCGAAGGCATGCTGCTGGGCAAGCCCGTCGTGCTGACCAACTGGTCCGGCAACACCGACTTCACGGACACGGATACGGCGGCGCTGGTGCCCTACCGCCTGGTGCCCGCGATCGACCCCCGCGGCGTGTTCCAGGCACCCGGCGCCGTCTGGGCCGAGGCCGATATCGGGGAGGCCGCATGCCACCTCCGCCGCCTGGCTGACGACCCTACCGAACGCCACGCCCTCGGCGCCCGCGCGCAGATCGCCGCCCAGCAACGCCTGGGCCCAGCCCCCCTGGCCGCCGCATTACGCGAACTAGGCCTATCTCCTCCCTCTTCCGTCCTCCACGGGAGAGGGCCGGGGTGAGGGCGCTCCAGCCGCAACACATGAAGCTTCTGATCTGGCAATGGGGCCGCCGCGGCGCCGGCCCGCGCTATGCCCTCGAGCTCGCCCGCGGCCTGCGCGCCGTGCCCGGCGTTTCGGTCGTGCTGTCCCTGTCCACCAACGCGGAGATCATGCTGGACGGCCCAGCGGATTGCGATCTGCCGCTGCCCACGTACCAGGGCGCGGCCGGGTGGGCCCGCCGTCTCGCCGCGATCCCATTCACCGCACCCGCCCTGGCCCGCAAGCTACAGAACCTGCAGCTTGGCGCCGCGATCTGCGCCATGCCCGCCCCGCTCGACCTGTTGATGGCGGCGGCACTACGCCGGGCAGGGGTGCCCTATTTCGTCGTCGTGCACGACGCCGCCCTCCATCCGGGTGACATCCTGCCGATGCAAGCCCCGCTGCAGCGCTGGCTGTTGCGCCGGGCCAGCGGCCTGATCGCCCTGAGCGGTCACGTCGCCGCCCAACTCCAACCTAGCCTACACGGCCGGCCCTTGCTGCGCTCCCGGTTGTCGCCGCTCGACTATGGCCACCCAGCCGCACCCCCGATGGCGCATGGCGGCACGCTGCGGTTGCTCAGCTTCGGCCGGTTGCTGCCATACAAGGGGCTCGATCTGCTGGCCGCCGCGCTCGAACGCCTCGGGCCCGGCCGCTTCGAAACCCGCGTGGTCGGCAGCGGGCCCGAAAGCGCCGAATTGGACGCGCTCCGCCGCTTGCCGGGCGTCAGCGTCGAGAACCGGTGGGTGCCGGAAGCCGAAGTGGGCACCCTGCTCGGTTGGGCGGACGCGCTGGTGTTATCGCACCGGGAGGCAAGTCAGAGCGGAGTGTTGGCCGCCGCCCTCGCTGCTGGGCGCTGGGTCGTGGCGACCCGGGTGGGCGGCATTGCGGAGCAGGTGGCTGGTTACCCGGGGGCGTATCTATGCGAACCGGATCCAGCTTCCCTGGCAGAAGCGCTCGGACGGTTGGTTGACCGTCCGCCTCTCGCACCGCACTCAGAACGAGATGCGCCTTGGCGCGACGCGATGGTGTCGCTCGCGGCGGCACTCAGCGAGGCGCTGCCCCGCACCCCGGCAGAGGACAGCCGTCCTCTGCACACCTGATGGGGAGCGGTGGTCAGACCTGCGGCTGTGCGCCCTTGGCCACGAGGGACTTCACCTCGTCCATTGCCTCGGCGAAACGCTTGTTCAGCAAACCCAGCGCCTCGCCGTTCGATTGCTGGATCAGGTCGCCGATTTCCTGCATGTTGGACACCGCCCGCTCGTAGGACGACTTCAGCATCTCCGCCTGCCGCGCCGCACGCGCCTGCGGCGTCTCGGACGCAGAGAACGAGCGCATGCCTTCCGTCAGCTCGGACATCGTCTGCTGCATGATCTCCATGTTCCGCCGCGCCACCGCCTGCGCGCCCTCGAGCGCCACACGGTTCGCCGCCGACAACGTCTCGAGGTTGCGGCGATGCGCCGCCATCAACGATTCCATGTCCGGCAGCGCGGGCGGCTTCATTTCCGCGAACATGCGCGTGAACTCGCCCATTGCCTTCGTGCCCATGTCCGTCATGTTGCGGCCGATAGCCTGGGCCGCATTGGTCCCCGACTGCAGCGTGCTGTTCGGGCCATTCTCGTCAGACATCCGCTTTCCCCTAGAATTTGATACGATCGTTGGCGAGAGTTCGTAGCATGCTTGAAGGCTAAGGCACGCACGTCCCGCATACAATAAACGGCAACGCAGCCGATGCGGTTGCGCTTTGCGCCAAAAACGGCCAACGCAAGGCTCATGTCTGCTCTATCCTGGATCGTACGCGCTCCCGCCGCCCCCTATTTTACGACCGAACACGGCGCCACCTGGATGCCGCTCGGCCAGAATGACGGCGTAGACTGGCCGGAACTGGACGGGCTTCATGCCCGGCAGGACCTAGCCTCCGTCAAGCGCTACCTCCGCATGCTGGCGGACCATGGCGTGACCGTCTTGCGCCTGATGCTGGAATACGCCGAGACCGGCCACCGCTACTTCGAACAGCCCACCGGATGCTGGAACCCGGTGATGGTCCAGCTTTGGGACGACCTGTTCGCCCTGTGCGAGGCCGAGGGCCTGCGCATCCTGCTCACCCCGATCGACAACTTCTGGACCTGGATCCGCTGGGACTTGCATCCGTGGAACACGGCCAATGGTGGCCCTTGTCCCAGCCGCACCCAACTCCTGACCCACCCCGGCGCCCGCGCGGCGATGAAGCGCCGCCTCGCCTTCGCTACCGAACGATGGGGCGCCAGCGGCGTGATCTTCGCGTGGGACCTCTACAACGAGATGCACCCGGGCCAAGGCGAGGAGCGTGCGCCCGAGTGCTTCACCGACTACATCGACGACGTCGGCCCCTGGCTGCGCGCGCTGGAGACCCGCCTGCACGGCCGCGCCCACCTTCAAACGGTCAGCGTGTTCGGCCCGGAGCTGGTGTGGAAGCCCTGGATCATTCCGCCGATCTTCCGCAGCCGCGCGCTCGACTTCGCCAATTCGCATTTCTACGGCGAAGGCACCATCGACTTCCCCACAGACACGGTCACGCCGGCGCTCGAGGTCGGCCGCCAAGTGCGCGCCTCACTGGCCCAGATCGATGACGGCCGCCCCTTCTTCGACACCGAGCACGGCCCGATCCACACCTTCAAGGACCACTACACCACGCTGCCGGCCGCCTTCGACGACGAATATTTCCGCCATATCCAATGGGCTCACCTGGCATCCGGCGGCGCCGGCGGCGGCATGCGCTGGCCCAACCGCGATCCCCACGCCCTGACCCCGGGCATGCGCCGCGCGCAACGCGCCATGGCCGGCTTTCTACCACTTATCGACTGGCCCCGCTTTCAGCGTACGCCGGTGCAACTCAGCGTGCATACGCCGGGTGTCGAAGCCATAGGCTGCGGCGACACGCGCCAGGCCGTGCTGTGGATGGTGCGAAGGGCATTGCTGCCGAATGGCCAGGTCAGCCGTGAACCAGCCCCGGCCCGGCTCAGCGTCCCCGGCCTGACGGACGGGCGCTACCGCCTAACGGTCTGGGACACCCGCGAAGGCGCCACCCTCGAGCAGCGCACCGTCATGTCGTCGAACGGCAAATGCGACATAGACGTAGCATCATTGGCCGGCGACGCAGCCCTGGCACTCTCCCCGTCCCCTTGAGGGAGGGGGCCGGGGGGAGGGGTGCCCCACGCCAGAAACCTTACCAGCAGCCACCCTCCCTCAATAGCCGGACAAATCCCTAAACCGGGGAAGGTGGCGGCACGTCCGGCGGCGGCGGTGGGGGCGGCACGGTCAAGTGCGGCACGTCCGGCTCACCCTCCGGCAACGGCTCGTCCGGCAAATCCACCACGCCCTCCATGACCTCCTCATCCGCCGCCGTCCTCATCGAGCCCTCCGTGTCGAGCCCGAACATCGAGGAAAACCGCTCCGCCTGATCCAACGCTTTATCCAGCGCCGCCATCGTGCCAGCCAAATCGGCGCTCGCATCGTCCCGCCAGGCCCGCAGCGTATACAGCCACACCCCCACCAACCCGTTCGCCCGCAACCGCCCGCGGAACCCCACAGCGGGGATCCCAGCCGCCTCCAGCATCCACCCCATGCTCCGCAGCGTCGCGGCCCCGAGCGCCAGCGATAAGCCCGGATCAATCGGCAGCACCTGCATCAACGCCAGCATGCCTTCCCGATGCGCCTGCAAAACGTCGAACCGGCGCATGATCAGGTCGAACAGCCGGTCCCGCGCCCGTGGCTCCGTCGCCGGTTCGGCCAGCGCGGCCTGGTCGGCGAGCAGGCCGAACTTCATCAGCACCGCACCCGGCCCAGGAAAGCGGGCGCGCACCCGGTCCAGCGGCAAACCGGCGCTCTGTGCCGCCTCGACGATGCTGAGCGCGCGCCAACCGGTCAGCCCGGCCTGGGTGAAAGCGGCGGCGACCAGCGCCTTATCTATTTCGGTGTCGTCCATGGCCCGCTAAGTGGCACGCCGGAATGGTTTTG
This sequence comes from uncultured Acetobacteraceae bacterium, assembly GCA_964247705.1. GTDB lineage: Bacteria > Pseudomonadota > Alphaproteobacteria > Acetobacterales > Acetobacteraceae > LMUY01. Next base: position 3,479 of record CAXTVQ010000066.1, on the reverse strand, counting down.
CCACCCTCGTTTACGATGACAACTCGCGCGACCGAGCCGTGGCGGCGGCGATCGCCCGGCTCATCGCGGCGGGCCAGGCATCCGGCGCCATCAGCACCGCCAGCGCCCGCTCCGTGGTGCCGGCCGGGCTGGTCACGGCGGCCCGCATCGCCGCTGGCGCCTGCGTGCTGGCGGCCAGTAATGCGCCAGACCCGGCAACCGTCTGCCGCGCCATCCGCTTCGCCAAGTCGGCCGGCAACCCTTGTTCGATAGCCGCCGCCTCCAGCAGCTCGGCCAGGAGGAAAACGTAGGCCGGTCCACCGCCCGAAACCGCCGTCACCGCGTCAATCTGGTCCTCCGTGGCGACCCAGGCCACATCGCCCACCGAGCGCAACAGCTCCTCGCACAGGGCTCGTTGCCCTGGCGCCACGTCCGGCGCGGCGAACGCGGCCGTGAACCCCTGGCCGATCGCCGCCGGCGTGTTTGGCATCGCCCGGACCACGGGCGCCGGCCCGGTCAGCGCCTGGATCGCAGCGATCGTGCGCCCGGCCATAATCGACATCACGACCGCTTCCCCGGCAAACCGCGCGACCGACGGCACCGCCTCTGCCGCTGCCTGCGGCTTCACCGCCAGCACCACCGCGTCCGGCCGAAACCCGGCGGGAATGGCGGCCGCGTCCCCAACCGTAACCACGGCGCCGTCCACTCCGGGCGGCGCCGCCGGGTCCACCACGTAGCTCGGACCGAGCAAGGAACGGCGCCAGCCGGCCAGCATGGCGCCGCCCATCTTTCCGCAGCCGAGTAGCAAGAGCGAGGGCGGCAGGATCAGGCCTCGCCCACGCACTCCAGCATCGCCGCCGCCAACGCGTCGGACGGGGACTTGCCGCCCCACAACACGAACTGGAACGCCGGGTAGAAGCGCTCGCACTCGGTGATGGCGATATCGATCATGTCCTCGAGGCTTTCGGCCGACGCGCCCCTTGCACCGCGCAGCAGCACGGAGTGGCGGAACAACGGCATGCCGTCATCGCTGTCCATGCCGAAATGCCCGATCCACAGCTTCTCGTTGGCCAGCGCCAGGAGTTCGTATAGCGCCCCCCGCCGGCCCGCCGGCACCTTCAAATCGAAGGCGCAGGTGAAGTGCATGGCGCTGATTTCACGCGACCAGGAGAAATACAGCCCGTAATCGCACCATTTGCCGGGTGCCTCGGCCGCCATCTCGCCCTCGCTGCGGCGATCGAAGGCCCAGTCGTTGTCGACCACGATCCGCTCGACGGAATCGAGTGGATTGGCGGCGTGCTCGTTGATTTGCAGGGATTGGACGGTCGGCACCATGGGGTCTCCCCATCTGGAGGAAGGCCGGACGCGAGCCGGGCCATGGACTTACTGCCACGACTCGACACGCAGCGAGACTACCGGGCTGCAAACCATTGCTGCAACCCCGGTTTGGGGGATGCCGCTCAGATCCCGTTCGGGTCGGGGAACTCCGGATCGGCGGGGCGCTCCACCGGCCCGGCCGAAGCGGCTGCCCGGGCCGTGGCGGACGCCGCTTCCAGCAGCGCCACCCGCAACTCCAGCGCGGCCAGCCGGGTTTCGGCCGTCTCCTGGCCGGCGCGGGCGTTGGCGGCCATCTTCTCGACCGCCTCCATATCCTCGCGGCGAACCAGGTCGAGCTTGCGGATCGCCTCGTCGATGCGGGCGCGGAAGGTGGCTTCAGCCTCATCCCGCAACCCGGTCAGGGCGGAGAATGCACCCCCGGCCACACCGGCAAGGTCATCGAAGAAGCGCGGACGTTCGTTCATGGCGGTCGTACTCCTGCACGCGCGAAGCATATAGCACGTGTCAAGCCGTTTTCATGGCACCCCGATTGTGTTTGGCTACACCCATGAAACCGCTCGCGCTGACCCCCCTTGCACTGACAATGGGCGACCCGGCCGGCATCGGCGGCGAGATCACCGCGAAAGCCTGGCGCGCCTGTGCCGGGGACGGTCCCCAGTTCGCGATCATAGCGGACCCGTTCTGGGTCGGCGCGCTGGACGTGCCGATGGCCGTCATCAAGCATATGGACCAGGTGGCGGACGTGTTCCATTCGGCCCTGCCGGTGCTCTCCCTGTCGCTGCCCGAGATCGCCCGCCCCGGCCGCCCCGACCCGGCCAACGCGCCCGCTGTGATCGCCAGCATCGAGCGCGCCGTGGCCCTGGTGCAGGCCGGCGAGGCGAGCGCCGTGGTGACCAACCCGATCAGCAAGGCCGTGCTGTATCAGGCCGGTTTCCCCCATCCCGGCCATACCGAGTTCCTGGGCGCGCTGACCGGCGGCACCCCGGTCATGATGCTGGCCTGCCCGCACCTCCGGGTGGTTCCCGTCACCATCCACGTCTCCCTCCGCCGCGCGCTGGAGGGCGTCACCACGGATGCGATCCTGGCCGTCACCCGGGCGACGCACGCCGCGATGCGCCGGGATTTCGGCATTGCCGCGCCCAGGCTGGCCATCGCCGGGCTCAATCCCCATGCCGGCGAGGAAGGGGCGATGGGCCACGAAGAGACCCTCATCATCCGCCCGGCCATCGAGACCCTCCGCGCCGAGGGCATCGATGCCACCGGCCCATACCCGCCGGACACGATGTTCACCGAGGCCGCCCGGCCGACCTACGACGCCGCCATTTGCATGTATCACGACCAGGCCCTGATCCCGCTCAAGACGCTGGACATGGCCGGCGGCGTGAACGTGACGCTCGGCCTGCCGATCATCCGCACCTCGCCCGACCACGGCACCGCGTTCGGCATCGCCGGCCAGAACAAGGCGGACCCGGCCAGCCTGATCGCAGCCCTGCGTATGGCGGCCGACTTGGCGACCAGGAGGCAAGCAGCATGATCCGTCTCGGCGTCAACATCGACCACGTGGCCACCGTCCGCAACGCCCGAGGCGGCACGCATCCGGACCCGGTGGACGCCGCCATGGCCGCCATCGCCGCCGGGGCGGACGGCATCACCGCCCATCTGCGCGAGGACCGCCGGCACATCCGCGACGCCGACATCGACCGGCTGCGCGCCACCATCACCGTCCCGCTCAACCTCGAGATGGCGGCAACCGACGAGATGGTGGCCAACGCCCTGCGCGTCCGCCCCAACGCCTGCTGCATCGTGCCGGAGCGCCGGGCCGAGGTGACGACCGAGGGTGGCCTGGACGTGGCCGGCCAGATCGAGGCGCTCCGTCCGATCGTCGCCGGGTTGCGTGCGGCCGGCATCCGGGTGTCGCTGTTCATCGACCCGGACGAGCGCCAGCTCCAGGCCGCCGCCGACCTGCACGCGGACATCGTGGAACTGCACACCGGCGCCTACGCCGAGGGCCATCCCGGCGAACTCGACCGGCTACGGCGTGGCGCCGCGCTGACGGCCGAGCTTGGGCTGGAGTGCCATGCGGGCCATGGCCTGACCTACGGCAACGTCCAGGCTGTGGCGGCATTGCCGCAGGTGATGGAGCTGAATATCGGCCATTTCAT
>CAXTVQ010000065.1:29730-31144 GCA_964247705.1 uncultured Acetobacteraceae bacterium | reverse complement strand
TTACCAGAGAATCGCGGCCGGCAGTGACGATCGGGGCCAGCACGGCAGCCGGGACCGAGCGCCGGCGGTCATTGGTATGGCGCGGGTTGCCGGCCCACACCAGGGCGACGCGTAACCCGTTTGGCAGCCGCCGCTCCCACCGTGCGGCGCGCGCCGGGTCTGCCCGTAGATAGCCGGCGGAGGAGGGCACCGTGCTGAGGGTGGTGCCGAACTTCAGCGGTAGGCTCATCTGGTCGACCCAGCAATCATAGGCGGGAAGCTGCCCACGGGAGATGGCCGTCACACCGGGAACTGCGCCGAGCAGCGGCACCATAGGCGACGCGCATTGTAGAACGACCTCCGCGCCGCGCTGGACCAGCAGCGGCAGGTAGCGGGCAAACTGGATCGCGTCGCCAAAGCCCTGCTCGGCCACGACCAGGATGGTCCGGCCGGTCAGCCCCTCGCCGCTCCATTGCGGCCCAGGCGGGTTGGCGAAGCTGGCTGGGAAGCGCCGTTTGCGCCATTCGTATTTACGCCAGCCAGCCTCCATCTGGCCGCCGAGCAGATAAGCGACGCCTTGGTTCCAATGTGCCGCCGCAAAGTCCGGACGCAACGCGATTGCGGTCTCGTTCGCGCCGATCGCTTCGGGCAGCCGGCCGAGGCTGGCGAGCAAGTGGCCCAGGCTGGCATGCGCTTCGGCCATCATGGGATCGCACATGATGGCGCGGCGAATGTGGTGTTCTGCCTGAACGGCCTCGTCCAGCTCGGCGAAGGCGTTGCCGCAGTTCAACTGGGCTTCGGCATCGTCCGGCTTTACGGCCAGAGCGAGGGTGAACGCCGCCACCGCCTTTTCAGGCTGGCCGAGTGCGTTCAGCGCCGTGCCGCGCAGGCTTTGCGCCGCCGCGAGCAGCGTATCCGACGCAAGCGGCTCCAGCGTGTGAAGCACCGCGGCCGGGTCCGCGCCGGCCAGCTGCGCCCGCGCCAGGGCTAGCCGAGTATCCCGGTGGGCAGGGCGCAGCGCCAACGCGCGTGACAGCAAGCCGACCGCCTCCGCCGACCGCTCCATCGCCAGCGCGCACTCGCCGAGCAGGAACAGCGCAAAGGGTTCGTCCGGCTCGGCCTCCAGCAAGGCGTGCAGGATGCGCTCGGCCTCCAGGTGGCGGCCGGCGCGGGCGTGGGTAATGGCGGCGAGCAAGGCGTCCGGATCGGGCATGACGGCGAGTTTGCCGTGGGCGGATTAACAAAGGGCGAACGGGCGCCAGACCGAAACCCGCCCGGCGCCGTGCGAACGCTCGGCAACCAGCTCCCCCAGCGCGGGCGTTTCGTCGCGCGCCGCCTCCGCCACGAGGAGTGCATCGGGGGACACCCACCCGGCGCCTTGCAGCGCGGCCAGGGCGCGGGGCAGGAGATCCTGGCCATAGGGTGGGTCCATGAA
>CAXTVQ010000065.1:9610-29630 GCA_964247705.1 uncultured Acetobacteraceae bacterium | reverse complement strand
ACGTCCGGCAATTGGTCGCGCAGCACCTTGCCGCTGATCTCGTCCACCCCGCCGCGCTCGAGGTTGCCCAACTGGAACGGCCCGTAGGCCACCCGGATCAGCCGCGTCACCTGCAGCCCCAAATGCGTCATGACCCGGCGGACTTCCCGGTTGCGGCCCTCGCGCAGGCTCACGCTGAGCCAGGTGTTGCTGAGCGCGCGGCTGTCCACGGCGGCCTCGATCGGGCCGTATTTCACGCCTTCCACGACGAGCCCGTCCGACAACCCGGCCAGCGAGCGCTCCGGCACCACGCCGTGCACCCGCACCCGGTAGCGGCGGATCCAGCCGTTGGACGGCAGCTCCAGCCGCCGCGCCAGGCCGCCGTCGTTGGTGAGCAGCAGCAGCCCCTCGCTGTTGAGGTCGAGCCGCCCGACGCTGACCACCCGAGGCAGGTGCTCCGGCAGGCGCTGGAACACGGTCGGGCGGTCCTCCGGGTCCTTATGGGTGGTCACCAGGCCTTCGGGCTTGTGGTAGCGCCACAGGCGGGCGCGGTCCGGCGTGTCCACGACCTTGTTGCCGACCTGGACGATGTCGCCGTCGTTCACGAAGGTGGCCGGGTGCGTGACGGGGGCGCCGTTCAGCCGCACGCGGCCCTCCTCGATCAGCTTCTCCGCATCGCGGCGGCTGGCCACGCCGGCACGGGCCAGCCATTTGGCAATCCGCTCGCCGCGCTCGGCTGGCGTGTCGGTGTCGCTCATCCGCAGGCGGCGATGAAGGCGTCGAACACGCGGCGGTCGCCCGGGTCGATCAGGAACTCCGGGTGCCATTGCAAGCCGAGCGCGAACCGGTAACGCGTATCCTCAATGCCCTCGATCACCCCGTCCGGCGCGGTGGCGTTGACGGTCGCGTGCGGCCCCGGCTCGGCCACCGCCTGATGGTGGGAGGAATTCACCTGCATCGTGGGCACACCCACGATCCGGTGCAGGTGCGTGCCCGGTATGACGTCCACGGTATGGCCCGGTTCGTCCCGCGGGTTCGGCTGCTCGTGTTCCAGCGCGCCGGGGACAGTGTCCGGGATATGCTGGATCAACGAGCCGCCGAGTGCCACCGCCAGCAATTGCTGCCCGCCGCAGATGCCCAGCACGGGCATGTTGCGGCCCAGCGCACCCTTCACGAGCGCCAGTTCGGCGGCGGTGCGACGGTCCTTTAGCGTGACGGTGGCGTGTACGGTCGTGGCGCCATAGAGCGCCGGGTCCACGTCGAACGCGCCGCCGGTGACAACGAGGCCGCTCAGCCGGTCCAGCATGTCGGCCGCGAGCGCCGGGTCATGCGGCAGCGCCACCGGCAACCCGCCGGCGCCGGCAACCGCATCCGTGTAGTTCGCGCGCAGGGCGTACCAGGGGAAGTGCGACCAGCCACCGGGCTGCTCGGCATCGAGGGTCACGCCGATGAGGGGTCGGGCCATCCCCGTCCCTAGACCCGGCACCCCCATGGGGGCAAGACGACGCCCCATGGACGCCATGCAGATCGCACTGGAGGAGGCCCGGGCGGCGGGCGCGCGCGGCGAGGTGCCGGTGGGGGCTTGCGTGATGTCACCCGGCGGCGAGGTGCTCGCCCGCGCCGGCAACCGAGTAGAGGCGACGCAGGACGCCAGCGCACATGCCGAACTGCTGGCGATGCGCGCGGCGGCCCGTTTGCTGGGATCGCCCCGGTTGGTGGGCTGCACGGTGGCGGTGACGCTCGAACCCTGCCCGATGTGCGCCGGCGCGATGGTGCAGTTCCGGCCGCGGCGGCTGATCTTCGGCGCCTACGACCCGAAGGGCGGCGGCGTGGACCACGGGCCGCGCGTGTTCGACGCACCCGATTGTCTGCACCGTCCCGAGATCGTAGGCGGCGTGTGCGAGACGGAGGCGGGCGGCCTGTTGCGGCAGTTCTTCGCCGCCCACCGGAGCTGACGGCTCAGAACAGGCGGTGCACCCATCCCTCGGGGTCCGGTGCGCGCCCGCGTTGCACGTCCGTCAAGGCCGTGAGCAGGGATGTCGTGACGGGGCCAGCGCCGCCATCGCCAACCGTGAACTCGCCGTCGCGCTCGCGCACCGTGCCGATGGCCGTGATCACCGCCGCCGTGCCGCAGGCGAAGGTCTCGCGCAGGCGTCCGCTGGCGGCATCTGCGCGCCACTGGTCGATCGCGTAGGGCTCTTCCCGCACCGTCATGCCTTCCGCACGGGCCAGCACGATGATCGACTCGCGGGTGATCCCCGGCAGGATGGTGCCGAGCGGCGGGGTGGTGAGCGAGCCGTCCTCGAACACGAAGAAGATGTTCATGCCGCCGAGCTCCTCCACCCAGCGCCGTTCCGCGGCGTCCAGGAAGACGACCTGGTCGCAGGAATGCGCCGACGCTTCGGCTTGTGCCACCAGCCCGGCCGCATAGTTGCCGCCGCACTTGGCCGCACCCGTGCCGCCTGGGGCCGCACGGGTATAGGTGTCCGACACCCACACCGTCACGGCTGCGGCGCCGCCCTTGAAGTAGGACCCGACGGGGGAGGCGATGACCATGTACAGGTATTCGGTGGAGGGCTTCACCCCTAGGAACACGTCGCTCGCGATCATGAACGGGCGGAGGTAGAGGCTGCCGCCCGGCACGTCTGGAATCCAGTCGCGGTCGATCTCGACCAACTGGCGGATGGACTCGACGAACAGATTGTCCGGCAGGGGCGCCATGGCCATGCGCTCCGCCGATTGCCGGAAGCGCCGCGCGTTCATCTCCGGGCGAAACAGCGCCGCGCCGCCATTGCCGGTGCGGTAGGCCTTGAGGCCCTCGAAGATCTCCTGCGCGTAGTGCAGCACGGCAGAGGCCGGATCCAGCATCAGCGGCTTGCGCGCTTCGACTGCGGCGTCGTGCCAACCACGTCCGTCAGTGTAGCGGATGGTCACCATGTGGTCCGTGAAGATCCGCCCGAAGCCCGGATTGGCCAGCAAAGCCGCCCGCTGCTCGGCCGGCACCGGTTCGGCATGCGGCCGAATGACGAACTCCAACTCGGTCTGTTCCACGGCCGCGATCTCCCCGTTCTACGGATGTCGAGCGGCGTTGGTAGCACTCCTGGCCGAAAAGCACTCCCCCCGTAACGCATTGGCGGGGTTGCGCCCGCTCTACCCTCGCCGCGGCCTGGTTGCCGAAGACAGTACGCGCTTGCTCTCCGCCGCAGCCAGGAACAGGTGGTAGGGCGTGCTGGCGGGGAGCGTCGTCTGTATGGGCTCTCCCTCGCGGGTCAGCCGTTCCAGCCAGCCGAGTTGCGCCGGTTGGATGAAGCAATCGAACAGATGGGTGATCAGCCGCTCCGGCTCACCCTCGGGAACCGGCAGGCCGGCCTCGATCCGGGCGACGTAGGCCTTGATCGTCTCCGCGACCGGCCACACCCGGCGTGCCCGGTCGAGCGGCCCACCCGCGCGATCGATCTGGTTGTGCAGGCCGCCGTGCTCGGGATCGAAGCCGTGACGCACCGCCGTCTGGAACAGCGCGTCCGCCGCCGGGTCCATGCTCTCGCCGCGCAGCGTGGCATGACGGTGCAACAGCCAGACCCACTCGAAATGGTGGCCGGCCTCGACGATGTGGCCATGCTCCTGGTGAGGCGTCCAATCATCATCGAACACCTCGCCGAGCGTGCCCGTCTCTGCGTCGAAGAAGCGCTCCCGGAACAGCACGACCAATGCCTCAGCCTCGGACAGCCAGCGCGGGTCGCCGCTGGCTTCGTAGAGGGCGTGGAGGGCCTCGAGCAGGTGCATGTGGGGGTTTTGGCGCCGGGTGCCGCGGTTGGGTTGCCAGTCCTCGGTCGCGGCATCCCAGAAGCCGCCTCCCGGCGCTGCCAGCCGCTCCTGCATCGTGGCATAGGTTACGTTGGCAAGGTCCAGCGCACCGGGCAGGGCGAAAGCGCGGTGGACATACGCCAGCGCGAACAGAACGAAGGCGTGCGTATAGGTATCCTTGGTCCGGTCGGTCGGTTCCCCCTCGGGCGTCGCGCGGAAGAACCATCCGCCGTTGACCGGATCTGCGTATGCCCGGCGCACGAAATCATACCCACGCCTGGCGGCTGCGGCGCCACTAGGGTCGCCAAGCTCGGCCGCATGCGCCAGCACGTAAAGCTGGCGGCATTGGACCATCAAGCGCTTGCTACCGATCCCGGCGTTGCTGCCATCCGGTTGCAGTTGCTCGTGGAAGCCGCCGTTGACCGGATCGACGAAACGGTCGCGGCAAAGCGGCAGCAGCACGCCCATTGCGTAGTCCGAGAAGGTGTCGGCCGTGGCCATCGATATGCCTTGGGCTGATCTGAAGTGGAGCGGCGAACCCGTTCCGGTCCGACGGCGACGGCTTAGGCGGGAATGCTGTCGGCCGCGCTGGTATGAGCGGGGCTGGTATCGGCTCGGCTGGCATCGGCTGGGCTGGTATCGGATTGGGCCCGGCTGATGATCTGCGTCGTGGACTGGCCAGGGACGAACGACGCGAGAAACACCCGTCCGCCGGCGGCTTGCACGACGTCGGCGCCGACCACTTTCTCGATCGTGTAGTCCGATCCCTTGATCAGCACGTCGGGCAGGATCTTGCGGATCAGATTGATCGGCGTTTCCTCGTCGAAGCCGATGACGCAATCGACGTAACGCAGGGCGGCCAGCACCTGGGCGCGGGATTGCAGGTCGTTGACCGGCCGCGTCGGCCCTTTCAGCCGGCGAACGCTGGCATCCGTGTTCACCGCGACGATCAGGCGGTCACATTCGGCGCGGGCCGCCTTCAGCAGCGAGACATGCCCGGGATGCAGGATGTCGAAACACCCGTTGGTGAAGCCGACCTTCAGGCCGAGATGTTTCCAGCGTTCGACGAGGGTCCCGGCGCGGATCTCGTGGACCAGGCCAGGCATGTCCACGCCCGCCGCGAGATCCTGCTCCTCGAGTTCATGCAACACTTCGGCGACCGTGACCGTGGCGGTACCGGACTTGCTCACCACGACACCGGCCGCGGCGTTCGCGGCGCTCATCGCTTCGACGAGCGACATGCCGGATGCGTGCCCGAGCGCCAGGGTGGCGATCACGGTGTCCCCGGCGCCCGACACGTCGAACACCTCGCGTGCCCTGGCGGGGAGGGACACGGTGCGGCCCTCGGCGGGAACCAGCATCATGCCGAGTTCGGACCGGGTGACCAGGATGGCGTCCGCCTCGGCCGCCGCCATGACGCGTTGGGCCGCGGTCACGACCTCGGCCTCGGTCGTGACCGGCAGTTTGCTGGCCTGGGCCAATTCCTTGAGGTTGGGCGTGATGCAGGTCACGCCGCGGTAGCGGGTGAAGTCGTCGCCTTTCGGATCGGTGAAGATCGGGATGCGTCGGGCCCGTGCGGCCGCGATCGCGGACGCCAACACGCGCGGGCTGAGCACTGCCTTGCCGTAATCCGACAGCAGGACGGCGTGCACCGAACCGATATGCGCTTCGACCATGCCGATCAGCGCTTCCTCCTCAGCCGGCTGGATGGCCAGCAAGCTCTCCTCGTCCGCCCGCACGACCTGTTGGCCGCCGGCGATGAAGCGGGTCTTGCAGAGCGTCGGACGCGAGTCCGTTTCCACCAGTGCGGCGGTGATCCCAGGCGTTTGCGAGATCAGGCGCCGTACGGTCTCGCCGCGGTCGTCACGGCCGACGAGCGACACGAGGACTGCGTTGCCACGAAGCGCCGCGATGTTGTTGGCGACGTTGCCTGCGCCGCCAAGCATCTCCTTGGACTGGGTCAACCGCATGACGGGTATCGGCGCTTCGGGAGAGATGCGGTTGACGTCGCCGTGCATATAGCGATCCAACATCACATCGCCGACGCAGAGGACGGTTACCGCTGCAAAATCCATGACCCCGCCGCGTTTCTGCCTGCCGCCAGAGTAAGCGAACGCCCACGCTGTATCAAGGCGGTGAGCAGCGTGCCCGTCGCGCTCGGGCAAGCCCTCGAGCGTTGAGCGAGCCCGGCGTTACACAGTTTTTCATTTTGGATAGCACATTAATATCGGCAACGATCGCCGGATATCAGGTAAGCCCGACCGCCATGCTTGAGACGAACTCAGCCAGCGCCGCTCCTCGCCTCCCGGGAGACTTGTACTGGCTGCCGCGGGTGAGCCGTTGGGCCGAGCGCATCGCCGCTCTCGAGGCCGAGGCGGATCCGGCGGTTGCATGGACCTCGCTCGTGGCCCTCGCCAACACCGGGCTGGATTTCGTCAGGACGATCCGGCTGGACCGGGCGCTGCGACGGCTGTTCCCGGCAGCGCCGAAGACGGGGATGGCTGCCCAGCCGGTGCGGCTGGCCGTCCTCGCTTCCTCGACCGTCGCCCAGGTGCTGCCAGCGATCCGCGTCGCGGCGTTGCGGCGGGGCATTCATCTTGAGGCCTACGAGCCGGATTACGGCCAGTATCGGCAGGCGTTGAGCGACGCCGGGTCTGGCCTACACCGGTTCCAGCCGAATTTCGTGTTGATCAGCTTCGACGCGCACCACCTGCTACGGGGGGCGCATGCCGGGTTGAGCGCGGAGCAAGCCCGGGCGTTGGTGGCGGGAGCCGTGGGATCGCTGACCGAGACCTGGCGCCAGGTGCAATCCGTGCTGCGGTGCCAGGTGATCCAGCAGGCGGCGCTGCCGGTGTTCGTGCCCCTGCTCGGCGAGAACGAGCACCGTCTGCCGGGGTCGCCGGCGCGCCTGGTGGTGCGGCTGAACGAGGCGCTGCGGGAGGCGGCCGACGCGAATGGGGTCGACATCCTGGGGGTCGATGCACGGGCCGCGGTCGACGGGCTGGGACATTGGCACGACCAGGCCCTCTGGGCGCGGGCCAAGCAGGAGGTGAGCCCGGCGGCTGGGCCGCTGTACGGCGACCTGGTCGGACGGCTGATCGCGGCGCAGCTCGGGCGGTCGGCAAAATGCCTGGTGCTGGACCTGGATAACACGCTGTGGGGCGGCGTGATCGGTGACGACGGGCTGGACGGGATCGTGCTGGGCCAGGGCAGCGCCAGGGGCGAGGCGTTCCTCGCGTTCCAGGAGTATGCGCTACAGCTCTCCCGTCGCGGCATCATCCTGGCCGTCTGCTCCAAGAACGACGAGGCCAATGCGCTCGCGCCGTTCGAGCGGCATCCGGAGATGGTGCTCAGGCGGCACCATATCGGCAGCTTCGTCGCCAACTGGTCGGACAAGGCGGCCAACATCCGGCAGATCGCCCACGCGCTCAACATCGGGCTCGATGCGATGGTGTTCGTGGACGACAACCCGTTCGAGCGCGAGTTGGTGCGCGGCGAGTTGCCGATGGTGAGCGTCCCGGAGCTTCCCGAGGATCCGGGCAGCTTCGCACGTTGCCTGGCGGATGCGGGGTATTTCGAGGCAGTGGCCGTGACCGACGAGGATCGCGAGCGGACGGCGCACTACCAGGCCAGTGCCGCGCGCGGCGTGTTCGAGGCGAAGGCGGCGGACCTGCCGAGCTATCTGCGGGGGCTGCAGATGCGCATGGTGTGGACCCGGTTCGATACGACCGGCCGCCAGCGCATCGTGCAGCTCGTCAACAAGACCAACCAGTTCAACCTGACCACCCGGCGCATCTCCGCCGGCGAGGTTGACGCGCTGATGGCGGACCCGGCCCGGCGGGGGCTGCAGATCCGCCTGCTGGACCGGTTCGGCGACAACGGCATCGTCGCCATCGTGATCCTGCGCAAGATGGCCCTGCAGACGGCAGTGATCGACACCTGGCTGATGAGCTGCCGGGTGCTGGGGCGCCAAGTGGAGGAGGCGACGCTCGGGCTGGTCATCCGGCACGCCCGCGAGATGGGCGCTGAGACGCTGCTAGGCGATTATATCCCGACGGCGAAGAACGGCATGGTACGGGACCATTACCGCAAGCTTGGCTTTACGCTGGAGGCGACCCAGGATGACGGCACCACTCGCTGGGTGCTCGATCTACACTCCCACGAGCCGGCCGGCACGTTCCTGGACGTGGTTGAAGGAAACCCGACGTGACCGAGGCCGACATCTATGCCCGACTGACCGAGCTGTTCCACGATCTGTTCGCCAACGACACGCTGGTTCTGCAACCGACAACCACGGCGAAGGACGTCGCCGGCTGGGACTCCTTCGCCCACCTCAACCTGATCGTTGCCGTGGAGAGCAGCTTCGGCCTCAAGATGACCAGCGCGGAGATCGATGGGCTGGACAGCGTCGGATCGCTTGTGCGGGTGATCGAGGCGAAAGCGACGCGGTAGGGACGGATGGTGCCCCGTACGGGATTCGAACCCGTGTTACAGCCTTGAAAGGGCCGTGTCCTAGGCCTCTAGACGAACGGGACCGCGCGCGGCGCTGACATGCCTCCGCGCAATGGCCGGGTCAAGCCACCGCGGCTGCATCTTCCACCATGAAAGAGGCCGACACGGTGCCGTTCCACTCCTCCGCACGGAGCTGCCCGGCGACGTGGAGCGGGGCGCCCGGCGTGCTCAGCGCCTTTCCCAACGGCGTGCCGGCGGCGCGGAACAGCATCGCTTTTACCCGGCCGGCGCCCCCCTCTCCCTCCAGCATCGCGCGCAACGTGGCGCCGTCCTTGCCGATCCAGTCGGCGCGGACGACCCGGGCGCGCGGAAGGGCTAGCACCGGCTCCTCGTTGCCTGCGCCGAACGGGGCCAGGTTCGCGATCTGCCCGGCGAGTTCTACCCCGGCGCCGGCGACGGCCACCGTCGCCTCCACGCAGAGATCGGGCGTGCGGGGCAGGGCGGCCGCGTGCGCCAGACGGTCCTCCAGGAACGCGTGGAAGTCGTCCAGCCGGGCGAGCTCCAGGCTGAACCCGGCCGCCATCGCATGGCCGCCGCCCGTCACCAGCAACCCCTCGCGGCGGGCCTCCAGCACCGCGGCGCCCAGATCGACGCCCGCCACCGACCGGCCGGAGCCGCGGACGACGCCGTCCAGCAGGCCGCCGGCCAGCGCGGGGCGGTTCTGCCGCTGCTTGATGCGGCCGGCGATGATGCCCACCACGCCCGGATGCCAGCCGGCGCCGTGCACCAGCAGCACCGGGCGGCCCGCGTCGGCCTGCGCGTGGGCACGCGCGTGGGCGTCGTCCAGCACGGCTGCCTCCAGCTCCTGCCGGTCGCGGTTGACGGCGTCCAGCCTGACTGCGAGCGCCCGTGCTTCGACCGGATCCTCGGTGAGCAGCAGGCGGAGTCCGAGCCCGGAATCATCGATGCGCCCGGCGGCGTTGATGCGGGGGCCGAGCGCCCAGCCCAGCGTGGCGGCGGTCGGCTGGTCTTTCGCCGCCGCGATTTCGAGCAGGGCGGCGATGCCGGGCCGGTCCCGCCGGGCCATCACCTTCAGCCCCTGCGCGACCAGCGCCCGGTTGACGCCCACCAGCGGCATCACGTCGCAGACGGTGGCGAGGGCGACGAGGTCCAGCAAGGTGCGCAGGTCGGGCTCCGGGCGGGTGGCGAACCACCCGGTGCGGCGCAGGGCGCGAACGGTGGCGATGGCGGCCAGGAACGCGACACCGGCGGCGCACAATCCGCGCAGGCCAGAGGCGTCGTCCAGCCGGTTCGGGTTCACAGTGGCGAAGATGGGCGGCGGCGGGCCCTCGGCCTTGTGGTGGTCGAGCACCAACACGTCCGCCACGCCGGCGAGGGCGGCCAACGGCTGGGCGGCGGCTGTTCCGCAATCGACGCACACGACCAGCGTGGCGCCCTGGGCGGCCAGGGCGCGCAAGGCGGGGGCGTTCGGGCCGTAGCCTTCGGTGATCCGGTCCGGCACGTGGGTGAGAACGGGGCAGCCCAGCCTGCGCAGCAAGAGCGTCACGATCGCGGCGGAGCAGGCGCCGTCCACGTCGTAATCGCCGAACACGGCCACGGTCTCGCCGGCCTGCACGGCGCGGGCGAGGCGGGCGGCGGCGGCGTCCATGTCGGCCAGGACGGACGGGTCCGGCAGCAGGGCGCGCAGCGTCGGGGCGAGGAAATCGGCCGCTGCCTCCGCCGGGATGCCGCGGGCGGCGAGCAGGCGGCCAACGACCTCGGACACGCCGGCGCGTTGGGCGAGCATCAGGCCGGTGCGCTCCTCGCCGCCGCGCCAGGTCCAGCGGCGGTTGGTGAGGCTGCGGGATACGCCGAGGGCGGGCGGGCTCGGGGAGATGGCGTTCACAGGGGGGAGGCCGTGCGGGAGGGCGGTTTCAGTTCGGCTGCCAAGTCTTGGTCGCAAAGTTATGGTGCGCCTCGACATATCGCACCGTGCCGGATTTCGACCGCATCACCAGCGAGTGCGTCACCGCGCCATCGCCGAACCGGCGCACGCCGCGCAGCATCGGCCCCGTGGTGACGCCGGTGGCGGCGAACATCACGTCGCCCTTGGCCATCTCCGCCAGCTCGTATTTCCGCTTCGGGTCCGCCACCCCCATGTCCCGCGCGCGGGCCACCTGGGTGTCGTCCTCGAATAGCAGGCGCCCTTGCATCTGGCCGCCGAGGCAGCGGAGCGCGGCCGCCGCCAGCACGCCCTCGGGCGCGCCGCCGGAGCCCACGAAGATATCGACGCC
Source organism: uncultured Acetobacteraceae bacterium (assembly GCA_964247705.1). GTDB lineage: Bacteria > Pseudomonadota > Alphaproteobacteria > Acetobacterales > Acetobacteraceae > LMUY01. The sequence continues at coordinate 19,101 of CAXTVQ010000065.1, read as the reverse complement.
GCTGTCCCGCTGCGCCGCCATGATCACGCCCGAGACGTCCCCGTCCCCGATCAGCATGATCCGCACGCCGGCCTCGCGCGCCTTGGCGATCATCTCCTTGTGGCGGTCGCGGTCCAGCGTGCACAGCACCAGCTCGCCGAGCTCGATCTTCTTCGCGGCGGCCAGGTTGCGCAGGTTCTCGCCGATCGAGGCGTCCAGATCGACCACCCCCTCCGGCAACCCGGCGCCGACCGCGATCTTGTCCATGTAGATGTCCGGCGCGTGCAGGAAATTGCCGGCTTCGGCCAGCGCCACCGTCGCCATCGCGTTCGGCCCGCCCTTGGCCGTGATCGTGGTGCCCTCCAGCGGATCCACTGCGATATCCATCGCCGGGCCGCCGCAGCCCACTTTCTCGCCAATATAGAGCATCGGCGCCTCGTCCATCTCGCCTTCGCCGATCACCACGGTGCCGTCGATGGCGACGCTGTCGAAGGCGCGGCGCATCGCTTCCACGGCGGCGCCGTCCGCCTCGTTCTTCTGGCCGCGGCCCATCCAGCGGCTCGCCGCCAGGGCCCCCGCCTCGCTGACGCGGACCAGCTCCAGCGCCAGGTTACGGTCGAAATTGGTCTCGGGACGTATGGCCATCGGTCTATCCTTTAACCTGGCTCGATTCGGATCAAGGCGGGCGGCTCCAGCACGGCGGCCAGGGCGCCGATCGCGTCGGCCGCCGCGCGCATCGCGTGCTCCCGCACCTCGTGCGTCACCAGCACCACCGGGACCAACTCGCCCGGGCTGCGGCCGTGCTGCAGCAACGAGCCGAGCGAGACGCCGTGGTCCCGCAGGATGGCGGCAACGTCGGCGATGACGCCGGGCTGGTCCAGCACCATGAGCCGCAAGTAATATGGGCCGAGATGCTGACCGATCGGCACCACGGGGTCGTCGGCCGGCGTGTCCTGGCCCCAAACCGGGGTGAGGCGTCCGCGCGCCAGATCCACCAGGTCCGCCACCACGGCCGACGCTGTAGGCCCGGCGCCGGCGCCGCGGCCCTCCAGCATCACCCGTCCGACCGCGTCGCCCTCGGCCACCACGGCATTGAACACGCCATCCACCCGCGCGATCGGCGCGCCGGCGGGGACCAGGCAGGGATGCACCCGTGTCTCCACCCCGGCATCCGTGCGCCGCGCGATGCCCAGCAACTTGATGCGGTAGCCCAGCTCCTCGGCGAACGCGATGTCCAGCGCGCTGACCCGGCGGATCCCCTCCACGTACACGGCGTCGAACCGGACGGGGTGGCCGAAGGCCAGGGCGGCAAGGATGGCCAGCTTGTGCGCGGCGTCGATGCCGTCGATGTCGGTCGCCGGGTCGGCCTCCGCGTAGCCGAGCGCCTGCGCCTCCGCCAGTACGTCGGCGAACTCGCGCTTCTGCTCGCGCATGGCGGTGAGGATGTAGTTGCACGTGCCGTTCAGGATGCCCGCGACGCGGCTGATGCGGTTGCCGGCCAGCCCCTCGCGCAACGCCTTGATTACGGGAATGCCGCCGGCCACCGCCGCCTCGAACGCAAGCGGGGCGGTGCGGGGCAGGGTGGCGCCATGCACCGCGAGCAGCGCCTTGTTGGCGGTCACCACGGGCCGGCCGGCGCCCAGGGCTGTGCGCACCAGTTCCAGCGCCGGGCCGTCCGCGCCGCCGATCAGTTCCACCACGGCGTCCAGCCCCGGCATCGTGGCAAGCTGCACCGGGTCGTGCAGCCACTCCACCCCATCCAGCGCGAGCCCGCGGTCGCGCGCGCGGTCCCGGGCGCTCACGGCGGCGACCGTGATGGGCTGCCCGGCGCGGCCGGCGATCAGCCCGGCATTGTCTTGCAGCAGCCGCACGACCCCCGCCCCGACCGTCCCGAGCCCGGCGATGCCGATCTTCACGCCCGGCTCCTCACGCCCATCCCCGGGACAGGCGGCGGATCGCTGTCGTGGCGTTGCGCTTGCCTTCGCCGCTGTATTCCTCGTGGTATTCCTCGATCTTCGCTGGATCATACAGGTAGTTGACCATCAGCGTGGCGCTCTCCCGTATGCCCTTCTCGGACACATCCGCGCACATCGAGATGCGTTCAACCCGGGCGCCGTTGCTGAGGTGGAAATGCGCCACCGGATCCAGCGCGCGCTTGCCGTGCCCGGCCGTCAGCAGGTAGCGGGCGCCGAGCCGCACCATGATCGGGTCGAGCGCCTTGACCACGGCCGCGTCGCGATGCCAGCTACGCCGGGCGAACAACCCTGTCAGCGCTACGGCCCCGTTCGCCGGTTTCGCATCCTCGGGGAACAGGGATGCCAGCGCCGCCGTCTCCTCGGCCGACAGCAACGCCTCCTCCTCGGCGATGCGCCCGCTTAGCCATTTGCGGAAGCCCGGCATGGGGGAAAGGGTCGCGAACGTCTTGATGTTGGGATATTCGGCGCCGAGCACGGTTACCACGCGCTTGATCAGGAAATTTCCGAAGCTGATGCCGGCCAGGCCGCGCTGGCAGTTGCTGATCGAGTAGAAGATCGCCGTGTCCGCCACCTTCGCATCCAGCAGCGGCGCCTTCTTGTCCAGGAGTTGCTGCACGCTGCCGGCCAGGCCGCGGACCAGGGCCACCTCCACGAAGATCAGCGGCTCGGCCGGCATGCGCGGGTGGAACAGCGCGTAGCAGCGGCGGTCGCTGTCCAGCCGGTTCTTCAGGTCCGACCAGGAGCGGATCTCGTGCACCGCCTCGTAGCCGACCAGGCGCTCCAGCAGCACCGCCGGGCTCGACCAATCGATGCGCTGCAGCTCGAGGAAGCCGATGTCGAACCAGTTGGCCAGCAGGGCGCGCAGGTCGCTGTCGAGCGCCGCGAGGTATGGATCGTCCTTGACCCGGGCCAGCAAGGTGGCGCGGAGGTCCACCAGGAACTTCATGCCGTCGGGGATGGTGGTGAACTGGGTCAGCAGCCGCACCCGCGGCGGCTCGAGCGCGCGGCGCAGCGCGGCGGTGGTGGTGGCGCGCTCGGCTGGGTCCTGGGTCGCCTGCAGTTTGTCGTAGGCGCGGGCGACGGACCCCGCATCGCTGTCGAAGCCGGCGAGGGTGTGCAGGAAGGCGGTGCGGCCCTTTTCGTCCAACAGAAGGTAGGCTTGGGCGAGCTTGGCGGCGCGGTTGCGGGCGCTGACCTCGCCGCCGCGGGCATCCAGACAGGCGCGCATCTGCGCGGCGATGCTCTGATCCCCCTCGGCCGAGACGCCCGCGGCCATATCGCGCCAGACCCCCGTGAGCCGGCGGATGGCGCGGTCGAACAGTCCGATCTGGGCCGTGGTCTCACTCATTGGGCGCGGTTCTCCAACTGCCCTGTTTGTAGGCGGGTTGGATGCGGTGGCGAAGGGGTGTTTTGCCTCAATAAGGCGTTGTCTGGCGTTTCCATCCGGGCGGGACAAGTGAAACGGTAACGTTACGGTCCGGCGGACCCGGCCAGCGTCGGTTCAAGCTAACAAATGACCAACGAAGCCGGCCCGCATCGCCAATTGGGATACGGACCACCAGCGTCAACGCGTCTTCGTCACCACCGTGGCGCTCGCCGTGCGCACCGTCGCCTGGCCGGCCCGCTGCGGCGCGCTGCATGCTACCAGTTCAATCGGTTGCACCAGGTTCTTGCCGGTCGCGAAATCCGCCAGCTCCGCCCCGTCGCGCAGCTTCATGACGTCGTCGAACACCGACACATTGTGCTCGCAAAAGCCGGAGCCTGCCTTGAGGCCGTTCTGCGACTGGCTGTTGGCCAGCGACGTGATGTAGTCGTCTTGCTGCGCCTGTGCCTTCTTGCCGAAATTGCGGTTGAAATACGCCGTCAGCACTTTCTCCGCCGCCACCAGGTTCGGACGGTAGCGGATGATGAAGCTGTTGTAGCGCTCGGTTGCCTCGCAGGTGATGGCGGTGACCATCAACTGGCTCTTCAGCCCCGCGACGTCGAACGCCGTTTTGTCGGTGGGCCGGGTGCAGTTCTGTGCAGACGCCATCTGGCTGGTGAGCAGGCCAGCCGCCAGCAGGCTCGAAACGACGAAGCGCATACACGTCTCCAGACCTATTACGGTCATAATTACGGGGTTGTGTTCCTGCGCCAGGTAAAGCGCGACGGAAGCTAAGCTGCGTAAGATGCTCGTTTGCAACGAAAAACACGTTCCCTTGATCCTGTCATCGTTACGTGTGGCTTTGTTGCCGCAGGTTGCGGTGGGCCCGGCGCTTGCATTGCTTCGCCGCAGCCTGTCCCGCAGAATGGTACGTCATGAACCATCACTCCCACGACCCGTTCGCCAGCTACGACCACGGCCTCTACTTCTGTGAACTGACAGCGCGGATCGGTGACGCCGGGTGCATCCAGCAAGTGCGGGACCGCGTGTCGGCCATCGGCCTCGATGCGCTGCGCACTCGTGCGGCCGGCGCCGAGCACGACCTGATCAATCTTGGCATCACCTTCACCGTCTACTCCGAGGCGGAGGCGATCGACCGCATCCTCCCGTTCGACTGCCTGCCGCGGATCATCACGGCGGCGGAGTGGCGCCATATCGAGGCAGGCGTGAAGCAGCGCGTGCGTGCGCTGAATTGCTTCCTGCACGACATCTATCATGAGCGCCGGGTATTGAAGGAAGGCGTCATCCCCGCGGCGCTCGTGTTGGGCAACGTCAATTACCGGCCGGAGATGGAGAATTTCCCGATCCGCTTCGGCACCTATGTCCATATCTGCGGCATCGATATCGTGCGGGACCGTCATGGCACGTTCTGCGTGCTCGAGGATAATGCCCGCACGCCCTCCGGCGTATCCTACGTGGTGGAGAACCGGCACTTGATGCGCCGCACCTTCCCCGACCTGATGGCGGGCATGCGGCTGGCCCCCGTGGACGATTACGGGCGCCGGCTGCGCGCCGCCATGGGCGAGATCGCGCCGGAAAGCGTGGCCGACCCGCAAGTGGCCCTGCTGTCCCCCGGCATCTACAACTCGGCCTATTTCGAGCACGTCTTCCTCGCCCGCGAGATGGGCGTGCCGCTCGTCGAGGGCGCCGACCTGCTGGTCGAGAACGAGCGCGTCTTCATGCGCACCACCGGCGGGTTACGGCCCGTGCACACCATCTACCGCCGCATCGGCGACGACTTCCTGGACCCGACGGTGTTCCGCCCCGATAGCATGCTCGGCGTGCCCGGGCTGATCGGGGCGTGGCGGGCGGGCAACGTGACGCTCGCGAACGCCGTCGGCACCGGGGTGGCGGACGACAAGGCGGTCTATGCCTACATGCCGCGGATCATCAAGTTCTACCTGGGGGAGGAGGCTATCCTGCCCAATGTCGAGACCCATATCTGCGGCGAACCCGAGGGGCTGGCCTTCACGCTGGCCAACCTCGACAAGCTGGTGATCAAGCCAGTGGGCGAATCCGGCGGCTACGGCATCACCATCGGCCCGCGCGCCTCCGCGGCGGAGCTGGAGGCGGCGCGTGCCGCCTTGGTCGCGGACCCGGGTAATTGGATCAGCCAACCCCTCATCGACCTGTCGGTCGCCCCCACGCTCACGTCCAGCGGGTTGCGCCCGCGTCACCTCGACCTGCGCCCCTTCGCCATCACCGGGCGCGATACCTGGGTGTTGCCCGGCGGGTTGTCCCGCGTGGCCATGAAGGAGGGCAGCTTGATCGTGAACTCCTCCCAGGGCGGCGGGTCGAAGGACACCTGGGTGCTGGCCGACGAATGAGCGGTTCGCTGAAAGATACGACGCTCCTCGCGCGCTATGCCGAGGGCCTGTTCTGGATGGCGCGCTATGTCGAGCGGGTGGAGAACCTCGCCCGCCTGATCGACGTCACGCAGACGTTCGAGAGCCGCGGGCGGGAGGATGAGGCCTGGAGCGCGTTGCTGCGGATCAACGCCGACCTGGACCGTTACCTCGATGCCGGCGGCTCGCTCGACGCCGACAGCGTGAAGCATTTCTACCTGCTGGACCGCGGCAACCCGACCTCCGTGCCCGCCTCGCTGGAGGCGTCCCGCACCAACGCCCGCACGCTCCGCCCGCTGATCAGCACGGAGATGTGGATGCAGATGAACGTGTTCCACCGCGATGTGCTGGCCATTACGCCGGCCGAGCTTCAAGGGGATCACCTGACCCGGCTCTGCACCCGGCTGAAGGAAGGCGTGCAGGCCCATACCGGCATCACGGAAGGCACGTTCTTCCGCGACCAGGGCTGGAACTTCTATATGCTCGGCCGGCTGATCGAGCGTGCGGACCAGACGACCCGGTTGCTCGACATCAAGTACCACCTGCTGCACGTGCAATATGGTGAGGAGCGGCGGCTGACCGACCTTACGCAATGGAGCGGCGTGCTGCGGGCGGCGGCCGGCTATCACGCATTCCGCCGGGTGGCGCCGGCCGGGTTCGAACCGTCCGACGTGGTCGCGTTCCTGCTGTCGGACCGGTCCTTCCCGCGCAGCGTCACGTTGTGCGTCAGCCAGGTGGAATGGCACCTGATGCAACTGCGCAGCCGCTACAACCTGCGCGGAACGCGTGCGGCGCTGGAGCGGATCGAGGAGGTCCGGGCGGCGCTTTCGGCCAACCCTGTCGAGGACCTCATCTCGCACGGCTTGCACGATTTTCTGGACGCGATGCAACGCGATCTGATCTTGCTTGCGGGCGAGATCGGCTATGCGTTCTTCCGCGATTGGCGTCCGGAGCCGCAGGCGCGGCAGTCACAGGGCGCCGCTGGGCAGACGCAAACCATGGGCGGCATGACGCAGTCGCAAACCAAGCCGCCGGGGAGCTAGGCCGTTCTACCGGCCAGGCGAGAGTTAGGCCGTCTTACCGGCCAGGCGAGAGTTAGGCCGTCTTACCGGCCAAGGCCGTGTCAACGGAATGCGACACGGCGGCGAGCGCCTCCCCCATCGTCGCGAACCGCCCGATATCGCGCCCGTCCCGTGCGCGCCAGACCCGGATCGCACGGCCTTGGCGCACGGCACCCCAAGCGGCCCAGGCGCCATTCGCAGGGTATATGCTGGCGAACTCGCCCACTTCCGGTGGGTCGTCATCTAGGCGATTGTAGATCGCGAGCCGAATGCCGCTGCCGCCGCCAGCCTCCCAGCGCAGAAGCTCCATCCGGTCAGCCGTGGTGAACCGGTTGTCATTGCCGGACCGTATCGGAAACGGGATGATAGTGGCGCTACTGTTGCTTCGATCGGCCAGCATCGTACACTCCGACAAGCTCTGCATACAGAGGCGTATATTACAAAAAGGTCATCACGCAAACGTGAGTTAGTTCACAAATTTCGTGAGTTGCAGATGCGGAACCTTTTAACGGTCAATCTCGAAGTAACTTACGACGCGCTTGGGCCCGACCACGGCGTGCCGGTCATCTTGCTGCACGGCTTCCCCTACGACATCCACTCCTACGACGAAGTGGCTGCCGCCTTGGCCGGCCAAGGTCACAGGGTTATCGTGCCGTACCTGCGCGGATGCGGCCCGACGCGGTTCCGATCGACGGACACGCCGCGGTCGGGACAGCAGGCGGCACTCGGGATGGATTTGCTGCAATTCATGGACGCGCTGGCGATACCCTCCGCCGTCTTGGCCGGATACGATTGGGGTGGCCGCGCGGCGTGCGTCGTGGCCGCACTCTGGCCGGAGCGCGTCCAGGGCCTCGTAAGCTGCACCGGCTACAATATCCAGGACGTCGCTGCTTCAGCCACGCCCCATTCGCCGGAAGCGGAATACCGGCTGTGGTATCAATATTATCTGCACGGTGAGCGCGGCCGCGCCGGCCTGATGCAGAACCGCCGGGAGCTGTGCCGGCTGCTATGGCGGCTATGGTCGCCGGGTTGGCAGTTCGATGACGCCATTTTCGACCGAACGGCAGCCAGCTTCGACAATCCGGATTTTGCCGACGTGGTCGTGCACTCCTACCGGCACCGTTTTGCGCTCGTGGCGGGTGACCCGGCGTTTGAGCCGATTGAGCGCCGCCTCGCCGCCCAGCCCCCCATCCCCGTGCCGACCATCGTGCTGCACGGCGCCCAGGATGGCGTCAGCCCGCCCGAAAGTTCCGAGAACCACGCACGCCGCTTCACCGGCCCCTACCAACGCCGGGTCATCCAAGGCGCCGGGCACAACCTCCCACAGGAGACGCCGGACGCGATGATCGCGGCGATCCAGGATATGCTGGCCGGGCCGATGGGATCGCCGCACCCGCCTGCGCGTTGAAGCGGTCATGAACAAGCCCCTTGCCATCCTGCTCGCCGGTTCAGCGCTCGCCACCGCCGCTCTCGTCGGCCGGCGCGCCTCGCCCACCCCGGACCATCCCCGGACGGCTGCCTGGTATGCGAAGCTCAACAAGCCGTCCTACACACCGCCCGGGCCCGTGTTCGGCGGTGCCTGGTCTGTGCTGTATCCCTTGCTGGGCTGGGCCGGCTACCGCCTGCTCACGGCTCCGCCCACCCCACGCCGCAGCGCCGCCCTCACTGCCTGGGCCGCGAACGTGCTGGCCATCGGGGCACACCCCTGGCTGCTGTTCGGACGCAAGCAACTCGGCACGTCCACGGTGCTGCTTACTGCAGAGGTCGGTGCCGTGTCCGGCCTGATCGCGGCAAGCTCCCGCCTGGACCCGACCGTCGCCTTCTCGCAGGTGCCGTTGCTGCTTTGGGCGGCGTTCGCGGACCTGCTGAACGAGGAACTCTGGCGCCGTAATTGAGCGCTGCGGTCTGTAGCGAGGCGGCGGGCGCTGCCGCCTACGTTCACCGCGCTATGGCGTATCACCAAACCTGCCCGTCGTAGGGCGGGCACCGCCAACCGCCGCCAGGCGCACGGGCACGGGCACCCCCGCCTTGAAGCCTGAAACACCTGCCCGGCCCGGTCATCTAAACTTCATCCTGTCCGATACTCCAATCCTGTCACAGGATGGCAAGCGTAGCGGTCCGCTCAGCGCACGCAGGCAACAACACAGCCGGCATGCGCCGCCGTACCGAACCTGAGGGAGCCTACGATGCCGCAACCGGACAAGCCGCTACCCGAACAGTTCGACCGGATGAATGCCTGGTGGCGCGCTGCCAACTACTTGTCCGTTGGCCAGGTCTACCTCTTGGCCAATCCCCTGCTGCGCGAGCCGCTATCCCTCGAACACGTGAAGAAGCGGCTGCTCGGCCATTTCGGCACCGTTCCGGGGCTGAACTTCATCTACGTGCACCTCAACCGGATCATCCGGGAGCGTGACGTGAGCGTGCTGTTCATCGCCGGCCCCGGCCACGGCGCACCCGGCGTGGTCGCCAATACTTATCTCGAAGGCACCTACAGCGAGGTCTACCCGGACGTGTCCCAGGACGCCCGCGGCATGCACAAGCTGTTCCGGCAGTTCTCCTTCCCGGGCGGCATCCCGAGTCATGCGGCGCCGGAGACGCCGGGTTCGATCCATGAAGGCGGCGAACTCGGCTACTCGCTCTCCCACGCCTACGGGGCGGTGTTCGACAACCCCAACCTGATCGCCGCCTGCGTCATCGGCGACGGCGA
>CAXTVQ010000065.1:0-9510 GCA_964247705.1 uncultured Acetobacteraceae bacterium | reverse complement strand
CTCAAGACCGAGGGCTTCTGGCGCTCCCACCAGGTGCCGATCGCCGACGTCACCAAGCCCGGCCACCTCGAACTGCTCGAGCGATGGATGCGCAGCTACCGTCCGGAGGAGCTGTTCGACGAGACAGGGCGGTTGTTGCCCGAGATCGCCGCCCTGTCACCCAAGGACGAGCGCCGGATGAGCGCCAACCCGCACGCCAACGGCGGCACCCTCATGCGCCCGCTGCGCATGCCCGATTTTACCGACCATGCGGTGGCCGTCCCCAAACCCGGCGGCGCAAACGCCGAGGCGACCCGCATCATGGGCGCCTTCCTGCGCGACGTGATGCGGGCGAATGCCGCCAGCCGCAATTTCCGCGTCATGGGCCCGGACGAAACCGACTCTAACCGGCTGATGGCCCTGTTCGAAGTGACCGACCGCGCCTGGGATGCCGACACCATCCCCGAGGACGTGCATCTCGCGCCGGACGGCCGGGTGATGGAGATCCTCAGCGAGCACACCTGCCAGGGCTGGCTCGAGGGCTACCTGCTGACCGGCCGGCACGGGCTGTTCTCCTGCTACGAGGCGTTCATCCACATCGTCGATTCGATGTTCAACCAGCACGCCAAATGGCTGAAGACCTCGCGCGAAGTCGCCTGGCGGCAGCCGATCGCCTCGCTGAACTACCTGCTCACCTCCCATGTGTGGCAGCAGGACCATAACGGCTTCAGCCACCAGGACCCGGGCTTCGTGGACCACGTGGTGACCAAGAAGGCCTCCATCGTTCGGGTGTATTTCCCGCCGGACGCCAACACGCTGCTGTTCGTGACCGACCACTGCCTGCGCAGTTGGGACCGGATCAACGTCATCGTGGCGGGGAAGGCGAAAGCGCCGCAGTGGCTCGACATGGACGCTGCGATCACCCACTGCACCGCGGGGATCGGCATATGGGCCTGGGCCAGCAACGACCAGGGCGAGCACGGCATCAGCGAGCCGGACGTGGTGATGGCCTGCGCCGGCGACGTGCCGACGATGGAGACGCTGGCGGCGGTGGACCTACTGCGCCGCCTGGTGCCCGAGCTGAAGGTCCGGGTGGTCAACGTGGTGGACATCATGACGCTGCAGCCGCAGGAGGACCACCCGCATGGCCTGCCGACGCACGAGTTCGACGCGCTGTTCACCACGGACAAGCCGGTGATCTTCGCCTATCACGGCTATCCGGCGCTGATCCACCACCTGGCCTACAAGCGCGCCAGCCACGACAACATGCACGTGCGCGGATACCAGGAGGAAGGGTCCACCACGACCACGTTCGACATGGTTGTGCGCAACAACCTCGACCGGTTCCACCTGGTGCAGGCGGTGATCGACGCGGTGCCGCATCTCGGCGCCAAGGCCGCCTATGCCAGCCAGGCCATGCGCAACAAGCTCACCGAACACACGCGCTACGTCCACGAGCACGGTGTGGACATGCCGGAGGTGCAGAACTGGACGTGGTCGCCCGACGGGACGGCGACAGGAGCGACCGCCGGATCCGACCCGTGAGCGACCGCCTTATCTTGACGCTGAACGCGGGCAGCAGCAGCCTGAAGTTCGCAGCGTTCAAGCCGGGTGCGCGACCGGTGCTTAACGGCCAGATCGCACCGCTTGGCGACGGCGCACGGCTGAGAGCGGGGGAGACGGACGACGCCTGGCCGCACGGCGTCGAGGCGGATGGGCTGCACCAGCTCCTGAGCTGGATCGACGGCCACGATCAGGGCGGCGAGGTGGGCGCAGTCGGCCACCGGGTCGTGCACGGCGGCGAACGGGACGGGCCGGCGCTGATCGATGCGGGGGTGCTGGCCGAGATCGAGGCGCTGGTTCCGCTGGCCCCGCTGCACCAGCCGCACAACCTCGCCGCGATCCGGGCGGTGACGGACGCACGGCCGAACCTGCCGCAGGTCGCCTGCTTCGATACCAGCTTCCACATGACGATGGACGCGCTGGCCAAGGCGCTGCCGCTGCCGCGCGAGTACGCCGAGGCAGGCGCGCGCCGCTACGGGTTCCACGGGCTGAGCTACCAGTATGTCGCCGGCCGTCTCGCGGGTGCGGCAGGGAGCCGGGTCATCGTGGCCCATCTTGGCTCCGGCGCCAGCCTTTGCGCGCTGCGGGACGGGCGAAGCGTGGACACCACCATGGGCATGACGGCGCTCGACGGCGTGGTGATGGGCACCCGCACCGGCCGGCTGGACCCGGGCGTGGTACTCTGGCTGCTGCAGGCGCGCGGCATGGACGCGGCGGCGGTCGAGGACCTGCTGTATCACCATGGCGGCCTGCTCGGCGTCAGCGGCGAGAGCGCCGACCCGCGCAAGCTGCTTGCCAGCGGGTCCGAAGCCGCGCGTTTCGCCGTGGCGCTGTTCGCCCGCAGCGTGGTGCGCGAGGCAGGCGCGCTGGCGGCGGTGCTGGGCGGGGTGGACGGGTTCGTGTTCACCGCCGGCATCGGCGAGCATCAGCCGGAGGTGCGGCGGGCGATTGCGGACGGGCTTGGCTGGTTGGGCCTGACACTCGACCCGGCGCGCAACGACGCTTATCGACCGTCGGACGGGTTGGCGCAGATCGGGAACGGCGTCTGGGTGATCCCGACCGACGAGGAGGCCCAGATCGCGACGATGACGGAGGTGCTTACGAGAGCTGCCTAACCCAGCGCTTGCGCATGGTCTTTGGCGGGCGACCTGTTAGCGTCGGGTGCCTAAGCGGGGGACACGACACTGCGACACGCCTTTCCGTTCGCTGCCATCGCTGGGCAGGAAGAAATGAAGCTGGCCCTGCTGATCGCCGCGGTGGATCCGGCCGTCGGCGGCGTCCTGGTGTTCGGCGACCGCGGGACCGGCAAGTCCACCGCCGTGCGCGCGCTCGCGTCGCTGCTGCCACCGCTGCCCGTGGTGGCGGGTTGCCCCTATCGTTGCGACCCCGCCAACCCCGGCCCGTGGTGCGCAGAGTGCCCGGCGGGGGCGGACCGTGTCGCTGCCAGCGCCGCCGTGCCGGTCGTGGACATGCCGCTTGGCGCCACGGAGGACCGGGTGGTGGGCGCGCTGGACCTGGAGAGCGCGCTGACCCGGGGGGAGAAGCGGTTCGAACCCGGCCTGCTCGCCCGGGCCAACCGCGGCTTCCTCTATATAGACGAGGTGAACCTGCTCGAGGACCACCTCGTAGACCTTCTGATCGACGTCGCGGCATCCGGCGAGAACGTGGTGGAGCGGGAGGGTTTGAGCGTGCGCCACCCCGCCCGCTTCGTGCTGGTGGGCAGCGGCAACCCGGAGGAGGGAGAGTTGCGGCCGCAACTGCTCGACCGGTTCGGCCTCTCGGTCGAGGTCCGCACGCCGCAGGACATCCCAACCCGGATCAGCATCGTGCGCCGCCGCGACGCGTTCGAGCGAGATCCCGCCGGGTTCACGGCGGAGTGGCAGGCCGAGGAGGCAGGGTTGCGCGACCGGATCCTGGCCGGACGGGCGCTGCTGCCACGGGTCGAGACGCCGGATGCGGTGCTGGAGGCGGCGACCCGGTTGTGCCTGCGACTCGGCACCGACGGCTTGCGGGCGGAGCTGACGTTGCTGCGCGCCGCACGGGCCTTGGCCGCTTTCGAGGGGGACACCGAGGTAGGCGAGACGCATCTGCTGCAGATCGCCCCCTCCGCGCTGCGCCACCGGCTACGGCGGGACCCGCTGGACGAGGCCGGCTCCACCGCACGTGTGGCCCGGGCGGTGGAAGAGCAGTTCGGACGATGACGGGCATGGACGAGAGGGTTGGCCGGTGACGGCCTGGGCTGACGCCGTCGCAGCGGCCCGGATCTTCGCCGTGGACCCGGTGGGCACCGGCGTGGTTCTCCGGGCGCCGGCTGGGCCGTTGCGGGACCGTTGGCTGGCGGAACTGCACGCCGCGCTGCCGGAGGCAACCGGACTGCGGCGGGTGCCCGCCACGATCCCCGACGATCGGCTGCTGGGCGGAGTGGACCTCGCCGCGACCCTCGCCGCCGGACGACCGGTTCACGCCCGGGGGTTGCTGGCCGAGGCGGAGGCAGCAGGGGGCGTGCTCCTGCTCGCGATGGCCGAACGGCTGACCCCGGCCACGGCGGCGCGGCTGGCGGATGCGGCCGTCGGCATGGTGGCGCTGGACGAGGGGGTGGACGACGAACGCCCCCCGGGTGGCCTGGCCGACCGGTTGGCGTTTTGCCTCGTCCTGGACGAGCCCGGTGCGGCGGACGACGCGGCCGTGGACACCCTGCAGGCCCGCGCCGCCTTGCCGGACGTCACCGCCGGCGAGGCCGTTATCGAAGCGCTTTGCATCACCGCCGCTGCACTCGGCATCGCCTCGATGCGCGCGCCGATCGCCGCGCTGCGCGTCGCCCGCGCCGCCGCCGCCCTCGCCGGCCGGACCGGGATTGCCGACGAGGACGTGGCGCTCGCTGCCCGCCTGGTCCTGGCTCCCCGCGCCACCCGGTTGCCCGACATGGCCGCCCCCGAGGCGGAGCCGGAGACGGATCAGCCGTCCGAGACGGATGGTCACCGGGAGCCCGACACGGACACCACCCAGTCCGACAAGCCGCTGGAAGACAAGGTGCTGGAGGCTGCGAAGGCCGCGATCCCCGCCGGCCTGCTCGCGCAGTTGCAGGACCAGGTCAGCCGAGCCCGCGCCCGCAAAGCCGGACAAGCCGGCATGTTCCAACGTGCCGGCCAGCGTGGCCGCCCCGCCGGCGTCCGCCCCGGCGACCCCCGCCGCGGGCTGCGCCTGAACCTGCTCGAAACACTCCGCGCCGCGGCGCCGTGGCAAACAATCAGACGCGCCACTCTTCCCCCTCCCCTTGAGGGAGAGGGCAGGGGGGAGGGGTGCCCCACACACGACACCTCCACGCAGCCACCCCTCCCTCAAGGGGAGGGGAGCGACCGCACCCGACCCCGCATCGCCATCCGCCCGAGCGACTTCCGCATCACCCACCTTAGGCAACGCTCGGAAACCACCACTATCTTCGTCGTGGACGCTTCCGGTTCCGCAGCCCTCGCCCGCCTCGCCGAAGCAAAAGGCGCCGTCGAACTGCTGCTTGCCGAATGCTACGTGCGCCGTGACCAAGTTGCCGTGCTCGCCTTCCGCGGTCGCACCGCCCAAATGCTGTTGCCGCCCACCCGCTCCCTGGTCCGTGCCAAGCGTGCCCTCGCCGGCTTGCCAGGCGGCGGCGGCACCCCGCTGGCCGCCGGGATCGACGCCGGGTCCGCGCTCGCCGCCGATGTACGGCGCCGCGGCGGTACTCCCACATTGGTCCTGCTCACCGATGGCCGCGCCAACGTGGCCCGCGACGGCAAAGGCAACCGCGCCCGCGCCGAGGAGGAAGCGCTCTCCGCCGCCCGCCGCCTGCGCGAGACCGGGTTGCGCGTGTTGCTGGTGGACACCTCCGTCCGGCCGCACGCGCCGAACGCTCACTTGGCCAGGCAGATGGGCGCCCGCTACCTGCCGCTGCCCTACGCCGACGCGGCCAGCCTGTCCCGCATCGTGCAGGCCAACCGGTGAGCACCGGTGTGGCAAGCGGGCGGCGCGCCCAGGACCGTTTGCCTGCGGACTGGCCGAACCACGCCGCCAGCCGCTTCGTTCGCGCCGCTGGGCTGGTGTGGCACGTCCAAACCATGGGAAGCGGCCCCGTGATGCTGCTGCTGCACGGCACGGGGGCGGCGACCCATTCCTGGCGGGACCTGATGCCGCTGCTGGCCGAGCACTTCACCGTCGTGGCGCCCGACCTGCCCGGCCATGGCTTCACCGAAGCGCCGGCGATGGCGCGGCAATCGCTGCCGGGCATGGCCAAGGGCCTGCAGTCCCTGCTGTGGGCGCTGGACGTGAAACCCGCAATTGTGGTCGGCCACTCGGCAGGTGCGGCGATCGGGCTGCAGATGTGCCTGGACGGCATGGTGCAGCCCCGTTTGGTGGTGGGGCTGAACGCCGCGCTGATGCCGTGGGGCGGCGCGCCCGGCAAGCTGTTCTCGCCCCTGGCCAAGTTCCTGGTGGGTGTGCCAGGCGTGCCGCAAGTCTTCGCCTGGCGCGCCCGTGACGACGCGATGGTGCAGACACTGCTGGACGGCACCGGCTCCCGGCTGGACGCCAAGGGTGTCGCTCTCTACGCCCGCGTCGTGCGGGAACCGACCCACACCGCCGCGGCGTTGGCAATGATGGCGTATTGGGACCTGCGCCCCCTGGTCCGCGACCTGCCTGGCCTGAAGTCCAAACTGCTGCTGATCGTGGGCGAGGCCGACCGCGCCATCCCGCCCGCCGACGCCGAGCGCACGCGCGAACTCGTCCCCGGCGCGCAGATCGTCGCGATGCCGGCCCTCGGCCACCTCGCCCACGAGGAGGACCCGGCGCGCACCGCCGAACTCATCCTGGCCGCCGCGCGGGATGCGGGAGCGTGACCCTTCTCCCCCACGTGGTGGACGTGATCATCCTTGGCATGGCCCTGGAAGCGGCGGTGCTGGTCGCGCTATGGCGCAGATCCCATCGCGGGATCGCGCCCAGAGTCCTGCTGCCGAACCTGGCAGCAGGCGCCTGCATCCTGGTGGCGATGCGGGTCGGGCTGTCCGGCGGCTGGTGGCCCTGGGCGCTGCCACCCCTGCTCGGCGCACTCGTCGCCCACGTCACCGACCTGCGCCGGCGATGGAACGCACGCGGAATACCGTAGGAATGCTCTAGACGAGTGTCCACTTAGCGTTACACTCTCACCGTATGTCTGTCCTGACACTCGACGCCCCTCCGACCCGGCCCGGCTCCGCCCCCGACCACCGCCCGCATGCCCTGGTCATCGGCAGCGGCTTCGGTGGCCTTGCCGCCGCGGTCCGCCTGGGCGCCCGCGGCTACCGCGTGACGGTGCTGGAGCGCCTGGACGAACCCGGCGGCCGCGCCTCCGTCTTCCGCCAGGACGGTTTCACCTTTGACGCCGGGCCCACCATCGTCACCGCGCCCTTCCTGCTGGAAGAACTCTGGGCGCTCTGCGGCCGCCGGCTCGCCGATGACGTGACACTCGTGCCGATGGACCCGTTCTACCGCATCCGCTTCGACGACGGCACCGTGTTCGACTACTCCGGAGACCCGGCGCGCATGCGGGCCGAAGTGGCACGTCTCTCCCCCGGGGACGTCGCCGGCTACGAGCGCTTCATGGCCGCCAGCGAGGCCATCTTCCGCGTCGGTTTCGAACGCCTCGGCGCCGTGCCGTTCACGCGCTGGACGGACATGGTCAAGGTGATCCCCGACCTCGCCGCCCTCGGCAGTTGGCGCAGCGTGCACGGTCTGGTCGCCAAGCACGTCAAGAACGACAAGCTGCGCACCGTGCTGAGCTTCCACCCGCTGCTGGTCGGTGGGGACCCGTTCAGCGCCACCTCCGTCTACGCCCTGATCGCCTTCCTCGAGCGGCGCTGGGGCGTGCACTTCGCCATGGGCGGCACCGGCGCGCTGGTGCAGGGCCTGGTGCGGCTGATCCGCTCCCAGGGCGGCCGGGTCCGCTGCGGCGCGGACGTGCGGCAGATCACGGTGGCGAACGGCCGCGCGACCGGCGTGGAGCTGGCCGGCGGCGAGCGCATCGCGGCGGACGTCACCGTCTCCAACGCCGACTCCGCCTGGACCTACCGCCACTTGCTCGCCCCCGAGCACCGCCGCCGCTGGACCGACCGCCGCATCGAGCGCACCCGCTCCTCCATGGGCCTGTTCGTCTGGTATTTCGGCACCAACCGCCGCTACGACGCCGTCGCCCACCACACCATGCTGCTCGGCCCCCGCTACCGCCACCTGCTGCGCGACATCTTCAAGCGCCACCATCTGGCCGAGGATTTCAGCCTCTACCTGCACCGCCCGACCGCGACCGACACCTCGCTGGCCCCCCCGGGCTGCGACGCCTTCTACGTGCTCTCCCCCGTGCCCCATCTCGCCAGCGGCACGGATTGGGCCACCGAGGGTGAACGCTACCGTCAGGCCATCGCCGCGGCACTCGAAGCGACGGTGCTGCCCGGCCTGCAGTCCAGCGTGGTCACGTCGCTCACCATGACCCCGCAGGACTTCCACGACCGCCTGCTCTCCTTCCGCGGCGCCGCCTTCGGGATGGAGCCGTTGCTCACGCAAAGCGCGTGGTTCCGCCCGCATAACCGCAGCGAGGAGGTGGACGATCTCTACCTCGTCGGCGCCGGCACGCACCCGGGGGCGGGGCTGCCCGGCGTACTCTGCTCGGCCAAAATCCTGGACACGGTGGTGCCGCATGCCGTCCGACGCTGACTTCGCCGCCGACCTGCACGCCTGCCGCGAGGCTTTGCGCGGCGGCTCCCGCACTTTCTTCGCCGCCTCCCGCGTATTGCCCGCCCGGGTGGCTGGCCCGGCGATCGCCCTGTATGCGTTCTGCCGCGAGGCGGACGACATCATCGACGGCGGCGGCGGTTCGCTGGCCTCGCTGCACGCCCGGCTGGACGCGATCTACGCCGGCCGGCCCGCCCCCACGCCGGCGGACCGTGCCTTGGCCGCCGTGGCCGAGCGGTTTGCCCTGCCGCGCACCTTGCTCGAGGCGCTTTTGGAAGGCTTCGAGTGGGACGCCGCCGAGCGCCGCTACGAGACGCTGGCCGAACTGGAGGACTACGCGGCCCGGGTCGCCGGCACGGTGGGCGCGATGATGGCCGTGCTGATGGGCGCCCGCACCCCGGCCCTGGTGGCCCGCGCCTGCGACCTCGGCATGGCGATGCAGCTTACCAACATCGCGCGCGACGTGGGCGAGGACGCACGCAACGGCCGCCTCTACCTCCCGCAAACCTGGCTGCGCGAGGCCGGCCTCGACCCGGCGTCGTGGCTGCGCAACCCCGTCTTCACGCCTGCGATCGGCCGCGTGGTGCAACGCCTGCTGGCCGCGGCGGACGCGCTGTATCGGCGCGCCGACAGCGGCATCACCGGCCTGCCATGGGACTGCCGCCCGGGCATCGCCGCTGCCCGCAAGCTGTACAGCGAGATTGGCGCCCAGGTCGCGCGCAATGGCTACGACAGCGTTTCGTCCCGCGCGGTGGTCCGCAGGCGTCGCAAGGCGGTGCTGCTCGGGCGGGCGGTGATGGGCGGGGTGCTGCCGGGACAGGCTGGCTCGTCGTTGGCGCCGCCGTCCTGCCGCTATCTGGTGCAGGCCGCCGCGCTGCGCCCCCCTGTCCGCCCCAGCTTCGATGACCGGGTCGGCTGGACGCTCGCCCTGTTCGCCCGGCTGAACGCGGAACAGGCGGTAAGCCGCCGCTGATGCGCCCTCGCTGATGGGACCAAGCTGATGGGACATTGGGAATGGATCATCATGCTGGTGGGGTTCGTGGCGCTGCTGGTGTGGGAACTGGCCCGCACCCGCCGCGCAATCAGGCAAGCGGATAAGGGTAAGCATAAGTCCTAGTCCTCGCTCCGTGCTTCGGGTCGGCTTGTGGCGGGACCGCCGGCTCCTCAATCATCCGGCCGCCAGGGCTCGTACTCATGCGGCGGCGGATTGACCATCCCCGCCGGCCAACCCCGAGGGGC
>CAXTVQ010000064.1:25996-31249 GCA_964247705.1 uncultured Acetobacteraceae bacterium | reverse complement strand
GGGCAATGGTGGAGCCAAGCGGGGTCGAACCGCTGACCTCCTGAATGCCATTCAGGCGCTCTACCAACTGAGCTATGGCCCCACACGACCGGGAGCCATAAGCTCGCGGAGGCGGCGTCTTAGCGCCCCCGGCGGCTGGTTTCAACCCGGCATCGTCACTTGAGGTCTGGGTGCAGCCCGAACGAGGCCTCGGTCTTGGCCCGGATCTCGTCCACGCTCACGTCCGGCGCCTTGTCCACCAGGGTCAGGCCGGGCCGGCCCACGTCAAACACGGCGAGGTCCGACACGATCAGGTTCACCACGCCCGCCCCTGTCAGCGGCAGGTTGCAGTGCTTGAGGATCTTGGGCGAGCCGTCCTTGGCCGCATGCTCCATCAGCACCACCACGCGCGGGACGCCGGCGACCAGGTCCATGGCGCCGCCCATGCCTTTGACCATCTTGCCCGGGATCGACCAGTTCGCGAGATCGCCGTTCTCCGCCACCTGCAGGGCGCCGAGGATGGAGAGCTGGATGTGGCCGCCCCGTACCATGGCAAAGGATTGGGCGCTGTCGAAAAAGGACGTGCTCGGCAGCTTGGTCACCGTCTGCTTGCCGGCGTTGATCAGGTCCGGGTCTTCGTCGCCCTCGTAGGGGAACGGGCCCATGCCCATCATGCCGTTCTCGCTATGCAACTGGATCGACATGCCGTCCGGGATGTGGTTAGCCACTAGCGTCGGGATGCCGATGCCGAGGTTCACGTAGAAGCCGTCCTCCAACTCGCGGGCCGCACGGGCGGCCATCTGGTCGCGGGTCCATGCCATGGGCTCTCTCCTTCAGGCCGCGCGCTTGCGGGTGGTGCGCTGCTCGATGCGCTTCTGCAGGCCGGGGACCTCGACCATGCGCTGGACGAAGATCCCCGGGGTGACGATGTGGTCGGCGTCGAGCTCGCCGGCGCCCACCATATGCTCGACCTGCGCCACGGTGACACGGGCGGCGGTGGCCATCACCGGATTGAAGTTGCGGGCGCTCATCCGGTAGACGAGGTTGCCCTCGGGGTCCGCTTGCCAGGCGTTGATGATGGCGAGGTCGGCGAACAGTCCCGTCTCCATGACGTATTCGCGGCCGTTGAAGGTCTTGGTCTCCTTCCCCTCGGCGATCTGCGTGCCGGCGCCGGTGGCGGTGTAGAACGCGGGGATGCCTGCACCGCCAGCCCGGATGCGCTCGGCCAGGGTGCCCTGCGGGTTGAACTCGATCTCCAGCTCGCCGGCCAGGTACTGCCGGGCGAAGGTCGCGTTCTCGCCGACGTAGGAACTGATCATCTTGCGGATCTGCCGGGTCACCAGCAGCAGGCCCAAGCCGGCGTCGTCGACACCGGCGTTGTTGGAGATCACGGTCAGGTCCTTCACGCCCGACTCGCGGATCGCCTCGATCAGCACGGAGGGGATGCCGCACAGGCCGAAGCCGCCCGACATGATCATCATGCCATCCCGCAGCACCCCGGCCAGCGCATCCTTGGCGCTCGCATGCAGCTTGTTCACCGCCATCCGTTCCACTCCCTCGTTGGCGGTAGGCTGCCATTGCCGGAGGCGTAGGGCAATCTCCCGGCCACGGCTTACATTGCTCAGCGTGCCAACGGAAAGGCTGGTCCATTCATGAAGATCATCGTGCTCGGCGCGGGCGTCGTCGGGACCACCACGGCCTATTACCTGCATCAGGCGGGGCACGAGGTGGTCGTGCTGGACCGGCAGCCGGGTGCGGGGATGGAGACGAGTTTCGCCAATGCCGGGCAGGTGTCGCCCGGTTACTCGGCGCCCTGGGCGGGACCCGGCGTGCCGCTGAAGGCGGTACGCTGGATGCTGATGACGCACCGCCCGCTGGTGATCCGCCCGTTGCTCGACCCGTTCATGTGGCGGTGGATGACGCAGATGCTGCGCAACTGCACCGAGGCGGCGTATCACGTGAACAAGGCGCGGATGGTGCGGCTGGCGGAGTATTCCCGCGACTGCCTGCGTGCGCTGCGCGGCTCCACGGCGCTGGCCTATGACGACCGCCAGCGCGGCACGCTGCAGTTGTTCCGCACGCAGAAGCAGATGGACCACGTGGGCGAGGACACGCAGGTGCTGGACGAGGGCGGCGTGCCGTACGAAGTGCTGGACCCCGCCGGGTGCATCGCGGCCGAGCCGGCTCTGGCCCACGCGCATGGCCGCTTCCTGGGGGGCCTGCGGCTGCCGGGCGACGAGACGGGGGACGCGCATCAGTTCACCCAGCGCCTGGCGGCCCAGGCGGCGGCACTCGGCGTGACGTTCCGCTACGGTGTGGATGTGCAGCAGCTCGAGCACGAGGCGGGCCGGATTACCGCCGTGGTGGCCGGGGGGGAGCGGATCACGGCCGACCACTACGTCGTGGCGTTCGGCAGCTACTCGCGCAAGCTGCTGCTGCCGCTCGGGTTCGAGATCCCGGTCTATCCGGTGAAGGGCTACTCGATCACCGTTCCGATCGAGGACGAGGCGGCGGCTCCCGTCTCCACGGTAATGGACGAGACGTACAAGGTCGCGATCACCCGGCTGGGCGACCGTATCCGGGTGGGCGGGACGGCGGAACTCGCCGGGTTCAGCGCGCTGCTGTCCGAGCCGCGGCGGGCGACGCTGGCCTATTCGGTGGGCGACCTGTTCCCCAAGGGGGGCGACATCAAGAAGGCCAGTTTCTGGACGGGGTTGCGGCCGATGACGCCGGACGGCACGCCGATCGTAGGACCCACCAAGTTCCCGAACCTCTGGCTCAACACCGGCCACGGCACGCTTGGCTGGACCATGGCGTGCGGTTCGGCGCGGGTGCTGGCGGACCTGGTCTCGGGCACGGCGCCGGAGATCGAGGCGGACGATCTGGCGTATAGCCGCTACGGGTGACGACCGATACAGGCGACGACCGATACAGGCGACGACAGGGCGCGTTAAGACGACAGGGCGCGTTAACCGGCTGGTAAGGGTCACCGCCGCATAGTCGCGTCATGCAAAAACGGGTCCCTGGATCGTTCGCGACGTGGCTTCCAAGCATGGCATTGGCCGTAGGGTCGTTGCTCGCCGGCGGTGCGTTCTCACTCGGAGCACCGCCGGGCGGCCCGATCGCGGCCTTTTTCCCCCCTTGGTGGAACGGCACGCAAGCCATGCTCGCGGCGGCCGCTGGCGGGTTGCCGGTACGGTTCGGTAGCGCTCGTTTCATCGTGGTGGTCGTGCCGGACACACAAGATGCCACACGCCTGCTGCATCGGGCGGGCGCGTGGCTGCTGCTTGATCCACGCGTGCTCGGCGGATGTGCCGCTGCATGACCCGCATTCGAAGGAATCGATATGGCCGATGATTTCACACGCCTGCGCAACATGGTCAGCCGCGTCATCCTGACCCTGGTTTGGCTGCAAGCGCCGCTCGCTTCGATCACCGCTTACGCGGCCGGCAACGCCTGGCTTCAACCGGGCGCTATCTCGCTGGCGTTGGCGTCGGTCGTAACGCTGGTCTGGTGGGGCTGGCCGAATACTCAGTCGACCCGGCTCATAATCGGGGTCGCACTGATCGCCAGCTTGTCGCTGATTGTCGGGGCGGGAGCCGGCGGCACGTGGCAGGTTGATTTGCACATGTGCTACTTCGCCGAACTGGCGATGCTGGCCGCCTATTGTGACCGGGACGTCGTCTTGGCGGGCGCTGCCACGACCGCTCTCCACCACCTCGGCCTCAATTTCCTGATGCCCGCACTCGTCTTCCCGGGCGGCGCCCAATTGGACCGCGTCGTGCTGCACGCCGTCGTTCTCGTCGTCGAGACGGCAGCGCTTGCCTGGCTCACGCAACGCATCGTGACCCTGTTTGCGTCCAGCGCTGCAAACCTTGAGGCCGCAATCCATGCTGCGGAGACGACCCGCGCCGCCGAAATGCAGGCTGCCGATCAGCGCATGTTGACCGAGGCGTTACGCCAGCAAGCGGATGCCGAACGCGCGAGCGCCGCGGAGGTACTATGCAGGGTCGTCGCCGCAGTGGGCGCGGGGCTCGCCAGCCTGGCCCAAGGCGACGTTTCGTGCCGGTTGCACGATGCGTTCACGGCCGAATACGAGGCGCTGCGGGCCAACTTCAACGAGGCCATGGGCCAGATCGAGGACCTCGTCGGCGGCATCGCGGGCAGTGCGGTTGCGATCCGATCGGGTACGGAGGAGATCCGGGTGGCCTCTGACAACCTCAGCCGCCGGACGGAACAACAGGCGGCAAGCCTGGAAGAAACGGCCGCGGCCCTGGACGAGATCACCGCCACGGTGCGCAAGACGGCGGACAGCAGCAAGACTGCGCAGGGTGTCGTATCCGAGACCAAGGAAAGCGCCAAACAGTCCGGTCGAATCGTGAGCCAAGCCGTGAGCGCCATGGGCAGCATCGAGCAGTCGTCACAACAGATCGGTCAGATCGTCAGTGTGATCGACGAGATCGCTTTCCAAACCAATCTGCTGGCCCTGAATGCCGGGGTGGAAGCGGCGCGGGCGGGCGATGCCGGCCGGGGCTTCGCGGTCGTCGCCTCCGAAGTCCGCGCCTTGGCCCAGCGATCCGCGCAGGCGGCCAAGGAGATCAAGGCGCTGATCTCTACCTCTGCCGAACACGTCTGCGCCGGCGTCAGGCTGGTTGGCGAAACCGGAGAGGTCTTGAGCCGCATCGTCGGCCAGGTGGGGGAAGTCACGGTGGCCATCTCCGAGATCGCGGCGTCTGCGCAGGAGCAGGCGGCGGGGTTGGCGCAGGTGAACACTGCAGTCAACCAAATGGACCAGATGACGCAGCAGAACGCGGCCATGGTCGAGCAGAGCACCGCGGCCAGCCACTCGTTGGCGCAGGAGACGGCCGAACTCGTCCGCCTGACCGGGCGCTTCCGGATCGGCACGGCACCGAGCGGTTCGGCCACGATCAAGGGTATGCAGCCGTCCACCCCGCTGGCCCGGGCCAAGCCGGCGGCTGCCAAAGCCGCCATGCCCAAGGTCGCAAGCCGCCGCACCGGCACGGCTTGAAGCATGCAGGTCTTGGCGAAGCAGGCGCGGTCTGTGCTTTGAAAGCGCGGCTCCACGTGCGCCTAGCGAAACCCGTCGGACGGAGTTACGGCCAGATGGGTGACGTTTTCCGAGCGTTGACTATCCCAGGCAGCGCGCCAGTCTCCGCCTATGGTGACCGTCCCTCGTTCCCGCCCCGTGACAGCCCTGGCCGGCGCTGGGCCGCTCCCCCTCGCGAACGCCGTGCAACCAGGCGCCGCGCAACC
>CAXTVQ010000064.1:0-25896 GCA_964247705.1 uncultured Acetobacteraceae bacterium | reverse complement strand
CAGCCGGGAGCCATCCAGCCGGGACCGGGCGGGGTGTATCCGGACGGGTTGCCGCTGCCGCAACGCTACTGGTCGATGATCGCGATCGGGATCGGCATCACGATGGCGGTGCTGGACTCGTCGGTGGCGAATGTGGCGCTGCCGGCAATCGCGCGGGAGTTGGGGGCCCAGCCGGCGCAGTCGATCTGGATCATCACCTCCTACCAGTTGGCGATCGTCATCAGCCTGCTGCCGGTGGCCGCCCTCGGCGAGACCATCGGCTACCGCCGGGTGTATCAGGTAGGCATCGCGCTGTTCACCGTGGGCTCGCTGTGTTGCGCGCTCTCGCACACCCTGACCGCGCTGGTGGCTGCCCGCACCTTCCAAGGGTTCGGCGCGGCCGGGATCATGGCAGTGAACGGCGCACTGGTCCGCTTCACCTACCCGCACGCCTCCCTCGGGCGGGGGGTGGGCCTGAATGCGCTCATCGTGTCGGCCGCGGCGGCACTGGGGCCGACCATTGCCTCGGGCATACTGGCCGTCGCGAACTGGGAGTGGCTGTTCGCCATCAACGTGCCGTTCGGCGTGATCAACCTGGTGCTTGCCTGGCGCGCCCTACCCCGCTCGGAACAAACCGGGCGGGCGCCGGATTTCGTCAGCTCCGGGCTGAACGCGCTGATGTTCGGGCTGTTCTTCGTCGGTGCGGAGACCATGGCGCGGGGTGGTGGCGGCCTGTTGACGGCAGGGGCCGAATTGGCCGGGGCAATACTGGCGGCGGGGCTGCTGGTGCAGCGGGAGAGGGCGCAGACCAGGCCGCTGGTGCCGATCGACCTGCTCCGTGTGCCGCTGTTCAGCCTGTCGGTGCTGACCTCGGTCTGCTCGTTCGCGGCCTATATGCTGGCCTTCGTCTCGCTGCCGTTCTTCTTCGAGACTGTGCTGCACCGGGACCAGGTGCAGACGGGGCTGCTGATGACGCCGTGGCCGGTGGCGCTCGGGCTGGTGGCGCCGATTGCCGGCCGGCTGTCGGACCGGGTGCCGGCCGCGATCCTCGGCAGCGCCGGGTTGGTGTGCCTGGCGGCCGGGCTGGGATTGATGGCTTTGCTACCGGCGTCGCCGTCCGGGTGGGACATCGCCTGGCGCATGGCGTTGTGCGGGCTCGGGTTCGGGTTCTTCCAGGCGCCGAACAACCGCACCATGCTGAGTGCGGCACCCCGCAACCGGGCGGGCGCCGCGGGTGGCATGCTGGCCACGGCGCGGCTGACGGGACAGACCAGCGGGGCCACGATCGCGGCGCTGACATTCCATCTGGCGTCGGCGCATGCCGAGCCGCTGGATTTGGTGATTGGGGCGGGGCTGGCAGTTGCGGCGGCGGGGGTGAGCTTGTTGCGCCTGTCCCGGTGACCCGGCAGTCCGGCCGCATCATCGATGAGATGATGAGGATGGCGCGACTTCAATCGCGATCACCGGTCTTAGGCTCGGGGAACAGTGTTACTGCACCCTCTTGGCGGGTATGTCGGAAGTTACTAAGACTGATCCATGCCAGCCTATAAGATGCCGAACGCCACCGATCGTATTGCTGCAGCCGCAAACGCCCGAAAGGCCATGCTGGAGAAGTTCCAGGCACGGCCATCTGCCGACGATCCTGCGGTGGCACAGCGGCAGGCTGCTCTGAAGGCTGTGGCTGACGCGCGCGAAGGACGTGAAGCGGAACGCCAGGCGGTGCGAAAGGCGGAGGCTGCCCGGCTCGAGGCCGAGAAGGCCGCAGCCACTGCCAAACAGGAAGCGGAAGCTGCCGCGCAGGCTGCCTACCTGGCCAGGAAAGACCAAGACGCTGCAGTTGCGCAGGCGGAGTATAAAGCCAAAGCGCTGGCCCTGGCGGCCGAGCAAAAGGCGGCGCGGGATGCCCGCTATGCCCGTAGGAAAGCACGTTGAACCGTCGCTAAACCAAACCTGCGCTCGAAGCTTCGGCGAAGTGCGGGGCTCTGCCCCGCCCCCCGGAAGGGGATCGTCATCCCCTTCACCCCTCATTCCAGGTGTTCAGAGGACGACTGTGCTCTGACGGGGTTCGGGGCAGGGCCCCGATCTCGGATCAGCCGTGTCATCAGCAGCCTGTTAGCTCATGACCACGCCCCGGTCCCGCAGGCAGGCCAGTAAGGGCACCATCGGCAATCCCAGAATCGCCGAGTGCTCGCCCTCGACGTCCTCGAACAGGTGTACGCCCAAACCCTCGAGGCGGTAGGCACCGACGCAGGCGAGCACGGCTTCGCCCTCGGCACCAAGGTAGTCGTCCAGGAACGCGTCGGAAAAACGCCGCATCGTAAGCCACGGCCGGGCGACGTGCGCCCAGAACCGCGTGCCGGCGCGCCAGCAGGTCACCGCCGTCACCAGCTCGTGCCGGCGGCCGCGCAGGCGGAGGAGTTGGTTGCGGGCGGCGGGCAGATCGGCAGGCTTGTCGAACCAGTCGCCATCGCAGACCAGGAGCTGGTCTGCGCCGATCACCACGGCGTGCGGGTCCGTTACGCCCGCTGCCTTTGCGTCGGCCAAGGCGAGCGCCGTCTCGTCGGCGCTCTCGCCTTCCGCGCGCATGGCGGCCTTGATCACGCCTTCCTCGACCGCGTTGGGCGCCACGCTGAACGCCACCCCGGCCGCCTCCAACAAAGCCCGTCTGGCGGCCGAACCGCTGGCCAGCACCAGGCGGGGAGCGCCGGGGTGCATCACGCCGGGCATATCAGGCGGGGGTCGCGCCGTGTTTCTGGCGGTTGTGCCAGGCCTCCATCAACTGCAGCACGGTTGCCGCCGTCTCCTCGATGGAACGCCGGGTCACGTCGATCACCGGCCAGCCGCGGCGATTGCAGATGCGGCGGGCCCAGAGCAGCTCGTCCTTCACCGTGTCGGCATCGACATATTCGGACGTGTCCTGCCGGATCGGCCCGCCCTGGCCGATCATGCGCAGGCGGTGGCGGCGGATTTCGATCAGCGCTTGCGGGTCGAGTGTCAACCCGATCACGGGGCAGCGCGGTTCGGCCAGGCCCGGCGGGTCCGGCAGGCCCGGGACCAGCGGCACGTTGGCCGCTTTCACGCCGCGGTTGGCCAAATAGAACGAGGTGGGCGTCTTGGAGGAGCGGGATACGCCGACCAGGATCACGTCCGCCTCCGCGATGCCCGCCTGCGCCTGGCCGTCATCATGGGCGAGCACGAAATGCATGGCGTCGATGCGGCGGAAATAGTCGGCGTCCAGCACGTATTGCCGGCCGGGGCGGGAGGCCGCTTGTTCGCCGATCTGTTCCTGCAGCATGCCCAGCACCGGGTCCAGCACGTTGACCACGGTGAGTTCGAGGCGGGTGCAGACGCGTGCCAGTTCCTCCCGCAAGCCCGCGTCGAGCAGGGTGGAGAGCACGGGGCCGGGTTCGGCCTCAATCCCTTCCAGCACCCGGTGCAGTTGGAAGCGGGTCCGGACCAGGCTCCAGCGGTGATAGACGATGGAGATGCGCTCGAACTGCGAGACGGTGGCGCGGGCGATGGAGTTGAGCGTCTCGCCGGTCGCGTCCGAGACGAGATGCAGGTTCAGCCGGTCGGTTGCCATGATTGCGAGGAACCCGGGGATAAGTCGTGCTGGGAGTGGGCACCGAGCGCCCCTCCCTGGCGAGGGGGGAAAACCCGTACGCCTTCATCCTCACGGGACTGTTACGCGGCCAGGGGCAGCCTAACTGGAACAAGCGGCGCAGCGGGGCCGGGTTCAAGCCGTTAGCGGACGGTGCTGATGTGGACAGCTTTCGTGAAGCGATGGCGGAGCATTAAGCCCCGTCATCCACAGGACCATCTTGCCTTCACTCTCTATCAAAGAGTCTTCTTTCCATTATAGATGGAAAGGTGACACCGTCCCTGCTCCGAACCCTCGCCGGTGAGGCCGTTTGGCCGCCGCCCATCTGGCTGATGCGCCAGGCTGGTCGCTACCTGCCGGAATACCGGGCGGTGCGGGCCCAGGCCGGCGGCATGCTGGACCTCTGCCTCAATCCCGCGCTGGCCGCTGAGGTCACATTGCAGCCGATCCGGCGCTACGGGTTCGACGCTTCGATCCTGTTCAGCGATTTGCCGCTGTTGTGCTGGGCGCTCGGCCAGGATCTGCGTTACGCCGAGGGTGAAGGCCCCGTGCTGAACCCGATCCGGGACGGGGCGGCACTGGCCAAGCTCGACCCCACGAAGGTGCCGGACCGGGTCGCGCCGGTGCTGGAGGCGGTCAGCCGCATCCGGGGCGCGTTGCCGAAGGAATGCACCCTGATCGGGTTCGCTGGCAGTCCGTGGACGGTCGCGTCCTACATGATCGAGGGCCATGGATCGAAGGAGTTTGCGGCCGCCCGCTTACTCGCCTACCAGGACCCGGCGACGTTCGACGCGTTAATCGACCTGCTGGTGCAGGAGACTGGCAAGTACCTGCTGCTCCAGGCGGAAGCGGGGGCGGACGTGGTGATGTTGTTCGACTCCTGGGCCGGCGTGCTGACTGCGGCGCAGTTCCGGCGCTACGTGATCGAGCCGACACGGCGGATCGTGGCGTTCCTGCATGAGCAACGGCCGGGCCTGCCGGTGATCGGCTTCCCGCGCCTGGCCGGGTCTTTGCTTGCCGAGTATGCGGCCACGACCGGCGTGCAATGCGTGGGCGTCGATACCGCGGTGGACCCGGCGATCGCTGCCGCCACCGTCCCCGCGACCATCGCGGTGCAGGGCAACCTCGACCCGCTGGCCTTGGTCGCCGGCGGGGCGCATCTCGAGTCCGGGGTGCGCACCGTGCTGGATGCGTGGCGCGGCCGCCCGGCGGTGTTCAACCTGGGCCATGGCATCGTGCCGCAAACGCCGCCGGAGCATGTATCGGCGCTGATCGAGGCCGTGCGACGTGCTTGATTCCATGGGGAGTCCGGCCACGTACGGCGGCATGAAACGCACCCGCCTGGCGATCGTCCTGTTCAACCTGGGGGGGCCCGACACGCCCGCCGCGGTCCGCCCATTCCTGGTCAACCTGTTTCGCGACCCGGCCATCCTGCGCGTGCCGTTCTTCGTCCGGCCGTTGCTCGCCCGCATCATCGCCTATGCGCGCACCAAGCCGGCCACCGCGAACTACCAGATCCTTGGCGGCAGCTCGCCCCTCCTGCGGCTGACCGAGGAACAGGCGCGCGCGCTCGAGGCCGAGTTGCCGGAGTTCGACGTGCGATGCTTCGTGGCGATGCGCTACTGGCACCCGTTCAGCGGCGACGTCGCCCGCACGGTGCGGCAGTGGGGGCCGGACGAGGTGCTGCTGCTGCCGCTCTACCCGCAATACTCCACCACCACGACCGGGTCCTCGCTGAGCGCCTGGCGGGATGCGGCGGCGCAAGCGAACCTGGTGGCGCCGGTGACGACGCTGTGCTGCTACCATGCGGACCCTGGCTACGTCTCGGCCACGGCTGCCGGTGTTCGCCGAGCGTATGACAAGGCGCTGGCGGAGCTGGACGGGAAGGTTCCGCTGCGTATCCTGTTCTCGGCCCACGGCTTGCCGGAAACGATCGTGAAGCAGGGCGACCCATACCAATTCCAGGTGGAGCGCACCGTGGCCGCCACCGTGCGGGCGCTGGCGATTCCTGGGTTGGACTGGTCCGTGTGCTACCAATCCCGCGCCACCCCGCAGAAATGGCTGGAGCCTAGCACCGAACAGGCGATCGAGGCCGCCGCGCATGACAAGACGGCGGTGTTGGTGGTGCCGATCGCGTTCGTGTCCGAGCATTCCGAGACGCTTGTTGAACTGGACGTGGAATACCGCGAGTTCGCCGAGCACAAGGGCGTTCCAGGCTATTTCCGGGCGCCGGCGCAGAACTCGGACGCAGCGTTCATCCAGAGCCTGGCCGCCCTGGTCCGCGGCAGCCGTGCGCGTGGACCCGGCTTGTGCAGTTGGGCCGGCGGACGCACCTGCCCGGCGCAACACCGCGACTGCCCGCATGCCCGCGCCGGTGTCGATGCCGGTCAGATGGCGCTCGAGCCGGCCGAATGACGCCGGAGCCGTTGCGTTTGGTCATCTTCGACTGCGACGGCGTGCTGGTGGACAGCGAGGGCCCTTCCAACCGGCTGGTGGCCGACGAGATCACTGCGCTCGGCCTGCCGATGACGGTGGAGGAGAGTTGCGCGCTGTTCGTCGGGCGGCGGCTGTCGGACATCCCGGCGGTCATCGAGCCCCGGCTCGGCCGTCCGCTGCCGCCGGGTTGGGTGGCGATGCTGCGGGACAAACTGATTGCCGTGCTGTCCAGCAGCGTGGAGGCGATGCCGGGTGCGCATGACGCCTTGCGCGCCACCACGGCACTCGGGTTACCGTATCGTATCGCATCCAACTCGTCGCATGAGGAGATGGCCGTGAAGTTCGAGCGGGTGGCCATGGTGGACCTGGTGGAGGGCCGTATGCACAGCGCGCGGGACGTGCGGGTGGGCAAGCCGGCGCCGGATTTGTTCCTGCATGCGGCAGAAACGGCGGGGGTGCCGCCGTCGGCTTGCCTGGTCGTGGAGGATAGCGTGCCGGGCGCGCAAGCGGCGCGCGCGGCCGGGATGGCCTGCGTCGGGCTGGCGCCGCACGGGGATGACCCGGCGTTGCGCGCGACCGGTGCGGTGCTGATCCGCTCGCTGGCCGAACTGCCGGCCATCCTGCGTCAGGCGCAACGATCGTGAGGACGGTCCGTCTGCCGGACGGGGCTGCCGTGCCGCTGCTCGGCCAGGGCACGTGGCACATGGGCGAGGGCAACGATCCGCCCGGCGTCGAGGCGGACGCGCTGCGGCTCGGGATGGATTTGGGCATGACGCTGATCGATACGGCGGAGATGTACGGCGAGGGCGGCGCCGAGCGCGTGGTGGGCAAGGCGATCGCCGGGCGGCGGGACGAGGTGTTCCTGGTCAGCAAGGTTTATCCCCAGAACGCGAGCCGCCGGCTGATGGAGCGCAGTTGCGACCAGAGCCTTGGCCGGCTCGGCACCGACCGGATCGACTTGTATCTGCTGCACTGGCGCGGCGGCACCCCGCTGTCCGAAACCGTGGAAATGTTCGAGCGGCTGCGGCAGGCCGGTAAGATCGTCCGCTGGGGCGTATCCAACTTCGACGTGGACGATATGGAGGAGCTGGGCGAAGCGGCAGTTGCCACCAACCAGGTGTTGTATAATCCGGAGGCGCGCGGGATCGAGTTCGACCTGCTGCCGTGGTGCGCGCGGCTTCATGTTCCGATCATGGCGTATTCGCCGGTCGGGCAGGCGGGCACGCTGCTGGAGCATCCGGCGCTCAAGGCGGTTGCGAAGGCGCATGGCGTGAGCGCGGCGCAAGTGGCGATCGCTTGGTCCATCCGGATGCCGGGCGTGATCAGCATTCCGAAATCGTCGGACTTGGCGCATGTCCGTGCGAATGCCGCCGCGGCCATGTTGGAGTTGACGACGGCGGATCTCGCCGCGATCGACCGCGCTTTCCCGCCGCCGAAGCACCGCCAGCCGCTCGAGATGCTGTGAGTCTTGCCGCTGCGATCCTGCCCGCGCTGGGCGGGGTGATCGCGGTACTATTCGCTTTGGCGGTATTCACGCCGGTCTTGCCCAAACCGGGTTTGGCTCCCGCTACGGCCGGGCTGTGTGGCGTGGCGTTGCTGGTGGCGCTGGCTGCGGTGCTGGCGGGCGGGCAGGCGTCGCTGAGAGTGCCAATCGGGCTTGGCATGGCGCCGGGTGTGCTGGCGATTGACCCGCTCGGCGCTTGGTTCGCGGCCGCGGTCGCATTGGCTGGCCTCGCAGGTGCAGCGATGGGTGGCGCGCGATTGCTGCCGCCCTTGATCGCCGTGGCGCTTCTTGTGGTGCTGGCGGCCGACACTGGGTTTGCGGTGGCTGGGCTTGCCGGGTTTGCGGCGCTGATGGGCGCGCGCGGCCTTGGCGCGGCAGGCGTGCTGCTGGTGGCGGGCTCGCTGGTTGCGTTGGGTGGTGCGAGCGGCTTTGCGGCGATCCGTCCGGTGCCGCCGGACGGTTGGCAGGCCGGGGTCGTCCTCGCATTGCTGCTGACCGGGCTGCTGCTGGTGGCGGTAGCCGGGCCGTTCCGCCGGTTGTCGGCCGGGTTGGATGCTGGCCTGTCCGCGCCTGTCGCCGTGTTGTTGCCGGTCCTCACCGGCTACGTGCTGTGCCGGGTGATGCTGGATCTGAGCGGCCCGGTAACGCCGGCCTGGTGGGGAGCGCCGGCCCTGCTGCTGGGTGCGGCTACGGCATGTGCGGGGGCGATTTTAGCAATTCGGGCTCCGTCGCTGTCCGCGGTCCTGGCGGGGCTGGTCGTGGGACAGGCGGGTTGGATTGCTGCAGGGGCCGGCCTGGTGGCGGTGGCGCGGGCGGCGGATCTTCTGCCGCTCGCGACCCTGGCCGGCGGAGGCACGATGCTGCACGTGTTGAACCTGGCCGCGTTCGGCAGCCTGGCGGCGGTGGCGTGCGAGGCCGTCGCACGGGGTGCCGGCAGCGAGCAGTTGGACCGGTTGGGCGGGCTTGCCGGACCCATGACGGTGACCCTGGCGGCCATGCTGCTGGCGGGATCGGGCTTCGCACTGCTGCCGCCGGGTCCGGGCTTTGCGGGTGCGTGGATGATGTTGCAATCCGCGTTTGCCGCGACGCGCCTGGGCGGGCCCGGCCTGCACCTGGCCGTGGCCTTGGGCGCGGTCGGGCTCGCGGCGTCGTCCGGGTTGTCGCTTGCCGCGGTTGTCCGGTTGGTTGGGTTGGCCTTCCTCGGCCGCCCGCGCACCCCCCGGGCCGCGGCGGCCGAGGACGCGCGTGGCGCACCCCGGGCCGTCATGTTCGGCCTGTCCGGCGTGTGCGTGCTGCTCGGGTTGTTCCCTGGGCTGGCGGTGCGGTTGGCGGAGCCGGCGCAGGCGTTGCTGACCCGGGCGCAACCGGTCGGGCAAGCGGGTTGGGCCGGGGTGCAGACTCAGCAGGCGCTTCCCGGCTACCTGCCGCTCGTCGTAGCCGTGCTGGCGGTGGCCGGGTCCGCGGCCCTTGCCGCGGGAGTGCGGCGGCTTCCCGGCATGCAGCGCGCGCCGGCGTGGGAGGATGGGTTCGCCGCCCCTCCGCCCTGGATGCCGTTCGGCGAGCCGGCGACCCAGGCGACTGCCGCGACCCTCGCCGGCGCGCTGCCGTTCTTCCAGTGGGGGAAGCGACCGCGGATCACGGCCCGTTTCGCGGTCGAGTGGCCCGGTTTCCCCGGCCGTGGTCTTTCCACCTATGCGGTGCTGCTGATTTTGGCCGTAGTGTCGATCCTGGCCGTGCTGCTGCTCGGGCCCCCGCTGCTGCTTGGAACGCAATGACGGCGAGCGGAGTGCTGGCGCTGCTGCTGCATGGGCCGTTGATGGCGGGTGCGGCGCTATCGCTCGCGGGGGTCCTGCCGTGGGCGCTGGCGCGTATGGCCGGCCAGGTCGGCCCGTTGCCGGTGCAGGCATGGCGCGACTGGCGGCGGTTGCTGCACAAGCGGCCGGTGGTGCCGGAAGGGGCCTCCCGCCTGTTCGTGGCCGCCCCTTTCGTCAGCCTGGCGTCGGTCGGAACGGCGGCCTTGCTGACACCCAGCTTCAGCCTCGGGATGGCGACGGCACCGGCTGCGGATCTGCTGGTCGTGGCCGGGTTGCTGGCCTTGTCACGCGCCGTGTTGGCCTTGGCGGCACTGGACGCAGGATCGGCGCCGGGTGCGCTCGGAGCGGCCGGGGTGTTGCGGATCGGGCTGGTCGCGGAGCCGGCGCTCGTGGTCGCGGGGCTGACCTTGGCGGCGGCAACCGGCAGCACGAACCTGGTGGTTGCTGCGACCGGGTTGCGCGAGCCGGCGGTGCTGGGCGCTCCGCTGCTGCTGACGGTGCTGGGCCTGGCCGCCATCTCCGCCGCTTTGGACGAGGATGGAGCGGCCCCGTTCTCCGGCTGGCACCGTGCGGCGGCGGAGGCGGCGTTGGCGCTGCGCCGGGTGGTGTGGTTGTCGGTGGTGGCAGTGCTGGTGCTGCCGTCCAGCCTTGCGCTACCGGGCCTGGACGTTGCGGCGTGGTTGGTGGCGATCCTGGCTTGGGCAATGAAGATCGCGCTGCTGGCGGCCGTATGCTCGGCGGGCGCCGCGATGGTGGGACAGCCGGCGCTGACGCTGGGTGCCGGGGCGCTGCTGGTGGTGATCGGGGTGTTGTTCCTGCTGACCGGCGGGGATCTGGCGTGACGGAGGTGGTGGCCGTCGCGGCCCTGCTGCTGTCGCTCGCCATGCTGCTGGCTGGCCGGGCATGGTCCTGGCTGTATGCGGCGCAATGCGTCGCTCTGGCCGGGTCCGCTGGCTTGGCAGCCGGGTACGACACAGCATACGGCTCGGGGCCGATTGCCGCGGGGGTCTTGTTGCTGGTCCAGGCGGTCGTGGTTCCACGGTTGCTGCGCGGGTGTCCGCACCGCGCCGCGCCGCTGCCGGCGGTTGGCATCGGCGTCGTCCTGACGGGGATCGCCGTGGCCGCGCCGCTGCCGGCCGGGTTTGCCGTGCCGCTCGCGATGGTCCTGCTCGGGTTGCTGGCGGCCGCTGCATCGGCCGGGACCCGGCACGGCGTGCTGTTGCTGCTGAACGGAGCGGGCGGTGCAGCCTGCATCCTGCCGACGGGTTGGTTGCCGGTGGCGGCGTTGTCCGGTGTGGCGGCATGGGTGGCCGTGGGCGGGGTGCCGCGGTTGAGTGCACTGCGGTGATCGCGGCCTGCGTTGCCATCCCGTTGTTGCTGGCGCTTGCATGGCGGTGGCTGCCGCATCATCCGGCGATCATGCCAGCGTGTGCCGGCGTGACGCTAGCCGCGTGCCTCAGCCTGCCTTGGACGGGTGCCGCGCTCGGTGACTGGCTGGTGCCGGACCCGGTCGGGATCACGGTGGCGGCGCTGGCGTCCCTCGGCTGGCTGGCGGCGACGCTGCTGGCGCCGTTAGATCCGATTGCCTCCGTGGTCGCTGGCTGCCTCAACCTGGCATTGCTGACGGGGCGGCCGGATTTGACCGTGGTCGCGGCGGGGGCTGCGGCGATCGTTGCGGGCGGGCGGGGGCTGCTGCCTGCCACTGCGTCCGGCCTGGGTCTGGCGGTGTTCGGGATGGCGCTGCTGCAGGGCATGGCGCCGGGTGATTGGACCACGCTGCCCGAGGCGGGGCGGCAAGTTGGAGGGCCGGCGCTCGGCGTGGCGATGGTGCTGGTGCTGCTTGGGCTCGGGGCGGCGTGCCTGCTGCCGAGCTTGATGGCGGCGGTGCGCGGCGTGGGTGTAGCGCCTGGGATGGGGATCCTGGCGGGTCCGCTGGGTGGCGTTTGGCTGGTGGTCGCATTGCGGCTGCGTGGGGTGCTGGACGGCAACAGCCACGCCGTCGCACCCGGCAGCGTGCTGCTCGGCGCCGGGTTCGCGTTGATGCTGCTCGGGCTGGTGGCGATCCGGCGCGGTGCGGACCGGTTGGTCGCGGGCGCCACGCTGGCCATGGTGGGAGCGGCTGCGGTCGGGTTCGGCGTCGGCGGGGCGGGTGGCACGGCGGCGGGGCTGCTGCATCTCGTGCTCGGCTGTCTGGCGCTCGGGGCAGCCGGTGCGGGCGGCTGGGCCGGGGTGCTGGGGGCCGCGTCGTTGGCCGGGGTGCCCCCGCTCGGCGTGTTCGCCTCCGCCTACGGGTTACTGGCGGCGTCGATGGCGGGCAGCGCCTTGGTGACGGTGGTGTTTGCCGGTCTCGAGATCGCACTGGTGACGCTGGCTTTGCGCCATCTCCGATCGCCGCAGGGCCGCTCGCTGCGGTCGGGGTGGGTTTGGCTGGTGCTGACGCTCGGCGCGGGTTGGGCATTGCCGCCGGTGGCAAGCGGGTGGCTGCTCGGCATTGCGGCGGCAGCGCAATGATCGACGGTCCCGATGGCTCGAGCAGCAGCGCCGGCCTGATCCGCGCCGCGCCGGCGATGGAGTGCCGGCCCTGGCCGCGCCATGTGCTTCCCGCTGCGAGTTGGGCCGCGCTGGCGCCGGACGACGTCGCCTTCGAAGCGCTCTGGGCCGATACGGGAGCGGTCTATGCGCTGTTCATCGGCACGGATGGCCAGCCTCTGCTGACTTCCACCCAGGTGACGGAGGGGCGCTACCCCGCCTTATCGCCCCGGTTTCCCGCGGCGGCGGCGCCCGAGCGGATGGTGCGCGATTTGTGGGGGCATGAGGCGGACGGCGCTGCGGATGGGCGGCCCTGGCTCGACCACGGCGTTTGGGGTTTCACCCGGCCGCTCGCCTCCCGCCATGGGCCGCCTGGATCGTCGGAGCCGGTGCTGCAGGGGGTAGCGGACGGGCTGATGCAGATCCCGGTCGGCCCCGTGACGGGGGGGCTGGAGGAGGCGGCGCATCTGCGGGTGGCGACCGATGGCCGTCTGATCCACCAGGTGGAAGCGCGGTTGGGTTACGGCCACAAGGGCACGCTGGTGCTGGTGCGCGGCAAGCCGGCGCGGGCGGCGGCGCGGTTTGCCGCCCGGCTGTCGGCGGATGCGACGGTGGCGCATGCGACCGCTTTCGCCCGGGCGGTGGAAGCGGCGCTCGGGGTGGAGGCCCCGGCGCGGGCGGCGGTGCTGCGCGGCGTGATGGCGGAGGTGGAGCGGATCGCGACGCATCTGGGGGACCTTGCACGCGCTTGCCCGCATGTGACCCGGTTGGCGTGGCACCGCGAGCAGGTGTTGCGGGTGGCCGCCATCGCGTTCGGCCACCGCATGATGATGGATTGCGTGGTGCCCGGCGGCGTCGCGCAGGACGTCGCGCCGGGCGGGCCGGCGGCGATCCTGGCTTGTCTGGACGCGATTGCGGCGGACCTGCCGGGGATCGCCCGGCGCTTGGCGGACGTGGGCGCTGGTGTTGCGCGCGTGCCGGAGGCGGTCCGGCGTGCGTTCACGCCGGGGGGTTTGGTGGGCCGGTCCGCCGGCTTGGGCGCGGATGCGAGGGTGCGGCCGGGCTACTCGCCCTATGGCGGGTACGATCCGCCAGTGACGAGCGGGGGCGACGTAGCGGCGCGGCTGCAGCTTCGCGTGGCGGAGATCGATCGCAGCATGGTGCTGCTGGACGACTGGCTGGGGGATCTGCCGCTCGGTCCGGTCGGGGTGTCGTTGCCGCCGGGCAGCGGGGAGGGTTTGGCGGTTGCGGAGTCGGCCCGGGGCGCGGTGTGGCACTGGGTGCGGCTGGATGGGGGCACGATCGGCAGCGCGTTCTTCGCCGACCCGAGCTGGCGGCTGTGGCCGGTGCAGGAGGCGGCGAGCGTGGGCGCCCCCGTGGCCGATCTGGCGCTGATCGACGGCTCGTTCGCCTGCGCCCGGTCCGGCGTCGACCTGTGATCCCGCGTCATGAACCCGTCCCGCTGCCGCCACCGGAGCAGGTTGCGGCCGTGGCGGCCCAACTCGAGGCGGCGACGCGCACCCGGTTGGGCCGCAGCCTCGCTTTGCTGCATGTTCCAACGGGTGGCTGCGGCGGCTGCGAGCGCGAGTTGGCGGCGTTGAACGGCGTGATCTACGGCCTGCAGCGCTACGGCCTGCGTTTCGTGCGCACCCCGGCCGAGGCGGACGTGCTGCTGGCGACGGGGCCGCTGACGCTGTCCATGGAGGCCGCGCTGGCGCAGGCCTATGCCGGGATGGCGGAGCCGAAATGGGTGGTTGCGATCGGGGATTGCGCGATCGATGGGGGGGTGTTCAGGGGCAGCTACGCCGTGCGCAACGGGGTCGGCGGGGCCGTTCCGGTCGACCTGCTGGTGCGCGGCTGCCCGCCGGCGCCAGGTGAGATCCTGGGCGGGTTATTGGCGCTGCTGGCGGCAAACGCCGGGTCAAAGAAGGCATAGCTCCCGCAACTGCTGGGCCAGCCGGTGCGGCATCTGCGCCTCCCCTGCGTCGGCGTGCAGATCCTCCGGGGCGTCCTCCTCGCGCAGGTAGCGCCAGCCCTGGAACGCCTTGACCGGGCGGGCACGCACCGTGATCAGCGCCGGGTCCAGCAGCAGGGCGGCGCAGGCGGTGCCGTCGTTGCGCTGCCACGGCTCGATGCCGACGATAGGTTGGCGCAGCAGCATCGCGCCGCCGATCACCCAGTAGAGCGACCCGGCGCCTACGATCTCGGTGGCCCGGCGCGGCATGTGCCGGGTGAGGTGGCGCAGCGGCGGATCGGTGTTGACGCGTTCCGCTTGCCAGGCGCGCAGCTCCGCCGGGTCGGCTACGCCTACGCAGAGCTTCATCAGGTGCAGCATCCCACACAGATAGGCCGACGTATCGCGCCGGGACAACAGTCACGCGGCAATGACCTTGGATTGACTCGCATCTGGATCGCGGCAATGACGCGCGGCATGCAGGACTGATCTGCAATAATAGGGGACACAGAATGAATGGATTGAAGGTCGCGGGCGCACTCGCGCTTGCTATCGGCGCCGGTATTGCGGGCGCGCATGCACAGGGCACGGGTTCGGCCACGATCGACGCGATCAAGGCACGCGGGCAGCTCGTATGCGGCGTGTCCACGGGCGTTGCCGGGTTCTCGCTGGCGGACAGCCAGGGCGTGATCAAGGGCATCGACGCCGACGATTGCCGTGCGGTGGCCGCCGCGATCCTGGGGGACGGCAACAAGGTGCGCTTCTCGCCGACGACCACGATCAACCGGTTCACCGCGCTGCAGTCGGGCGAGATCGACGTGCTGATCCGCGAGACGACCTGGACGCTGGGCCGCGAAGGCAGCCTCGGCCTCGAGTTCACCGACGTGAACTACTACGACGGCACCGGCTTCCTGGTGAAGACGGCGGCGAACGTGAAGTCGGTGAAGGAGCTGGACGGCGCCACGGTGTGCGTGCAGCCGGGGACCAGCACCGAGCTTGCGATCAACGACTATTTCCGGGTGAACAACATCAAGTTTACGCCGGTCGAGATCCAGGACATCAACGAGATCCAGAACGCATTCCTGTCCGGCCGCTGCGACGCCTATTCGACGGACAGCTCGGCGCTGGCCGGCTTCCGCTTCACGCAGGGCAACAAGGCCACGGACCTGACGCTGCTGCCCGAGATCATCAGCAAGGAGCCGCTCGGCCCGATGGTGCGCAAGGGTGACGACAAGTTCTTCGACGTGGTGAAGTGGACGCATTTCGCGCAGCTCACGGCCGAGGAATACGGCATCACGAGCAAGAACGTGGATAGCTTCCTGACCAGCACGGACCCGTCGATCCGGCGCTTGCTGGGCGTCGAGGGCGACATGGGCAAGGCGCTCGCGATCGATAACAAGTGGTCCTACAACGTGATCAAGCAGGTCGGCAATTTCGGTGAGGTCTGGGACCGCAATATCACTGTGCTTGGCGTGCCGCGCGGGATCAATGCATTGTGGAACAAGGGCGGGCTGCAATACGCGCCGCCGATCCGGTAAGGCTTGACTTGCATGCTCCCTCTCCCGTGCTTGACGGGAAAGGGAGCAGTAAGTGGGAAGGGTAGTGGTCTGGAACTTGCAGGTAAGTTCCATCGAGCTTGCAATTCCGCCTGTATTGCTGCCCAAGTATGACAGCTATGCGTCCGCCCCAGAGCGGCCCCGCGCTGAAGGATCAATACACAATGTCCCAAGCCGTCGCCGATCCCCGCCTTCGCCCGACCCGTGCCGCGCCCAAAGCGCGGATGCGGCTGTCCTGGTCGGACCCGACATTCCGCAACATCGTCTGGCAGTTGCTCGTCGTGGGTGTGCTCGTGGGTATCGTTGCCTACCTGGTGCGCAACACGAACCGCAACCTGGAGGCGCGGCATATCGCGACCGGGTTCGCGTTCCTGGGGCGTACCGCAGGCATCCCGATCGGCGAGCACTCCATTCCATACGACCCGGCGATCAGCACGTATGGCGACGCGCTACTGATCGGGATCATCAACACGCTCAAGGTCGCCGTAGTCGGGATCATACTGACCACCATCATCGGCACGCTGATCGGCGTGGGCCGGCTGTCGAAGAACTGGCTGGTGGCCAAGTGCTGCGCGATCTATGTCGAGGTGCTGCGCGACATTCCCGTGCTGCTGCAACTGCTGTTCTGGTACGCGGTCATGCAGACGGGGCCCTCGGTGCGCGATGCCACGGCCCTGCTTCCGGGCGTGTACTTCTCCAACCGGGGCATCAAGGTTCCGCTGTTCGACTGGGAGGCGCCGCATAGCTGGGCGTTGGCGGCGTTCCTTGTCGGGCTGATCGGCGTGATCGGCTATTCCAGCGTCGCCTCCAAGCGCCAGGCTGCGACCGGGGTCCGGCCGAAGGTTTGGCCGGCCGCCATCGGCTTGCTGATCGTCTTCCCCCTGCTGGTCTGGGCGGCCCTTGGCGCGCCGTTCCACCTGGATATGCCGATCAAGGGCGGGTTCAACTTCCGCGGCGGCGGCACGATCAGCCCGGAATACGTGGCGCTCACGCTGGGCCTGGTGATCTACACCTCCTCCTATGTGGCGGAGATCGTGCGCTCCGGGATCCAGGCGGTCCCGCAGGGCCAGTGGGAGGCGGCGGGCGCGCTCGGGCTGCGGCCGGGGATGGTGCTGCGGCAGATCGTGCTGCCGCAGGCTTTGCGCGTGGTGATCCCGCCGATGACCAGCCAGTATCTGAACCTGACCAAAAACAGCTCGCTGGCGGTCGCGATCGGCTACCAGGACGTGGTCTCGATCGACCAGACCACGCTGAACCAGACGGGGCAGGCGATCGAGGGTATCGCGCTGGTGATGGCGGTGTTCCTGGTGATCAGCCTGTCGATCAGCCTGTTCATGAACTGGTACAATGCGCGGATCGCGCTGGTGGAGCGCTGAGATGAGCGAGATTGCCTCCTCGACGATCGACCCGGTCCCCTCCATTGCCGGGCAAGCCACGATCCCCACCGAGAGCCGGGTGCGGCCGAATGCGGCGCATCGCGGGCCGGTGGCGTGGATGCGGACGAACCTGTTCGGGTCCGTGCTCTCGAGCATCGTCACCATCGTGTTCGGCTTGCTGATCATCCGTGAGGCGGTGCTGTTCTTCGACTGGGGCGTGCTGCACGCAGTGTGGTCGGTGCCGGACGGGGCCAACGGCCAGCCGGACACGACGGCTTGCCGCGATGCGCGCGGCGTGGGCGCATGCTGGGCCGTGATCCACGAGAAATACCGTTTCATCCTGTTCGGGCGGTACCCGTACGACCAGCAGTGGCGGCCCGGGATCGTGAACCTGCTGTTCATCGGGCTGTATGCCATCTCCGCCATGCGCCGGTTCTGGCGTAAGGAGTTGATCCTGATCTGGGTCGCCACGCTGGTCGTGATCGGCGTGCTGATGTGGGGCGGGTTCCTCGGGCTCGACTGGGTGCCGCAAGACCAATGGGGCGGGCTGCCGCTGACGCTGATCCTGGCCACGTTCGGGCTGGCGCTGGCGTTCCCGCTCTCGGTGGCGGTGGCGCTCGGCCGGCGGTCGACCAAGCTGCCGGCGGTCAAGGCCCTGTGCGTGCTATACGTGGAGCTGATCCGGGGCGTGCCGCTGATCACGCTGCTGTTCATGGCCAGCGTGATGTTCCCGCTGTTCCTACCGGACAACTTCAATATCGATAAGCTGCTGCGCGCCCAGGTGGCAATCATCCTGTTCGCCGCCGCCTACCTCGCCGAGGTGATCCGTGGCGGGCTGCAAGCGCTGCCGAAGGGGCAGTACGAGGCGGCGGATGCGCTCGGGTTGTCCTATTGGAAGAAGACGGGGCTGATCATCCTGCCGCAGGCGTTGCGGCTGGTGATCCCGCCGCTGGTCGGCACGTTCATCGGGTTTTTCAAGGACACCAGCCTGGTGCTGATCATCGGCCTGTTCGACCTGCTCGCCGCCGGCAAGATCGCCATCAGCGAGCCGATCTGGGCGGCGTATTCGACCGAGGTCTACTTGGCGCTCGCCGCGATCTATTTCGTGTTCTGCTACACCATGGCCCGTTATGCGCGCGGTCTGGAGCATGAGTTCGCCCGCTCTCGCAACCGTTAAGATAAGAGGAGGCCGCCCATGAGCGCTGCGATGCAGATGTCGCCCACGCCGCTGTCCAATCAGGCGCCGGCGATCGTGCTGGACAAGGTCAACAAGTGGTACGGTGCGATGCACGTGCTGCGGGATGTTTCGCTGACCGTTGGGCAGAAGGAGAAGGTGGTGGTGTGCGGGCCTTCCGGCTCCGGCAAGTCCACCATGATCCGCTGCATCAACCGGCTGGAAACGCACCAGGAAGGCAAGATCCTGGTGGACGGCACGGAGCTGACCGACGATCTGCGCG
This sequence comes from uncultured Acetobacteraceae bacterium, assembly GCA_964247705.1. Taxonomy (GTDB): domain Bacteria; phylum Pseudomonadota; class Alphaproteobacteria; order Acetobacterales; family Acetobacteraceae; genus LMUY01. The sequence goes on along the minus strand of CAXTVQ010000064.1, from coordinate 7,690 downwards.
CGCTGGATACGATCCGTCGCGAGGTCGGGATGGTGTTCCAGTCGTTCAACCTGTTCCCGCATCTGACGATCCTGGAGAACTGCACGCTGGCGCCGATTTGGGTGCGCAAGATGCCGAAGGCCGAGGCGGAGGAGCTCGCGATGAGCTATCTGCGCCGGGTCAAGATTCCGGAGCAGGCGAAGAAGTATCCCGGCCAGCTTTCGGGCGGCCAGCAGCAGCGCGTGGCGATCGCGCGGGCGTTGTGCATGAAGCCCAAGATCATGCTGTTCGACGAGCCGACGTCGGCGCTGGATCCGGAGATGATCAAGGAGGTGCTGGACACCATGATCGGCCTGGCGGAGACGGGCATGACGATGGTGTGCGTGACGCACGAGATGGGGTTCGCGAAGAAGGTGGCGGACCGGGTGGTGTTCATGGACCGCGGCGAGATCGTGGAGGCGGGCCCACCGGCGCAGATGTTCGACGAGCCGCGGACGGACCGGTTGAAGCTGTTCCTGAGCCAGATCCTGAAGGATCATTAGCGAGATCGGGGCGCTGCCCCGAACCCTGCAAGAGGACAGTCGTCCTCTTGACACCTGCTGAAAGGGGTGACTGTCCCTTCGGGTGCAGGGCAGAGCCCGCCGCTATCTTTGTAGCCGACCCAACAACCACTTCACGCCGGCAAGCTGCAGCCTCACGACCTCATCCTTCGGAACGCCTTCGTATTCGTGCATCCCGGCATACGGCACCAGCTCCGTCGCCACGCCAGCAGCCTTGAGCGTATCCGCCAGTTGCCGCGACTGCTGGAACGGCACTACCTGGTCGTTCTCGCCGTGGATGATGTAGACCGGCGCGCTGTGCGCCCCTACGGAGGGCAGCGGCGAGGCCGTCAGCAACTCGGTTCCCGGCACGTTGGGTGCGCCGAACATCGCCAGGATCGACCCGGTCGCATACGAGCCCATGCCGCCCAGATCCATCGGGCCGAACTGGTCCACAACCGCCTGCACGTTGGGCCTCTGATCCGGGTAAAGCCCGGCCTGGTCACCGTCCACGATGCGCGGCAGCACCCCCAGGAACACCGCCAGCTGCCCGCCGGCGGAATCGCCTAACGCGCCGATGTGCGCCGGGTCGATGCCGAACGCCTCGGCGTGGGCGCGCAGGAAGCGGACGGCCAGTTGCGCGTCCACCAGTTGGGCGGGCCAGCGCGTGTCCGGCTTGTCCTTGTCGGCCAGGCGGTAGTCGATGTTGAACACCACGGCGCCCTCGGCCGCCATCAGCTTGGCAAGCCCGGTGTCGAAGGCGCGTGCACCCTCTACCCAGCCGCCGCCATGGATGGTGACCACGGCCGGCTTGCGCCCGCGCGGCTCGGCGGGGATGTAGAGATCCCCCTGCTCCATCGGCAGCGGGCCGTAGGCGATGCCGGTGCGGGTGTCGATCGCGGGTTCGGCGGCGGCGTGCGAGGCGATCCCGAGGATCAGAGCTTGCAAGGCGATCCCCAGGATCGGGGCGACCATTGCGAATTGCCGCCGTAGCGTGGGACCGATATATGCGCGGCGCACGCTGCCTCTCACACTGGATCTGCCCATGCGCTTCACAGTGGACCGTCTCGACCACATCGTCATCAATTGCAAGGACGTCGAGATCACCGCGTCCTGGTACCAGCGCGTGCTGGGCATGGAGCGGGAGGAGTTCGGCGACCACCGCACGGCGCTGAAGTTCGGCGGCCAGAAGATCAACCTCCGCCCAGCCGGGTCGGACACCCGCGCCTGGTTCACCGGGGCGAACGCCGAGCCCGGCGCGGTCGATGCGTGCTTCATCACCGCCGTCGGGCCGGAGGACGTGGTCGAGCACCTGCATAGCTGCCGGGTGGCGATCGAGGCGGGGCCGGTCGGCAAAATGGGCGCGCTGGGGCCGATCGAGTCGGTTTACTGCCGGGATCCGGACGGCAATCTGATCGAGATCAGCTCCTATCTCTCCCGCTAGCGATGATCCGTTCGGGTTCGAGCTTCCGCCGGAGCTGATCGCCCAGACTCCGGCCCGGCCCCGCGAGGCCGCCCGGCTGCTCGCGGTTGCGGAAAGGCTGGCGGATCATACCGTGGCCGACCTTCCCCGCTTGCTCGAGCCAGGCGATCTGCTCGTCGCCAACGACACGCGCGTCATCCCGGCGCAGCTCGCGGCGCACCGTGGTGCGGCGCGTATCGGCCTGACGCTGGACCGCCCGCTGCCGGATGGCGCATGGCACGCGCTGGCCCGCAACGCCCGCCGGGTAACGCCGGGCGACGTGCTGTCGCTCGACGGCACCGAGATGCGGGCGGCGGTGATGTCGCGGGAGGACGGCAGCGTCACCGTCCGCTTCGACCGGGAGGGGGAGGCGTTCGCCGCCGCGTTGCGGGAGGCCGGAGCGCTCGCGTTGCCGCCCTATATCGCGCGCCCGTCCGGGCCGACCCCGCTGGACGCCGAGGATTACCAGACGGTGTTCGCCCGGGAGGAGGGAGCGGTCGCCGCGCCCACCGGCGGGCTGCACTTCACCCCCGGCCTGCTGGCGGCGGTGGACGCGGCGGGGGTGCGGCGCGCGACCGTCACGCTGCACGTCGGCGCCGGCACCTTCCTTCCCGTGCGGGGGGACCCGGCGCAGCACCGCATCCATCCGGAGCGCGGCGAGGTGACCGAGGCCGCCGCCGCCGCGATTCGGGCCGCCGGCCGGGTGGTCGCGGTCGGCACGACCACGCTGCGGCTGCTGGAATCCGCGGTGACCGAGGCGGGCGTGCAGCCATTCCGGGGCGAGACGTCCTTGTTCATCCGTCCGGGTTTCCGGTTCCGCGCGGTGCACCGGCTGATGACCAATTTCCATTTGCCGCATTCGACGCTGTTCATGCTGGTCTGCGCGTTCGCCGGCACCGATCGGATGCGGGCGGCCTACGCGCATGCGATCGCACGGGGTTACCGATTCTACTCGTACGGGGATTCGAGCCTGCTCACCCCCGCTGCATGACCCTTACCTGGACCCACACCGCGACCGACGGCGCCGCCCGCGCCGGCATGCTCCAAACCGCGCACGGGGACGTGCCGACGCCCGTGTTCATGCCCGTCGGCACCGCGGGCACCGTGAAGGCGATGACCGCGGACGCCGTGCGCGCGACCGGCGCCCGGCTCGTGCTCGGCAACACCTACCACCTCATGCTGCGGCCCGGCGCGGAGCGGGTGGCGGCGCTCGGCGGGCTGCACCGGTTCATGGACTGGCCCGGCCCGATCCTGACCGATTCCGGCGGCTTCCAGGTGATGTCGCTCGCTGGGTTGCGGACGATGGACGAGGGCGGCGTTACCTTCCGCTCGCACCTGGACGGGACGGCGCACCGCCTCACGCCGGAAAGCTCGACCGCGATCCAGGCGCAGTTGGACGCGACCATCACCATGGCGTTCGACGAGTGCACGCCCTTCCCCGCCACCGAGGCGCAGGCGCGTGCCTCGATGGAGCTGTCGATGCGCTGGGCCGCCCGGTCCCGCGCCGCCTTCCCCGTGCGCGCCGGTTACGGGCAGTTCGGCATCGTGCAGGGCGGCGTGTTCCCGGATCTGCGCACGCGGTCGGTGGCGGCGTTGGTCCCGCTCGGCTTCGAGGGCTACGCGATCGGCGGGCTGGCGGTGGGGGAGGGGCAGGAGGCGATGTTCGCCGTGCTGGACTTCACGGCGCCGCAGTTACCCGCCGATCGCCCCCGCTACCTGATGGGCGTCGGCACGCCGGGTGACCTGTTGGGCGCCGTCGCCCGCGGCATCGATATGTTCGACTGCGTGATGCCCACCCGCGCCGGACGCACCGCCCGCGCCTACACCAGCCAGGGCGTGCTCAACCTGCGCAATGCCCGCCACGCCGCCGATCCCGGCCCGCTCGACCCGGCGTGCCGCTGCCTCGCCTGCACCCGGCATACCCGCGCCTACCTCCACCACCTGTTCCGTGCCGGCGAGATGCTCGGCCCGATGCTGCTGACCGGGCACAATCTCACCTACTACGCGGACCTGATGGCCGGCATGCGCACCGCGATCGTGGCCGGCCGGCTGGCGGAGCACGCGGCAGCGGTGCGCGCGGGCTGGACGGAGGGAGCTGCCATGGCCACTTCGGAGGCATGAGCGACCAACCCTACGCCACCCTCACCCAACTCGGACGCCCGACGACGCTGCCTGCGTCTCCGGCCGAGGCCACGCTGGAGCGGGTGCCCAGCCCCAATCGTGGCGCAGGCTACGTGGTGCGGTTCACGGCGCCCGAGTTCACCTCGCTCTGCCCGCTGACCGGGCAGCCGGATTTCGCGCATATCGTGATCGACTACATCCCGGGCGAGTGGCTGGTGGAGAGCAAGTCGCTCAAGCTGTTCCTCGGCAGCTTCCGCAACCACGGCGCGTTCCACGAGGCGTGCACGATGGAGATTGCGGACCGACTGATGGCGCTGCTGTCCCCGGTTTGGCTGCGGATCGGGGCGTATTGGTATCCGCGCGGCGGCATCCCGATCGACGTGTTCTGGCAGAGTGGGCCGCCGCCGCAAAGCGCCTGGGTGCCGGACCAAGGCGTGCCGCCGTACCGCGGCCGGGGCTGACACGGACGAGAAGGACACAATCCGGGCCCGCGCACTGGCGCTCGGGTTCGATGCCGTAGGGTTCGCGCCCGCGTCCCTGGGCGCGGACGCCCGTGCGCGGCTGGGGGCGTTCCTCGCCGCCGGGCAGCACGGCGACATGGGTTGGCTCGCCGACCGGGTGGAGCAGCGCAGCCACCCGCAGGCGCTGTGGGCGGAGGCGCGCAGCGTGATCGTGCTCGGCCTGTGCTACGCCCCCGAGGGGGACGCGCTTGCCACCACCCGGCTTGCCGGCCGCGGCAACATCTCGGTCTACGCGCGCAACCGGGATTACCACGACGTGGTGAAGGGCATGCTGAAGCACCTCGCCCAGTTCGTCGCCAGCCGGTTCGGCCCGGCGGTGAAGGTGTTCGTGGACACGGCGCCGGTGATGGAGAAGCCGCTGGCGCAATCGGCCGGGCTGGGGTGGCAGGGCAAGCACACCAACCTGGTGTCGCGCAGCGCCGGGTCCTGGCTGTTCCTGGGCGAGATCTTCACCACGCTCGAGCTGGAGCCGGACGCCCCGCATGCCGACCGTTGCGGCACCTGCGACCGGTGCCAGGTGGCGTGCCCGACTGCGGCATTCCCGGCGCCCTACCGATTGGATGCGACGCGCTGCATTTCCTACCTCACCATCGAGCATCGCGGCCCGATCGACCCGGCGCTGCGGCCGCTGATGGGCAACCGCATCTATGGTTGTGACGATTGCCTCGCGGTGTGCCCCTGGAACCGCTTCGCGGGTGCGGCGCGGGAGGCCAAGCTGCGGCCGCGCGAGGAACTGGTGGCGCCGCGGCTGGCCGAGCTTGCCGCGCTGGACGATGCCGGGTTCCGCGCGTTGTTCAGCGGCTCCCCGGTCAAGCGCATCGGCCGGGACCGGTTCGTGCGCAACGTGGCCATCGCAATCGGCAACTCGGCGGACCCGGCGCTCGCCCCCGTGGCCGCCCGCTTGGCTGGCGATGCGGACCCGGTGGTGGCCGAGGCCGGCGCGTGGGCCGCCGCCCGCCTCGCTTGATGCTGGAGAAGCGGAGCATCACGTTGGCCGGGCACCGCACCTCGGTTGCGTTGGAGCCGGAGTTCTGGACCGCGCTGGAGCTGCTGGGCCGGCAGCGGGGGCAGACCTTGGCCGCGCTGGTGGCCGAAGTGGACGTAGCCCGTGCACCGGGCCGTCCGCTCGCCTCCGCGCTGCGGGTATTTGCGCTTTCCGCCGGCGGTTAACCTCTCTGAAAGGTCTCACCGGCATCCTGGCTTCACGGGCAAACCGCCCGCGACAGGAGCAAAACAGCATGCAGACCACGCAGACCGCCAAGCCCGTGCCCGTCAGCCCGCTCGTGCTGGCCGACCGGCTGATCACCCTCGCCCAGGATGCGGACCGCGCCGGCTACGCGCGTTCGGCCACCCGCCTGCTCGGCCTCGCCTACGCCGTGTTCGACGAGGAGCCGCAGCGTACGAACTAGGGTGCGCGAACTGAAGCGGGACGCGAGGCGCGCGGCGGGTTAGGCTTTCTCATGCGTCAGAGTGGGAGAGCGTTATGCATCGCCGCACCGTCCTAGGCCTCGCCGCGTCACCGTTGCTGGCAGGCCTGGCAACGCCCTCGCCCATTGCGGCGCAAACGACGGCCGGTGCGCGCGTGCTGCGCTTCGTCCCGTCCGCCGGGTTGACGACGGTGGACCCGCTGTGGAGCCTGGCCACGATCTCGTTCACGCACGGCTACATGGTGTGGGACACGTTGTTCGGGATCGACCAGAACTTGGTTCCGCACCCGCAGGCGGTGGACCGGGCGGAGGTTTCGCCGGACGGGCTGACCTGGGTGTTCACCCTGCGGGACGGGCAGACGTTCCACGACGGCCAACCGGTGCGCGCGAGTGACGCCGTGGCCTCGGTGCGCCGCTGGTCCAAAAAGGACCCGTTCGGCCAGACCATCGCGGCGCTGACGGCGCAGATGGCGGCGCTGGACGACAAGCGGTTCCAGATCACGCTGACCAAGCCGTTCCAGCAGATGCTGTTCGCGCTCGGCGCCCGCAACGTGTTCGTCATGCCCGAGCGCCTGGCCAACACCCCGGTGACGGAGCAGTTCAAGGAGGTGGTCGGCAGCGGCCCCTACAGCTTCGTCGCGGAGAAATGGCAGCCGGGTGCGGTGGCGCATTACGTGCGCAACGAGAAATACGTGCCCCGGTCCGAGCCGCCGGATCTGTGGGCCGGGGCCAAGATCGCCAATTTCGACCGGGTGGAGTGGACGGCCCAGCCGGACCCGTCCACGGCCGCGGCGGCGCTGCAGCAGGGTGAGATGGATTGGGTGGAGCAGCCGCTGCTCGACCTGCTGCCGATGTTGCAGAAGAACAAAGGCGTCAAGGTGGAGGCGGTGGACCCGTTCGGCGCGCTGGCGATCCTGCGCTTCAACCATCTGCTGCCGCCGTTCAACAACCCGGAGATGCGCCGCGCCTTGCTCCCGGGGATCGACCAGCAGAGCGTGGTCACGGCCGTGGTGGGGGACCAGGCGCAGTTCGGCCGCGCACCGGTCGGCTTCTTCACCGCCGGCAGCCCGATGAGCAACGATGCCGGGATGGGGGTGCTCACGGGCCAGCGGGACATGGCCGAAGCCCGCCGCCGGGTCGCCGCCGCCGGCTACAAGGGCGAGCGGATCGTGATGGTGGCGCCCTCGGACCTGCCGGCGATCATGGCGATGAGCGAGGTGATGCAGGACCAGTTGCAGCAGATGGGCTTCACCGTTGATTTCCAGGTGACGGATTGGGGGACGATGGTCTCCCGCATGGCCAAGAAGGACCCGGTAGCCGAGGGCGGCTGGAATATTTACTGCGTGACGTGGGCGGGGCTGACGGCGTCCACGCCGGGCAGTTCGTACCCGTTGCGCGCGAACGGACCGAATGCGACCAGCGGGTGGCCGACGGATGATGTGCTCGAGGCGTTGCGGCTGAAATGGTTCGACGCCCCGGATCTGGCGGCGCAGCAGGCGGTGGCGCGGGAGATCCAGGAGCGGGCGTTCGTTAGTTTGCCGTTTATTCCGCTTGGGCAGTGGTACAATCCGTCGGCTTACGCGAGCAGTATTTCTGGGGTGTTGAAGTCACCGTTTACGTTGTTTTGGAATGCGAAACGGG
>CAXTVQ010000063.1:0-31708 GCA_964247705.1 uncultured Acetobacteraceae bacterium | reverse complement strand
CCGTCTGGCAGGCGGAAGCGGCCGGGCTGCGATGACGCCAGCCCCTTCCCTGACGTCAGCCCTCTCGATCCGCGGCCTGCGCAAGAGCTTCGGCGCCACCGAGATCATCAAGGGCATCACGGTCGACATCGCCGCCGGCGAACGCCACGCGGTCATCGGGCCCAACGGCGCCGGCAAGAGCACGTTCTTCCACCTGGTCAGCGGCCGCTACGCTCCGGACAGCGGCCAGATCCTGCTCAACGGCGACGACATCACCGGCCTGCCGTCCTACGTGATCAGCCGGCGCGGCCTGTCCCGCTCGTTCCAGGTGACGTCGCTGTTCCCGCGCATGACCGTGTTCGAGAACCTGCGCGGCGCCGCCATGCGCTCCATGGGCGCCGGGTTCACCTTCTGGCGGACCATGCCGGGCTTCGGCCGGCTGAACGCACGGGCGGAGGAGATGCTGGAGCTGATCGGGCTCGCCGCACGCCGCAACGTGGTCGCCGGTGCGCTGGCCTACGCCGACCAGCGGGCGCTCGAGATCGGCGTCGCCGTGGCAAGCGGCGCGGGCACGGTGCTGCTGGACGAGCCCACCGCGGGCATGAGCCATGCCGAGACCGAGCGGGCCGTGGCGCTGATCCGCCGGGTGACCGAGGGCAAGACGCTGGTGATGATCGAGCACGACCTCGGCGTGGTGTTCGACCTCGCGGACCGCATCACCGTACTCGCGGACGGCCAGGTGATCGCCTCCGGCCCCCCGGCCGCAGTGCGCGGCAACCCAGCGGTGCGCACGGCCTATCTTGGCACCGCCGCGGATACGCTGGCGTGACGCGGCGATGCTGAACCCGGCCCCCATGCTGGAAGTGCAGAACCTCGACGCCTGGTACGGCAAGAGCCAGGTCCTCCGCGGCGTGGACCTCCATGTCGGCCGCGGCGAGATCGTGGCCATCCTCGGCCGCAACGGCGCCGGCCGCTCCACCGCGCTCAAGGCCATTATGGGCGGGGTCACCCGGACTGGCCGCGTCGTGTTCGCCGGCGAGGATATCGGCCGCCTGCCGCCGCATGCCATCGCGCGCCGCGGCCTGGGTTACGTGCCGGAGGACCGGTCGATCTTCCCGGACCTGACCACGCTGCAGAACCTGGTGCTCGGCGAGAAGAAAGGCCCCGGCAACCCGTTCGGCCTGAAGGACGCCTACGAGCTGTTCCCCCGCTTGCAGGAGCGCGCCAACGCCCCCGCCGGCGCGCTCTCGGGTGGGGAACAACAAATGCTGGCGATCTGCCGCACCCTGATGGGCAGCCCCGCGCTGGTGATGGTAGACGAGCCGACCGAGGGTCTCGCGCCGCAGATGGTGGACCGGGTGCGCGAATTGCTGGTCGCGGTGGCGGAGCGGGGGACGACGATCCTGCTGGTGGAGCAGAAGCTGGCCATCGCGCTGGCCATCTCCCGCCGGCTGTATGTGATGGGGCACGGCCGGGTGGTGTTCGAAGGCACGCCCGCCGAGCTCGCAGCGGACGCCGGCGTGCGCCGCGAATGGTTGGAGGTTTGAGCCCATGGGTAACGTGAACGCGGTGGTGGACCTGCAGCACGACGGCGACGTCGCGGTCATCACGATGGAAAACCCGCCGGTCAACGCGCTCGGCCACGCGCTGCGCACCGGCATCCAGCAGGCCTTGGCCCAGGTGGGCACGGCGAAGGCGGTGCTGCTGACCGGCACCGCACGCGCGTTCTCCGGCGGCGCGGACATCACGGAGTTCGGCAAAGGCCAGCAACCGCCGATCCTGACCGAGCTGATCGCGCAGATCGAAGCGTTCGGCCGCCCCGTGGTGGCCTGGATCCAGGGGCTGGCACTGGGTGGCGGGCTGGAACTGGCCTTGGGCTGCCACTACCGGGTCGCATCTCCGGGCGCCAAGGTCGGGTTGCCGGAGGTGAAGCTCGGCATCCTCCCCGGTGCCGGCGGCACCCAGCGCCTGCCGCGGGTGATCGGCCCGGTGGCGGCGATGAAGGCGATCGTGGGCGGCACCCACATGGCGGTGGAGACATTGCCCGGCCTGGCGGACAGGGTTTGCTCGACCCGGGAGGAAGCGGTCGCCTTCGCGCGCTCCATCATCGGCAAGCCGCTCGCCAAGGTGCGTGACCGCGATGACAAGCTGGCCGAAGCCCGCGCGAACCCGGCCTTGCTGGACGAGGCCGCCGAGCCCCTGCTCAAGCGCGCCCGCGGCCAGCGCGCCCCCGCCGCCTGCATCGAGGCCGTGCGCGCCGCCGTCACCATGCCGATGGACCAGGGCCTGGCGCTCGAGCGCAAGCTGTTCACGGAACTGGTCGGCAGCGACGAGAGCCGCGCCCAGCGCCACGCCTTCTTCGCCGAACGCGAGGCGCAGAAAGTGCCCGGCATGCCCGCCGGGTTGAAAGGCGCCCCCGTCGCCAAGGCCGCGATCATCGGCGCCGGCACCATGGGCGGCGGCATCGCCATGTGCTTCGCTAATGCCGGCATCCCCGTCACCATCGTCGAGGTGAAGCAGGAGGCGCTCGACCGCGGCATGGCCGTCGTGGAGAAGAACTACCGCACCGCCGTCAGCCGCGGCTCCATGAAGGAGGCCGATGTCGGCAAGCGGATGGCGCTGTTCACCCCCACCACCGATTGGAACGCGGTGGCGGAAGCGGACGTGGTGATCGAGGCCGTGTTCGAGACCATGGAGGTGAAGCGCGACGTGTTCACCAAGCTCGACGCGATCGCCAAGCCGGGGGCGCTGCTGGCGTCCAACACCTCCACCCTGGACGTGGACCAGATCGCCGGGTTCACCAAGCGGCCGGCGGACGTGGTGGGCATGCACTTCTTCTCGCCCGCCAACGTGATGAAGCTGCTGGAGATCGTGCGCGGCAAGGCCAGCAGCCACGAGTCGATCGCCCGCGCGCTCGCGATCGGCCGGACCATCGGCAAGGTGGCGGCCGTGGTGGGCGTGTGTGACGGCTTCGTCGGCAACCGCATGCTGCACAAGCGCTCGGCCCAGGCGGAGGCGCTGCTGCTGGAAGGGGCGACGCCGCAGCAGGTGGACGCCGTGGTGACCCGCTTCGGCTTCCCGATGGGGCCGTATGCGATGGGGGACCTGGCCGGGCTCGACGTCGGCTGGCGCATCCGGCAGGGGCGGGGCACCAAGGCGCCGATCAGCGACGCGCTGTGCGAGGCGGGACGCTTCGGCCAGAAGACCGGCGCCGGCTACTACAAGTATGAGGGGCGCACGCCGACGCCGGATCCGGAGGTGGAGCGCATCATCGCCGAGCAGCAGCGCAAGGTCGGGGTGAACCCGCGCACCATCGGCGACGACGAGATTTTCGAGCGCATGTTCTACCCGATGATCAACGAGGGCGCCCGCATCCTCGAGGAAGGTATTGCGAGCCGGCCGTCCGATATCGACGTGATCTGGATGAACGGCTACGGCTGGCCTTCCTGGACCGGCGGCCCGATGTTCTACGCCGACAAGGTCGGGCTGAAGCACATCGCGGACCGGCTGAATACCTACGCCGATCGCAGCGGCGACGAGACGCTACGCCCCGCCAAGCTTCTGCGCGAACTCGCCGACAAGGGCCAAGGCTTCGCCGAGCCAATCAAGGCCGCCGCCGCATGACGCGTCACCAAGCAATCCCCCTCCCCTTGCGGGAGGGGCTGGGGGAGGGGTGCAGCCGGCACAAGGAAGCGAGCGCATGACCAGCACCCGCCCGTTCGCCTGGGAAAACTCCTACCCTCCGGGCCTGAAATGGGATGCCCCTATTCCGGTCAGCACGCTGCCGGAGCTGATGGCGCGAGGCGTCGCGGAACACGGCGACAAGCCGTTCATCGAATTCCGCGGTCAGCGCACGAGTTTCCGCAGCTTCGGCGAGCAGGTGGAGCGCGCAGCGGCCGGGTTCCAGTCGCTTGGGGTCGGGCCCGGCGTCTCCGTGGCGCTGTACCTGCCGAACGTGCCCTACCACCCGATCAGTTTCTTCGCCGTTCTGCTGGCAGGCGGCCGGGTGGTGCATCTGAGCCCCCTCGATCCCCCGCGCTCGCTCGCCCGCAAGCTCACCGACAGCAACGCCCGTATCCTGGTCGCGCCCGACTACCCGACCATGCTGCCGAGTGCGCTGGGACTGCTGCAGGAAGGGCTGCTCGACCACCTCGTCGTGGGCGAGGATGGCGCGTTCGGGCCGGGTGTCCCGACGCAGCCGATCCCGGACGATCCAAGGATCCTGACCTTCGCCACGCTCAGCCAGGCCGAGCCGCAGGGAGCCTGGCCGGCCGGCACGCCCTCGGACATCGCCGTGCTGCAGTACACCGGCGGCACCACCGGCCTGCCGCGCGCCGCCATGCTGAGCCATGCCAACCTGACCGCGGCCGTGTCGATCTACGAGAACTGGTTCATCGGCAATAACCGGAGCTGGCAGCCGAACGACCGGGTGATCGGCGTGTTGCCGCTGTTCCACATCTACATGCTGACCACGGTGCTGTTGCGCGCGCTGAGCGCCGGGGTGGAGATCATGCTCCGCCTGCGTTTCGACGCCGCGCAGACGCTCGACGACATCGAGACCGGCCGCGCCACGGTGTTCGCCGGCGTGCCCACCATGTTCATCGCCATGGCCGCGCAACCCGGCATCGACAAGCGGGACCTGTCCTCCCTGCGCGTTGCCAATTGCGGCGGTGCGCCGCTGCCGGTGGAGGTGGCGCAGCGGTTCGAGGCGCTGACCGGGCGCCGGGTGGGTGGCGGCTGGGGCATGACCGAAACATCCCCCGCCGGCACCACGATCCTGCCGGAGATGGAGATGCGCCCCGGGCTGATCGGCCTGCCGCTGCCCGGCATCGAGATGGATGTGGCCGATCTGAACGACCCGCACACGGTGCTGCCGCCGGGCGAGACGGGGGAGATCCGCATCAAGGGGCCGAACGTCACGTCTGGCTATTGGAACCGGCCGGAGGAGACGGCGGCCGCCTATGCCGACGGGTATTTCCTGACCGGCGACATCGGCGCCATGGATGCGGAGGGCAATTTCTATATCGTCGACCGCAAGAAGGACATGATCATCTCGGGTGGCTTCAACGTCTATCCGCGGGTGATCGAGGACGCGATCTACGAGCACGCCGCCGTCGAGGAGTGCACGGTGGTGGGCATCGCGGACAGCTATCGCGGCCAGGCGGCCAAGGCGTTCGTGAAGCTGCGCGACGGCGCCGAGCCGTTCAGCCTCGAGGAACTGCGGGCCTTCCTGGCCGACAAGCTCGGCCGCCACGAGATGCCGGCCGCCGTCGAGTTCCGCGAGCAGCTTCCGCGGACGGCGGTGGGCAAGCTGTCCCGCAAGGAATTGGCCGACGAGGAACGGGTCCACGCGCAAGAGGTGAGGACCCAAGGAGCAATGAAGGTGCAAGCATGACCGAAGCCGTGATCGTCTCCACCGCCCGCACGCCGATCGGCAAGGCCCAGCGCGGTGCGTTCAACCTCACCCATGGCGCCGATCTGGGCGGCCACGCCATCCGCGCCGCGCTGGACCGCGCCGGCATCGACCCGGCGAGCGTCGAGGACGTGGTGATGGGCTGCGCCAATCCCGAGGGCGCCACCGGCGGCAACATCGCGCGCCAGGCCGCCTTGCGCGCCGGCATCCCGTCCACCGCCTCGGCGATGACGGTCAACCGTTTCTGCTCGAGCGGACTGCAGGCCATGGCGCTGGCCGCCGGGCGCATCGTCAACGACGGCGCACCGGTGGCCGTGGCGGGCGGGCTCGAGTCGATCAGCCTGGTGCAGTTCAACATGAACCAGTTCCACTACCGCGACGAGTGGCTGCTGGAGAACAAGCCCGACATCTACATGCCGATGATCGAGACGGCCGACATCGTGGCCGCGCGCTACGGCATCAGCCGCGAGGCGCAGGACGAGTACGCGCTCGAGAGCCAGCGCCGCACCGCTGCCGCCCAGCAGGCCGGCCGGCTGGCCGAGGAGATCGTGCCGATGACCGTGATGAAGGAGGTCGTGGACAAGGTCACGAAGGCGGTCAGCCAGGAGGAGGTGACGCTCCAGAGCGACGAGTGCAACCGCCCGGAAACCACCGCCGAGGGCCTGGCCAAGCTGAAGCCGGTGCGCGGGGAGGACAAGTTCATCACCGCCGGCAACGCCAGCCAACTGAGCGACGGCGCCTCCGCCTGCGTGATGATGTCGGCCGAGGAGGCGCAGCGCCTGGGCCTCACGCCGCTCGGCATCTTCCGCGGCTATGCGACCGCCGGGTGCGAGCCGGACGAGATGGGGATCGGCCCCGTCTACGCCATCCCGCGCCTGCTGCAGCGCAAGGGCCTCACGGTCGAGGACATCGACCTTTGGGAGCTGAACGAGGCGTTCGCGAGCCAAGTGATCTATTGCCGCGACAAGCTCGGCATCCCGAACGACCGGTTGAACGTGGATGGCGGCTCGATCGCGATCGGCCACCCGTACGGCATGAGCGGGTCTCGGATGGCCGGCCACGCCCTGATCGAAGGCCGCCGCCGGGGTGCCAAGCTCGCCGTCGTGACCATGTGCATCGGAGGCGGCCAAGGCGCTGCCGGCCTGTTCGAAATCGTCCACTAAGCCCGCTTCCTTCTCCCTCTCCCGCGCGCGGGGGAGGGCCGGGGTGAGGGCGTAAAGCGGCACAAAGGGAACCACGATGGATCTAAGCTTCACCCCCGACGAGCGCGCCTTCCGCGCCGAGATGCGCGACTTCTTCCGCAACAAGATCCCCGCCGAGATCCGCGAAAAGGCCGGACGCGGTGAGCACGTCTCGAAGCAGGACCTGCAGGCCACGCAGCGCGCCATGAATGCGGCCGGGATCGCGGTGCCGCATTGGCCGGTGCAGCATGGCGGCAAGGACTGGACGTCCGTGCAGTCCTACATCTGGCTGGACGAGATGCAGACGGCGTCGGTTCCGGCGCCGCTCGCCTTCAACACCAGCATGGTGGGCCCGGTGATCGCCCAATTCGGCAGCGACGCCCAGAAGGAGCGTTTCCTGCCGCCGACGGCCAATCTCGACATCTGGTGGTGCCAGGGCTTCTCCGAACCCGGCGCCGGGTCCGATCTCGCGGGGCTGCGCACGACGGCCCGGCGCGAGGGCGACGAGTGGGTGGTCAACGGCCAGAAGACCTGGACCACGCTCGCGCAATACGCCGACTGGATCTTCTGCCTCTGCCGCACCGACCCGAACGCAGCGAAGAAGCAGGAGGGGATCTCCTTCATCCTGATCGACATGAAGACGCCCGGCATCACCGTGCGCCCGATCCAGACGATCGATGGCGGGTACGAGGTGAACGAGGTCTGGTTCGACGACGTGCGCGTGCCGGCTGAAAACCTCGTCGGGCAGGAGAACAAGGGCTGGGACTACGCCAAGTTCCTGCTCGGCAACGAGCGCACCGGCATCGCGCGCGTGGGCGTGTCCAAGGCGCGGCTGCTGCGGTTGCGCGAACTGGCCAAGCTCGAGCGCATGGGGGACAAGCCCATGATCGAGGACCGCCACTTCGCCGAGAAGCTGACGGCGGTGGAGATCGAGCTGCGCGCGCTCGAGATGACGCAGCTTCGTGTGGTGGCCAGCGAGCGCAACCACGCCCGGGGCAAGCCGAACCCGGCGAGCTCGATCCTGAAGATCAAGGGTTCCGAAATCCAGCAGGCGACGACGGAGCTGCTGCTGGAACTGGTCGGGCCGTACGCCATGCCGTATGTGCCGGAGAGCGAGGCGGAGGGCGACAACGATCCGATGTCGATCGGGCCGGACTATGCGGCGGAGGCGGCGCCGACATACTTCAACTGGCGCAAGGTCTCGATCTATGGCGGATCGAACGAGATCCAGCGCAACATCGTAGCCAAGGCTATTCTGGGGTTCTGAAGGCTGGGGCCTTGCCCCAGACCCCACCAGAGGACAGTCGTCCTCTGGACACCTTTTCATGAGGGGTGAAGGGGACGATCGTCCCTTTCCGGGGGGAGGGGCAGAGCCCCGCAAAAAATGGGGGTGAGATGGATTTCGACCTGAACGACGACCAACGCCTGCTCAAGGACTCCGTCGACCGCCTGATTGCCGACAAGTACGGCTTCGAGCAACGCCGCGCCTTCATGAAGGAACAGGACGGTTGGAGCCGTGCCATGTGGGCGCAATACGCCGAACTGGGCCTGCTCGGCCTACCGTTCGGCGAAGAGCATGGCGGCTTCGGCGGCGGCCCCGTCGAAACCATGATCGTGGCCGAGGCATTCGGGCGCGCGCTGGTCCTGGAACCCTATTTCGCGACCGTCGTGCTCAGCGGTGGCCTGATCCGCCGCGCGGCGGACCCGGCGCTGCAGTCGGAACTGCTGCCGAAGATCGCGGCTGGTGACCTGCTGCTGGCCTTCGCGCACGTCGAGCGGCAGTCCCGCTACGAATTGCACAACGTCACCACGATCGCCCGCAACGAGGGTGGGCGGTGGCGCCTCGAGGGCGAGAAGGGCGTCGTGCTGCACGGCGACGCCGCCGACAAGCTGCTCGTGACAGCGCGCACGTCCGGCGGCACGCGTGACCGCTCAGGCGTCGGGTTGTTCCTGGTGGATGTCCCGAGCGAGGGCGTATCCGTGCGCGGCTACCCCACCCAGGACGGTCTTCGCGCCGCAGAGGTTTCGCTCGCCGGCGCGACGGGTGTTCCGCTCGGCGACCCGGCGAATGCTCTCCCCCACATCGAGCGCGTCGTGGACGAGGCACTGGGCTATCTCGCGGCCGAAGCCGTCGGCGTGATGACGGCGATGCACGAATCCACGGTGGACTACATGAAGCAGCGCAAGCAGTTCGGCCGTGCCATCGGCGACTTCCAGGCGCTTCAGCACCGGGCCGTGGACATGTACGTGCAGTTGGAGCAAGCGCGCTCGATGGCGTTGCTGGCCACCATGATGGCGGGTGAGGACGACGCGGCTGAGCGCCACAAGGCCGTCGCGGCCGCAAAGGTCCAGATCGGCCGGTCCGGCCGCAAGGTGGGCCAGGAAGCGGTGCAGTTGCACGGCGGAATCGGCGTGACCATGGAATACATGGTCGGCCACTACTTCAAGCGCATGTCGATGATCGAGCTGCTGTTCGGTGACGCCGACACCCACCTGGCACAGCTCGCCCAGGCCGGGGGAGTCATGGAGGCGGCGTGAACCGCCTCCACTCAGAAGACAGCTTACTGGTAAGGACGGTTGGCATACGGAGCGGTGCCGTTGCTGTAGGCAGCGCCGCCGCTGTCGTAAGCAGCGGCGGCACGGCGGCGCTGCACAACGGCTGCATGATGGCCCACCGCACAGCCGGCAGCGGCGCCGAGTAGGCCGTGGTGGCCGGCATAATGGCCGGCAACGCCACCGACGGCAGCGCCGGAAAGGCAGCCAATCGCGGCGGCCTCACGCGGAAGGGCCAGAGAACCGGCTGCCACGAGCGCGGCCAAGGCTAAAACAGTTTTCACAATAAAAATCTCCGAAAAGGGTTACTGAGGTTGCGCAGCCGGCTGGCTCGCCGCCGCATTCTGCTTCTGCTTTACGTTCATATGGTGGCCGACGGCGCAACCGGCAGCGGCGCCAAGCAGGCCGTGATGACCCGCAACATGGCCAGCAACCCCCCCAACGGCGGCGCCGGACACACAACCGGCTGCATGCACTTGGCCAGAGAACGCAGACGCCGTGATGAGTGCAGCGGCAGCAACAAGGAACGACTTCATAGGGAACTCCAGGACGATTGTGGCTGTAACAACGTCCCCTTGCGAAGCGCGTTCAGTCATTCCGCCGCAGTTTTCAAAAAATGCTGGCCATACTGCATTCGCAACGCGAGTTTGTTCAGCTTCCCAGTCGCCGTGTGTGGCAATTCAGCGACAGTCAACACCGCGTCCGGCAGCCACCATTTCGGCACGTGGCCCTCGTAGGACGACAGGAGCGCTGCATGGTCTATGGTGCGGCCGTCTTTGGCGACCACAAGCAGGAGCGGGCGTTCGTCCCATTTCGGGTGGGTCGCCGCGATAATGGCCGCCTCCGCCACATCCGGGTAGGCGATGGCGATGTTCTCCAGCGTGATCGAACTGATCCACTCGCCGCCGGACTTGATGACATCCTTCGAGCGGTCGGTGATGGTCATGTAGCCGTCGGCGTCGATCGTGGCGACGTCCCCCGTGGCGAACCAGCCTTGCCCGTCCGCGCCGCCGGTTGCGTTCGCGCCGAAGTAGCTCTGGCAGACCCAATGGCCACGGACCAGTAGATTACCGAAGGCCACCCCGTCCCAGGGAAGCGCCTCACCATCATCGCCCACGATCTTCATCTCGACGCCGTAGATCCCGCGCCCCTGGTTGAGCCGGCGCGCGGCAACCGCCTCCACGGGCATCGTATCCTCGCCAGACTTCGGCGCGTTGTAGGTGCCGAGCGGGCTCATCTCCGTCATGCCCCAGGCATGGTCCACGCGGATGCCGTACTCCCGGGCAAACGCGTCGATCAACATGGGCGGGCAGGCCGAACCCCCGATCACCAGCGAGCGCACCGTGTCCAGCCGCGTCCCGGTGGCGCGGAGATGAGCGAGCAGACCGAGCCATATCGTCGGAACCCCGGCCGAGATCGTCACGCGTTCCTGGTTCATCAGCGTGGTCAAGCTGGCCCCATCCAGATGGCGGCCCGGCAGGATCAGGCTGGCGCCGGCCATCGGCGCTGCGAAAGGGCACCCCCAGGCGTTGACATGGAACATCGGCACCACCGGCATCACCCGGTCGCTCGCGCGCAGGCCGAACACGTCCGCCTGATTTACCGCGTAAGCATGCAGCACGGTGGAGCGGTGGCTGTACAGCACGCCCTTCGGCCGCCCGGTCGTGCCGGAGGTGTAGCAGAGTCCGGCGGCCGTGAGTTCGTCGAACTCCGGCCAGGTGTAATCCTCGTCCGCCTCGGCCAGCAGCGTTTCGTAGCAATGCAGGGTCTGGCCCGGCGCCAGCGTGAGATCCGGCATGTTCGCCGGGTCCGTCATCATCACGATGTGCGGCACGGCGATGCGGGGGGCGAGCGCCTCGATCAGCGGAGCGAAGCTGACATCGGCGAACAGCACGGCGTCGCCGGCATCCTCGATGATGTAGGAGACGTCCTCGACGCCAAGACGCGGGTTGATGGTATGATACATCGCCCCCATGCCAGGTGCGGCATAGTAAGCCTCGAGATGGCGGTAGCCGTTCCACGCCAGGGTGCCGACGCGGTCGCCCTCCTTGACGCCGAGGCGTTGCAGCGCCCGGACGAGGCGGCGCATACGGCGCTCTATCTCGCCATACGTGATGCGGTGGAGCCCAGCCTCCGCCGTCATGGAGACGATCTCGGTCGAAGCATGGTTGCGGGCGGCATGCTGGATGATGGAGGAGATCATCAGCGGACGCGTTTGCATCAATCCAAGCACAGCAGCCTCCCTGCGCCGGGTTTGCTCCGGCTTTGAGCCGCCAGTCTAGCCTGCGACCGCTTCGTGGTGGAAGCGGCGCGCTCGCCGGAGAACGGACGTCCCCCGGCGGGCGTCAAGCTCAATCCGCGGTTGCGCCCATCTTCTCGGCAAGGGCCGGCATGTGGCTGCGGCGGCGCGGAGCCAGCCAATGCTGCACCTTGTCGAGATAGAGGTAGATCACCGGGGTCGTGTAAAGCGTCAGGATCTGGCTCAGCAGCAATCCGCCGACCATCGCGTAGCCGAGCGGTTTGCGTAGCTCGGACCCGGCGCCGCTGCCGAGCATCAACGGCAGCCCGCTCAACAGAGCGGCCATCGTCGTCATCAGGATCGGACGGAAGCGCAGCAGGCAGGCCTGCCGGATGGCATTGAGCGGCGTCTCGCCATCCCGCCGCTCGGCGGAAATCGCGAAGTCCACCATCATGATGCCGTTCTTCTTCACGATGCCGATCAGCAGGATCACGCCGATCATCGCGATGATCGAGAGATCGTAGCCGCCGATCATGAGCATCAGCAGCGCGCCGACGCCAGCCGAGGGCAGGGTGGAGAGGATGGTCAGCGGCAGGATGTAGCTCTCATACAAGATGCCGAGGATGATGTAGACCGCGATCACCGCGGCCGCGATCAGGTAAGGCTCCGAACTCAACGAGGACTGGAACGCCTGCGCCGTCCCCTGGAACGTCCCCGTCAGCGAGGCCGGCGTGCCGAGGGACGCCATCGCCTGTTGCACGGCGGTCACCGCGTCACCCAGCGCGGCGCCTTGCGCGAGGTTGAACGACAGCGTCACCGATGGGAACTGGCTCTGGTGCGAGACCGAGAGCGGGGAGACCGGTTTGGTGTCGGTCTTGACGAACGCACTCAGCGGAACAGCCACGCCGCTGGCCGACTTGACGTAGAGCTTGTTCAGCGTATCCGACTCGCCTTGCATCGCCGGAGGCACTTCGAGGATCAGGTGGTAGGAGTTCAACTGCGTGAAATACTGCGTGATCTGACGCTGACCGAAAGCATCGTATAGCGTGTCGTCGACCTGTTGCGGCGATATGCCGAAGCGGGATGCCGCATCGCGGTCGATGGTGAGCGTCGCGGTCGTGCCAGCCATCTGCTGGTCTGTCGCAAGATCCCGAAGCTCTTTCAGCCCGCTCAGCCGATCGAGGACCTTCGGCGCCCATTGGTAGAGCTCCTGGACGTCGGCGTCCTGCAAAGTGAACTGATACTGGGTTTTGGCGAGACGGCCGCCGATGTTGATGTCTTGCGCCGCTTGCATGAACAACTGGGCGCCCGGCACGCTGCGGGTCTTCTGCGCGAGGCGGGCGATGATCTGCTGCGCATTGGACGTGCGCTCGTCCCACGGCTTCAGGCTGATGTAGAGCCGGCCGTTATTGCCGGTCTGTCCGCCGAGCCCGGCCCCCATCGAGGACGAGTAGGCCTCGACGTCCGGATCCTCCCCCACGATCTTGGCCAGCGCCATCTGCCGCTGCGCCATCTCGGCGAACGAGATGTCCTGCGCGCCTTGCGTGATGCCGACGATGACGCCGGTGTCCTGACTTGGGAAGAACCCCTTGGGGATGATCACGGCCAGGTAGCCGGTCACGCACAAGGTGCCGATGAAGACGCAGAGCGTGATGAAGCGGAACTTGAGCGCGACGTCGAGCGTGCGGCGGTAGAAGCCGATGATCAGGTCGAACATGGCTTCGACGACCTTGTACACCCGCCCGTGCTCGCCATGATGGTGCTTCAGGAAGCGCGAGCACATCATCGGCGTCAGGGTGAGCGAGACGAACCCCGACACCACCACGGCGATGCTGACCGTCATGGCGAATTCACGGAACAAGCGTCCGACGATCCCGCCCATCAGCAGCAACGGGATGAACACCGCGATGAGCGAGATGCTGATGGAGATGATGGTGAAGCCGATCTCGCCGGCGCCGCGCAGGGCGGCTTCCATCGGGTTCATGCCCTCCTCGACATAGCGGTAGATGTTCTCGAGCATGACGATGGCGTCGTCCACGACGAAACCGACGGCGATGGTCAGCGCCATGAGGGAGAGGTTGTCGAGACTGTAGCCGAGCAGGAACATGACCGCGAACGTGCCGACCAAGGCGAGCGGCACCGTCACGCTCGGGATGATGGTCGCCCAGACGTTTCGCAGGAACAGGAAGATCACCATCACCACGAGGGTGATCGACAGCAGCAAGGTGAACTGCACGTCCTTGACCGACGCCTGGATGGTCAGCGTCCGGTCCATCACGGTATCGACGTGGACCGAGGGGGGGATCGCAGCCTGCAGCCGGGGCAGTTCCTGGCGGATATGGGCGACCGTGTCGATGACGTTGGCGCCGGGCTGCTTGAAGATCAGCAACTGGATGCCGCGCCGGCCATTTTGCCAGCCGGCCAGGCGCGTGTTTTCCGGCCCGTCGACGGCCACGCCAATGTCGCGCACACGGACGGGCGCGCCATTGCGATAGGCGACGATGACGTCGTTGTACTGGCTGCCCTTGGTCAACTGGTCGTTGTCATAGATGGCAAGCGACTGCCGGGACCCGTCGACGCTGCCCTTCGCGTTGTTGACCGTGACGTTGACGAGTGTGTTGCGGATGTCCTCCAGGGTGAGACCCATGGCGGCGATCCGTGCCGGATCCACCTGGACGCGGACGGAGCGCTTCTGTTCGCCGCCGATCGAAATTTGAGAGACGCCGGAAATCTGAGAGATCTGCTGGCTGAGAATGTTGTCGGCGTAGTCGTCCACCTCGATGATGGGCAGTGTGTCCGACTGCACCGAGAGGATGAGGATGGGGCTGTCCGCCGGGTTCACCTTGCGGTAGGTCGGCGGGCTGGGCAGGGTCTTGGGCAACTGGCCGCCGGCGGCGTTGATGGCCGCCAGGATGTCGCCGGCCGCGGCATCGATGTTGCGGTCCAGGTCGAACTGCACCGTCACCTGACTGGATCCGAGCACGCTCACGGAGGTCATCTGCGATACGCCGGAGATCTGCGAGAACTGCCGCTCGAGTGGTTGGGCCACGGTCGCGGCCATTGTCTCGGGGCTACCGCCGGGTAGCGTGGCGGACACGGCGATCGTCGGGAAATCGACGCGCGGCAAGGGCGCGACAGGCAACAGGGGATAGGCCGCGATACCGATCAGAAGCACCGCCGCCATGATCAGTGACGTCGCGACAGGCTTGCGGATGAAGGGTGTGGAGATGCTCATCGGTCGATCTACCCGCCTATCTTCGCCGTTGCCGCCGGATCGGACGCTCCAGCCTGCGTCGAATTAGCAACTCTCGTGCCGTCCGTCAGCCGGGACTGACCGCTGGTCACCACCGTGTCGCTCTCGGTTAACCCTTTTGTCACGATGGTGGTCTGACCGTCATCCTGCCCGATCTCGACCGGCACGAGCTTGGCAACGGTGCCGTTCCGCACCGCATAGACATACAAGCCGTTCACGCCATGCTGCACGGCGCTCGAAGGGACCGTCACAGCGTTCTTGGCCGTGCCCAATTGGAGGTGCACGTTGACGAACTGACCGGGCCAGAGCCGGTCGTCCGTGTTCGGGAACGTCGCCTTCAACCGGATCGTACCCGTGCTGGTGTCGATCGTGTTGTCCATCGTGAGCAGCGTTCCCGCCCCAAGCTGCCGTTTCCCGTCGCCACCATAGGCCTGGACGTTCAGCGGCGTCGGCACTGCGCTGCGGACGGCGTCCTGCACGGTCGGGAACATGTCTTGGGGAAGCGTGAAGATTGCTGCGATCGGATGTACCTGGTTGATGGTAACGATACCAGTCGAGTCGCTGGCGTGCACGAGGTTGCCGGGGTCGACCAAACGCAAGCCGACCCGGCCCTCGATGGGGGAGGTGATCCGGGTGAACTCGAGGTTGAGCTTGGCCGCGGCAATCGCGGCGTCATCGGCTTGCGTCGTGGCCGTGGACTGCGAGACCGACGCGGTCTGCGTGTCGACGCTTTGGCGCGAAGCGAAGTCGTTCTTGGCAAGGTCGGAGTAGCGGGCGAGATCGCGCTTGGCATTGCCGAGCATTGCAATGTCGGCGGCCTTCTTCGCGACGGCTTGATCCATCACGGCTTGGTATGGCCTCGGATCGATCTGGGCGAGGAGGTCGCCAACCTTCACGTCCTGGCCTTCGATGAACGCGATCTTGTCGATCGTGCCGTCGACCCGGGCGCGAAGCAGGACAGACTGCAGCGCCTGCACCGTGCCAATCCCGCTGACGAAGATCGGGACATCGCGCCGGACGGCCTGCGCCGTGCTGACAGGGACACCGGCTTGCTGGGCGGCGGCCGGAAGGGTGGCCGCGAGCGAAAGGGCCGTGGCGAAGATCGTCAGGCTCTTCATCAAACCTCCACAGGTCACGTGTTGGCACTGGCACGTATCAGGCCTTGGAAGGCGTATCACTATTTAATGATGGAAGCCATTCATCTTACCTGCCGCCA
The DNA here is from genome assembly GCA_964247705.1 of uncultured Acetobacteraceae bacterium. GTDB lineage: Bacteria > Pseudomonadota > Alphaproteobacteria > Acetobacterales > Acetobacteraceae > LMUY01. The sequence continues at coordinate 15,874 of CAXTVQ010000063.1, read as the reverse complement.
TCACCGCGAAATGCCTGCGTGATCCATCACTCCTCCGTCAAAAGGGCCGGCCGGGCCGGCTCGTGTAGGTGATCGGTGTTGCGCGGTATGAGTCCAGTCCCCGCGCGGCCGCCACAGGCGCGCCGGACGGTGCCGCGATGGGGCCGGCGACAGGCATCACCTTGATCGCCTCGTTGCCGGACGGCAGCAGGACAGCGACTCGGCCGCCTGGCGGGACCACGGGCGGAACGGCGCCGAACGGTGCCGACGCAGCGACAGCGGTGGCCGCGTTGGTCACGATCTGGCTGCTGACCGGCAGTTGCGGGACGCCCCATGCAGCAAGCACTTTGCGCGCATAATCGGCCCCGAGATCCGGCGTGAACGAGTGGTAAGCGGCCGCCGCTAACGGCCAGGCGTTGGTCTGTGCGTAAAGTTGTTGCAGGAAGTGCGCGGCATAGGCGGCGTTGGTCACCGGATCGAACGCTTGGTCCAGCGAGGCGAACGCCTCCGGATGGTATTGCAGGTTCACTTGCAAACAGCCGACGTCCATGGACCGGACGCCGTGGGCCTGAAAATCCTGCACGGCGGCGATCGCCTCCGCCTTGCTGTCATAGAAATGGCCAACCCCTTCCGCGTTGATCGTCCACGGCCAGGGATAGACCGCACCGCTGATCGGGTCCCTGCGGCCGCTTTCGACCATGGCGATTGCATCGAGCAAGCGGTCCGGCACATGGGTCGTGCGTTCCGCCTGGAGGATGGCAGCGCGGCAAAGTGCCGACGGGGCTGGGATGCTGACAGGGGGCAAAGCGCGCGCCTGTCCGATTCTGGGCCGGATGCCGAGCGTGAGGGCACCGAGAAGCAGGCAGAGGACGACGCGCGCGATCATGCCTTACCGTGTACGATAAAGGTTGCGGAAAAGTTGCCGGAAAATCGCCGAATCACGAATTGCTGCACTGCAAAAAAACGCTTGCGGCCAGACCGGCAGGGAGCTAAATTCCAATCCGTAGCAAGGCTTCGGCCTTCCTACTTCTTGGACGTTTCCTCCCTAAACTTGGCGGTGCTGCAAAGCACCGCCTTTTTTTTGTCCGCCTGCAACAGCGCCGCGCTGATCACCGACACTTCGGACAACAGCGTATCCAGCCGGGATTGCAGACGCTCGAAGCCGGCCGCCTTCTCCAGCGTGGACTCGTCCATATAGAGGCGGCGCGCGACTTCGATCTGCAGGGCGTGCACCCTGTCGCGGGGGCGGCCGTAATGGCGGGTGACGTAGCCGCCGGCATAGGGGTCGTTGCGGCGCACATCGTAGCCGAAGCCGCTCAGCACCTGCTCCACCAGGGCCGTGACCTGGGCCATGCAGGCCGTGCCATGCGCGTCCCCCAGCACGAAATCCGGTCCGCCGGCGCGGCCAGCGCCCGCCGGCATGGAATGGCAGTCGATCAACAAACAGCAGCCGAAGCGGTCCTGCGTTTCGCCGATCAGTTGGGCCAGCGCATCATGGTACGGTTGCCAGCAGTCCCGCACCCGCGCCTGAGCCTCCGCAAAGCGCAGCTTGCCGCGGTAGATCGTCTCGCCGGAGGTCACGACCCGGGCGATGGTGCCGAGGCCGGCGCCGACGCGCGGGCTGGTGGTGTTCACCCAGTCCGGCAGGGCGTCGGCAAACATCGCCGGGTCCAGCTCCCACGCCTCGCGGTTGGGGTCGCAGTAGGCGCGGGGAAACTGCGCGCACAGCAGCGGCGCGCCATGGGCGACGGCGCCGGCGAACAGTTCCTCGACGAAACTGTCCTCGCTGCGGCGCAGATCCAACGGTCCGAGACGGGCGGATTGGAGGAACGTGTCCGCGTAGGCGCGCCCGGAATGCGGCGACGCGACGACGAGAGGGGCTGTTTGTTCGGCCGGGCGGAGGATCACGTAAGGCGGGGCGTTGTCGGCGGGCAGCACGGGTTGTGGCAGGTCCATAGTATATAGAAGCCTTCCTTGCCAACGCTGTATAGGAGCGGCCTCGGTGGCGCCATATAGGGGCGCGTCCGAATAGCGGTGACGTCCGGCGATCCCCTCGCTTGCGCGCGAAAGAGGGGCGGGTTAGGTAGCTGCCTCCCCGGACGACAACGCAATCGGGGGCGCGTAGCTCAGCGGTAGAGCATCGCCTTGACATGGCGAGGGTCACAGGTTCAATCCCTGTCGCGCCCACCACCCGCCCGGATCAACCTTCACGAACCGGACAATGCGCCATGCACGCCTACCGCACCCACACTTGCGACGCGTTGCGCGCCCAGGACGCCGGCACCGAGGCGCGGCTCTCGGGCTGGGTCCATAGCAAACGGGACCACGGCGGGTTGCTGTTCATCGACCTGCGGGACCATCACGGGCTGACCCAGGTCGTGTTCCCGGCAGGGTCGCCGGTGTTCGAGGCCGCCGACGCGGTGCGCGTCGAGAGCGTCATCACCGTGACCGGCACCGTCGTCCGGCGCGAGGGCAGCACGGTGAACCCGCGCCTGCCCACCGGTGAGATCGAGTTGCGGGCGGCGGCGATGGAGGTGCAGTCGGCGGCGGCCGTGCTGCCGTTCCCCGTGGCCGGGGACGCGGCGGTGCCGGAGGAAATGCGGCTGCGTTACCGCTACCTCGACCTGCGGCGGGACAAGATCCACCGCAACATGCTGCTGCGGGCGGGGGTGATCGCCTATCTGCGCCGGCAGATGATCGCCGCCGGGTTCACCGAATTCCAAACCCCGATCCTCACCGCCTCCTCGCCGGAGGGCGCGCGGGACTTCCTGGTGCCGTCGCGGGTGCATCCGGGACAGTTCTACGCGCTGCCGCAGGCGCCGCAGCAGTTCAAGCAACTGGCGATGGTCGCCGGGTTCGACCGGTATTTCCAGATCGCGCCCTGTTTCCGTGACGAAGCGGGACGCGCGGACCGCTCCCCCGGCGAATTCTACCAGCTCGACTTCGAAATGAGCTTCGTCACCCAGGAGGACGTGTTCACCACGCTCGAGCCGGTCATCGCGGGCGTGTTCCGCGAGTTCGGCGCCGGCCGCACGGTGACGGAGGGGGCATTCCCGCGCATCGCGTACGACACGGCGCTGCTGGAATATGGGTCGGACAAGCCGGACCTGCGCAACCCGCTGCGGATCACCGACGTGACGGAGCACTTCGCCGGGTCGGGGTTCGGGCTGTTCGCCAAGATCGTGGCCGCTGGCGGCGTGGTGCGGGCGGTCCCTGCACCCGGCGCCGGACCGAAGCCGCGCGGCTTCTTCGACAAGCTCAACGAATGGGCGCGCGAGCAGGGCGCGGGCGGCCTCGGCTACATCCAGTTCGAGGCGGATGGCGGCCGCGGACCGATCGCCAAGAACCTCGAGCCGGCGCGGGTGGAGGCGATCCGGACGGCGTGCGGCCTGCAGCCAGGGGACGCCGTGTTCTTCGCCGCCGGGCCGAAGGACGAGGCGGCCAAGTTCAGCGGCGCCGTGCGCAACCGGATCGGCGCGGACCTCGATCTGTATGAGAAGGACGCGTTCCGGCTGTGCTGGATCACCGACTTCCCGATGTACGAGCGGGTCGAGGAGACGGGGCTGATCGATTTCAGCCACAACCCGTTCTCGATGCCGCAGGGCGGGCTCGAGGCGCTCAACACGCAGGATCCGCTGACGATCAAAGCCTACCAGTACGACATCGTGTGCAACGGGGTGGAGCTGTCCTCGGGCGCCATCCGCAACCATCGGCCGGACATCATGATCCGGGCGTTCGCCATCGCCGGGTATGACGAGGCCGAGGTGGAGGCGCGGTTCGGCGGCATGCTGAGCGCGTTCCGCTACGGGGCCCCCCCGCATGGCGGCTCCGCACCCGGCATCGACCGGATCGTCATGCTGCTGGCGGATGAGCCGAACATTCGCGAGGTGATCCTGTTCCCGCTGAACCAGCAAGGGCAGGACCTCATGATGGGCGCGCCATCGCCGGTTCCCCCGGCGCGCCTGAAGGAGCTGTCCCTCAAGGTCGAGATCGCGCCGCCAAAGGGCAAAAATTAACGCACGAATCTCGAAAGCTTGACACCGGGAGCGCAATGAAGCTTTGATCCTTCGGTCCGCGATTGACGCGGATCGGAGGGGCTAGTGAGCACCGTCCTTGGCGAGGACAAATTGGCCCGAGTGTTGGACTCGGTCTACGACGCAGCAGTCGAACCCGGCGGTTGGCCACACGCGCTGACTGACTTGGCCGAGCTATTTCAAAGCCATTTTGCCGACCTGTTCGCTCGCACGCATGATTGGCGCGCGTTCCAGGGCGTCGCGATCGGGCTCGACCGGAACGATTACGAGGATGAGTTCCTCGGCCGCTGGACGAACCGCAACGTATGGACGAACGCCAGCCCCGCTTCCGTCGAGGGCGAGGTGAAGCCCACTTGGCAGATGGTGAGCAAGCCGGAGGTTCTGCGCAGCCCGATCTACAACGAGTACCTGAAATACCGGGATCTTAACGAGGGCCTGCGCCTGGTGCTGTGGTCGCGCGAGGGATGGCTGCAGGACATCTCGCTGATCCGGCCTTGGTCGGCCGGGCCGTTCATGGGCGAGGAGATCCGCGTCGCCCATACGTTGCTGCCGCATCTGCAACGGGCGGCATTCACGTCGCGGCAGTTGCGCGGAGTGGATGCGCTGGCCGCGTTCGACTCGCTCGACCGTGCCGCCTTCCTGCTGGATGCCGCGGGGCGGGTGATGCGTCACAACTCGGTGGCGGAGGCATTGCTGGCCGGCGACGGTGCGCTGATCGTGCGCAATCAGCGCCTGGAGTCGGTCAACGCCAACGACACGGCGCAACTGAACGCGGCGGTATCGCGTGCGGGCGGCTTCGGGCGCGGCTTCCCCACGGCCGCGACGGTGGTGCTCGGGAAGCACGCGCCGTCGCAGTTGGTGCTGAACGTGGTTCCGGTGCGGGACCGTTCGGACCGTGACCTGCCGGCGCCGCGGCCAGTGCTGGTGTTGGCGAACCCGCCGCGAACGCGCCGCCCGGACCTGCAACGCGAACTGATGGTGCGCTACGGCCTGACCGAGGCAGAGGCCACGCTGGCGACCGGGCTGTTGGCAGGCCATCCGCTAGCCGACCTCGCATCCGCCCGGGGCCGCAGCATCAACACGGTTCGAACGCAGCTTGCCCGCATCATGACGAAGACCAACACGCGGCGGCAAAGCGAGTTGATCCTGTTGCTTTCGCAAATCGGCTAACCTCGCGGCTTCGTCGGACCGAGCGGCTACGGCACGCCTCCGGTAAAGGTCGCACCGTCGAACCCGTCGGGCATGACCCCGCTCGGCCGGATGAAATCGTAAGGTGCTACCGGCAGATAGCGGCCGCTGCCGGGCAGGGCGGTGACGACGCCGTCCCGCATGACCACCTCGCCGCGCCGAACCGTCGCAACCGGCCACCCGGTGACCTCCATCCCTTCGAACGGCGTGTAGTCGATCGCGTGCTGCATCAAGGCGTTGGTCAGCGTCGTTCGGCGATCCGGATCCCACAGCACGAGATCGGCGTCGGCGCCGGGTGCGATCCGGCCCTTGCTCCGCAAACCGAACAGGCGGGCTGGCTGCGACGCGGTCAGGCGGACGAAGTCGCTGGGCGTGATCTGCCCCGCCGCCACCCCGAGGCTCCAGATCAGCGGCAGGCGCGCGGCAAGCCCGGGGACGCCGTTCGGGATCTGGGTGAACGGCGCGTCCTCACCGTTCGCCTTCTTGCCGCGCGGACCCTCGAGGCTCCAGCCGCTGTGGTCGCTGCTGATCACCTCGAGCGTGCGCCGGCGGATCATCGCCCACAGCCCAGCGGCGGCGGCGGCATCGCGGGGCGCTGGGCTGCACATGAACTTGGCGCCCTCGAAGCCCGGCCGGTCCATGTCGGCCGCTCTCAGCGCGAAGTATTGCGGGCAGGTCTCCCCCCAAACCTTCACGCCGCGTGCCTGGGCGCGGGCGATCTCCTCGGCGGCCTCGGGACAGGATACGTGGAACACCTCGATCGGCGTGTCCACCAGTTCGGCCAGCGCGATGGCCCGGTGCGTCGCCTCCCGCTCGATCACCGACGGGCGGGACCAGGCGTGGTATTTCGGCGCCGTCCGCCCGTCCGCGAGCAATGCGGCCGACCGCCAGGCGATCGCGTCGTAGTTCTCGCAATGCACGGTCACCAGGCAGCCGAGCCGCCGGGCCGCCGACAGCACGGCGAGGTATTGCCGGTCGTCCAGATGCAGCGGATCGTAGGTCAGGAACACCTTGAGGCTGCGCACGCCCGAGGCCACCGCGTCCGGCAACTCCCGGGTGATGACGGCCTCGGTCGGGTCGGTGATGATCTGGTGAAAGGCGTAATCCACCATGGCGCCGGCGTCCGCGCGGCGGTGATACTCGGCCAGTGGCTGCGCGATGCCGCCGCCCTTGAATTGCGTCGAGAACGTGACGACCGAGGTCGTGCCACCGGCGAGGGCCGCCCGGCTGCCGGTGGTGAACGTCTCCTCGTCGGCGCCGCCGCCCGCCTGAAGCTGTTCGATGTGGCAATGGCTGTCCACGCCACCCGGCAGCACCAGCAAGCCGCCGGCGTCGATGGCCGGGCCACCCTCGAGCGACCCGGCGACCGCTGCGATCCGGCCGCCCCGGATGCCGATGTCGGCGCGGAACTCGTCGCTTTCCGTGACGACGGTGCCGCCCCGGACGATCAGGTCATACTCAGCCATCGCCACGCTCCGGGAATGAGGCGCTAGGCTGACGGCACATGGATTGCGTGGCAACTGCCGTGCTGCTCAACGAACTGACCGCCACCGGGATCATCGCCGCCATCGCCGCCGGGCAAACCGGCGTGGAGGAGGTGGTGCGCGCCTGCCTCGACCGGGTGGCCGAGCGGGACCCGGCGGTGCGGGCCTGGTCCTACGTCGACCCGGCCTGTGTGCTCCGCCAGGCGCGCGAACTGGACAAAGGCCCGCAGCGCGGTCCCCTGCACGGCGTGCCGATCGGCGTGAAGGACATGATCGACACCGCCGACATGCCGACGCAGCACAATTCCCCCCTGTTCGTGGGCCACCGCCCAGCGCTGGACGCGGCCGCCGTGGCTACGCTGCGCAGCGCCGGTGCGATCATCCTCGGCAAGACCGACACCACCGAGTTTGCCGCCGCCGGGCGCCGCGCCGCGACCCGCCATCCACGGGACCCGGGGCGCTCGCCGGGCGGATCGTCCGCCGGGTCGGCCGCCGCGGTGGCGGACTGGCAGGTGCCCCTGGCGCTCGGCACGCAAACCGCCGGGTCCACGATGCGCCCGGCCTCGTTCTGCGGCGTGTTCGCGATGAAGCCGACCTGGGGCGCGGTCAGCCGGGAGGGCGTGAAGCTGTACGCCGCCTCGCTCGACACACTGACGTGGTTCGCCCGCTCGGTGGATGACCTTTCGTTGCTGTGCGACGTGTTCGCCATCCATGACGACGCGCCGCCGCGGCCAGTGGTGTTGCCGGGTGCGCGCTTCGCAGTCTGCCGGACGCCGATGTGGAACATGGCCGGCCCGGGCACGCAGGCCGCGCTCGATACGGCCACGGATCGGCTGGTCGCGGCAGGCGCCCACGTCACCGCGCTCGACCTGCCGCAGCATTTCGCGGCCCTGCCGGGGATGCAGGCCACCATCATGCTGGGGGAGGGGCGTTCGGCCTTCCTCAACCTGGCGCGCAGTCACGGCCCGGCGCTGCACGACGACTTCCACGCCCGGGTGGAGAACCGGACCGCGATCAGCCACGCCGCGCTGCTGGGTGCCTACGACACGGCGGCGCGCTGCCGGTCCGAGTTCGACGCCATCGCCGCCGGATATGACGCCGTGATCGTGCCGAGCGCGCGTGACGAGGCGCCGAGTTACGCGGACGGGCCGGGCGACGCGGTGTTCAACCGCATGTGGACGCTGCTGCATGGCCCGAGCGTGAACATTCCCGCCTTCACGGGGCCGACGGGAATGCCGGTCGGGGTGACGTTGCTGGCGCCCCGCTGCCACGACCGCCAGCTTCTCGCAGCGGCGTCGTTCGTAGCTGGGGTGCTTCTTACGTAGGCACATGCCACCATTGCATTCACGGTCCGATGCTGAACCATACCTTTGCCGTTTGATCGTGCAGTTTCGCTCTCACATTTTATTGACATCAAACCGCACCTTGCCGAGAACTGCCGCTACAACAGCAGCGGCGGGCACGACCCCGACCCAGGCTGGCTCGGGGATGGAACGATCAGGGACGCAATGCTGCCTGATGCGTACGAGGACCCATTCATGACGCAGCCCCCAGCCCCATGCCCGACGACCTGAGCTCCGGAGCGACGCAGCTCCACGCGCTGTCCGTGGCGCAGGCGGCGGCCATGATCGAGCGTCGCCAGCTCTCGCCCGTCGACCTGACCCGGGCCTTGCTGGACCGGGCGGACGCGTTGGATCCGCAACTGAACGCCTACCTCCTGGTCACGGCGGAGCGCGCGCTGCAGCAGGCGCGGGCAGCGGAGGCGGAGATCGCGGCCGGCAACTATCGCGGCAAGCTGCATGGCATTCCGTTCGCGCTGAAGGACATCTTCTCCACCGCGGGCATTCGCACCACCGGGCAATCCCGCATCTGCGCCGAAACGGTGCCGCTGGAAGACGCCGCGTCCGTCGCCAAGCTGTACCAGGGCGGCGGGATATTGCTGGGCAAGCTCGCGACGCACGAGTTCGCGCATGGCGGCCCCTCGTTCGACCTGGCGTGGCCGCCGGCGCGCAACCCGTGGCACACCGGGCACTTCACCGGCGGCTCGTCCAGCGGCTCGGGCGCTGCAGTGGCCGCAGGGCTCACCCCGGCGGCACTCGGTTCGGACACCGGCGGGTCCATCCGCTTGCCGGCCGCCTTGTGCGGGGTTGCCGGGCTGAAGCCGACCTACGGCCTGGTGAGCCGGCGCGGCGTGTATCCCAACTCCTTCACCTTCGACCATGTCGGCCCGATGGCCTGGACCGTGGCCGACGTCGCGATCCTGCTGCAAGCCATCGCCGGCCACGATCCGCAGGACCCGGCGAGCGCCGACCGGCCCGTTCCCGATTACGCCGCGGGGCTGCGTGACAGCCTGGACGGGGTGCGCATCGGCGTCGTCCGCCATTTCCACGAGCACGACATCGGCACCGATCCCGAGGTCGTGGCCGCGTTCGAGGAAGCGCTGGCGGTCCTGCGCTCGCTCGGCGCGGTGATCGAGGACGTCCGGCTGCGCCCGGCCAAGCAGTACAGCGACGTGAAGATCACCATCGCCGAGAGCGAGCTGTTCAGCGTCCACGCCCACTCCTTCCGCACCCGGCCCGGCGACTTCGGCGACGACTTCCTGGGCCGCGCGCTCGGCGCCGTGCTGATCAGCGGCGCGGATTACATGGCGGCGCAACGCGAACGCCGGGTCATGCTGGCCGAGCTGCGGCCGGTTTGGCAGCGCTACCAGGCACTCGTGACGCCGACGGCCCCCGCACCGGCGCCGCCGTTCGGGGCCTGGCGCACGGCGAACTTCTGGCAGAAGGCATCCTTCACCACGCCCTGGAACGTCTCGGGCGGCCCCGCTCTGTCCCAGTGCATGGGGTTCAGCCGCTCGGGCCTGCCGCTCGCCTTGCAGATCGCCGGCCGCCCGTGGGATGACGCCACGGTGCTCGGCATAGGCCACGCCTATGAGCGTGCGACCGGCTGGCGCGCCCGCCGCCCGGTTCTGGTGCCGGGCTCGGCGCCGCCGCCGCTGCCCGAGGTGCCGGAGCCGCACAGCGACCTCGGCTCGTCCGAGCGCGACGCCGTGGCCCAGGCTTGCCGTAGGGCAGGGCTCACTCTGACGGACCGCCAGCTCGAGATGGTCTGTGTCGCGGCCCCTTTCGTGTCCGCGATGACCGCCCGGCTGCGGCGGGCCCGGCCGTTCGGCGAGGAACCAGCCAACATCTTCCAAGCATCAGCCTGAGGATCCTACCCTATGCAACTCGGCGTCTTCATCCCGATCGGCAACAATGGCTGGCTGATCTCCACCACCTCGCCGCAATACAAACCCTCCTTCGAGCTCAACCGCACGGTCGTGGAAAAGGCAGAGCGGTTCGGGTTCGACTTCGCGCTCTCGATGATCAAGCTGCGCGGCTTCGGCGGGCCGTCCGAGTTCTGGGACTACAACCTCGAATCCTTCACCCTGATGGCCGGCCTGGCCGCGGTGACCAGCCGCATCCAGCTCTTCGCCACCATCGGCGTGCTGACCATGCCGGCACCCCTGGTGGCCCGCATGGCGGTGACGATCGACAGCATCTCCGGCGGGCGGTTCGGCATCAACGTGATCACCGGCTGGCAGATGAAGGAATACGCGCAGATGGGCCTGTGGCCCGGCGACGCGCATTACGCGCAGCGCTACGAGTACTGCGAGGAATACGTCACCATCATGAAGGAGCTGTGGTCCACCGGGCAGTCGGATTTCAAGGGCCAGTTCTTCACCATGGACGATTGCCGCTGCCTGCCGCTGCCGTCCCGCCCGATCCCCATCGTCTGCGCCGGGCAGAGCGACCGCGGCACCCGGTTCGCGGCCGAATACGCCGACTACAACTTCGTCTCCCGCCAGGGCATCAACGAGCCGTCCAAGATCGCCCCCTCGGTCGCCCGCCTGGTGGAGGCCACGGAGAAGACCGGGCGGCGTTGCGGCGCGCTGGTACTGACCATGATCATCGCCGACGAGACGGACGAGGCCGCGTTCGCCAAGTGGGAGCACTACAAGACCGGCACCGACTTCGAGGCGATGTACTACCGCGACAACCAGGCCAGCAACGACGCCGCCGCCGACAAGGAGGCGACGATCGCGAACTTCGCCGCCGCCACCAAGCAGAAGCTGCCCTCGGCGCAGAACGTGCTGATCGGTTCCTACGCCCGTGTCGCGGCCATGCTGGACGAACTGGCGGCCGTGCCCGGCGTCGCCGGCGCGATGCTGACCTTCGACGATTTCGTCGTCGGCATGGAGGATTTCGGCACCCGCATCCAACCGCTGATGCAGAGCCGCCAAGCCATCCCGATAGCCGCCTGAACCCTTAGGAGACTGCAATGACCGACGACACGACCGGGGCCAAGACCGGCCTATCCCGCCGCCGCCTGCTCGCCGCCGCCTCCGCCACCGCCGGAGTGGCCGCCGGGTCGGGTGCGATCCGGGGCTTCCCCACGATCTGGGCGCAGACCATCAAGGACATCGAGCTGAAGCACGCCGGCATGCCGGTGACCGCGATCCAGGCGATCGGCGACCAGGCGAGCAAGGACCTCGGCTTCAAGGTCACCATGCAGGCCTCCGAAAGTGCCGACCTGCTGAACCGCTTTCTCACGCAGTCGAGCGCGATCGACGTTGCTGACGTGAGCCTGCCGTACCTGAAATACCTGGTCGGCCGCAACGTGCTGCAGACCATCCCGGTCGGGAAGGTCAAGGACTGGGACCAGACCTACTCGCTGTTCACGAAAAGCGTCTACCCGGACGGCCGCGCCGCATCCACCCAGGGTGTGGCGCCCTACACGGTGCTGTATGCGACGGACGCGTCCGGCAGCAAGTTCGCCACCTCCCCCACCGAGTTCCTGACCAGCATCCCCACCATCACCAACGCCGACACGCTCGGCATCCGGCCGGACCTGGTGGGCCGCCCGGTGACGAGCTGGGCCGACCTGATCAGCCCCGACTTCAAGGGAAAGGCGGCGCTGCAGGACAACCCGACGGTGGGCGTGATCGACGTCGCGATGGCGGTGGAGTCCCGCGGCGACATCAAATACGCCAACAAGGGCAACATGACCCGGCCCGAGATCGACAAGACCATCCAGTTGATGACGGAGATCAAGCAGTCCGGCCAGTTCCGCTCGTTCTGGGGCAGCTTCGACCAGTCGGTGAACCTGATGGCGTCGGGCGAGGTGGTGATCCAGTCCATGTGGTCCCCCGCCGTCACCGCCGTGCGCACCCGCGGCATCGACTGCACGTTCCAGCCGCTGAAGGAAGGCTACCGCGGCTGGGGCTACCAGTTCGGCTTCATGAAGCACCTGACCGGCATGAAGCTGGACGCCGCCTACGAATACCTGAACTGGTACACCTCCGGCTTCCCCGGCGCGTTCGTGGCGCGCGAGGGCTACTACTCGGCGCAGCCGATGACCGCGAAGAAGTACATGACGGCGGCCGAATGGGACTACTGGTACGGCGGCAAGCCCGCTTCCGAGGACATCCACGACCCGTTCGGCAAGCTGATGGAAAAGGCCGGCCGGGCGCGGGACGGCGGCTCGTTCGAGCAGCGCATGGGCAACATCGCCGTCTGGAACTCGGTGATGGACGAGGACCGCTACCTCACCCGGCGTTGGAACGAGTTCATCACGTCCTGAAGGCGCACACGCAATGAAGCTCGGTGTTTTCATCCCGATCGGCAACAATGGCTGGCTGATCTCCACCACGTCGCCGCAATACAAGCCGTCCTTCGAGCTGAACCGCACCATCGTGGAGAAGGCGGAGCGGTTCGGGTTCGACTTCGCGCTGTCCATGATCAAGCTGCACGGCTTCGGCGGGCCGTCGGAGTTCTGGGACTACAACCTCGAATCGTTCACGCTGATGGCGGGGCTCGCCGCCGTCACCAAGCGGATCGAGCTGTTCGCGACCTGCGCGGTGCTGACGGTGCCGCCGCCGATTGCCGCCCGCATGGCGGTGACGATCGACAGCATCGCGCCGGGCCGCTTCGGGGTGAACATCATCTCCGGCTGGCAGCGGGCCGAGTACGCGCAGATGGGGATCTGGCCGGGCTCGGAGCACTACCGCCGCCGCTACGATTACTGCGCCGAATACGTGACGGTGATGAAGGAGCTGTGGGCGACCGGGCAGTCGGACCTGAAGGGCGACTTCTTCACCATGGAGGATTGCCGCTGCCTGCCGCTGCCCTCCCGCCCGATCCCGATCATCTGCGCGGCCCAGAGCGACGCCGGCGTGCGCTACGCCGCGACCCATGCCGACTACAATTTCTGCGTCAGCTTCGGCATCAACCAGCCATCCGCGATCGCGCCCAGCGTCGGGCGCCTCGTCGCGGCCACGGCGGAGATCGGGCGGCATTGCGGCGCGCTGATCCTCATCATGATCATCGCCGACGAGACGGACGAGGCGGCGTTCGCCAAGTGGGAGCACTACAAGGCCGGCGCCGATCAGGAAGCGCTGGCCTGGCGCGACGAGCAGGCCGGTGACGACCCGGGCAAGGGCGAGTATTCCCGCGCCAACCGCACCAAGCTGGTGGGCGAGACGCTGCCGACCAACCAGGGGCTGCTGATCGGCAGCTACGCCCATATCGCCGCCATGCTGGACGAGATGGCGGCGGTGCCGGGCGTGGAAGGCGTGATGATGACGTTCGACGATTTCGTCATCGGCATGGAGCAGTTCGGCACCCGCATCCAGCCGCTGATGCGCTGCCGCGAAACGCTGGTCCAGGCGGCCTGATGGCGTCCGACACGACGGCGGGGCTGCACGCGGCCGCGCCGCCGCGGCGGTGGGCGGCGCCGCGCATCGCACCCTGGGTGGTGTCCTGGCTGCAGGTCTCGCCGCTCGCGCTGATCCTCGTCGTCCTGTTCGCGCTGCCCACCCTGCTGTTCTTCGTCGTCAGCTTCTTCGACTACGACCGCGTCGGCATCTACCCGGCCTTCATCCTGGACAACTACAAGGACCTGCTGACCACGCCGGCGACCCTGCGCATCTATACGAGCTCGCTCGAGTTCGCCGTCACCGTCTGGGCGATCACGCTGTTCCTGGGCTTCAACCTGGCCCATTTCCTGGTGTTCCACATCCGCACCGGCGCCACGCGCATGGCGCTGTTCATGCTGTGCGCGATCCCGTTCTGGACCTCCGGCATCATCCGCACCATCGCCTGGATTCCCTTCCTCGGCCGCAACGGCGTCTTCAACACGGCGCTGATGACCCTGCACATCACCAGCCGGCCGCTCGACTTCCTGCTGTTCTCGCCCTTCGCCGTGGTCGTGACCTACGTGCACCTCTACACGTTGCTGATGATGGGCCCGATCGCCAACTCGCTCAGCAAGATCGACCGCGCGTTGCTGGAAGCGGCGGTCGATGCCGGCGCCAGCCGGTGGCAGGTGATGCGCCACGTGGTGATCCCGCTCTCGCGCACCGGGGTGACACTCGGCTCGATCCTGGTGTTCACCCAGGTCATGGGCGACTATTTCGTGGTCAAGCGCATGAGCGGCGGGCAGAGCGCCTCCATCGTCTCGGCACTCTCGACCGAGATCCAGGCGATGCAATACCCGCCGGCCTCGGCGAGCGCCGTGGTGCTGGTGGTGTTCGTGGCAGTGCTGGTGGCGGCCATGATGCGCGTCGTGGACGTGCGCCGCGAACTGGTGAGCTGATGGCCCGTGCGCGGGAGCCCCGGCCCTACACCTTCTATCTGCTCGCCGGGTTGATGGGCCTGTTCCTGCTGTTCCTGTACGGCCCGATGCTGGTGATCTACGTGCTGTCCTTCCAAGGGCCGAACGGCGGCGTCACCTTCCCGATGAACGGGTTCTCCACCAAGTGGTTCGCGGACATCGTGAAGCCCGGGCAGATGGCGAACATCCCCGCCGCCTTCGGCCGCTCCATCCTGCTGGCGGGCGTGGTGAGCCTGCTCACCGTGGTGATCTCGGTCGCCGCCGGGCTCGGCTTCCGGCGGCGCTTCCCGGGTGCGGCCGTGCTGTTCTACATCGCCATCGCCAGCCTGGTGATGCCGAGCCTGCTGGTCGGCTTCGGCATCGGCCTCGGCTTCCAGCTACTGGACCTGCCGCAAGGGCTGTTCACCTCGGCGCTCGGCGCACAGCTCACCTGGACGCTGCCGTTCGGGTTGCTGACCATGTTCGCCGTCGTGGCCCGGTTCAACCGCTCCTACGAGGAAGCCGCCGCCGACCTCGGCGCCTCGCCCTGGCAGCGTCTGCGCTACGTGACGCTGCCGATCCTCGCACCCGGCATCATCGGCGTGGCCGTGGGCGCGTTCACGCTCTCCTACGACGAATACGCCCGCACGACGCTCACCATCGGCAGCTACAACACCCTGCCGCTCGAAATATACGCGCTGATCTCCAGCAACAGCACGCCGACCCTGTTCGCGATCGGGACGGTGACGACGCTGGTGTCGTTCGTGCTGATCGGGGCCGCGCTGACATACATCGTGCGATTGCAGCGGCGGCGTGCTGTTTGAAACGAATGACCGCCTCACCAAACTCACACCGTCATGCCCGGGCATGACGCACCACTCAGGAGCCTAACATGGACCAGCGCTTCGACGTCGAGCTGGTCGCCGTCACCAAGAAATACGGCAACGCCACCGCGGTCGATGCCGTCTCGCTCCGCATCCCGAAGGCCAGCTACTGCTGCCTGCTCGGCCCCAGCGGCTGCGGCAAGACCAGCACCCTGCGCATGATCGCCGGCCACGAGACCATCACCGACGGCGACGTGCTGATCCAGGGCGCCAATGTCACCGGCATGCCGCCGATCAAGCGCGGCACCGCCATGATGTTCCAGAGCTACGCCCTGTTCCCGCACCTCTCCTGCCTGGACAACGTCGCCTTCAGCCTCAAGATGCGGGGCGTCGCCAAGGCCGAGCGCATCAAGCGGGCGCATGAATACCTCGAGCTTGTCCATATGGACGCGTTCGCCGCACGCTTGCCCGCGCAGCTCTCCGGCGGCCAGCAGCAGCGCGTGGCCCTCGCCCGCGCCCTGGTCAGCCGCCCCCGCGTATTGCTGCTGGACGAACCGCTCTCGGCGCTGGACCCGTTCCTGCGCATCCGCGTGCGCGAGGAGCTGAAGCGGCTGCAGCGCGAGCTTGCGATCACCTTCATCCACGTCACCCACAGCCAGGACGAGGCGATGGCGTTGGCCGACATGATGGTGGTGATGCAGGACGGGCACATCCGCCAGTCCGGCACCCCGCG
>CAXTVQ010000062.1:12253-32142 GCA_964247705.1 uncultured Acetobacteraceae bacterium | reverse complement strand
TCGGACAGTTCGACTCGCAAAAGGAGGGTCCGATCTATGATTGCATTACGCGTGAGGTGACGTTCCTGGAATATCGCCTTCATCAGTGGCTCATGGACGAAGGTGCTGAAGCGGGTGAAATTGTACTATTGCGCTGGAAGCGTAATACACAAGCAACCTAGCTCTTGTTTATCGTTAGCTTACTAAGCTGACGTGCAAGAAACCCTCGCCGGCGCTGCCCAGCAAGGTAGATACCCAACCGCAAACAGCCGTGCGTAGATAGCGACATGTTCGCGACATCCCTCGGCGGGACCACCTACCGGTTCGCAGACCTGCGTAGCCTTCTGGCGCGCGCGACGCCGCATCGCAGCGGCGACGATCTCGCCGGTCTCGCCGCATCCTCCGAAGCCGAGCGCGTCGCCGCGCAGATAGCGTTGTCCGATCTTCCCCTACGCCGGTTGCTGGACGATCCGATCATCCCCTACGAAGCCGACGAGGTCACCCGGCTGATCTGCGACACGCATGACGCCGCTGCCTTCGCCCCGGTGTCCCACCTCACCGTCGGCGGCCTGCGCGATTGGCTGCTGAGCGACGAGGCAACTGGCCCGGCGCTGGCCGCATTGGCGCCGGGGCTGATCCCCGAGATGGCCGCAGCGGTCGCCAAGCTCTGCCGCCTCCAGGACCTGGTGGTCATCGCAGCGCGCTGTTCCACCGTCACCGGGTTCCGCAACACGATCGGCCTGCCCGGGCGGCTCTCGGTCCGCCTGCAGCCCAACCACCCGACCGATGACCCGGCGGGCATCGCCGCCAGCGTCCTGGACGGGTTGATGCTCGGGGCAGGCGATGCGGTGATCGGCATCAATCCGGCCAGCGACAGCCCGGACCGCACCCACGCCCTGCTCTGCATGCTCGAGGAAGCGCGCGTGAAGCTGGCCATCCCGACCCAGAGCTGCGTCCTGGCGCACGTCACCACCACGCTGGAACTGATCCGGCGCGGGTCGCCGGTGGACCTGGTGTTCCAGTCGGTCGGCGGCACGGAGGGCACGAACCGCTCGTTCGGGATCGACCTCGCGCTGCTGCAGGAGGCGCAGGAGGCGGCGCTGGCGCTCGGACGGGGCACAGCCGGGACCAACGTGATGTATTTCGAGACCGGGCAGGGCAGCGCGCTTTCGGCCGGCGCCCATGCCGGCGTGGACCAGCAAACGGTCGAGGCGCGCGCCTACGCCGTGGCCCGCCACTTCCAGCCGCTGCTGGTCAACACCGTCGTGGGGTTCATCGGCCCGGAATACCTGGCCACCGGCAAGCAGATTATCCGCGCGGGGCTCGAGGACCATTTCTGCGGCAAGCTGCTCGGCTTGCCGATGGGCTGCGACGTCTGTCACACCAACCATGCCGAGGCCGATTCGGACGACATGGACGCGCTGCTGGCGATGCTGGCGGCGGCCGGCGTGACGTTCGTGATGGGCGTGCCAGGCGCCGACGACATCATGCTCGGCTACCAGAGCACCTCGTTCCACGACGCGCTGGCGATGCGCGAACTGTTCGGCCTGCGCCCTGCGCCCGAGTTCGAGGCCTGGCTGAACACGCAGGGACTGTTGATCGGTGGCCGGGTACGCCCACAGGGGCTCCCCGCACCGATGCGGGCCTTGCTGCCATGAGTGCAGACCAACCGGCCGACCCCTGGCAGCGTCTGCGCGGGCTGACCGCGGCGCGCATCGGGCTGCCCCGCAGCGGCGCCTCCTTGGCCACGGTTCCGCTGCTGGCACTGCGCTATGCCCAGGCAGAGGCGCGCGACGCCGTGCACACGGCGCTCGACCCGGCGGCGTTGCAGGCCTTGGTGGGGCCTTTGCTGGTGGTGCAAAGCGCCGCGCGGGACCGGGCGGAGTATCTGTTGCGCCCGGATCTCGGCCGGCAACTGGCGCCGGAAACCGCGCTTCCCACGGGGGAGCACGACCTTGCCATCGCGCTCGTGGACGGGTTGTCGGCGCGCGCGGTGCAGGAACATGCCCCGCCCCTCCTGGCAGCGCTGCGTCCGCTGCTCGCCGGGTGGCGATTGGCGCCGCTGGTGGCCGTGCTGCAAGGGCGGGTCGCGGCGGGCGACAAAGCGGCCATGGCCCTGGGTGCGGCGTCCGTCCTGGTGCTCATCGGCGAGCGCCCGGGCCTGTCCGCGCCGGACAGCATGGGCGCCTACCTCACGTGGGCGCCGCGCGCGGACTCGGTGGATGCGGCGCGCAACTGTGTCTCCAACATCCGGCCAGCGGGCCTGCTCCCGGCAGAGGCGGCCCGCCGCATCGCGTGGCTGCTGCAGGCGATGCGTGCACGCCGGCTGTCCGGCGTGGCTCTGAAGGACGACGCCCCGGTGGAGGTCCCACGCACGGAGATTCTGGACACGGGGGGATCTACCGCTCTAAGCGACAGCGCAACCAGTGTGGAACGATAACGATGCGCCCCGCCCTTGCCGTTGCCGTGATACTGGTTGCATTCCTGCTCGGCGCGTTCGTCGAGCACACGATCGATGTCCCGTTTGGCCTGCTCCTCGGTTCGGGCACGCGGCTGAGTTCGTCCGCCCCACCGTTGCCGCCGACGACCGGCACCACGGCGGTGCCGCATTACAGCAACGTCCGCGGCATCGAGGATGCGCCGCGCAACGATATCCCGCAGGGCGCCACGACGGATTTCCAGCGCTGCGTCAACACGATGATCCTGCGCCGGGAGCCTGAGGCCGAGGCTCGAACCGTATGCCAGAAGATCATCGCCGGGATCAGCGGCTAGGTCCCAGAGGCTAGGTTGCAGGGGAAACGGCTAGGGGATCGGACTGTCTCCTTGCTGCGGGCCGAACGCTACGGCGGCGGGCAAACTTTGCCCAGGGCCGGGCAACAATCGCGCGCCCACGCCGTAGACAACGGCATGAACCCGCTTGTCCAGAATACGGCCGCGCCGCCGATCCCCGAAGTCCAAGCCTGGGGGCGCGCCTATGCGGGCGGGCGCGGACCGTTGATCGACTTATGCCAGGCGGTGCCGGGCTACCCGCCCCCGCCCGAGTTGCTGCAGCGTCTGGGCCAAGCCGCTTCGGACCCGGCAATGGCCAAGTACGGCTTCATCCCGGGCGACGGCGACCTGCGGGAGGCCTATGCCGCCGAGTCCGGAGTGCCGCCCGGCCGCGTGCTGATCACCGCCGGGTGCAATCAGGCATTTTTCACGACCCTCCTGACGCTCGTCCCGCGCGGGGCCGCCGTGCTGCTGCCGACCCCATGGTACTACAACCACAAGATGACGTGCGACATGCTGGGCCTGGAGGCGCGCGCCTTGCCCACCTCGGCCGCGGACGGGTTCATCCCGGACCCGGCGCGGGCGGCGGCGCTGATGGACGGCGTGGCGGCAGTCGTGCTGATCACGCCGAACAACCCGACCGGCGCGATCTATCCAGCCTCGGTGCTGGACCGGTTCGCGGCACTGTGCCGGGACCGCGGGGCCGCGTTGCTGGTGGACGAGACCTATCGCGATTTCCTCCCGGCCGGCACGGCGTATGCGGCGCCGGAAGGGGCGGTGCGGCTGTATTCCTTCTCCAAGGCCTATGCGGTGCCGGGTCACCGGATTGGCGCGCTCACCCTGCCGGAACCGGCGGTGCCGCAGGCGATCAAGGTGCTGGACTGCATGACCATCTGCCCGCAGCGCCCGGCGCAGCACGCGCTGGCCTGGGCGATCGGCGCATTGCGGGACTGGCGCGAGGCGAACCGGGCGGAGATGGGGCAGCGCGCCGCCACCGTCCGCCGTGCGTTCGCCGCGATCCCGGCCTGGCGGATCGACGCGCTCGGGGCGTATTTCGCATACGTGCGCCACCCCTTCCCCGGCACCTCCGCCTGGGTGGTGGCGGAGCGGCTGGCGCGGGAGCACGGCGTGCTGTTGCTGCCGGCCCCGGCCTTCGCGGGCTCGGAGGACCATCTGCGCGTCTCCTTCGCCAACGTGGACGGCGCCGGTGTCGAGCGCTTGGCGCACCGGCTGGCCGGCGTCGGCCTGGATGCGCTCGCCGCGTGAGGGTCCTCGCGGTCGGCACGCGGGTCTACCTCGGCGACATCTATCTCAACCTCCTGCGCGAGGGCCACGATGTGCGCGTGTTCGCGGCCGACCGGCCGGAGCGGCGTGCGTTCGGCGGCATCATCCCGACGGTGACGGACTGGCGCGAGCACCTGGCCTGGGTCGGCACGGACGGGCTGGTCCTGTTCGAGGGCGTCGGCCAGGGCGCGGCGCAGGACCGCCTGCGCACCGAGGGTTACCGCGTAATCGGCGGCAGCGCGCTCGGCGACCGGCTGGAGCAGGACCGCGCCTATGGGCAAAGCGTGCTGGCCGGCGCCGGGCTGCCGGTGGCATGGAGCCGCGCCTTCGACCATCCGTCCGCGGCGCTCGAATGGCTGGCCGCGCATCCCGGAGCCTACGTGCTGAAATACGACGACGGCGTGCATCCGACTTTCGTGGGCGAGCACCCGGCCGGTGCAGACATCGCCTTCATGCTCCGCCGGCAGGACCACGATGGCCGCGTCCTGCTGATGGAGCGGCTGCGCGGCGTCGAGGTGGGGATCGGCGCCTATTTCGACGGCGCCCAATTCCTGCAACCCGCCTGCATCGACTTCGAGCACAAGCGATTTTTCCCCGGCGACATGGGCGAGATGACGGGGGAGATGGGCACCCTCGCCTCCTACGATGGCGCCGAACGGTTGTTCGCGGCGACGCTGGGACGGGTCGCCCCCTTGCTGGCGGAGGCCGGTCACGTCGGCTACGTCAACCTGAACCTGATCGTGGACGAGCGCGGCCCCTTCCCGCTCGAATTCACCTGCCGCTTCGGCAACCCCGGTTTCGCGGTACTCGCGGCCATGCAGGCGGACGGTTGGGGGGACTTGCTGCAGCGCATGGCGCGCGGGGCTGGCGGGCGCTTCGCCACGGTGCCGGGCTGGGCAGTGGCGATCGTGCTGACGGTGCCCCCCTTCCCCGCTTGGTCCGACTCGCCCGACCCGGCGAGCGATCCACCGCTGTTCTTCGTGCGCGAGCCGGCAGGCGTGGACCTGCCGCACTACCATTTCGTGGACATGCGGCGGGACGGCGATCAGTTGCTGGTGCACCGCCGCTCCGGCCACGCCATGATCGTCACCGGCACCGGGACGAGCGTAGCCGCGGCGCAGATGGCGGCGAACGCCCGCGCCTCCAACGTGGTCGCGCCGGAGCTGCGTTGGCGCAACGACATCGGCGACCGCTTCGCCCGCGGCGAGGGCGAGATGCTGCAACGCCTGGGGTGGCTGTGACCGGGGGCCCCGTTGCGGACTGCTTGTCCGGTGCGATCTCGCCTGAGGTGGCGTTGGCGCGGCTTCTGCTGGGTGGTGCGGACTCAGTGGCGATCCGGTCGGCGATACAGGCTGCACGCCCCGAGCCGCCCTCCCCCGAGTGGCAGGCCCTCTCCGCCCTGCTGTCCGGGCGCGCGGCCGGGCTGGACCGGCTGGCGGGCGAGATCCGCGATACGAGCAGCGATCATACCGCGCTGGGCGGCGTGGACGGGATCGCTGCGTTCTTCGACCGCGCCGTCAGCCATTCGCCGGAAGCTGGCGTGGCGCTCTACTCGCTCGGCGACCCGGCGATCCTACGGGCGGCGACGGCCGAGATCGTGGACTGGCTGGCGACGGAGGGGTTGTTGCAGGCGGACACGCGGGTGCTGGATTTCGGCTGCGGCTTCGGCAGGGTCGCCGCCGCGTTGGCGCCGAGGTGCGGCGGGGTCCTGGCGTTGGACGTCTCGGCCGGCATGGTTGCCGAAGCGCGGCGGCGGTTCGACACGGTAGCGGGGCTGGCCTTCGAGCAGACGGACGGGCGCACCGTGCCGCCGGGTCCGTTCGGGCTGGTGCTGCTGGTGGACAGCATGCCCTACGTCGTGCAGGCCGGGCTGGCGGACACCGTGGTCGCGGGTGCCGCGGCGGCGCTCGCCGACAAGGGTGCGCTGGTGGTGCTGAATCTCGCCTATGGCCGCACTCCGGCGGAGGACGGGGCAACCGCGGAGCAGTGGGCGGCCGCGCATGGCTGGGCGTTGTCCATCAGCCGGCCGTTCTCGCTGTGGGATGCGGCCGCCTACGTCTGGCGCCCCCCTATATAGGTGCGATGTCCGAGCCGCTCGCCCTCTACATCCACTGGCCGTTCTGCCTGGCCAAGTGCCCCTATTGCGACTTCAACAGCCACGTCCGCGAACGCATCCCCCAAGCGCGCTTCGCCGCCGCCCTGCGCACCGAACTTGCGTGGGAGGCGGCGCGGCTGGGCCGACGCCCGCTGGGCTCCATCTTCTTCGGCGGCGGTACTCCGAGCCTAATGGACCCGGCCACCGCCGCCTCGCTCATCGCCGACGCGACCAGGTTCTTCGACCCGGCGCCCGGCCTGGAGGTAACCCTCGAAGCCAACCCCACCAGCGTCGAGGCCGGCCGCCTCGCGGCGTTCCGGGACGCGGGCATCAACCGGATCTCGCTCGGTGTGCAGAGCCTGGACGACGGCGCCCTGCGCATGCTGGGCCGCCAGCACTCCGCTGCCGAGGCGATCGCAGCCCTTGAAACGGCACGGCGCAGCTTTCCCCGCCTGTCGTTCGACCTGATCTATGCCCGCCCTGGCCAAACCCTGGGCGCGTGGCAGGCCGAGCTGGACCAGGCACTGGCCCTGGCCGCCGACCACCTCTCGCTCTATCAGTTGACCATCGAGCCCGGCACGGCGTTCGAGGCGCTGCATCGCCGGGGGGACCTGGTCCTCCCCGCCGAGGACGCAGCGGCCGCACTGTACGAAGCCACGGCGGAAACGGCTGCACGGCACGGCCTGGCCCAATACGAGATTTCCAACTACGCCGCCCAGGGCGCCGAGAGCCGGCACAACCTCGCCTATTGGCGCTACGGCGACTACGCCGGCATCGGTCCCGGCGCGCACGGCCGGCTGATGCTGGAGGACCGCCTGATCGCCACCCGCCGCCACCGCGCCCCGGAACCCTGGGCCGAGCGGGTGGAACGCCAAGGCCATGGCAGCACGGAGGAGGAGGTGATCGCACCCGCCGACCGCGCGCGGGAGATGCTCCTGATGGGCCTGCGCCTGCACGAGGGCGTGGACGCCGCCCGCTTCGCCCGGCGCTGCGGCATGCCGCTGGCCGACGCGCTCGACCCCGAAGTGCTGCAGCAGGCGCAAGAAGCCGGCTATGTGACCATGATGGCTGGTCGCTTGGCCGCAACGCCGGAAGGCCGGGTCCGCCTCGACGCGCTTTTGCCGGCGCTGCTGGTGTAACGCGCGGCACCTGTCGTATACGGCGGGATATAACGCGGAGACCACGCGCGATGCGTCCTACGATCGCCCTCGCCCTGCTGCTCGCGTCGGCTTTTGGGGCGACCGTCCATGCCGACCCGGTGAAGATTTACGCTGCGGGAAGCCTGTCGGCTGTGCTCCCCGAACTGATCGCCGCATCCGGACTGCCCGCAGCCTCGGTCGCGGCGCCCACCTTCGGCCCGGCCGGCCTGCTGGGGCAACGGATCGAGAGCGGCGAAGTGGCCGACCTATACCTCTCGGCGGACCTGGCCCAACCGGAGCATGTTGCGGCCCTGCGAGGCGGGGTGCCGGTGGTGCCGTTCGCGCGCAACCGGACCTGCGCAGTCGGCGCCGGTTCGCTCGGCCTGACGGCAAGCAACCTGCTCGATCGCATGCTCGATCCGGCGGTGCACATCGGCACGTCCACGCCGGGCGCCGATCCGGGGGGCGACTATGCACAGGCCGTGTTCGCCCGGGCGGAGCGGCTGCACCGGGGCGCGCAGGCCGTGCTTCAGGCCAAGGCGCAGGCATTGTTCGGCGGACCCAAGAGCATGGTGCCCACGGACGGACACAGCCCCGGCGGCTCTGCGCTGCTCGATCACCGCGCGAACATGCTGATTTATTACTGCAGCAGCGCCGGCCCGATCCTGAACGAGGTGCCTGGAACCGTCAGCGTCCCGTTGCCGCCGGCCTTGGAGCCGGGCCCCGTGTATGGCCTGACGGTGCTCGGCAGCAACCCGGATGCGGCGCGGCTGGCGCTGTTCATGTTGTCCGGGCCCGGACAGACGATCCTGGCCAAGCACGGCCTTCTGCCGGTGCTGGCCAGCGCCGACGGCGTTAGCGTCGCGGGTGCGGACAGTCCGCCGGCCCGATTGTCACTCGCAAGCCTCCGTGCGCTACCGTCCAGCCCAGCGACCGTGCACGGCGAGGGCGGTGCCGCGATGCAGTTCAGCGGCCCGACCCTGTGGTCGGTGCTGCAGCAGGCAGGGGCGGTCCAGCCGAACTTCCACAAACGGGTGGACCAGGTCGTCACCATCACCGGTTTGGACGGCTACAGCGTGTCGCTCGCGATGGGAGAGATCGACCCGGAGTTCGAGAACAAGCCCGTCATCCTGGCGACCGAGCGGGACGGCGCCGCGCTCGACGTGCCACGCCTCGCCGTCCCGGACGACAAGCGTCCCGGGCGCAGCGTGCGCGACGTGGCAAGCATCAGCGTGCGCTGACCGTAGCGGCTCCCTCTCCCGCGGGCGGGAGAGGGCCGGGGTGAGGGTATGAGGACGTTTGCGGTTTACCCGTCCGCGTGGCCCGCGGTGTTGCCCTGGCCCCGCCCCGGCGACCAGACCGGGTCGGGCCGGCGCCACAGCCCTTTGTCGCGCATCGCCTCCGCCAACGCCTCGGCATGGACCGCTAGGAAGCGCTCGCCCTTTTCGGCCGTTGCCGGGCGCGGGTCGCCGCGCACGCCGGTGACGGGCGCCCGCTCGGAGAAGCTCCAGAACCGGCTGAGCCCGTCATAGCGCGGCACCGGCTCGGGCCGCTGCCGCACCGCCTCGTCGAACTTGTCGGTCCGCACCAGCTCGCCGGCGACCGCCATCATCACCGAGGTCTCGCCCTCGCAGGCATGGGCGGGCGTCTCCGCCGTCTCGGCGATCTCCGCGACCTTGCTGCGGGTCAGGTACCACGGCGTGCAGGCGACGACCGGCAGGCCGAACTCGTGCGCCAACTCACGCGCGGCGACGGCCAGCGGCTCGACGTTGCCGCCATGGCCGTTGACGATCAGCAGCCGCGCGAACCCGATCGCCCGCAGCGAGCGCACCACCCCGCGCAGCACGCCGGCAAGCTCGGTGTAGTTGAGGCTGATCGTGCCGCCGAACGGCAGGTGATGCTCGCTCATCCCCGTCCACAGCCCCGGCAGCACCAGCACCGGCATCTCGTCCGCGACCAAGTGGGCAGCCCGGATCGCGGCCGCGCTGGCACTGGCGGTGTCCGTGATCACCGGTAAATGCGGCCCGTGCTGCTCCAGCGAGCCGATCGGCAGCACCGCCATCGCGTCCTTCTGGCCCGCGACCGCGCGGATGTCCGGTCCGGTCAACTTGGCCCACTCGACCTCGTGCGTCATGCGCCCTCTCCTTGCTAGAGGAGCGACAGTAGGCCATGGGCCGGGTAGGTTGGAAAGCCGGCGTTACCGCCCGGCCACCGCTACCCCCGTCACCGGCGCCGCCTGCCCCACCGGGAACCCAACCCCCTTCGGCGCCTGCTCGGCGGGCGAACCGCGCGGGAAATTCGTCTCCCACCCGCCGCCCAGCGCCTTGTACAGCGCCACCAAGTTCGTCGAGATCGTGGTCGTGCTGTCGGCGAAGGACTGCTCGGCCTCCAGCACCGTTCGCTGCGCCGTCAGCACCTCCAGGAAGGTAGACAGGCCCTGCACGTATTGCTGCCGCGCCAGCGAGAGCGCCCGGCGCGCCTGGTCCACCGCGCGGGCCAATTGCTCGCGGCGGAGCTGCTCGGCCGAGTAGTTGGTGAGCGCGTTGTCCACGTCGTGGAACGCCTGCAGCACCGTCTGCTGATACGAGACCGCCGCCTCCTGCTCCTGCGCCTTGCGCAGCTCGAGCGTGTATTTCAGCCTCGCACCCTCGAAGATCGGGATGCTGATCGAGGGTCCGCCGGAATATTGCAATGCCCCGAACGGGCCGACGTTGCCCAGGTTCTTGAACTGCACAGCCTGCACCCCGATGCTGCCCGAGAGCGTCACCTTGGGGAAGAAATCGGCCTCCGCCTGGCCGATATCGGCGGTGGCCGAGTGCAGCCTTGCCTCCGCCTCGCGGATGTCGGGGCGACGCCGGGCCAACTCGGACGGCAGGCCCACCGGCACGGCGGGCGGCACCGGCGGCACCGGCTTGGCCTCCGCCAGCTTGGCCGTCAGCGCACCCGGCGTCTCGCCCAGCAGCAGGCTGATCGCGTTGATCGTGGTCGCTGCCTGGGCCTCGAGCTGCGGGATCTGCGCCGCCGTGGTGCCGACCTGGGCGGAGGCGTTGGCGACATCCAGCCCCGTCGTCAGCCCGCCGCTCTGCCGCTCCTGCGTGATGCGCAGGCTGTCCTGTTCGCTGGCCAGCGTGTCGCGCGCGATCTGCAAATCCCGTTGCTGGCCGCGCAGGGTGATGTAGTCGCGCGCCAGTTCGGACAACTCGGTGACCAGCATATCGCGCCGGGTCTCGGCCGAGACGTCGATGTTCGCGTCCGCCGACTCCACCTCGCGCCGTACCCGGCCCCATAGATCCACCTCCCAGCTCGAATCGAACCCGGTCTGGAACAGGTTGAAGGATGGCACGTGTACCCCGGGCCCGCCGGTGCCGCCCGAGGTGACGCTGGTCGGGATGCCGCCATTGGTGCCGCTCAGCCCGTTCGAGGACGTGCCAAGATTGCTGCCGCTGCTGCTCGTGCTGCCTGTCCCGCCGGTGCTGCCGCCTCCGCCGATCAGCCCGATCACGCCGCGGTCGGAGATTTTCTGCCGCGTGTAGGACGCGTTGCCGTTCAGGTCGGGATACTCGTCCGCCGCGGTGACCCCGCGCTGCAGCCGGCTCTCCGCAAGGCGCACCGTGGCCAGCCGGACGTTGAGGTTGGAGCGGGCGACCTGCTCCTCCAGCTCGGTCAGCATCGGGTCGTTGAACGAGCGCCACCACGCCGGGTCGACCGGCTCGGCAACGACCTGGCTGGGTGCCGGCGGCGGCTTCGGCCGGCTGGCGAACCAGGTGCCGGGGGCGAACAGGCTCGGCTCCTGGAAGTTCGGGCCGAGCGTGCAGCCGCCGACGAGCATGGCGGCAAAAACGACAGGTGAGACCTTCACGGAGGGCGCCTCTCAAGCGGGGCAGCGGGTGCGTACCGACATCTGACCGATCGGTCAGCGCTTTGACAACAACCCTGGTTTAGTCCGAAGGTCAAGCTGGGACCCTGGAGATACGCGCCAGATTCATGTCGGACACGGACGACCTCTCCCCCGAGAAACAGCACCAGATCCTCCGGGGCGCGGCCACGGTGTTCTCCCAGGACGGCTACGAAGGCGCCAGCATGTCCCGCATCGCGAGCTGCGCGGGCGTCTCCAAGGGCACGCTCTACAACTATTTCGACGGCAAGGCCGGACTGTTCGCAGCCTGGGTCGCCGGCGAGTGCGAGGACAATCTCACGCGTGTGTTCGACATCACCGATCCGGATGGGGACCCGGCGGCCGGCCTGCATGTGATCGGGCTGCGCATGCTGCAGATGCTGATGTCCGAGACGGGGCTGACGATCTACCGGCTGACGGTCGCCGAAGCGGCCAAGTTTCCCGAACTCGCCAGGGCGTTCTATCAAACCGGGCCATTGCGGGCGACCAGCTTCATGGCCGATTGGCTGTTGCGGCAATCCACGGGCGGCAAGCTCGCCATCGCCGACCCGGTATTTGCCGCCGAGCAGTTCTTTTCCCTCTGCCAGACCCGAGTCGGGATGCTGCGCCGGCTCGGCATGCTGGACGAGGTCGACGAAGCATTGCTCACCCGCGTGGTGGATGCCTCGGTCACCATGTTCCTCAACACCTATGGAGTGAAGTCATGACGGGATCCTTGCCGGCCGTGCTGGACCGGATCGAGGCCGGGCTGGACGCCACCCGCGCGCGCTGGTTCGAGCTGCTGCGTATCCCGAGCGTGAGTGCCCAGCCGACCCACGCCGCCGATTGCGGGCGCGCCGCCGAGTGGCTGCGTGCGGAGCTGGCCGCGATCGGGTTCGAGGCGAAGGTGCTGCCCACCGCCGGGCACCCCGTCGTGCTGGCCCACCATGCTGGGACGAACGGGGCGGGCACCGCGCCCGGACCCCGCCTGCTCTATTACGGCCATTACGACGTGCAGCCGGCCGAGCCGTTCGAGCTGTGGACCACGCCGCCGTTCGAGCCCGTACTGACCGAGGGGCCGCACGGGCCGCGCATCTCCGCCCGCGGCGCCGTGGACGACAAGGGCCAGGTCATGATGTGGCTGGAGGCCCTGCGCGCCTGGCACGAGACGGCCGGCGGCCCGCCCTGCCCGGTGACGGTGCTGATCGAAGGCGAGGAGGAGGTCGGCAGCCTCAACCTCGAACCCTTCCTGGCCGAGCACAAGGACGCGCTGGCGGCGGACATCGCCATCATCAGCGACACCGGCATGTGGGACATCGACACCCCGGCGGTGACCACCCGGCTGCGCGGCATGACCTACGTCGAGCTGACGCTGCACGCGGCGGAGCGGGACCTGCATTCCGGCATCTTCGGCGGTTCGGCGCTGAACCCGATCAACGCGCTGACCCGCATCCTGGGCGGCCTGCACGATGCCGAGGGCCGCATCCAGCTCCCCGGCTTCTACGACGGCGTGGCCGACACGCCGCCCGAGCGCCTGGCCGAGTGGCAGTCGCTCGGCTTCGAGGAAGGCGAGTTCCTGGGCGGCATCGGGCTGTCCGTGCCCGTCGGCGAGCGCGGCCGGACGCCGCTGGAGCGGATGTGGGCGCGGCCGACCGCCGACATCAACGGCATCTGGGGCGGCTACACCGGCGCCGGCAGCAAGACCGTGATCGCGGCGCAGGCCTCGGCCAAGGTCTCGTTCCGCCTGGTCCCGGGCCAGGACCCGGCGGCGGTTTTCGACAGCTTCAAGCGCTTCGTGTCCGAGCGCATCCCGGCCGACGCCCGGGTGGAGTTCACCCTGTTCGGCAGCGCGCCCGGGATCGAGATCGCGACCGACAGCCCGTGGGTGGCAGCCGCCCAAGCCGCGCTGGCCGACGAATACGGCAGGCCCGCGGTGCTGATGGGCAGCGGCGGCTCGATCCCGGTGGTGGAAAGCATGCGCCGGATCCTGGGCGTCGACTCCCTGCTGATGGGTTTCGGGCTGAACGACGACCAGGTGCACAGCCCGAACGAGAAGTTCGAGTGGCGCTGCTTCCATCACGGCCTGCGTAGCCACGCCCGCCTGTTGGACCGGTTGGCGGCCCGCTGATCGAACTTCCGGGCCGCTAGCGCTTTGGTGTGCGTGTTACGAAGGAGCAAGGTTCTCATGCGCCATCTTGCACATGCCGCAGCGCTCGCAGGCCTGGTCGCACTCGCCGGGTGCGTCGGCGCGCCGGCGCCGGCGCCGGTGGCTGGCTATCCGCCCGCGTCGGGCTATGGCCAGCCTCCGGTTTATGCCCAACCGCAACAGGGTTACGGCGCAGCCGCGCAACAGGTGGCGTTAGGCGGGCGATGCTATGCCGGTATTTATACCTGCGCCTTGCCGCAGGCCCTGCCGGTCGGCGCCCAGTGCAGTTGCCCGGGTCTAGGTGCTCCGTCCTACGGCAACGTGCGCTGATAGAGCGGCGGACGCTGTCCGCCATGGCCGTGCGCCCTAGCGTCCACATCGCCAAGAGTGCTACGCGCCCCACCAATCTCGCCCCGAGGCACGCATGACCGCGCTTTTCCCGGCTCCCGCGCCGGCGCCCAACCGGCAGGACGACGGCCAAACCAGCCCGCTCGTGCTCGCCTTACCGAAAGGCCGCATTCTGAAGGAGTGCGCGCCGCTGCTTGCCCGTGCCGGAATCCAACCCGCGGCCGACTACCTGGACGAGGACTCGCGCCGGTTGCGGTTCCCGACCGAGGACCCGGCGCTCGACGTGGTCCGCGTCCGCCCGTTCGACGTGGCGACCTTCGTGGCTTTCGGTGGCGCCCAGATCGGCATTTGCGGCTCTGACGTGCTGATGGAATTCGACTACCCCGAGCTTTACGCGCCGTTGGACCTCGCGATCGGTCACTGCCGGGTCAGCGTGGCCGGACCGGCCGACTGGATCGACACGGCGGACTATGAAAGCTGGTCGCGGGTGCGGATCGCGACGAAATACCCGAACATCGCCCGCCGGCACTTCGCCGCGCGCGGCATCCACGCCGACGTCGTGCACTTGAACGGAGCCATGGAGCTCGCGCCGGGTCTCGGCCTGTCCCGCCTGATCGTGGACCTGGTGCAGACCGGCTCGACCCTGGCCGCGAACGGGCTGCGCGAGGGCGAGGTGATCGCTCACGTCTCGAGCCGGCTGGTGGTGAACCGCACGGCGCTCAAAACCCAGCCCGAAGCGGTCGGCGCCTGGATCGAGCGGTTTCGCGAGGCGATGGCGGCTTGAAGCGGCTCAGCACCACCGAACCGGGCTTTGCAGCGGCGTTCGAGACACTGCTGCAGCAGGCGCGCGATACCACGGCCAAGGTCGACGGCCCCGTCGCCGCGATCATCGCCGCCGTCCGCCAGGGGGGTGACGCCGCGCTCTGCGATTATACGCGGCAGTTTGACCATTACGACCTGGAACCGACTATGATCCGGATCGGCGCCGACGAGATCGACGCCGCCGCGAACGCGATACCCCCGGAACTGGCTGCGGCGCTTGACGTCGCGGCGACCCGCATCGAAGCGTTCCACCGGCTCCAGTTGCCGCAGGATATCGAGACCACGGACGAGGCGGGCCTGCACATGGGCATGCGCTGGACGCCCCTGGATGCGGCTGGCCTCTATGTGCCGGGTGGCAAGGCCGCTTACCCCTCCTCCGTGCTGATGAACGCCATCCCGGCGCGGGTGGCCGGCGTTGGCCGCCTCGCCATGTGCGTGCCCACACCCGGCGGTGCGCTGAACCCGCTGGTGCTCGCGGCGGCACGGCGCGCCGGTGTCATGGAGGTCTACCGCGTCGGCGGTGCGCAGGCGATCGCGGCCCTGGCGTACGGCACCGCCACGATCCCGCCGGTCGACCGCATCGTCGGTCCGGGAAACGCCTATGTCGCCGAGGCAAAACGGCAGGTGTTCGGCCAGGTCGGCATCGACGGTATCGCCGGCCCGTCCGAAGTCGTGATCCTGGCGGACCATACCGCCGAACCGCGCCGGGTCGCGGTGGACCTGCTGGCCCAGGCGGAGCACGACGAGAGCGCGCAGGCCATCCTGATCACCGACGACGCGGCGCTGGCCGATGCGGTCGCGCACGCGGTGTTGGCTGAGCTGCACAGCCTCTCCCGCGTGGAGGCGGCTGCGTCTTGGCGGGAGCATGGCTGCATCATCCTGGTCCGCGACTGGTCGGAGGGCGCGTCCCTGACCGACCGGCTGGCGCCCGAGCATCTGCAGATGATGGTGGCGGAGCCGGCCGCGCTGTTCGCCCGCATCCGTCACGCCGGCGCCGCGTTCCTGGGCCACGACTGCCCGGAGGCGCTGGGCGATTACGTGGCAGGTCCGAACCATGTGCTGCCGACCGGCCGCACCGCCCGGTTCGCCTCCGGGCTGTCGGTCTACGACTTCCTGAAGCGCACCACCTGGGTCGCGGCAGACCGCGAGTCGCTTGGCCGGATCGGGCCTGCCGCCGTGATTCTCGCCGAGGCCGAAGGGCTTCAGGCTCACGCACGCAGCGTTGCCATGCGGCTCGGCCAATCACCGCGCGCTTGACCCGGCGTGCCTGCAACATCATGTTCCGCGTCGTCAACTACAAGGTTGTGGGCCAAGCAGGATGATGCATGTCTAAAGAGGATATGATCGAGTTCAGCGGCACCGTATTGGAGCTGCTGCCCAACGCTATGTTTCGCGTCAAGTTGGACAACGAGCACAGCATCCTGGCGCATACGTCGGGGAAGATGCGCAAGAACCGTATCCGCGTGCTTGCCGGAGACCGGGTCAACGTGGAGATGACTCCCTACGACTTGTCCAAGGGTCGGATTACGTTCCGTTTCAAGTAGTACGGATCGCCTGCCTCTGACGCTGGCCTCGGCCAGCCCGCGCCGCCTGACGTTGCTGGCGCAAATCGGGATCACTCCCGACACGGTCCACCCCGCCGACCTCGACGAGACCCCCGGGCCTGACGAAGCGCCACGCTTGTACGCCATCCGCCTAGCGCGGGAAAAAGCGGCGCTGACCCATGCACCCGGTGGTTTCACTCTTGCCGCCGATACCGTCGTGGCACTCGGCCGCCGCATCCTGCCCAAGGCCGCCGACACCGACGAGGTCGCACGGTGCCTGCGTTTGCTGACGGGCCGCCGCCACCATGTGCTGACCGCGGTCGTGCTGCTCGGGCCGGATGGTCGCCGGACCGAGCGGGTGGTGGACAGCGTGGTTGGCTTCGCGCGGCTGACCGACGCGCAGATCCGCGGCTATGCGTTGGCCGGCGAGGGCGTGGGCAAGGCCGGTGGTTACGCCATCCAAGGGCATGCGGCGGCGTTCGTGCGCTTCCTCTCCGGCAGTTACAGCGGCGTCGTGGGCCTGCCTTTGTTCGAGACGGCGCAGTTGCTGCGCGGCCAAGGTTGGCTGCGTCCGTGAGCGTTCATGCCGCGTGCAGCCCGGGAGAGGTCCGGGTGGCCGCGGTGAGCGACGATGTGCTGACCGACTACGCCATCTGGCGCCCAGGCCGTCCGGACGGCGTCGGCGACGTCCATCGAGGCCGGGTCGTGGCAACCGTGCCCGGGATGGCTGGCGCGTTCATCGCCTTGGCTGGCGGTGCCGAGGGATTTCTGCCCGACAGTGCCGGCGCGGCTGGGCTCGGCATTGGCGACACGGTCGCCATCGAGGTCATGCGCGCTGCCCAGGGGGGTAAGGGACCGAGGCTGAAACGCTCCGGCGACGATCCAGGACTGGGCGCCCCTGCCCTGCTTCGCCGGGGGCTGAACCCGGTGCTGCGGCTGGCGGCCCTGCATGCCGGCCCCGTGTTCATTGACGACCCAGCCGTCTTCGCCTCGATGCGCCCGGCTTTGCGCGACCGGGCCATCCTCGCCGAGGCGTGGGATGAGGGCCTGCAATCCGCTATCGCCGCCCTGTCGAGCGGCGTCGTGACACTGCCGGGCGGCTTGCGGGCGACGATCGAACCCACCGCCGCCCTGGTCGCCATCGATGTCGACATGGCCGGCGCCACGGCAGGGCGCGATGCGAAAGCCCCGAAGCAGGAGGCCGCCAACCGCGCAGCCTTGCCAGCTCTGGCCCGGCAGATCCGGCTGCGGAACTTGGCCGGCGCGATCTTGATCGACCTCGCCGGCATGTCCCTCCGCCGCCGCCCCGCCCTGGCGGAGGCAGTGCGGGCCGCGCTGGCGCCCGACCCGGCGCACCCTCGGCTGCTCGGCGTCACCCATGGCGGCCTGATGGAAATCCAGCGGCCCCGCGTCCACCCCCCTTTGCACGAGATGCTCGCCGGCCCCCATGCCGCCGGCCTTGCCGCCCTGCGAGAGATCGCCGGCGCGGACCCAGCTATGCCGTCAGTCCTTCGCGCCGCTCCGGACGTGGTGTCTGCCCTGGAATCCGACCCCGTGGCACTACCGGCCCTTGCCAACCGCCTCGGCCGCCCCCTTCTGCTCCGCTCCGACCCGGCGCTGCCCCCTGGCGCCACGATCATCGAGGAGCGCGTGCGTGGCTGAGACCTGCCCGATCTGCGGCCGGAAGCCGGATCCGAAAACCCGCCCATTCTGCTCGCCGCGCTGCGCCGACGTCGATCTCGGCCGCTGGTTCACTGGGCAATACCGAATCCCGACGCGCCCCGAGGAGGAAGACGCCGAGGGCGCTTGATCCCTCCGCCCGCTTCGGCTACACGCGCCGCTTCCAGCGTTGCCCAGGTAGCTCAGCTGGTAGAGCATGCGACTGAAAATCGCAGTGTCGGTGGTTCGACTCCGCCCCTGGGCACCTTCGCCTCCTGAGCCCCTACGGTTCGACCTCTCGTCGTAAGTAGTTTCCGAACCTGTCAGAATATGGCGTGCACACCGTATCAGACTGGCGGCTTGTCGGGTCCACGACCTGCCGGAAAGAGGTTGCACATGATCAGTTCCGTGATGAATGCCGTCCCGATCGGCTTATTCGCGCTCCCCTTCATTGCCATAATTGCCCTCGTCGTCGTGAAAGCGAGCGTGAAGGTGTTGCGCGAATACGAGCGCGCCGTGGTGTTCACGCTCGGGCGGTTCCATGGGACGAAGGGACCGGGTCTGGTGCTGCTCATCCCGTTCGTGCAGGAGATGGTGCGCGTCGACCTTCGTATTCAGGTCATCGAAATCCCGAGCCAGGACGTGATCTCGCACGACAACGTCTCGATGAAGGTGGACGCCGTGCTGTACTTCAACGTCGTCAACCCCGAGCACGCCATCATCCAGGTGCAGGATTACCTCCCGGCCACCAACATGCTGGCGCAGACCACGTTGCGCGCCGTGCTAGGGCAGCATGAACTGGACGAGATGCTGTCCGAACGAAAGAAATTGAGTTCGGACGTCCAGGCGATCCTCGACACCCAGACCGAGACCTGGGGCATCAAAGTGTCCAACGTCGAGATCAGGACGGTCGAACTTACCGACAACATGGTGCGGGCCATCGCCAAGCAGGCGGAAGCCGAGCGTGACCGCCGGGCCAAGATCATCCACGCCGAGGCTGAGTTCCAGGCATCGCAAACGTTGGTCAACGCTGCCAAGATCCTCGGCAGCATTCCAGCTGCCATGCAGTTGCGCTACCTCCAGACGTTGACGGAGATTGGCGCGGAGCAGAATTCGACGATCGTCTTCCCGATGCCGATCGATATCCTGAAGCCGTTCATGGACATCATGCAGAAGGCCGACAAGAATGCGGCAACCACGATGCAAGCTCCGCGACTGATTCCGAATGGTCACGCGGTCGAGGCTACCTGAAGCGAAGGGCCGGCTGCCCTAACGGGTAGCCGGCCCTTGCGAAGCTTAGCTCTGATCAGACGACGGCGAGATCATTTTCGACATCGGTCGCGCCCGGCGCTGACCACGCCGTCTCTCCCGCGACCTGCCGTTCATGGAACGAGTGCACATTCCCGCTCAGCACCACCTTGCCGCCATCCGCGCGGACATGAACGTTGCCCGGATTGAAGAACCACGAGCGGTGCAGTGCATGGGTGATGTCGTCGCCGAGCAGGGCGGAATCCACCCGCGGCCTGATCGTGGCCAGGTTCGAGACGCCCGTCACACCGTGCAGCGGCCGGATGTCATGTTCCGCGGCCTGCTTCTGGAACCACCAATCGACCTGTCCGGTGAGGGTGACCCATCCCCCGTCGACCACCACGTGGACGGCGTCCTTCGGCACGGAGACGTTCCAGGACAGGCGTTCGATAGCCGCCGCCGCAATTTCCGCATCCGTACGTTTCGTCTCGAATGGCAGCCGGACGACGATCTCGTCGGCAACGGCCCGCACTCCCTTTACCCGCGCCGCGGCGGTCTCGGCCGCATGCTTTCTCGCGTAGGTGTCTACATGGCCGGTCAACGTGACCACCCCTGCGCTCGCGGTCACTCCGATATGTCCGGCGATCACACTCGGCTCCCACTCGAGCTCCGCGAGGACTGCTTGTTGGAGCTGATTATCCTGAGACATTTCGACCCTCCGTGCAGACAGTGAACTGGCCAAAGAGCCAGGACATGATGCCATCCGAACATAAGGCGATGGCATGCGCGGACGGAGGGTCGGAAACTACCTATCAGCCTACGCCTAAAAGACTCAGGCCATCAGAGAGGAGCACACCGTTTGTCGGCAGACGCGGCGGCAACCACACTGTGGGGTCCGGCCTTGCTGCTAGTGCACAGTGGCAAGACTCCGGGCGGACGCGTGCTCCATCGCTTTCAGCCGTTCGAACATCTCCTGAGCCGG